>NZ_MKKH01000012.1 GCF_001942335.1 Cellulosimicrobium sp. CUA-896 | reverse complement strand
CGCGGCCGGCGCGGCCGGCGCGACCGTCCCGGCGTCGGTCACCACCTCAGGCGACACCGGACACCGAGCCCGGGCCGAGGGCGGCGCGTCCGTGCCCGGCCGGGAGCCGCTCCGCGGCCTGACGCCACGTCTCCTGCAGCGGGACCACGAGCTCGAGGACCTCGTGCGTGCGGGCGATGTCGCGGTGCACGTTCGCGGCGACGAGCGCCTCGTGCATGTACAGGTAGAGGGCCATGAGGTCCTCGGCGCGTCCCAGACCGACGTGTCGAGCGAGCCCATCAGCTCGGCGACGATCGCCTGCGCGTGCAGGAGCTGCTCGGACGCGGCGGACCACCGCTCCTCCCCCTGCGCCGTCTCGGCCCGGCGCAGGTCGAGCACGAGCCGGTCGTAGAGCATGGTCAGCAGGCGGGCCGGGGACGCGGTGAGGACGGCGTCGCGGCCGTAGGCGCTGTGGGCGAGGTGGTTCACGGGTGCTCCTGGGGTGACGGAACCGGTCAGTTCGTACGCTGCTGCGGGGTCAGCGCCGCGAGCTGCCCCGTCAGCCACTGCTGCTGCGAGTCCAGCCTCGCGAGCTGGACCTCCATCGCCGTGAACTGCGCCGTCAGGCGCGCGCGGCGCTGGTCGAGGCGCAGGTCCCACCCGGCGATCTGGTCGTCGAGGCGCTTCGCGGTCGTCTCGCGGCTCTGGATGGAGGTCGTGAGCATGCCGTCGTACTTGTCGGACAGACTCTCGGCGGCGTCCTGGACCCGCGCGGCGACCTGCGAGAAGAGCGACGTCGTGCCGTCGGGGTCCTCGGCCATCGCCGCACCGAGCTTCTCGGCGTCGAACGTGATCTCGCCGTAGCGGGTGATCTCGATGCCGATGGTCGCCAACGACGTGCCGTCCACCGGGTAGGTCGTCGCGTCGAGCAGGGCCTGACGTGCCGAGCGGGCGACCGACTCGCCGGCCAGCGTCGCCCCCGACGTGCTGCCGTCGGCGCCGATCGTCACCTTCGTCTGCGCCGCGATGCGCGACAGGATGGCGGAGACCGCGTCGACGAGTCCCTTGACCGTGGCGGCGCGGGCGTCGGCGTCGTCCCCGACGGTGACCGTGACCGGGTCGGCGGACGCCTTCGCGACGGTGACGTCGACGCCGGGCAGGAGGTCCGTGAAGGTCGACGAGCTCGACGTCACCGTCTGCTCGGCGGCGGTGCCGGCCCACAGGCGCACGGAGGAGTCGGCGGCGGCCGTGACCGTCGCGGCACCCGGGGCGGCGAGCAGGTCGGTGGCCGTGCCGGCGTCCACCTCGGCCGCCGTCCCGGCGTGGAACGAGAAGGCGCTCGCCGCGCCGGTCTCCGTCGCGGTGAGCTGGAGGCGGTACAGCTTCTCCCCCGTGCCCGCGTCGGTGCCGGCCGCGACCTTGACGGCGCGCACGCCGCCGTCGGACGCGTTGATCGCGGCGACGACGTCGTCGAGCGACGTCGACGCGGCCGTGAGCTCGGTGTGGTTGCCCTCGGAGTCGGTCAGCGTGAAGCGCGTGCCCGAGGCCGCGGTCATGGTGCCCGTGACGGACTTCTGCGCGGCGCCACCCGGTCGACCACGACGTCGATGCTGCCGGCGCTCGCGCCCGCGCCGGCCGCGACGGTCACGGAGTCGGAGGTGCTCGTCCCGGTGAACAGCGCGAGGGCGTCGCTCTTGGCGAGGTCCTTCGCCGTCGTCGCGAGGGCGGCGATACGCGTGTTGAGGTCCTGGAGCGCGGAGATCTCGCTGCGCTGCGCCTTGACCTTGGACTGGAGCTGCAGCTGCGGGATCGACTCCACCTGGATGAGCTGGTCCACGATGGCGGCGGTGTCGATGTTGCTCGACAGTCCGGAGAAGGAGATGCTCACGCGGGTCGCCTCCAGGTGCGCGGTGCGGTGCGGTGCGGTGCGGTGCGGTGGGTTGGCCCGGGCGGGTGCCGGGTCAGGGCCGGGCGGTCGCCGTGGCCGTCCTGTGCGGGCCGACGGCCGGTGCGGCACCCGGCGGGCGGCGAGGAGGTCGGTCCCCGCCGTCCGCCGGACGGTCAGGGTCAGCCGAGGAGCTGGAGCACGCCCGACGTGCGCGCGTCGGCGTTGTTCGTGTCGTTCGCCGCCTGCACCGACAGGTCACGCATGCGCTGCAGGATCGACTGCGCCTCGCCGAGCGCACCCTCGGCCGTCTGCACGACCGAGATGCCGTCCTGCGCGTTGCGCGCCGCGACCGCGTAGCCGTTGACCTGCGCACGCAGGCCCTCGGCGATCGACAGACCCGCGGCGTCGTCCGCCGCACGGTTGATCCGCAGACCCGACGACAGCTTCTCGAGCGACTTGCTCTGGCTGTCCTGGGTCGTGGTGAGGTTCCGGTACGTGTTGAGTGCCGAGACGTTGGTGTTGACGCTGAAGCCCATGAGACGTCCTCCGTGAGACGGGCGGTCGGATGATCCCCCAGCCCATCCGTGGGCCGGTCACCGAGGACTCTCGGCAGCCGCCCCGCGCTCGTGCCCGCCCGGTGGGCGACGGATCGCGCCGGTGCCGGTTTTCACCCGCCCCCGCGTGCTCGGCGCGGGGCGGGCCTCAGCCGAGGAGCTGCAGGACCGACGACGGCGCCTGGTTCGCCTGCGCGAGCATCGCGGTGCCCGCCTGCGCGAGGAGCCCGAGCCGGGCGTCGTCGCGCACCTCCTTCGCGATGTCCGCGTCCCGGATCGCCGACTCGGCCGCGCGGAGGTTCTCGTGCGTCCCGCTCGCGACCCGCGCGGCGTGGTCGATCCGGTTGATCGTCGCGCCCATGCGCGAGCGCTCCTCGGAGACGCGCGCGATGGCGCGGTCGATCGCCTCGACGGCGGCCCGCGAGGTGTCGTGCGCCGCGGCCGGGTCGCCGGCCCCGGTGAGGCTGACGCCGAGCGCGCCGGTGCCGGCGACGAGCACCGGCGTCACGGCCCAGGTCACGCGCGGGAGCTGCACCGCGATCGTCGACGCGGCGTTCCCCTCCGCGCCCACCTGGAACGTGACCGTGGGCTCGCTGTGCAGCAGGAGGTCGCCGTTGAAGCTCGACTCGTTGTGCGCGCGGGCGATCTCCAGGGCGAGCGCACCGAGCTCCGCCTCGAGCGCCGCACGGGCGTCGGGGCCGTTCGTGTCGGAGGCCGCCTGCAGCGCGAGCTCGCGCATGCGGTGCAGCAGGTCGTGGATGCCGCCGAGCGCGCCGTCGGCCGTCTGGAGCATCGCGACGGCGTCCGCCGCGTTGCGCTGCGCGACGGCGCTGCCGTTCGCCTGGGCGCGCAGGCCCTCCGCGGTGGTCAGGCCCGCCGTGTCGTCCGCCGCCTCGTTGATGCGCAGCCCCGACGCGAGCCGCTCCGCGGACTCGTCCTTCGCGCGATGGGTCAGCGAGAGCTGGCGGTGGCCCGCGTTCGCAGCCACGTTCGTCACGATCGAGAAGCCCACGTCCCCACATCCCTTCGTCCTCGGCCGACGGCCGGGTGACCGGGCCGAGGACGGCCCGTCACCGCTGACTGTCGGCTCGGCGGGCGCCGTGGTGGGCCACGAGCCGCTGCGTGACGGAGGCGGGGGGTCAGGAGGCGGCGGGGACGTCCCAGGCCGCGCGCCGCGTGGCGCCGCCCGCGACCCGCTCGCCCACCTCGGCCAGGTACTCGCGGCGCCGGGCGGACAGCGGCGCGGCGGGCGCCTTCGTCTCGCGGTCGGGGTAGTGGGACTGGAGCCCCTCGCGCAGCAGCCGGACCGCCTCGATGCGCGCGTGCGACACCGTCGAGTGCCCGATCCCCAGCTCCTCCGCGAGCTCGCCGACGCTGCGGCCGGCGAAGTAGACCTGCTCGACGATGTAGCGCAGCTGCGACGGCAGGGCGGCGACCGCCTCGCGCACCACGTGCCGCTCCTCGACCGCGAGCACCTGCTCCTCCGGGCCGGGCGCGTCGAGGACGACGTGCTCGTAGGTCGCGTCCTCCATGGCGACGATCGAGCGGCCCGCGTCGTCGCGGATGGACCGCACGTCCGCGACGGCGACGCCCATGGCCTCGGCGAGCTGGGCGTCGGTGGGCTCGCGTCCGAGCGAGGCCGTGAGCGCCTGCTCCACCGCCGTGAGCTCCTTGATCCGCTTGCGGGCCGACCGCGGCGCCCAGTCCTGGGAGCGCAGCTCGTCGGCGAGCGCGCCGACGATGCGGCGGCGGGCGTAGGCGCCGAAGGGCACGCCGCGGGAGGGGTCGTAGGTGCCGGCAGCGGTCGTGAGCGCGATCGCCCCCACCGACGCGAGGTCCTCGCGCGACAGGTGGTCCGCACGAGCGCACAGGTCCGAGACGAGGAAGCCCACGAGGGCGAGGTTGTCCACGACGAGTGCGTTGCGCTCGGAGAGGTTCACGCCGGAGCTCCTTTCTGCTGGGCAAGACCCCGGTGCGGCACCGAGGAGGACGCGGTCGACGCACGCGGCGGCGACCGCGTCTGCTCCTCCCATGCGCGCGGCGCGCCCGTCAGTCGCGATCCGGCCGGGCGTGAGGTCGTCCCCCACATCCGGTCCGCGGTGGCCGACAGTGCTCCCCGAGCGGGTCTGCGCCCGCCGTCGTCGCGCACGGAAGGGAGAGGCACGTTGGGCCCTCAGGAGCTGTCGACCCTGCTGTGGCGAGAGCGCGAGCTGCTCGAGATGCTGCTGTTCAAGCTCGAGGAGGAGCAGCTGCTGCTCACCGCCGGGCGCACGCGCTGGCTCGCGCACGCCAACCGCGAGGTCGAGACCGTCGTCGAGAAGGTGCGCGAGGCCACCCTGGTGCGCACCGTCGCGTCCGAGACCGTCGCCACGTCGTGGGGCCTCGAGCCCGACGCGCCGCTGCGCGAGCTGGTCGCGGCCGCCCCGGCGGGCGGCCCGTGGCGCGAGATCTTCGAGGGGCACCTCGCGGGTCTCACCGAGCTGACCGTGCGCATCAAGACGGTCCGCGACGCCAACGCCCAGTTCGTGAACCACGCGGCGCGCTCGACGCAGGAGACGCTCGCGACGCTCGGCGGGGAGGCGCGCACGTACGACGCCACCGGCGCCGCCACGTCGCAGTCGTCGGTCGCCCACCTCTTCGACACGGTCCTGTAAGGGAGTCGCTCCGTGAGCTCGTTCGCCATCCTCAACACCGCCTTCCGGGGGCTCACCGCCGCCCAGGCGGGCATGGACGTCACCGGCCAGAACGTGTCCAACGTGAACACGGAGGGCTACACGCGCCAGCGCGTCCAGCAGTCGGCGGTCGCTCCGCTCGGCGAGATGGGCCTCGGCCGCCTCGCGCAGACCACGCGCAACGGCCAGGGCGTGAGCATCGACGGCGTCGCGCGCCTGGGCGACCTCTTCCTCGAGGCGCGCGTGCGCCAGACGGCGTCGAGCGACGGCTACTCCGGCGTGCGCGCGGACGCGTACACGGCGGTCGAGGACATCCACGGCGAGCCGTCCGACGCGGGCCTGTCCGCCGCGCTCCAGTCGTTCTGGGGCGCGTGGCAGGACGTCGCGAACTCGCCCGGCGAGGACGCGCAGGCCTGGGTCGTCATCGAGGAGGCCGGCGCGATCGTCGACCGGCTCGTGGAGGGCCGCGGCCGCGTCGAGACGGCGTGGGACCAGGCGCGCACGACCGCCGGCTCGCTCGTCTCGGAGGTCAACACCGCCGCCGGCAAGATCGCGGCGCTCAACGTCCAGATTCTCACGCGAGCGGGCAGGGCGGCTCGGTCAACGAGCTCGTCGACCAGCGCAACCTCCTCACGACCGAGCTCGCGCGCCTCGCCGGCGCGCAGACGAGCAGCAACCCGGACGGCACGGTCAACGTGCTCGTCGGGGGCAACTTCCTCGTCGACGGCAACCGGGTCAACGAGGTCCGCCTGGCCGGCTCGGCGTCGCTCGACGGCTCCGCCGGCGACCCCGTGCGGCTCGAGTGGGCGCACCGGGCCGGCGTGCCCGTCGCGCTCGAGGGCGGCGAGCTCGCCGGCCACCTGTCGGCCATGGCGCCCGCCGGGGACGGGGGCGTCTACGCGCAGGCCGCGGCCGGCTACGACGCGCTCGCCACCGAGCTCGCGACCCAGGTGAACGCCCTGCACGCCACGGCGCTCACTCCGTCGGGAGCGCCGGGCGGCGCCTTCTTCACCTTCGCCGCGGGCGAGCCGCCCGCCGCCGGGCTGCGCGTCGCGGTGACGGAGCCCGGTGGCGTCGCGACGGCCGCCGCCGGCGCGGGAGCGCTCGACGGGTCGGTCGCGGACGCCATCTCCGGTCTCGGTCTCGCGAAGGACGGCCCCGACGCGGCGTGGTCGGCGCACGTCACGCAGCTCGCCGTGCGCTCCGCGTCCGCGGGCTACGACGCGCGCCTCGCGACCACGGCGTCGACCGCGGCGTTCAACGACCTGCTGTCCCAGTCCGCCGTCTCGCTGGACGAGGAGACCGTCAACCTCATGCAGTACCAGCACGCCTACCAGGGCGCGGCGCGCGTGCTCACCGCCGTCGACGAGATGCTCGACCAGCTCATCAACCGCACCGGCCGCGTCGGCCTGTAACCCGGCCGACCGGCCCGCGAGGGGAGAACCGTGCGCATCACCAACCAGATGCAGGCGTCCTACGTCACGAGGAGCCTGCAGTCCAACCTGGCCCGGATCGCCGAGCTGCAGGAGCAGGGCACGTCCGGCCGCAAGCTCGTGCGCGCGTCGAGCGACCCGTCCTCCGCGGCGGACGCGCTCACGGTGCGCAACCAGCTCGCCACCGAGCAGCAGTACGAGCGCAACATCGCCAACGGCGACGGCTGGCTCGCGACGCTCGACACGACCCTCGGCACGGTGACGGACGTCGTGCAGAAGGTGCGCGACCTCGTGCTCCAGGGGGCGTCGGACACGGCGTCCCCCGAGGCACGCGAGGCCATCGCCGCCGAGGTCGAGGAGCTGCGCGACGAGCTGCTGCGCCAGTCCAACGCGACGTACCTGGGCCGCACCGTGTTCGCCGGCACGTCCGACGAGGGCGTCGCCTTCCGGGACGACTACACCTTCACGGGCGGCGCCGGCACCGGCGTCGAACGGCGCATCGGCGTCGACACGACCGTCCGCGTCGACATCGACGGCGCCAGCGTCTTCGGCGAGGGCGCCACCTCGGTCTTCGCGCTGCTCGACACCGTGGCGGCGGACCTGCGGGCGAACACGGGCACCGGCGGCCACCTCGCGGCCGTGGACGCGCGCCTCGACGCCGTCCTCACCCAGCACACGACCGTGGGCGCCCGCCAGAACCAGCTCGAGCGGGCCGCGGACACCAACCTCGGCACGCGCACGAGCCTCGAGACGCGCCGCGCCGGCATCGAGGACGCCGACATCGCCGAGCTCGCCATCGACCTGCAGCTCAAGCAGGTCGCGTACCAGGCGACCCTGAGCATCGGCGCCAACCTCCTCCAGCCCTCTCTCATGGACTACATCCGCTGATGACCGCCATCACCTTCGTGACCCCGCCCCCCGGGCTCGACGCCCGCCGCTTCGAGCTCCTGGCCGAGGACGACGACGGCGTCTACACGCTCGCCGCGCTCGACGCCCCGGGCGTCGAGATGCTCGTCCTCACCCCGACGCGGTGGGTGCCGGACTACGCGCCGGCCATCCCCGCCGCCGACCTCGACCGCATCGGCGCGGGCGACGAGGAGCCCGTCCTGCTCGTCGTGGCGAACGCCCGCCACGGTGCGGTGAGCGTGAACCTCGTCGCGCCCGTCCTCGTCCACCCCGATACCGGGGCCGCCGTCCAGGCGATCCTCGAGGGCCAGGGCCACGAGCTGCGCCGGGAGCTCGCACCCGCCTGATCCGCGTCCGCGCACGCACGAACGCTCGCCTCGTGGTCCGAGGCGAGCCGTTCGTGGTGTGCGGGCCGGTGGCGGCCGACGGGCGGGCTACCGCAGGACGACGGTGAGCGCTCCCCCGCCGTAGCCGGCGATCTCGACCGAGGCGTCCACGCGGCGTCCGGTGCTGCGCAGGAACGACACCGGTGCGCCCGGCAGGGCGCCGCGGGTCGAGTCGAACACCTCCGCGAGCTTGAGGTGCGGGGCGCCCTCGGCGTTGAACAGCGCGGCCGTCACGTTGAGGACCTCCCCCACGTTCTCGAGCAGGACGTCGGTGAGCGCGCCGTCGGCCACGGCGTCCTTGGCCGGCGCGGGCGGCATGAGGCCGATGGCCGCGCCGAGGTACGCGCCGAGCGGCACGTCGACGGCGACGACCGCCTCCACCTGCGCGCGGTTGCTCACGTAGGTGGCGACGATCACGCCGGGCCTCGTCTCGGGCGACATGAGCTCGTTGACGCGCTCGACCGTGCAGTCACGGCCGACCAGGCCCCCGTACAGGTCGCGCAGCTCCTTGAGCTGGGGCAGGGGCGTCGCGGTGATCACAGGAGTGCTCCTCCGGGTGGGGCGGGTGGGTCAGCGGAAGTGCGGCCGCAGGGCCGTCTCGAACGTATCGGCGTCGAACGGCTTCGCGATGAGGAACAGCGCGCCCTCGCTGTCGGCGAGCTCACGCATCTGCGGCGAGCCCTCCGACGTGACGAATCCGAACGGGACCGTCGAGCCGGCGGCGCGCAGCGAGCGCAGGACGTCGATGCCGTTCATCTCGGGCATGTTCCAGTCGGACAGCACCAGGTCGGGCTGCTCGGACTGCGCCATGGCGAGCGCCTCCGCGCCGTCACCGGCCTGGACGACGTCCCAGGCGCTGAAGCCGGCCTGGCGGAGGGTGCGGACGACGATCTGCCGCATGACGCGGCTGTCGTCGGCGACGAGGACCTTCACAGCTCTTCTCCGTTCTTCGGGGTCCACAGGGAGATGACGAGGGGGTCGCCGCGCCACAGCAGGGGCTGCTCGTGGTCGGCGGGGCGGGTGGCGGTCGGGCCGACGACGTCGACGACCGGCAGGGTCAACGACGAGCCCTCGGGCAGCATCCCCTTGAGGTTGCCGCCGACGACGTTCGCGACCTCCCCGAGCGCGTCCTGGACGTCCTCGAGCGAGACGTCCTCGTCGTCGGCCATCTGCAGCAGGGCGCGCGCCAGGCGGTCCGCGGTGGCGCGGCCCGTGACGACCAGCGCGCGGTAGTGCGCCGGCCCGACGATGTCGACCCAGGCGTGCACCGGGTCCACGACCGGCAGCGTCGCGGGCTCCGGCGTCAGCAGGCCCGGCTCGCCGTCGATCATCGCGGTGAACAGGTCTTGGGCGATCGGGACGACGCTCAGCGCGAGCGTCTCGTGGGTGTCGATCATGCGAGTTCCTTCGTCGGTAGGAGCCCGAGCATGTCGAGCTTCGCCATGAGGGCGTCGGGGGTGAACGGCTTGATGAGGTACTCGTGGGCGCCCGCAGCGAGGGCGCGCACGATCTGCCCCTGCTCCGACTCGGTCGTGACCATCATGAGCGTGAGGTCGCGCCAGTCGCGGTTCGCGCGCACGGCCTGGACGAACTCCAGCCCGTCCATGACCGGCATGTTCCAGTCGACGCACGCGAGGTCGAAGCGCTCGCCCGCCTCCAGCAGGTCGAGCGCCTCGCGCCCGTCGGCCGCCTGGGCCGTCTCGAAGCCGAGATCGTGCAGTGTCGTGGCGACGATGCGGCGCATCACACGGGCGTCGTCGATGATCAGCGCTCTCATGCGCTGCCTCCTCGGAGTCGGTAGATGGAGCCCTGCGTGACGTCGACCCGGTCCCACGAGGGGTCGACGCCGACGGTGGTCTCGGCGGCCCCCAGGACCAGGAAGCCACCGGGGCGCACCCGGCGGCGGAGCCGGGCGAGGATCGACTGCTTCGTGGGCATGTCGAAGTAGATGAGGACGTTGCGCAGGAACACGACGTCGAACTGCCCGGTGCCGGGCGGCGGGTCGAGCAGGTTGTGCTGCTGGAACGAGATGCTGCCGCGCAGCGCCGCGTCGACCTCCCACTCAGCGCCGACGCGCGTGAAGTTGCGCACGAGCATCGGCGCGGGCAGGCCGCGGTTGACCTCCAGCTGGCTGTAGCGGCCCGTGCGCGCCCGGGCGACGACCTGGGCGTTGATGTCCGTCGCGAGGATGCGGTAGCGCGCGACGTTCTCCTCGCGCAGCACCATCGCGATGCTGTACGGCTCCTGGCCGGTCGAGCACGCGGCGGACCAGACGTTGAGGTCCGTGCCCGCGACGGCCGGCAGGATGACGCGGCGCAGGGCCGTGAACGGCGAGGAGTCCCGGAACCAGGAGGTCTCGTTCGTGGTCATCGCCTCGACGACGCGCACGACCTCGACGGCCGAGCCGCCGCGCACGTAGCGCTGCACATAGCTCTCGACGGCGTCGGGGCCCTGGAGCCCCTTCTCGCGCGCGAGCGGCCCGAGCCGGGACTCGACGAGGTACTCCTTGCCGGGCGTCAGCTGGATCGCGCTGTGCTTGCGGACCAGGTCGCTCACGTAGCTGAACGACTGGGTGGAGACGGTCATGCGCGTGCTCCTTCGGTCGCGGTCGACACGGCACGGGCGACCTGGTCGAGCGGGAGGACCTGGTGGGCGTGGCCCGCGGTCGTGACGGCCCCGGGCATGCCCCACACGACCGAGGTCCGCTCGTCCTGGGCGACGACGTGGCCGCCCGCGCGGGCGATCTCGCCCGCGCCGTCCCGGCCGTCGGAGCCCATGCCGGTGAGCACGAGCGCCAGCAGGTCCCCGCCGAGCACGCGCACCGCGGAGCGGAACAGCACGTCGACGGCCGGGCGCGTGAAGTTGACGGGCGGCCCGTCGGTGAGACGCGTGGCGAGGTGCGCGCCCTCGCGGACGACCTCGAGGTGGCGCCCGCCCGGGGCCAGGTAGGCGTGGCCGGGCTGCAGCACCTCTCCCCCGGCCGACTCGACGACGCGGGTCGCGCCCTCGCGGTCGAGCCGTTCGGCGAGCTGACGCGTGAACACCGGCGGCATGTGCTGGACGAGGAGCATCGGCACGGGCAACGGCCGGCGCAGCGCCGACAGGACGACGCGCAGCGCCTCGGGGCCGCCGGTGGACGAGCCCACCACGACCGCACGGACCGGCTTGACCGGCGCCGGCCGGCCTCCCGTGCGCGGCGGCCCCGCCGCGGCCGACGTCGGCGCCGCGGGGGCCGCCGAGGCCCGGGTCGCCCGGGGGACGAGCGCCTTGATCTTCGGCACGAGCTCGAGGCCGACCCGCTCGAGGGCGGTCTGCACCGAGCCGGCGCCGCTCGGCTTCGTGACGTAGTCGGTGGCGCCGGCCGTCAGCGCGTCGAGCGTCGCGGCGGCGCCGCGCTCCGTCAGCGTCGAGAACATGATGACGGGCATGCGCCGCCCGGCCGCGCGGAGCGCGCGCACGGTCTCGATCCCGTTCATCGTCGGCATCTCGATGTCGAGCGTCACGACGTCCGGGTCGAGCTGCTCGACCTTCGCCAGCGCGAGACGGCCGTCCGCCGCGGTGCCGACGACGGTGATGTCGGGGTCCCGCTCGAGGGTCTGCGAGACGAGGCGCCGGATGACGACGGAGTCGTCGACCACGAGGACGCGGATCATCCTCGGCCTCCTTCGGTGCCGTGCACGGCGGCGGGGTGCGCCGTGCGGGGGGTGGGGGTCGTGCGGGTCACGGTCGAGGCGTCAGAGCCGGAACCGGGAGACGCGGGCCCGCAGCTCCTCGGAGACGTGCGCGAGCTCGCCGACCGCGGCGCTCATCTGCTCCATGGTCCGGGCGTTCTCCTGGCGCCCGAGGCGATCCCGGTGATGTTCCCGGCGATCTCGCTGGCCCCGGTGGCGGACTCCTGGACGCCGCGCGACATCTCGGTCGTCGTCGCGCTCTGCTCCTCCACCGCCGAGGCGATGGTCAGCTGGTAGTCGTTGATCTGCCCGATGATCTGCGTGATCTCCGCGATCGCACCCACGGCACCCTCGGTGTCGCCCTGGATCGCCTCCACCCGACGCGCGATGTCCTCGGTCGCCTTCGCCGTCTCCTGCGCCAGCTCCTTGACCTCGCTCGCCACCACCGCGAACCCCTTGCCGGCCTCCCCGCGCGCGCCGCCTCGATCGTCGCGTTCAGCGCCAGCAGGTTCGTCTGCTCCGCGATCGAGGTGATCACCTTGATCACGTTCCCGATCTCCTGCGACGACGACCCGAGCTTCTGCACCGTCTCGTTCGTCACCGCCGCCTGCTCCGTCGCCAGGTTCGCGACCTTCGCCGCCTCGTTCGAGTTCTGCGCGATCTCCCGGATCGACGCCCCCATCTCCTCGGCACCCGCAGCCACCGTCCGCACGTTCTGCGACACCTGCTCCGCCGCCGACGCGACCGCGTCCGACTGCGCGGACGACCGTTCCGTCGTCGCGACGAGCTGCGTCGTGGACGCCGCCAGCTCCTCCGCGCTCGCGGCCACCGCGGAGGTCACCTCGTTGACGCTGCCGATCGTGGCGCGCAGGGAGGCGATCGAGCCGGCGAGGCTGTCGGTCATCCGGCCCAGCTCGTCCCGGGAGTCGGCCTGCGGCCGGACGGTGAGGTCGCCGGCGCCGAGGGCGTCGACGGCCGTGCCGATGCTCCGGACGTTGCGCATGATCCGACGCACGACGACGAGCGCGAGCCCGAACCCGGCGACGAGACCGGCGACGAGGATGACGAGGATGAGGCGTTCCGTGCCGAGCGCGAGGGCGGCGACCTCGTCGTTCGCCTCCGCCGCGGACTGCGCCTGCAGCTCCGTGAGCGCGGTGAGCGAGTCGTTGACGATGTCGGACAGCGGCTGCATCGTCTCGTCGTAGTAGCGCTCGATGACGGCGCGGTCGCCGCCGCGCACGACGTCGAGCCAGTCGCCGCGCACCGTCGCGCCGTAGTTCGTCACGGCGGCCACGGCCGCGTCGACGGCCGCCGGGTCGGCCGCCACGGGCCGCAGCGTCTCGAGCAGGTCCGTCGCGTCCGTCGTGAAGGTCTCGATCTCCGCGACCGCGAGGTCGAGCCGCCCGGGAGACAGCATCCCCATCGCGGCCGTGCGCGCCCGCGCACCCTGGTACATGCGGTGCGCCGCGGCGAAGTCGACCATCGGCTCGACGCGCTGCTGGTACACCCGTTCCTGCTCGGCGGCGAGGTTGCCCACCTGGCCCGCGCCCACGACGCCGATGGCGGCCGCGGCGACGGCCATCACGCCGACGGCGGAGAGGACCTTGGTGCGGATGGACAGGTCGCGCAGGCGACGCGTCCGGGTACGGGTGCTCATGACGGTGTCCTTCGGTCAGTGGTGCGTGGAGGTCCTTCGGTGGGTTGCCGCGTGGTCCTCGGAGTCGGGTGCTCCGAGGTCGGACGGCGGCTGCCGGTGGGGGCCGGCAGCCGCCGCCCTGGTCTGGGGGACCGCCGGGGTCAGTAGGCGAACTGGGCCGCGCGGGCGCGCAGCTCGGCCGACATGCGGGCGAGCTCGCCCACGGCCCCGTTGATCTGGTCGAGCGCCGCCGTGTTGGACGACGCCGCCGTCGCGATCCCGGTGATCGTGTCGGCGATCTCCCCGGCACCGGTCGCGGACTCCTGGACGCCGCGCGACATCTCCGTCGTCGTCGCGGTCTGCTCCTCCACCGCCGAGGCGATGGTCAGCTGGTAGTCGTTGATCTGGCCGATGATGTCCGCGATCTCCCCGATCGCGTCCACCGCGCTCGCCGTGTCGCCCTGGATCGCCTCGACCCGGCGCGCGATGTCCTCGGTCGCCTTCGCCGTCTCCTGCGCCAGCTCCTTGACCTCGCTCGCCACGACCGCGAAGCCCTTGCCGGCCTCCCCGCGCGCGCCGCCTCGATCGTCGCGTTCAGCGCCAGCAGGTTCGTCTGCTCCGCGATCGAGGTGATCACCTTGATCACGTCACCGATCTCCTGCGAGGACGTGCCGAGCTTCTGCACCGTCTCGTTCGTCGCCGCCGCGCGGTCGGTCGCCTTGTTCGCGACCTTCGCCGCCTCGTTCGAGTTCTGCGCGATCTCCCGGATCGACGCGCCCATCTGCTCGGCACCCGCCGCGACCGTCTGCACGTTCTGCGACACCTGCTCCGCCGCCGACGCCACCGCGCCCGACCGCGTCGCGGCCTCCGTCGTGCTCGCCGAGAACTGCTGGCTCGTCGCCGACAGCTGCTCCGCCGCCGCCGCGACCGCCTCCGACGTCCCCGCGACCTCACCGATGATGCCGCGCAGGTTCGTCTGCGCCGTCGTCAGGGACACGGCCATCTGCCCCAGCTCGTCCCGGCTGTCCACGTCCGCCGGCACCGTGAGGTCACCGGCGGCGAGGGCGTCCAGCGACCCCCGGACCTTGTCGGCCGACCGCCGGATCGAGTTCGCGACGCGGACGCCGAGCAGCAGCGACAGCACCAGGCCCGCGGCCGACAGCACGATCATGAGGAGGAACGTCCGCGACGACTCGGCAGCCGCGTCGTCCGCGACCGTGCCGAGGTAGTCGTACACGCCGGCACCGGACGCTCCGAGCGCCGCGCGGTACGTCGCGATGATCTCGTCGTTCTGCGCCTGGAGCTCCGGCGAGACCCCGCCCGCGTCGACCGCGGGCATGAGCGACGCGTCGCGGAACGCGACCCACTCGGCCCACGAGGCCTTGAACTCGTTCCAGTTCGGCTCGTCGACGCCCGCGGCCTCGAGCACCGCGTCGATCGCCGCCGACTGCTCCGCGACCAGCGCGTCGGTCGCATCCATCTGGGCGACGACCGCGGCGCGCGCCTCGCCCTGGACGAGCGGGTACTGGTAGGTCAGCCGCCAGGCCTCCTGCGTGTCGTGGTCGACCTGCGCGTTGCTGCGCAGGAGCGAGTTGGCGACGTCGGTGACCGAGGCCGTGCTGGCCGCCAGCGAGCGCAGGCTCGTCAGCGCGAACCCGACGATCAGGACCAGCACGGTGGCGAGGACGCCGAGCGCGACGAGCACCTTGGTGCGGACCGAGAGGTCGGCGAAGCGGCGACGCCGGCGGGTCGCCGTGCGGGGGGACGTGTCGTGGGTGGACATGGGGGTACTCCTCAGGAACGGAAGAACGTGCGGGAAGAAGGGAAGGTGCGGCTCAGGAGGCCGCGGCGTCGACGTCGAGCGCGAGGAGCAGCCGCTGGGGCAGCTTGTACGCGCCGAGGATGACCGCCTGGAGCTCGTCGGTGAGCGTCTGCGGCGGTGCCTCGAACTGCTCGGCGTCGACCTCGAGGACGTCGCCGATCTGGTCGACGAGCAGGCTCACGGTCTCGTCGCCGACGAAGACGACGACCATCATCTGGTCCTCGTCCCGGGCGGGCATGCCCAGCCGGCGGCGCAGGTCCACCGAGAGGACGACCTGCCCGCGCAGGTTGACGAGGCCGGCGACGTCGTCGGGTGCGAGCGGGACCCGGGTGCGCGTCCCGCCGGGGAGCACCTCCTGGACCCGGTCGACCGGGATGCCGCAGAGGCGGTCGTCGAGCGTGAACGTCACGAGCTGGGTGGTCATCGTGCACCTGCCAGGGTCAGGCCGGAACCGGCCAGCGGGTCGTGGAGGTCCTCCACGCCGTCGAGCTCGGAGAGGTCACCGGCCTCGACGTCGTCGAAGAACCCGGGGTCGGCCGCCTGGACGGCGCTGCGCACGTCGAGCAGCTCGGTCACCCGGTCCTTGAGCACCGTCGAGCCGAGGAGCCCGTGGTCGTCGATGTCGCTGTGACGACGCGCGTCGTCCTCGACGATGTCGACGATCTCGGTGACGGCCATCGCGATGCTCCGGCCGCCGCGCGTGTACACGACGACGTCGAGCTCGTCCGCCGGAAGGCCGCTGCTCGCGCCGAGCAGCTGGTCGAGCCGCACGAGCGGCAGCAGCGCGCCGCGGTACTGGAGCACCTCGCGCGCGCCGACCCGCTCGATGGTCTCGGCGCGGATGCGCTCGAGCCGCGTGACCGCGGACAGCGGGATCGCGACCCGACGCTCCCCCGCCCCGACGACGAGCGTCTGCTCGGTCGCGGTGAGCTCGTCGGCGGCCTCCTGGACGTGCGCCCGCGCGAGGCTCGCCGCCTCGGCCGACAGCACGCGCCGGGCGATCGCCTGGAGGTCGAGGATGAGCGCGACACCGCCGTCCCCGAGGACCGTCGCCCCGGAGTACATGCCGATCTGCTTGAGACGGCTGGCGATCGCCTTGACGACGATCTCCTCCATGTTGAGGACCCGGTCCACGATGACGCCGAAGCGCTGCTCGTCGGCCTCGACGACGGCGATGACGCGGCCCTCGGCCTCCTGCTCCAGCCCGAGCACCTCGGCCAGCGAGATCAGCGGCAGGAGGGTCCCGCGCAGCCGGAAGACCGGCGCGGTGCCGACGTGCTCGATCTCGCCGTGCTGGTCGCCCAGCGCCACGAGCTCCAGCAGGCTCACCTGCGGGATCGCGTACACGGAGCCGCAGCACGTCACCGTGAGCGCAGGCATGATCGCGAGCGTCAGCGGGATGCGCATGCGCCACGTGGTGCCGGTCCCCACCGCGGACTCGACGTCGACGGACCCGCCGATGGCCTCGATGTTGGTGCGCACGACGTCCATGCCGACGCCGCGGCCGGACACGTTGGTGACCTTGGCGGCCGTCGAGAACCCGGGCAGGAACAGCAGGTCGAGCAGCTCGGGCGGCGTCATGGCGGCGACGTCCGCCGCCGTGCGCAGGCCCTTGCTCACCGCCGTGCGCCCGACCTTCTCGGGGTCGATACCGGCCCCGTCGTCGGTGATCTCGACGACGACCTGGCCGTTCGAGTGGTAGGCGCGCAGCGTCACGAGGCCCTGGGCGCGCTTGCCCGCGGCGACCCGCACCTCCGGAGCCTCGATGCCGTGGTCGACCGCGTTGCGCACCAGGTGCGTCAGCGGGTCCTTCACGGCCTCGAGCAGCGAGCGGTCGAGCTCGGTGTCGCCGCCGACCATCTCGATGCGCACGTCGCGCCCCAGCATCTTGGCGAGGTCGCGCACGACGCGCGGCATCTTCGACCACAGGTGCTCGATCGGCTGCATGCGCGTCTTCATGACGCCCTCCTGCAGCTCCGAGGCGATGAGGCTCAGCCGCTGGGCGGACCGCTTGGTGTCCTGGTCCTCCCCCTCGCCGGCGATGCGGTCGATCTGGTTGCGCACGAGCACGAGCTCGCCGACCTGGCGCATGAGCGTGTCGAGCAGGTCCACGTCGACGCGGATCGAGCCCTCGGCGGCGTTGCGCTGGTGCGTCTCGGTCTCCTCGGCGCGCGGTCCCGTCGTCGGCGCCGGCACCGCGGGCGGCGCGGCGGCCTCCGGGGCCGGGGCGGGCACCGGTTCGGGGGCGGGCACCGGCTCTGCGGGCACCTCGGCCGTGGCCACCGCGTCGGCGGCCGAGACCGCGTCGACCGCCTCGGCCGGGTCCTCGTCGACCGGTGCGGCGGCGTCCCCGGTGGCCTCGTCCGAGTCCGGGCTCGCGGCCCGTGGCCCTGCGCCCTCGACGGCGCGGCCCTCCTGGACGGCCACGATCTGCTCGACCATCGGCTCGACGTCGAGGTCGTCGCCGGCTCCCGACTCGACCCGGGCCAGGATCGCCCGGAGCGTGTCGACGAGCGCGAGCAGCACGTCGGCCGTCGGCTGGTCCATGTCCCGCTTGCCGTCGCGCAGCTCCGACAGCAGCGACTCGCCCACGTGGGACACGCGCTCCAGGTTGCCGAACCCGAGGAACCCGCTCGTGCCCTTGATCGTGTGCACCGTGCGGAAGATGCTGCTGAGCAGCGTGCGCGACGACGGGTCGCTCTCGAGCGCCACGAGGTCCTGGTCGAGCTGGTCGAGGTTCTCGTACGACTCGACCAGGAACTCGTGAACGATCTCGTCCATCTCGTCCACGGCAACCTCCCCCTGCCATCACTGGCGTCTTCGTCCGTCGCCGGCTCCGGCGAACGGTCCCCGGAGCTCCCTCCTGGTGCTCCGGCGATCTCCCGCCGCGTACGGGGGGCGATCACCGGGCACTGTCGGCGGGTCGGCGGGGTTCGTGGGGGGTCGAGCGGGTGGTTTCCGGGACTACGCGGGGTGCTCCGTGGCGCCCCACGACACGGCGTAGCCGCGCGCGTCGAGCGTCGCCTCGTGGGTGCGGAAGTGCTCGGCGCACAGCAGGAGCTCGCCGCGCTCGCGACGCGCACGTGGACGCAGGCCCACGTGCCGCAGGCGTCGCAGCGGTGCTGCCACGCGGGGGGCACGGGCACGACGGGCGCAGGGCCTGCGGGGTGCCCGGCGTCGTCCCCGTCGCTCCGGCGCACGACGCCGACGACCTCCCAGGGCCGCCGCAGCGCCCTCACGCGGCGGTGGCCTTCTGCGCCGCGCGGTTGACGAGGCCGGCGGCCTCACCACGGGTCATGCCCTGCACGACGAGCTCGTCGACCAGGGAGGCGATCTGCTCGTGCACGTCGACCGGCGTCAGCGGCTTGCCGGACCGGCGGCGGGCGAGCTCCTTGGTGAGGGGCGCACAGCGCTCCGCGACGGTCTTCGCCCGCGTGCGCGCGGGAATGGCGGGGCCCATGGGATCTCCTCTCGTGGCCTCGGCGGACGAGGCTCTCGACGTTCGGTGTCCCTATGCAGACGGAGCGCCCCTCTCCCGGCGCGGACGGCGGGTGAGGGGCGCTCCGGGAAGCGCTGCGGCGCGCTGCTAGACGGCTGCGCGCACAGCCGCCGGGCCGGCCTCCGTGCGCTTCGCGCTCGTGCCCTGACGGGCGGTCGCGACGAGCTCCGCGAGCGTCCCACGCACCTGCGCGGGCGTGCGTCCGAGCGGGGTGCCGGGAAGCGCGGCCGCTGCGGCGAGCGACCGCAGGTACCGCACGGAGTCCCGCGTCGACTCGCCCGCCCCGCGGTCCGGGTCCCAGGCGGAGCGCGCCTCGTGCTCGTGCTCGAGGAACACGGCGGTGAGGTCCGTCACCCAGGCGCCGTCGACCTTGCAGCCGGCGACGGCCCGCTTCACGGCGACGCGCGTGCGCGACACCGCGGGACGGCCCGGCCGTGCGCGGTCGGCGAGGACGTCGCGCACGAGCAGGTCCGCGATCTTCTCGCCGTACTCGTGCTCCGCGACGGTCTCGAGCTCGGCGTCGTCGAAGGCCGCCCAGAGCCGGCCGAGCGCCTCGGTGCGGCGGCACGGCGGCGTCCGGTGGCGGGCGAGGACGGACCGCAGCGCGATGGCGGGGTCCTCCTCGACCCACGCGAGCATGCGCGTGCGCACCTCCGGGTCGAGCGGCCGCGCCAGCTCCGGCAGGTCGAACGCGTCCCGGATCGCCGACGCGTCGATGTGGGTCCGCAGGACGCCGCGCTGCCGTGCCGCCGCGCTGCCGTGCGCGTCGTAGAGCCGGTCGAGGCGCTCGTTGCGCCCCGCGTCGAGCACCTCGGCGGCCGGGTCGGGCACGACGGGCAGCTCGTGGACGAGGCCGGCGAGGCGACCGTCGGCGTCGATGGTGCCCTCGAGGAGCTCGGTCGAGACGATCTGGCCGACCTTGCGCGCGGAGCGCACGCTGCGCAGGAGCGTGCGGTGCATGAGCGTGTAGTCGCCGAGCGCCTGCCGGATCGAGCCGGCCGCGCTCGCGCCGTCCGCGAAGACCTCGAGGTCGAAGAACTTCGTGCCGTTGCGGCCGGTGGAGTCGCCCTCCGCACCGTCGACGCTCGGCAGGTCGAGGATCTTGCGCGTGTAGAAGTCCACCGCCGCCTCGACCATGTCGTCGTGGAGGAAGCGCGCGATGTTGTGCCGGTGGCAGTAGCGCAGCGTCTCCGCCCGCACGATGCCCGTGCGGAAGGTCGCCTCGTAGATCCTCATGCGCGCCTCGCGCTCGGCGAGGGTCCCGGCGCGCACGCGGAGCGCGAGCTCCGTCGTCGTGCGGTCGAGCTCGTCGCTCGCACGGTCGTGCAGCGGGCGGACCACGGCGGTGTCGGTGGCGGCGGACACGATCTCCATGTCATGGGTGTGTGCGGCGCCACCACGAAAACGGAGCGCTCGCAGCCCGAGAATTGTGTGACGTCGGTCACACCGCGTCATCGCGGCGCCGACGGCCTCGTCTTCCTCTGGCGAGCAGGCTGGCCGTCGCGAGGACGGCATAGGCCCGTCCGACGACATCGCGAGAGAGGACTTCCGTGGAGCACAGGCGCCGCACGCTCGACGTCGGGCCAGGAGAGCACCTCCTGCTGCCCGCGTCGGCGCTCGACACGGTCGAGCGGCTGCAGATGTGGCGCACGTTCACGGGGCTCGCCGAGGACGAGGTGCTGCTCTCCCCGCTCTCGGCGACGCCGCTCCCGATGCCCTGGACCGTACCGGAGGGGCACCGCCGCTGGCCGGCGCTGCGCCCCGAGGCGATGTGGCACCCGCTCCTGTGGCTGCCCGGGCGGCTGCGGGCACCGAGCGTCCTGCGCGACCCCGCCACCGGGGAGGCGTGGGGCGAGACGTACGACGAGTGGACGCTGCGGGTCGTGCTGGAGCTGTCGGAGTCGAGCCCGGTCGTCATCGAGGGCCGCCGCTGGGTGCTGCTCCACGACCACGCCCACGGCCGGTTCGTGCGCGCCGCCGGCGCGGCGGACGACCACCTCCTGCCGCTCTTCGACGCGCGGACGGGCACGTGGCTCGACGTGCTGTCCACCGTCGGCCTCGACGTCGACGACCCGCACGACCTCGCCCGCGTCGAGGCGTGGCTCGCGGGCGAGGACGACGACGCCCTCGACGCGGTCGACCTCGACCGGTACCTGCGCGCCGAGGACCGCGACCCCACGTGGGCGCTCGACCGCGCCCACCGGCCGCTGGCCGGCGCCGACGGCACGCGGACCTACGTCGAGGACCTGCGCGACGCGTCGTCGGCGCTCGTCGCGCGCGAGCTGTCGGACCGCGCGGCCGAGCTGGCCGACGCGCACCTGCCCGCGCGCGAGCTGGGCCGCCGCGCCGGCACGCTCGCCCGCGTCGCCTCGACGCTGCTCTCGCCGCACGACGACGTCGCCGAGGACCTCGGCCTCGCGCTGGGCCTCGTCACGGCGAGCGCCGAGCGCGCCGCGACGCAGGCCCGTGCGCTCGGTGCGGTGGCGGACCTGCGCGCGCTGCTCGGCTCGGTCGTGGAGACGTCGTCCGTCGGGCTCGACCGGATCGCGCTGCGGGTCGAGATCGAGACCGCCGAGGTGCTCGGGCAGGTCGCGGCCCTCTCCGGCCCCGCGACGCTCTGAGCAGGGCGCGTCACGCCTCGCGCGGTGCGTGCTTCTCGAGGAACGCGTAGACCTCGGTCGCGTCGACGCCGGGGAACGCCCCGCTGGGCAGGGCCGAGAGCACGTGCTGGTGCATGCGGGCGCTCGGCCAGGAGGCGTCCTGCCAGCGCCCGGCGGCGTCGGGGGCCGGGCGGCGGCAGCAGCTCTCGTCCGGGCACCCGGACTGCCGACGCACGGTCGTGTCCCGTCCCCGGAACCACTTCGCGGACGCGAACGGCACGCCCACGGCGAGGGAGAACTCGCCGGTCGCCGTCGTGCCCGTCTGGGTCGAGCACCAGAACGTCCCCGCGGGGGTGTCCGTGTACTGGTACGACTCGGTCGCGCGGTCGCGCCGCGCGAGCGCCTCGCGCACGGCCCAGCGCCGGCACACGAGCTGGCCCTCGATCGCGCCCGTCGCATCGGCGGGCAGGGGCAGCCCGTCGTTCGCGTACCCGCGGAACAGCGCGCCGTCGTCACCCACGCGCAGGAAGTGCAGCGGGATGCCGAGGTGCACGGTCGCGAGGTTGGTGAACCGCTGGGCGGCCGCCTCGTGCGTGACGCCGAACGCGTCGCGCAGGTCCTCGACGGCGAGGTCCTTCTCGCGCTTGCGCCGCTCGAGGAAGTCGACGGCCGCGGACTGCGGGATGAGGCAGCACGCGGCGAAGTAGGTGATCTCGACGCGCTGGCGGAGGAACTCCGCGTACGAGCGCGGGCGCTCGTGCCCGAGCACGCGGTGGGCGATGGCCTGCAGCGCGAGCGAGCGCAGCCCGTGCCCGCCCGGGATCGAGGCGGGTGGCAGGTAGATGCGGCCGTGGCGCAGGTCGGTCACGGTCCGGGTCGAGTGCGGCAGATCGTCGACGTGCCAGATGGTGAACCCGAGCTGCTCCGCCATGCGCGAGACGGTCCGGTGCGTCAGCGCCCCGGACGTGTAGCCCGCCCGGCGGGCCATCGACTCGGCGAGCTCCTCGATCTCCGGGTAGTGGTTGTCGCGCGCCTGGCGCTCGAGGCGCAGCTCGGTGTTGGCCCGACGCGCCTCCTCCGGCGTCGCGATCGCCTCGGTCGCCCGTCGCTGCAGCTCGGCGTGCAGGCCGACGAGGTTCTCCAGGACCGGCAGCGGCAGCTTCTGGCTCGCGCGCACCGACGGCAGGCCGAGCGCGGCGAACAAGGGGCCGCGCTGCGCGCGGTCGAGCGCGATCTCGAGCGCGGCGCGGCGCGAGGGCGGCTCGTCGGTGAGCAGGTCCGGGACGGGGACGTCGAGCGCGCGGGCGATCTGGTGCAGCAGCGTCAGCCGCGGTTCGCGCCGGCCGTTCTCGATCATGGACAGCAGGCTGGGCGCCGCCCCGACGGCCTCACCGAGCGTGTCGAGGGTCAGACCGCGGGCGGTGCGGAAGTGCCGGACCCGTCGGCCCAGGGTGATGAGGTCGGCCTCGGGGTCCGCCGGGGCCGCCGCGTCGTCCGCCGCCGGCGCGCCGTGCGTCATGGCTTCACGGTACGTCAAGATCCGCTGATCTTCACGGTCGTACTGCTGGGAAAGTCACGCGTGGCGGCACGAGGCTGGGAACGAGGGACGCCCGGTCCCTCGTCTCTCGCCCACCCACCGCAGGGAGCCCGCCCCATGACCGCCACCGCGAACCCGCGCCGCACCCGCCTCGCCGCACTGCTCGACGACGTCGAGTCCGAGCTCGCGGAGCTGAGCGCCGCCCCGGCGGGCGGCGGAACCGTGCCCGACCCGCGTCCGCGCGACGCCCACGCGTGGGTGCGGGAGATCGCCGCGCTGACGGAGCCGGACGAGGTCGTCTGGTGCGACGGCTCGCCCGAGGAGAAGCAGCGGCTGATCCGGCTCATGGTCGGGACCGGGACCCTTCTCCCCCTCGACCCGGAGCGCGCCCGGGCAGCTACCTCGCGCGGTCGGACCCGGGCGACGTCGCGCGCGTCGAGTCCCGCACGTTCATCTGCTCGCGCGACGAGGCCGACGCCGGCCCGACGAACAACTGGCGCGAGCCGGGGGCGATGCGCGCCGAGCTGCGCGGCGTCTTCGCGGGGTCCATGCGCGGCCGGACGATGTACGTCGTCCCGTTCTCCATGGGACCCGTCGGCGGGCCCCTCTCCCAGGTGGGCGTCCAGGTCACCGACTCGCCGTACGTCGTCGTGAGCATGGGCGTCATGACCCGGGTCGGCCGCGAGGTCACGGACCTCGTCGCCGGCGGAGAGCCGTTCGTCCCGGCCGTGCACTCGGTCGGCGCGCCGCTGGTGGGCGGGCGTCCCGGGCGGGGCGACGACGTCGTGCGGCGCGACGACGTGCCGTGGCCGTGCAACGAGACGAAGTACATCGCCACTTCCCCGAGACGCGCGAGATCTGGTCGTACGGGTCGGGCTACGGCGGCAACGCGCTGCTGGGCAAGAAGTGCTTCGCGCTGCGCATCGCGTCCACCATGGCGCGCGACGAGGCTGGCTCGCCGAGCACATGCTCGTCATCCGCGCGACGTCGCCCGAGGGGCGCCGCTACCATCTCGCCGCGGCGTTCCCGTCGGCGTGCGGGAAGACGAACCTCGCGATGCTGCGCCCCGCGCTCCCAGGCTGGACGGTGGAGACGATCGGCGACGACATCGCGTGGCTGCGCACCGGTCCGGACGGGCGGCTGCGCGCCATCAACCCCGAGGCCGGCTTCTTCGGCGTCGCCCCGGGCACCGGCCCCGACACCAACCCGGCCGCGGTGGAGACGATCGCGCGCGACACCATCTTCACCAACGTGGCGCTCACCGACGACGGCGACGTGTGGTGGGAGGGTCTGACCCCCGAGCCGCCCGCCCACCTCGTCGACTGGACCGGTCGGGACTGGACGCCGGCCGACGGCGCGGCCGGGCGCCCCGCCGCGCACCCCAACTCGCGGTTCACCGTCGCGGCGGCGCAGTGCCCGACGATCGCGGACTCGTGGGACGACCCGGACGGCGTGCCGATCGACGCGATCGTCTTCGGCGGGCGGCGGGCGTCGAACGTGCCGCTCGTGGCGCAGGCCTACGGCTGGGAGCACGGCGTCTTCCTGGGAGCGACGATCTCGTCCGAGCGGACGGCCGCCGCCGAGGGCACGGTCGGCGAGCTGCGCCGGGACCCGTTCGCGATGCTGCCCTTCTGCGGCTACACCATGGCGGACCACTGGGCGCACTGGCTGCGCGTCGGCGCGTCGATGGACCCGGACCTGCGACCGAAGATCTTCCAGGTCAACTGGTTCCGCAAGGACGCCGACGGGCGGTTCCTGTGGCCGGGGTTCGGGGAGAACGCGCGCGTGCTCGCCTGGATCGCCGCGCAGGTCGACCGGGCGCACGGCGTGCGGACCGACTGCGGCGCGGTGACGAGCCCCGTCGGGCTGCTCCCGGCGCCGGGTGCGCTCGACGTCGAGGGCCTCGACCTGCCCGACGGCGCCCTCGACGCCCTCTTCGAGATCTCCCCCACGTCGTGGCTCGCCGAGACCGAGCTGACCGCGGAGTTCTTCGACACGTTCGGCGACCGCGTGCCCGACGCGCTGCGGGACCAGCTCGCGCGGCTCCGCGAGCGGCTCGAGGCCTGACCTGGCGCCGACCGACCCTTGTGGGCGGCTCCCGCGCGTCACTAGGGTCGGCG
Organism: Cellulosimicrobium sp. CUA-896; assembly: GCF_001942335.1. Taxonomy (GTDB): domain Bacteria; phylum Actinomycetota; class Actinomycetes; order Actinomycetales; family Cellulomonadaceae; genus Cellulosimicrobium. The sequence goes on along the minus strand of NZ_MKKH01000012.1, from coordinate 44,199 downwards.
CCATGGTCGAACGCCGCCGCTGGCAGACCGAGGCCGACCGGCTCGGCAACGCCGACCCGTCCGACCCGACGGGCTGGTTCGAGCGGCTCTGGTCCGCCGCGGGCCGCGGGGACGTCGCCGTGCCGTGGGACCACGACGACCCGCACCCGGTGCTGGCGTCGTGGCTGGAGACGCGCGAGCCGCCCGCCGCGGGACGGTCCGCCGTCGTCGTCGGGTGCGGGCTGGGGGCCGACGCCGAGCACCTGTCCCGTCTCGGCTGGGCGACGACGGCGTTCGACGTCTCGCCCTCCGCGGTCGCCGCGGCACGCGCCCGCCATCCCGCTCGGCCGTGGCCTACGCCGTCGCCGACCTGCTCGACCTGCCGCCCGCGTGGGCCGGCGCGTTCGACCTGGTCGTCGAGATCTACACGGTGCAGGCGGTGAACCGGAGCGTCCGCGGCGCGCTCACCGCCGGGGTCCGCTCGCTCGTGGCACCGGGCGGCACCCTGCTCGTGATCCAGTCGGTCGCCCACGGCGACGACGACGGCGGGCCACCGTGGCTGCTGACCCGGGCGGAGATCGACGCCTTCGCCGCCGACGGGCTGGTGGCGGTGTCGGTCGACGAGCTGCCGGTCGAGGACCCTCCCGGCCGCCGTGGCCTCTGGCGCGCGGAGCTCCGCCGGGTCTGAGGAGCCGGCGGGCGTTGCGACGAACCCGGCCGCGGACCGTGTCGATCCGGGCCTGTCCCGTTCGACCTGTGGGTGAGAGGGTCGGAGGACCGGCCCGCCGACACGGGAGACGAACCATGAAGTACATGCTCATCATGCGCAGCACCGACGAGGGCGCCGCGGCGTTCGAGAACGTCTCGTTCGACGAGATGCTCGACGCGATGGGGCGCTTCAACGACGAGCTGATCCGCGCGGGCGTCCTGCTCGCCGCCGAGGGCCTCGACGACGCGAGCAAGGGCGTCGTCGTCGACTTCTCGACCGAGACCCCCGTGGTCACCGACGGCCCGTACGGCGAGACCAAGGAGCTGTTCGGCGGCTACTACGTGCTCGACGTCGCGTCGCAGGAGGAGGCGGTCGAGTGGGCCAAGCGCCTGCCGATGGCGGGCCCGGGCACCAAGGTCGAGGTCCGCCGCGTGCCGACGATCGACGAGTTCCCGCAGGACAACGAGTGGATCCGCAAGGAGAGGGCGTGGCGCGAGTCGACGGGCCAGCTGTGACCTCGCCCGCGCGGCCGGTCACCCGCGGCGGCCGGGAGGACGAGCCCGGCCGCCGCGCCGTCGAGGCGGTGTGGCGCATCGAGTCCGCGCGGATCGTCGGAGCCCTCGCCCGGTACACGGGCGACGTCGCCCTCGCCGAGGACCTCGCGCAGGAGGCGCTCGCGGAGGCGCTCGTCTCGTGGCCCCGGGACGGCGTCCCGACGAACCCGTCGGGCTGGCTGCTCACCGTGGGCCGTCGGCGGGCGATCGACGCCTTCCGCCGGCGCGCCGCGCTCGACGAGCGGTACGCCGCCCTCGCCCGCGGCCTGGACGAGGGCGGCACCACGACGGGCGGGCCGCCCGCGGGCACCGAGGACGTCGACGTCCTGGGAGACCCCGACCGGATGGACGACGACGTGCTCGCCCTCGTGCTCGTCGCGTGCCACCCGGTGCTCTCGCGCGAGGCGCAGGTCGCCCTGACGCTGCGCGTCGTCGGCGGACTGTCCAGCGACGAGATCGCGCGCGCGTTCCTCGTCCCGACGGCGACCGTGCAGGCGCGGATCACCCGGGCCAAGAGGACGCTGGCCGCCGCGGGCGTCCCGTTCGCCGTCCCGCCGCGCGAGGAGCGGCGCGAGCGCCTCGCCGGCGTGCTCGCCGTGCTGTACGTGATCTTCACGGAGGGCTCGACGGCCACGTCGGGGGACGAGTGGCTGCGTCCGGACCTCGCGCACGAGGCGACCCGGCTCGCGCTCGTGCTCGTCGGGCTCGTCCCCGACGAGCCGGAGGCGCACGCCCTCCTGGCGCTGCTCGAGCTCACCGCGGCGCGCTTCGGTGCGCGGACCGGTCCCGACGGCGAGCCCGTGCTGCTCGCGGACCAGGACCGGCGGCGATGGGACCGGTCGGCGATCCGGCGCGGCCGCGCGGCGCTCGCCCGCGCCGACGCCCTCGGTCGCGGCCGCGGCGCGTACGGGTTGCAGGCGGCGGTCGCCGAGTGCCACGCCGTCGCGCCGTCGGTGGCCGAGACCGACTGGGACCGCGTGGTGCTGCTCTACGAGGCGCTGGGCCGGCTGGCGCCGTCGCCCGTCGTCGACCTCAACCGGGCCGTGGCCGTGTCGATGGCGCAGGGCCCGGAGGCGGCGCTGCGGATCGTCGACGAGCTCGTGGCGACCGACCGCCTCTCCGGGTTCCACCTGCTGCCGAGCGTCCGCGCGGAGCTGCTCGGCCGGCTCGGCCGCACCGACGAGGCCCGCGCGGAGTACGAGCTCGCCGTGCGCCTGTGCCCGAACCCGCGCGAGCGCGACCTGCTGCGCCGCAAGTCCGCGGCGCTGCGCCCCTGAGGCTCCCGGGTCCCCGGCCTCCGGTCAGCGCGCGGTCAGTCCGCGGCGCTGTACGGCTTCCCCGGCCAGTACGCCCACTCCTCGAAGTGCGACACGCGCCCGTCGGCGGCGAACCGCAGGAGCCACAGGTCGCGGTACTCCTGCTCGCGCGGGGCGGTGTAGCGCACCTCGAGGCGCACGACCGCGGCGTCGGCCTCGACCGCCACGGGCCCCGCGGTCACGGTGAAGGACGCGTCCTCGTCGACGGTCCAGAAGCCGCGGATCGCGTCGTGCCCGTGCAGCGGCTCCTCGTCGTAGGGCGAGCGCAGGTACGTCGCGTCCTCGGTGAAGAGCCGCTCGACCGCCGACGCGTCGCTCGCCCGCCACGCCGACTCGTACGCACCGACCCATGCCGTCACCGTCTGCCGGTCGAGGTCCATCCGGGTCTCCTCTCGCGCGGGGTTCCCAGCGTGCGCCACGAGACGGGGCCTCGCACCCGCGCCTGACGGGATAATCGACGCCGTGAGCTCCTCCCCCGACCCCGGCACCGACTGGCGCCCGCACGTCGCCGACCCGTCCGCACGCCCGGCGTCGACCCTGCCGCACGTCGTGTTCTTCGAGCCGCGCATCCCCGGGAACACCGGCAACGCCATCCGCCTCGCCGCGGTGACCGGGTCCCGGCTGCACCTCGTGGAACCGCTCGGGTTCGAGATGGACGAGCCGCGGCTGCGTCGCGCCGGCCTGGACTACCACGACCTCGCCGCGGTCGAGGTGCACGCCGACCTCGACGCCGCGCTCGCCACGCTTCCCGGCCGGGTCTTCGCGTTCACGACGCGCGCGACGACGTCGTACGCCGACGTCGACTACCGCCCCGACGACGTCCTGCTGTTCGGCCCCGAGCCGACGGGCCTGCCCGACGACGTCCTCGCGCACCCGCGCGTCACGGACCAGCTCAAGATCCCCATGCTGACCGGCCGCCGGTCGCTCAACCTCACGAGCGCGGCGTCGATCGCGGTCTACGAGGCCTGGCGGCAGGCAGGGTTCGCGGGCGGCGCCTGAGCCGAGCCTCGGCGCACGAGAACGGGGTTGGTGCCGTCATCCGGCGGATGACGGCACCAACCCCGTGGTCGGCGGTCGGACGAGCGAGATCGGCGGTCAGACGAGGTCGCGGACCGCCGCGTACTGCTCGCGGATCGCCGGGACCGGCTCCGCCTCGGACACGGTGCCCGACGACGCGGCCCAGGTTGGCGGGGGCACCTCGCCACCGCTCGTGCCGGTGCTCGTCGCGCCGTCGCCGGCCCCGGTCGCCCGGTGCGCGGCGAGGACCCACGCGGCCTGGCGCGCGGCGCCGTCGGCCACGTACTCGCCGGGCTCGGGCACCGTCACGGGCAGCCCGAGCACCTGCGGCGCGATGCGTCGCACCGCCTCGGACTGCGCTCCCCCGCCGATGAGCTGCACGCGCTCGACCCGCACGCCCAGGGCGCGCAGGGCGTCGAGCCCGTCGGCGAGGCCGCACAGCATCCCCTCGACGAACGCGCGCGCGAGGTGCTCGGGCGTCGTCGTGCCGAGGCGGATCCCGTGCAGCGTCCCCGACGCGTCGGGGCGGTTCGGCATCCGCTCGCCCTCGAGATAGGGCACGAGCACGAGCCCGTCCGCGCCGGCGGGCGCAGCGAGCGCGAGCCGCGAGAGCTCCGCGTGGTCGACGCCGAGCACCGAGCGCGCCGCGTCGAGCACGCGGCTCGCGTTGAGCGTCACGGCGAGGAGCAGGTACCGGCCCGTCGCGTCGGAGAACCCGTTGACGAGTCCCGACCCGTCGGCCGTGCGGTCGTCGGCGACGGCGGACACGACGCCCGACGTCCCGATCGACACCGCGACGTCGCCCGCGACCATGCCGAGGCCGAGCGCGGCGCCGGCGTTGTCCCCCGCGCCCGGGCCGAGCAGCGCACCGCCCTCGACGGCGGACCCCGCCACCGTCGGGTGCGCGACGCCTGCGACCGCCGACGGCGCGACGACGCGCGGCAGCACGACGTCGGTGCGCCCGAACGCGAGCTCGAGCAGGTCGAGGCGGTAGCCGCCCCGCCCGTCGGCGTGGCCCTCACCCTCGCCGTCGCCGGCTCCCGTCGTCGCCCGCGTCGCGTCCCAGTACCCCGTCCCGGAGGCGTCGGACGCGTCGGTGACGAGCGCGTCCAGGTCGGGACCGAGCGGGGCCGTCGGAGAGCCCTTCGGGCCGTACCCGGCGATGCGCCACGTCAGCCAGTCGTGCGGCAGCGCGACCGCCGCGACGCGCGCGGCGTTCTCCGGCTCCGCGTCGCGCAGCCAGCGCAGCTTCGTGACCGTGAGCGAGGCGACGGGCACCGAGCCGATCGCGTCGGCCCAGGCCTGGGCGCCGCGCTCGTCGTCGCCGTCGCCGAGCTCGCGGACGAGGTCGCGCGCCGCCTTGGCGGACCGGGTGTCGTTCCACAGCAGCGCCGGCCGGACCACGTGGCCGTCGGCGTCGAGCGCGACCATCCCGTGCTGCTGCCCGCCGACGGCGAGCGCGGCGACGTCGTCCAGACCGCCGGCCGCCGCGACCGCGGCGCCGAGGGCCTCCCACCACGCGTCCGGGTGGACCTCCGTGCCGTCGGGGTGCTTCGCCGAGCCGAAGCGCCGCAGCGCCCCCGTCCGAGCGTCACGCACGACGACCTTGCAGGACTGCGTGGACGTGTCGACGCCGGCGACCAGCACGCGCTGGCCGCCGGCGTCGGCCGTCCCGGAAGGGCTCGCCACGTCAGCCGATGAGGTGCTCGAGCGCGAGCTGGTTGAGGCGCACGAAGCCGAAGTCGCGGTTCGCCGCGGCGTCGACGTCGAAGTCCTCGTACGCGCTGCGGTCCGCGAGCAGGTCGGCCACCGACTCGCCGGCGGCGAGCGTCGGCTGCCCGAGCTCGAAGACGCCGGAGTGGGCGAACGCCTCCTGGACGCGGCTGTCGGCGCGGTACGCGGCGGCCTTGCGCGCGAGGAGGCGGTAGGTCTCCATGTTGGCGCGCGCGGAGTCCCACACGCCGACCTCGTTCTCGGTGCGCGACGGCTTGTAGTCGAAGTGCCGCGGGCCGGTGTAGCGCGGGCCGCCGTTCGGGAAGCCGTTCTCCAGCAGGTCGACCGTGAAGAACGCCGACAGCAGGTCGCCGTGGCCGAACACGAGGTCCTGGTCGTACTTGATCGAGCGCTGGCCGTTGAGGTCGATGTGGAAGAGCTTGCCGGCCCACAGCGCCTGCGCGAGGCCGTGCGTGTAGTTCAGGCCCGCCATCTGCTCGTGGCCCGTCTCCGGGTTGAGGCCCACGATGTCGCCGTTGTCGAGCTTGGCGATGAGGCCGAGCGCGTGGCCGATCGTCGGGAGGAAGATGTCGCCGCGGGGCTCGTTCGGCTTCGGCTCGAGGGCGATCTTGAGGTCGTAGCCCTTCTCCTTGATGTACGCCGCGGTCAGGTCGAGGCCCTCGGCGTACCGCTCGTGCGCGGAGTTCAGGTCCTTGGCGCCGTCGTACTCGGTGCCCTCGCGCCCGCCCCACATGACGAACGTCTTCGCGCCGAGCTCGGCGGTGAGGTCGACGTTGCGCAGCACCTTGCGCAGCGCGTAGCGGCGCACGCCGCGGTCGTTCGACGTGAGACCGCCGTCCTTGAACACGGGGTGGCTGAACAGGTTCGTCGTCACCATCTCGATGACGAGGCCGGTCTCCTCCGCGGCCTTGCGCACGGCGCCGAGACGCTTCGTGCGCTCGGCGTCGTCGGAGCCGAAGGGCACCACGTCGTCGTCGTGGAACGTGAAGCCCCACGCGCCCACCTCGGCGAGGCGCCGCACGGAGTCGGCCGGGTCCAGCTCGGGGCGGCTCGCGCTGCCGAACTGGTCCTGCGCGGTCCAGCCCACGGTCCACAGACCGAAGGAGAAGTTGATGTCCTGCGTCGGCTCGTCGGCCACGGTGGTCTCCTCGTCCTCGAGAATCTCGTCGGATGGCGCGACGGTCGCGCCCCCTTTTTGTCGTACGGCTGAACTTATGCGCCAGGATCGGTAGGGTCAAGGCGTGAACCGCGCCGCAGCGACCCGCACGGGTCAGTCCGCAGCCCGGCAGGCGTCGCTCCGCGAGCACAACCTCGCGCTCGTCGCCCGCGCCGTGCTCGAGTCCCCCGCGCCCTGCTCGCGCGCCGACATCGCCGCGGCCAGCGGGCTCACCCGCGCGACCGTCTCGACGCTCGTCGACCGGCTCGTCGCGGCCCGGATCGTCGCCGAGCTGCCTCCGCTCGCCCCGCAGCGCGCGGGCCGCCCGGCCGTGCCCCTCGCTCCCGCGCCGCGGACGGTCGTCGGCCTGGGCCTGGAGGTCAACGTCGACCACCTCGGCGGGCGCGTGCTCGACCTGACGGGCGCCGTCGTCGCCGAGCACGTCGAGCCGGACGACCTGCACGACAGCGACCCGGACCTCGTCCTCGCCCGGCTCGGACGCATCGCCCGGGACCTGGTGGACACGGTGACCGCCGACGGCATGACGGTCGCCGGCGCGACGCTCGCGCTGCCCGGCCTCGTCGACGTGCGGACCGGCGGCCTGGTCGTCGCGCCGAACCTCGGCTGGACGCGCCTCGACCCGGTCCCCTCCCTCGGCCTCGACGACGGCACGCCGCACGGCGTCCCCGTCACGGTCGCCAACGAGGCCAAGCTCGCGGCGCTCGCCCAGTCGGGGCGCACCGTGGTGCCCGGCGCCGGGAGCGCGCCGGCCGCCCCGACGTCGTACCTGTACGTGTCCGGCGACGTCGGGATCGGCTCCGCGATCGTCGTGGACCGGCGCCTCTTCCACGGCGGGCACGGCTGGGCGGGCGAGATCGGCCACGTCGTCGTCGACCCGCGCGGCCCGCGCTGCCGCTGCGGCGCGACGGGGTGCCTCGAGCAGTACGCCGGCAAGGACGCCCTGCTGCGCGGAGCCGGCCTCGCCACGACCGCCGAGACGTCGGACCTCGTCGCCGCGCTCGACGCCGGGCGCCCGACGCGCTCGCGGCCGTCGCCCTCGCGGGCCGGGCGCTCGGGAGCGCGCTGGCCGACTACGTCAACCTCGTCGACATCGAGACGGTGCTCCTCGGCGGCATCTACCCGCCGCTGCTGGCGCACCTGCGCGGCCCCGTCGAGGCCGAGCTGCGCGACCGCGTGCTCGCCGCGCCGTGGGCCGACGTCCGGGTGGACGCGGCGCCCGTCGGCGACCACGCCGCGATGACGGGCGGCGCGCGCGAGGTGCTGCGCCGCGTCGTCGAGCACCCCGCGGCGTGGGTCGAGGGCGACTGACGGGCTCAGTCCGGCGGCGCACCGCCGACGGCCTCGACGACGTCGGCGAGGTCCGCGCCCGCGCGCAGCAGGGCGACCGAGCGCCGGGCGACCCGCTCCAGACGCTCGCGCAGGACCCCGTCGGCACGCTCCACGCCGGACGCGCCGTCGAACGCGGCGAGCAGGTCGCGGACCGCCGGCACCGGGTGGCCGGCAGAGCGCAGGGCCACCACGACGCGGGCCCGGGCGACGACCGGCGGCGGGTAGCGGCGCACGCGCTGCGACGTCACACGTTCCGGGGCCAGCAGCCCTTCGGCCTCCCAGAACCGCAGCGTCGACATCCGGACGCCGAGCGCCTCGGCGAGCTGAGTGATCGTCATCGCGTCGCCGTCGGCCCCGGCTCCGGCTCCGGCTCCGGCTCCGGCTCCGGCCAGGGGAACCGGCCCGGCCGACCCGGGCACCGTGGACTCCGCGCGGATCGCCCGCAGCGCCTCCTGCGCGCGCAGCACCTCCTCGCGCTCGCGCGCGAGCGCGACGTGCAGTCCGGCGACGGACGCCGCCGCCCCGTCGAGGGTCCCGTGCCACAGGGTCGCGAGGAGCCGCCGCGCCACGACCGGCCCGGCGGCGGCCGCGACGCCCCGGTAGGCGCGCAGCGCGGCGACGTGCACGGGCGTGAAGGCACGGTGGCCCGACGCCGAGCGCGCGGCGGGAGGGACGACGCCGAGGCGCTCGAGGTCGCGCACCTGCTGGAGCGAGTACCCGGTCGCACGGGCGACGTCGACGGTGCGGAGCGGCGGCCCCGATGCACGCCCCGATGGAGACCTCTCGCGCGCGGTCATCAGCGATCGCCTCGGTCGACCCCACGCGAGCACTTCAACGTCATGCTCGAAGTATGGACAGGGAGCAGATCATCGGCACGGTCCGGACGTTCGACGGGGCGCTCGTCCTCCTGCCCGGACCCGGCAGCGGCGCGCCCGAGCTCGCGTGGGGCGACGCGTTCTTCTACCACGCACCCGACGGCACGGTCCCGGAGCGCGAGCAGCCGTACGGCACCGTCGTCACCAAGGACTACCCCGGCGACGACGCGTGCGACCTCGACCCCGCCGGGCGGTGGCGGGTCAACGTCCACGTCGACCGCGCGACGTTCCGCGACCTGCTCGGGGCCGAGCCCCGCGACGTCGTGCTGCCGCCGAACCTCACGGCCGCCGACGTCGTCGTCCCCCACCCCGCCTACGCCGCCCAGGCTGGGTCGCCGTCGTGAACCCCGGCGAGCGGACCGGTGCCCTCGTGCTGCGGCTCCTGCGGGAGGCGCACGCCGCGTCCCGCGCCCGCCACGAGCGGCGAGGGTCGCTGCGCGTGCAGCCGCCGCAGGACTGACGGGGCGCGCCCGTCCGTGCGCCTCGGTACCCCTCGGTACCCGTCAGCTCAGTACCCGTCAGCGCCCGCCCGGCGCCGGCGCCGTGCTCGCGCGCCGGACGAGGCGGGTGGGCACGAGGCGCGTCCCCGTCTCGTGCACACCCTCGCGGACCTGGCGCAGCACCTGCGCGACGCAGCGCCGCCCGACCTCCGCGAAGTCCTGGTGGACGGTCGTGAGCGGCGGCAGGAACTCGCCCGACTCGGGCAGGTCGTCGAACCCGACCACGCTCACGTCCTCGGGCACGCGACGCCCCGCGTCGTGCAGCGCGCGCAGGAGCCCCAGCGCCATCTGGTCGTTGGCGACGAACACCGCGGTGCAGTCGGCGCGCCCGGCGAGCCGGCGCCCCGCCTCGTACCCGGACGCGGCGGACCAGTCGCCGTGCTCGACGGGCGGCACGGCACGGCCCGCGGCCTCCAGCGTCCGGCGCCACGCGTCCGCTCGCCGCTCGGCGGCGAACGAGTGCGCGGGCCCGGCGAGGTGGTGGACCGTGGCGTGGCCGAGGTCGAGCAGGTGCTCGACCGCCTGCCGGGAGCCGTCGGCCTGGTCGGTGTCCACGACCGCGTACCGGTCGCCGGCGTCGGAGTCCGCGACCACGACCTCGACGCCGGGCGGCAGGCTCACCTGCGCGACGTCGAGCAGGTGGACCTCCATGAGCAGGATGATCGCGTCGACCGCGAGCTCCCCGAGGCGCGTGAACGCCCCGTGGACGCCGTCCTGCGTCGGCGCCTCCACGGGGATGACGGTGATGGCGTACCCCTCGGCGGCGGCCGAGGCGGCGATCGCCTCGAGGGTGCGGACGTTGCCCGTCGTGCCGAGCGAGAACAGGATGACGCCGATGGTGCGGAAGCTCCCGCTCTTCAGCGCGCGCGCCGCGCTGTTCGGGCGGTAGCCGAGCTCCGCCATCGCGTCGAGCACGCGCGACCGCGTCGCCGCCACGACGCCGGGGTGCCCGTTCGACACCCGGGAGACCGTCTGCGCCGAGACCCCGGCGCGGCGCGCGACGTCGGCCATCGAGACCCGGCGCACGGGCAGCACCGGCGGCGTCCTCGTCACGACGGGCGCCGTGGTGGCGGGGACGTCCTCGTCGAGCCGGTCCGTCGTCGTCATCGTCCTCGTGGTCCTCCCTGCGAGCCTCGGTGCCCGCGAGCCGACCCCTCGTCCCGGGGCCTTCGCGTACGCCGGTCACCACCGTGGGACCGTCGGGACCACCGTACGTGATGTTTGCGCAAACATCGAGTGTCGTGCATGCTGATGTTTACGTAAACACCGGGCGACGACAGCGTCACCCGCCCCGAGGACGAGGAAGCAGCATGACGACGACGTCCCCACCCGTGGTGGTCTCCGACGTACCACCGGTCGACTCTTCCCGCCCGACCCGGCGCCGACGGCGCTCGTGGATCGGGTGGGGCTTCGTGGGCCCCTTCATGGCGGTCTTCGCGCTCGTCTTCCTCGCCCCGATCGCGTACTCGATCTACCTCAGCCTGTTCCGCACGCAGATGGTGGGCGGCACGCAGTTCGTCGGGTTCGACAACTACGCCCGGGCGTTCTCCGACCCGCAGTTCTGGTCGGGCGTCACGCGCGTCGGCCTCTTCCTGCTCGTCCAGGTGCCGATCATGCTCGGCATCGCGCTGCTGATCGCGCTCGCGATCGACAGCGGTCGCCTGTACGGCAAGAACTTCTTCCGCATCTCGATCTTCCTGCCCTACGCCGTTCCCGCCGTCGTCGCGACGCTCATGTGGGGCTTCATGTACGGCACGCGGTTCGGTCTCGTCGGGAACATCAACGACGCGCTCGGCACGTCGATCCCCAACCCGCTGTCCCCGGACTGGGTGCTCCTCGCGATCGGCAACATCGTGACCTGGGAGTTCGTCGGCTACAACATGCTCATCTTCTACTCGGCGCTGCGCGTCATCCCGACGTCGCTCTACGAGGCGGCCGAGCTCGACGGCGCGAGCCAGTGGCAGGTCGTGCGGGCCATCAAGATCCCCGCGATCCGCGGCTCGCTCGTCATCGCGACGATCTTCTCGATCATCGGCTCGTTCCAGCTCTTCAACGAGCCGAGCATCCTGCAGAGCCTGGCCCCGAACGCCATCACGACGTACTTCACCCCGAACCTGTACGCCTACTCGCTGTCGTTCTCCGGCCAGCAGTACAACTACTCGGCGACCGTCGCCATCATCATGGGCGTCCTCACGATGATCGTGGCCTACGTCGTCCAGCTGCGCGGCATGCGCAAGGAGGCCTGACCGTGTCTGCGACGACTCCCACCAGCCCGCACCCGTCCGCCGTGCCCGTCGTCGGGCCGCCGCCGCGCAAGCCCGTCCGGATGCGCTCGCGCGCGCCGCACAGCGTCGCCCGGCCCCGCCGCAGCACGCTGCTCACCGTCCTCAGCGGCGTCGTGCTCCTCTACTCGCTCGTCCCGCTGTTCTGGCTGGTCGTCAACGCGACGAAGACGCAGTCGAGCCTGTTCTCGTCCTTCGGCCTGTGGTTCAGCGGCGACTTCGCGCTGTTCGACAACATCGCCCGGACCGTGACCTACGACGACGGCATCTTCGGCCGCTGGTTCGTCAACACGGTCCTGTACGTCGTGCTCGGCGCCGGCGGTGCGACGTTCCTCGCCGTCCTCGGCGGCTACGCGCTGGCGAAGTTCACCTTCCCCGGCAAGCGGGGCGTCTTCGCGATCGTCATCGGCGCGGTCGCCGTGCCCGGCACGGCCCTCGCCGTCCCGACGTTCCTCATGTTCAGCCAGATGGGCCTGACGAACACGCCCTGGGCCGTGATCATCCCGTCGCTCATCTCGCCGTTCGGCCTCTACCTCATGTGGGTCTTCGCCGCCGAGGCGATCCCCACCGAGCTGCTTGAGGCGCCCGCGTCGACGGCTCGAGCGAGTTCCGCACGTTCTACCAGGTCTCCCTCCCGCTGCTCGCGCCGGGGATCGTCACCGTCCTGCTCTTCACGATGGTCGCGACGTGGAACAACTACTTCCTGCCGCTCATCATGCTCAAGGACCCGACGTGGTACCCGCTCACGCTCGGCCTGAACGCGTGGAACGCGCAGGCGGCGACGGCCGGCGGCGAGGCGATCTTCGACCTCGTCATCACCGGGTCGCTGCTGACGATCCTGCCGCTCGTCGTGGCCTTCCTCCTCCTCCAGCGCTACTGGCAGTCCGGCCTCGCGGCGGGCTCCGTCAAGGAGTGACCCGCGCCTCGGCGCACCCCACCCGCACCACCCATCCGTCTGACGACGAAGTGAGAGGAACACCCATGTCCATCCGCACCACCCGCACCCTGCGGGCCGTCGCCGCCACCGGCGTCGTCGCGCTCGGCCTGGCCGCCTGCTCCGGCGGCGGCGACTCCGGCTCGGACTCCGGCTCCGGCGGGTCCGCCGACGACGTCGCGGCCGCCCTCGAGGAGGGCGGCAGCCTGACCGTGTGGGCCTGGGAGCCCACGCTCGAGCAGGTCGTCGCCGACTTCGAGGCCGAGCACCCGGACGTCGACGTCGAGCTGGTCAACGCCGGCACCGGCAACGACCAGTACACCGCCCTGCAAAACGCGATCGCGGCCGGCCGGGGCGTGCCCGACGTCGCGCAGGTCGAGTACTACGCGCTGCCCCAGTTCGCGCTCTCGGAGTCGGTCGCGGACCTCTCGGCGTTCGGCGCCGACGAGCTCGACGGCACCTTCACCCCGGGCCCGTGGAGCTCCGTCCAGCAGGGCGAGGGCGTCTACGGCCTGCCGATGGACTCCGGCCCGATGGCGCTGTTCTACAACGAGGAGGTCTTCGCGCAGCACGGCGTCGAGGTGCCGACGACGTGGGACGGCTTCGTCGAGGCGGCGCGCGCCCTGCACGCCGCGGACCCGAACGTGTACATCACCAACGACACGGGCGACGCCGGCTTCACGACGTCGCTCATCTGGCAGGCCGGCGGCCAGCCGTTCCAGGTCGACGGCACGGACGTGACGGTCGACCTCGGTGACGAGGGCAGCACGCAGTTCGCCGAGACGTGGCAGACGCTCATCGACGAGGACCTCCTCGCGCCCGTCAGCTCGTGGAGCGACGAGTGGTACCAGGGTCTCGGCAACGGGACGATCGCGACGCTCGCGATCGGCGCGTGGATGCCGGCCAACCTCGAGTCCGGCGTGCCGGACGGCGCCGGCACGTGGCGCGTCGCGCCGCTCCCGCAGTGGGAGGAGGGCGCCTCCGCGAGCGCCGAGAACGGCGGCTCCGCGCTGTCCGTGCCGGCCGCGAGCGAGAACCAGGCGCTCGCCTACGCCTTCCTCGAGTACGCGAACGCCGGGGACGGCGTCCAGACGCGCGTCGACGGCGGCGCCTTCCCCGCCACGACGGCCGAGCTCGAGTCGGACGAGTTCCAGTCCTACGAGTCCGAGTACTTCGGCGGCCAGCAGATCAACGAGGTCCTCGCGGAGTCCGCGGCGAACGTCGTCGAGGGCTGGGAGTACCTGCCGTTCCAGGTGTACGCGAACTCGATCTTCAACGACACGGTGGGCCAGGCGTACGTCTCCGGCACGCCGCTGACCCAGGGCCTGCAGGACTGGCAGGACGCCTCCGTGGCCTACGGCCAGGAGCAGGGCTTCACCGTCAACGAGTGACGTCCGCCGGTGGCCGGGCCCCGCGCCCGGCCACCGGTCTCCGGTCACCGCCCGACGGCGCACGACGCCGTCGTCCGAGCACCATCCGAGGAGCACCTCTCGTGTCGAGCACCACCGACCGCCCGACGGCCACCGCCGACGGCCCCGTCCCCCACCGCTGGCTGCGGCGACCCGGCCCGCACGCCCGCCCCGGCGAGCCCGCGCACCCGGACCAGCACGCGCCGTCCGGCCTGTCGTACGGCGCGGACTACAACCCGGACCAGTGGCCGCGCGAGGTCTGGACCGAGGACGTGCGGCTCATGCGCGAGGCCGGCGTCACCGTGGTCTCGCTCGCGATCTTCTCCTGGGCGCGGATCCAGCCGACCGAGGACACGTGGGACTTCGCGTGGCTCGACGAGGTCATGGACCTGCTGCACGAGAACGGCATCACCGTCGACCTCGCCACCGCGACCGCCTCCCCGCCGCCGTGGCTCACGACGAAGCACCCCGAGGTCCTCCCGCAGACCCGGACGGGCGAGACCCTGTGGCCGGGCGCACGCCAGCAGTGGCGCCCGACGTCGCCCGTCTTCCGCGAGCACGCGCTGCGCCTCGTCGAACGCATGGCCGAGCGCTACGGCGACCACCCGGCGCTCGTGGCCTGGCACGTGTCGAACGAGCTCGGGTGCCACAACGTCTACGACTACAGCGAGAGCGCAGCCGACGCCTTTCGTACCTGGCTGCGCGGGCGGTACACGACCCTCGACGCGCTCAACGCCGCGTGGGGCACCGCGTTCTGGTCGCAGCGCTACAGCGACTGGGACCAGATCCTGCCGCCGCGCCTGACGACGTCGCACCCCAACCCGACGCAGCAGCTCGACTTCAAGCGGTTCTCGTCCGACGCGCTGCAGCAGTACCTGCGCGCCGAGGCCGCGATCCTGCGCCGCGCCACGCCCGACGTCCCCGTGACGACCAACTTCATGGTCATGGGCGAGACCAAGGGCATGGACTACGCCGCGTGGGCGGACGAGCTCGACTTCGTCTCCAACGACCACTACGTGCTGCCCGGGCCGCAGGCGCTCGACGAGCTGTCGTTCTCCGCGAACCTCACCGGCGGCATCGCCCGCCACCGCCCGTGGTTCCTCATGGAGCACTCGACGAGCGCGGTGAACTGGCAGCCCGTGAACGTGGCGAAGAAGCCAGGGGAGCTCGCCCGCGACTCGCTCACGCACGTCGCGCACGGCGCCGACGCGGTCTGCTACTTCCAGTGGCGCCAGTCCGCGGCGGGCGCGGAGAAGTACCACTCGGGCATGGTCCCCCACGCGGGCGAGCACTCGCGGCTGTTCCGCGACGTCGTCGCCCTCGGCGCGACGCTGCGCGACCTGGCGCCCGTCGCCGGCAGCGACCAGGCTCCCGCCCGCGCCGCGATCGTCTTCGACTGGGACTCGTGGTGGACGAGCGAGCTGGACTCGCACCCGACCGACCGCCTGCGGTACCGCCAGGAGGCGCTCGACTGGTACTCGGCGTTCCTCGCGCTCGGCGTGCGGGCCGACGTCGTGCCGGTCGCGGCCGACCTCACGGGCTACGACGTCGTCGTGGCGCCGGTGCTGCACGTCGTCCCGGCCGCGCTGCGCGACCGGCTCACCGCCTTCGTCGAGGGCGGCGGGCACCTCGTGACGACGTACTTCTCGGGCGTCGTGGACCAGGACGACCACGCCTGGCTCGGCGGCTACCCGGGCGCCCTGCGCGACCTGCTCGGCGTCCGCGTCGAGGAGTTCGCGCCGCTGCTCGACGGCGAGTCCGTGACGGTGGAGGTCGACGGCGCTCAGCTCGAGGCCACGACGTGGGCGGAGCCGGTCGACGTCGTCGACCCGGCCGTCGAGGTGGTCGGCTGGTACAAGACCGGGGAGCAGGCGGGTCGCGCGGCGATCACGCGCCGTCCCGTGACGACGGGCGCCGGCACCGGCTCCGCGGCCTACGTCTCGACACGCCTCGGCCGCGAGGGCCTCGCGCCCGTGCTCGGCCGGCTGCTCGAGGACGCCGGCGTGCGCAGCGAGCTGCCCGCGGCGGCGCGCGGCCTCGTCGAGCTGGCCGTCCGGACGGACGGCAGCGAGGAGTTCTGGTTCCTCGTCAACCGCACCGCGCAGCCCGTCGAGGTGCCCGACGTCGCGGGCGACGTCCTCCTCGGGCGTCGCCTGACGCCCTCGGGCCCGGGCGACGGTGCGCTCCTGCTCGACCCGCGCGGCGTGGCGGTCGTCCGCCGCCCCGCCGAGACCACGCCGAGGTAGAACCCCCGGCCTCGAGGTAGAGCCCGCCGCGCTCTACCTCGGGGCCGAAGGTTCTACCTCGCGGTCGGACCTCTCGAACCCCGCGGGATCCCCCGCACCCGATGGCACCCCCCATCGGTTCGCAGCGACGCGAAGGAGGTGGCTCAGCGATGAGCCCCACACCGGACGTGCGAGAGCACGACGACACGACGCGGGGTGCCCCACCCCGTCGATCGCTGGGCGCACGGCTCGGCGCAGGGATCGGGGCGGGCGCGCTCGTCGCGGGCTGCGCCCTCGGGGCCGTCCCCGCCCAGGCCGCACCCGCCGGGCCGCTCGGCGCCCTCGGCACGCCGTCGGCGGCGGCCGCCGCCGTCGACGACGACGTCCCCGGCGTCACGGTGACGCCCGACCCCTCGTACGCCGGCGCCCCGTTCGAGGGCTGGGGCACGAGCCTCGTGTGGTTCGCCAACGCGACGGGCGACTACCCCGACGAGATCCGCGAGCGGCTCGCGGACATGGTCTTCGGCGACGAGGGCCTCAACCTCAACATCGCGCGCTACAACGTCGGCGGCGGCAACGCCCCCGACGTCCCGCCGTACCTGCGGGCGGGCGGCGCGTCGACGGCTGGTGGAAGGCGCCGGAGGGCACCACGCGCGAGGACGTCGACTGGTGGGACCCGGAGAACCCGGACCACTGGGACCCCGACGCGGACGCCACGCAGCGGTGGTGGGTCGACCGCATCAAGGACGAGGTCACGCACTGGGAGACGTTCAGCAACTCCCCGCCGTGGTTCATGACCGTCAGCGGCTACGTCTCGGGCGGGTTCGACGCGAACGCCGACCAGCTGAAGACGGAGAGCATCGACGACTTCGCGGCGTACATGGTGGGCGTCACCGAGCGTCTCGAGGAGGCGCACGGCATCGACGTCGACACGATCGACCCGTTCAACGAGCCGAACACGAACTACTGGGGCACCCAGCTCGGTGCCGACGGCAACCCGACCGGCGGCCGCCAGGAGGGCGCCCACATGGGCCCCGAGCTGCAGCAGCAGGTCATCCCGGCGCTGGCGTCCGCGCTCGAGGGCTCGACGACCGACGCCGTGATCTCGGCGATGGACGAGACCAACCCGGGCACGTTCGCGCGCAACTGGAACTCCTACCCGCAGTCGGTGCGCGACCAGGTCGCCCAGCTCAACGTCCACACGTACGGCACGGGCCAGCGCACCACGGTCCGCGACATCGCCAAGGGCGAGGACAAGCCGCTGTGGATGAGCGAGGTCGGCGGCAACTGGAGCTCGACGGGGCAGGACTTCGAGACCATGGAGTCCGGTCTCGGCAGCGCGCAGCACATCGTCGACGACCTGCGCGAGCTCGAGCCGAACGCCTGGGTGTTCTGGCAGCCGGTCGAGGACTACACCAACATGGCGCCGGGCGGCGAGAGCGCGGACGGCATGAACTGGGGCGAGATCCAGATCCCGTTCGACTGCACGGCCGAGGACACGCTCGAGACGTGCCCCATCTACACGAACACGAAGTACTGGGCGACCCAGAACTTCACGCACTACATCGAGCCGGGCGACCGCCTGGTCCGCTCCGACGACGCGAGCAGCACGGCCGCGATCTCGGAGGACGACTCCACGGCGACCGTCGTGCACGTCAACGCCACGACGGACGAGCGCGCGGTCACGCTCGACCTGTCGAAGTTCGGTGCGGTCGGGTCCGATGCGACCGTCACCCCCGTCGTCACGAGCACGGCCGGCTACCTCGTGGAGGGCGAGCCGGTCGCGTCGCGCACGAAGCCTCGGGTCCGAGCGCCACGCTCACGGTGCCCGCGGAGTCCGTGACGACGTTCGTCGTCCACGGCGTCTCGGGTGTCGCCGACGACGCGGCGCTCGTCCAGGACGGCCACGTCTACCGGATCGACGGCGTGCAGTCGGACCGCTCGCTCGCGCCGGCCGCGTCCGGCGACGGCCTCGTCGTGCGCACGGACGCACCCGTGGCCGAGCAGGCGTGGGAGCTGACGGCGCTCGGCGCTCCCGAGGGCGCGGGCACGAACCGCACCCGGTACGCCGTGACGAACGCGGCGACGGGCGAGCAGCTCTCCGTCACCGAGGACACCTCGGCCGCGCTCGTCGAGGCCCCGGCGGACGTCGCGGACACCCCGCTCGCCGCGCAGTGGATCCTGTCCACGACCGGCGACGGCACGTCCACGTTCGTCAACGCCTCGTCGAAGACGCTCCTCGAGGTCGGCGGCCAGGCCACCGCGGACGGCTCGCCGGTCGGCACGTACCTCGCCAACTCGGGCGCAACCAGCGCTGGCGCGTGGTCGACGAGACGGTGCTCGGCACGGAGCCCGTCGAGGCGTTCACGACGCCGGGTATCGCGCCCGTGCTGCCGGACGTCGTCGTCCCCGTGTACCGGGACGGCGCGCGCGGCGAGCTGCCGGTGGCGTGGGAACTGCCGTCCGACGACGCGTGGGAGACGGCGGGGACCGTCGAGGTCGCCGGGACCGTGGCCCTGCCCACGGGAGGCACGGTCGAGGCGACGGCGAGCGTCGTCGTGGACACGCTCGAGCGCACGCTGCCTGCGCGCGCGAAGGCGTACGCGGGCGGGACTCCCGCGCTGCCGGCGACCGTCACGGCGCTCGCCGCGGGCGGCGCCGAGGTGCAGCGCCCGGTCGTGTGGGACGCCGCTCCCGCGGGCGCGTTCGACGAGGTCGGCGTGGTCGAGCTCGCGGGCACGGCCGACGCGGGGTCCGGCGAGACCCTGCCCGCGACGGTCCGCGTCCAGGTCACGGAGGCGACGTCCGCGAACGGCGCGCTCGCCCCGGGCACGGCCGCGGGGGCGACGTTCACCGAGCCCGGTTACTCCGTCGCCGGGGTCGTGAACGGGAACCTCACCGACAAGGCGTGGTCGAACTGGCTCTCCGGGACGAAGCGCGCGTCGGACACCCTGACCGTGACGCTCCCGGCCGAGCGTGACGTCACCGGCGTCGTGACGCACTTCTGGAAGGACGGGTCCAGCGCGAGCTGGGCGCGGTCCGTGCAGCTCCAGGCGCTCATCGACGGCACGTGGACCGACGTCGGGGAGCCCGTCGCGATCGACGCGCCGACGACCGGGCCCGCCCCCGCGGTCACGGTGCCCGCCGACGTGCGGACGTCCGCGGTGCGCGTCGTGCTCGCCGCGCGGGAGAACACTCACATGGTGGTCTCCGAGATCGAGGTGCTGGCCCAGGTGCCGGGCACGGGGACGGACACCGCGGCGTCGGGCATCACCGTCGACGGCGAGCCGCTCGCGGGCTCGACCCGCAGGTGACGACGTACGAGCGTCCCGCGCCCGACGGCGTGCCCGCCGTGGCGGCCACCGCGCACGACCCGTACGCGACCGTCCGCGTGGACCCCGCCGAGACGGTCCCGGGGACCACGAACGTCACCGTGACGGCCGAGGACGGCTCCGAGCGCGCGTACACGCTCGCGTGGACCGACGGCGGTGCGCAGGCACCCGTCACGGCGACCGCCGAGCCGCGCTGCCTCGCCGGGAAGGTGTACGTCGCCGTCCGCGTGACGAACGAGGGTGACGCGCCCGTCGACGTCGCGGTGTCGACGCCGTACGGCGACCGCTCGTTCGCCGACGTGGCGCCGGGGAAGAACGCGTACCACGCGTTCGCGACCCGGAGCGCGTCCGTCGACGCCGGCACCGTCGTCGTCGCGGTCGACGGCGGCGCCGGGCAGGAGGTCGCGCACGGCGCGCGGACCTGCTGACCCTCGCACAGCGCTCGACGGCCACCCGACCGGCACCGCCGGCGGGTGGCCGTCGTCGTCCGCCGTGCCGGACGTGTCCCGGACGCGTCCCGGACGGCGGGGCGGACGAGCGCACGGCGCGCAGATTGCGTAGCGTAGACCCGGTGCCCGGACAGCCCGGGATGGACCGGAGGAGGCTCGTCCGTGACCGACAGCGGTGTGACAGTGCAGGACCAGGGTTCGCTGTGGGTGATGTACGGCGAGATCGACGCCGCCGTGCAGGCGCGCCACGAGGACGAGCTGGTCCGGCACGCGCAGTCCGCCGCAGGGCGGATCCGCATCGACCTGTCCTCCGTGACGTTCATGGACTCCGGCGGCCTGCGCCTCCTCTACCACGCCGCGACCGCCGGCACCGGGAAGCCGGCGCTCGTCGGCACCCCGCAGCGCGTGCGCGACCTCCTCGACCTGAGCGGCGTCGTGACGCTGTTCGACCTCGAGGAGACCCGGTGACGATCGACCGGTCCGTCATCCCGGACCGGTTCGTGGAGATCGGCGTCTGGCGCCTCGGCTCCATGGCCGACCTGGCCGACCTCCGCGGCGCGCTGCACCGCGTGCTCACGGGCGCTCCGCTCCCTCCCGACCGGCACCTCGAGGCCGTGCCCGAGCGCGTCGTGCTCGTCGCGAGCGAGCTGGCCACGAACGCCCTGCGCCACGGGCGGCCCCCCGCCCGGCTGCGCCTGCTCAGCGACGGGCGCGAGTTCGTCGTCGACGTCGTGGACCACTCCCCCGAGCTGCCGCCCGTGATCGACGCGCACCGCCCGCCGGGCGACGGCGGGTTCGGCCTGCAGCTCGCGCGGCGCACCGCCCGCGAGGTCGGCTGGTTCGGCACGACGACGGGCGAGAAGCACGTGTGGGCCCGCTTCGTCGTGCCGCTGTTCCGCGCGGGCGCGAGCGCGCGCAGCGCTCTGGCGCTGCTCGGCTGAGCCGACCTGCTGAGCCGAGCTGCTGAGCCGGTACGGCTGAGCCGGTCGGCCCGACCTGGCCCGAGCCGCCGGACCCCGGGCGGTCAGGCGTCGCGGCGCAGGACGAGCAGCGTGGCGTCGTCCGCCGAGCGCGGGTCGCGCGCCGCCGTGACGATGGCGTCGACGTCGAGGACGCCGCCCGTGCAGGTCGCCGCCAGCCGGGCGAGCCCGTCGCGGATCGACTCTCCCCGCCGCTCGACGAGGCCGTCGCTGTACAGCACCAGCGCGCCGCCGGGCGCCACCTCGACACTGTTCACGCTCGGCGTGGTCTCCACGAGACCGAGGGGCGGGGCGCTCGCCTGCTCCGTCCAGCGCGTCGTCCCGTCGGGCTCGACGACGAGCAGGGGCGGGTGCCCCAGGGACGCGTGCTCGACGACGCCGGTCGCCGGGTCGAGCACCGCCACGGCGAGCGTCGCGACCTCGCCGGGCAGCGTCCACCGCGCGAACTCCGCGAGCTTCTCCACGGCGCGAGCGGCGCACGACGTGGTCACCAGCGCGGCGCGCAGGGTCGTGCTGAGCTGTCCCATCGTCGCGGCGGCCTGCAGCCCGTGCCCGGTGACGTCCCCGACGACGAGGGCGACCTTGCCGGACGGCAGGTCGAGCGCGTCGTACCAGTCGCCGCCGACGTACCCGTCGCCGGCCGACTCGTAGCGCGACCGGATCGACCAGCCCGGCACCTGCGGCAGGATCGCCGGCAGGAGGCTGCGCTGGAGCGACTCCGTGGCGCGCAGGTCCTTGCGCCCGCGCACGTACAGCGCCTCGACGAGGTGGCCGCGCAGCGCCGCGGCCGAGTCGGTCTGGTCGGGCGTCCACGGGCGGCTGTGCCCCCGCACGACCTCGCGCCACCGCTCGAAGGACTTGCGCGGGCTGAGCCGCACCGTGTCGCCCTCGCGCGACGCCAGGGCCTTGTTGTACGGGTCGCCGCCCCAGTCGACGTGGCGCAGCACCTCGTCGCGCACCCACACGACGACCTGGCCGTCGGGCAGCACGATGCCCATCACGCCCGCGACGTCCGGGGCCATGGCCGCGACGTCGGGCGCGTCGCGCACGAGGCAGTCGGTCGCGACGAGCTCCTCGCCCTGCGCGAGCACCCACGCGACGAGGGCACGGCAGCCGTCGTCGTCGGGGACGCTGCCCACGGAGATGAGGCGCCCCTCGGCGACCACCGCCGCGCCGTCCGCGCGCACGAGCTTGCGCAGCCAGCCGGAGCGCGTGATCGCGGTGCCGAGCGGGGCGGCGTCGTCACGGCTGTCGGCCGCGAGGTGCGCCAGGACGCTCTCCGCCCGCCGGACCTCGGCGTCGCGCTCCTCCTCGGCCTGACCCACGAGCCGCACGGACAGGGCCGAGCCGAGGAACTCCGCGGCGGTCCGGACCTCGTACGGGGGCTCGTGCGCGCCGGCGTAGTGGTGGCACGCGATCATGCCCCAGAGCTTGCCGTCGTGGAGCAGCGAGATCGACATCGACGCCCGCACGCCCATGTTCCGCAGGTACTCGAGGTGGATCGGCGACACGCTGCGCAGCGTCGAGTACGTGAGGTCGAGCGGCGCGCCGTTCGTGGGCAGGTCGGTGGGGACCACCGGCGCGGGGGTGTAGTCCACGTCGGCGATCAGCCGGATCCAGTTCTTCTCGTACAGCGCGCGGCCTGCGGCGGGATGTCGGACGCCGGGTAGTGCAGGCCCTGGAAGGAGTTGAGGTCCTCCCGGCGCGCCTCGGCGACGACCTCCCCGTTGTACTCGGCGTCGAAGCGGTAGATCATCACGCGGTCGAAGCCGGTGAGCGCCCGCACGTGCCGTGCGGCGTCGTCGTAGAGCTCGTGCAGGCTCGCGGCGCGCTCCAGGTCGCGCAGGGCACGGCGGACGCGCAGATAGGTGTTGCGGAACGTCAGCGGACGCTCGCCCGCCGCGGCCTCGAGCTCGACGACGAGCACCGGCTCGGCGCCCGGGCCCCGGTCGGGCAGCGGCGGGCGGTGCAGGACGGCGTCGACCTCGCGGACGACGCCCGCGCCCTCGAGCCGCACGGTGAGGGGGTTGCGGACCGCGAGGTCCTCGCCGCTCGCGGCGTGCTCGAGCACGGTCGTGGCCGCCGGCGACCCGAGGGCTGCGGCGAGCGGCTGCCCGAGGAGGTCCTCGGGCTCGGAGCCGAGGAACACCGCGGAGTTCGAGGAGACCTGGAGCACCGTGCCGTCGCTCTCGCGGACGACGAGCAGCGCCCCGCGAGGCTGGATCATGCCGGGGACGTGGATCGGTTCGCGCGCGCAGTTGTCGAGGTCGACGGGCTCGCCGGGCGCGAGGAGCCCGTCGTCGTCCACCGTCCTCGTCACGGGCGTCCTCCGGTCCTCGTGGCGCGCCGGGCGCCTGCCACACGTCGTCGGACCGCCTGGGCACGAAGATCCGGTACGACGGTACAGGCTAACGTGCGGAACCGAGGAGTACCGTCGTTCGTCGGACACGTGCGGGAGCGGTGCGACGAGACGCCCGCGCCCGAGCCGACGAGCAGAAGGTGACCATGAGCACGACCGCCACGCCCCCGATCCTGCGCGCCACCGGCCCTCGCCGCCGGGTACGGCGGACCCGACGTCGTCCACGGGATCGACCTCGACGTCGTCCCGGGGACGGAGCCCGTCGGGATCGTCGGGGAGTCCGGAGCCGGCAAGTCCGACGGTCCTGCGCACGCTCGTCGGGCTCGTGCGGCCCACGGCCGGCCACGCGACCTACGACGGCCGCACCGTGTCGAAGCTGTCGCGCCGCGACAAGAAGGTCTTCCGGGCCGACGTGCGGCGCGTGTCGCAGGACGGGCTCGAGGGCGTGGGCATCGACCCGCGCTGGAGCGTCGACCGCACGCTCTCGGCCGCGCTGACGGAGGCGCGCAAGGCGGGGCGGGCGAACGGACGGCCGGTCGCCGACCTGCTGGCCGACGTCGCTCTCGAGCCACGGCTCTCGACGCGCACGGTGCACTCGCTGTCCGGCGGCGAGAAGCAGCGGCTCGCGCTCGCCGTCGCCCTCGCCACGCGGCCCCGCGCGCTGCTGCTCGACGAGCCGCTGACGGCGGTCGACCCGGCGATGCGCGGCGACGTCGTGCGGCGGCTGCGCGAGACGACGGGCGCGCTCGGGACCGCCGTCGTGCTCGTCTCGCACGACCTCGAGCTCGTCGAGCGGATGTGCCCGACCGTGCACGTGCTCGCCGGAGGGACGTTCGTCGCGTCGGGGCCGCTGCGTGACGTCGTCGCGGGCGACGCCCCCGGCGCCGACCACCCGGCCGTCCGCGCGCTCGCCGAGGCGGCGCCGCTCGCGGTGCAGCGCTTCCGCTGACCGCGAGCGGCACCCGGTCCGCACGGTCCCGGGCGAGGGCCCTGGGCCCTACCTCGAGGACAGTGCGCGCTCGACCGCGTCGAGCTCGTCCGCCGTGAACGGTGCCGCGGAGAGCGCGGCGACGCTGTTCTCGAGCTGCCGCACGCTGCTCGCGCCGATGAGCGCGGACGTGACGCGCTCGTCGCGCAGCACCCACGCGAGCGCGAGCTGGGCGAGCGTCTGGCCGCGGCCCTGCGCCACCTCGTCCAGCGCCCGGGCGGTCGCGAGGTAGCCCTCGTCGATGCTGTCGGCCGAGAGGAACGGCGAGTCCGGACGGGCCGCGCGCGACCCCGCGGGCGCGTCGCCCGACAGGTACTTGTCGGTGAGCAGGCCCTGCTGGAGCGGCGAGAAGACGATCGTGCCCACGCCGAGCTCGCCCACGACGTCGAGCAGCGACTCGCTCTGCACGCCGTCGTAGCGGTCCTCGTGCGCCGCGTCCTCGACGTGGCGGTTGAGCATCGAGTAGCTGGGCTGGTGGATGAGCAGCGGCGTGCCGAGGTCGGCGAGGATGCGGTGGGCCTCGCGGGTGCGCGCCGGCGAGTAGTTCGAGACGCGACGTACAGCGCCTTGCCGGCCTGGACGACGTCGTGGAGGGCCTGCATCGACTCCTCGAGCGGCGTGCTCGGGTCGGGACGGTGGTGGTAGAAGACGTCGACGTAGTCGAGACCCATGCGCTGCAGCGACTGGTCGAGCGACGAGACGAGGTACTTGCGCGAGCCGCCGTCGCCGTACGGGCCGGGCCACATGTCGTAGCCCGCCTTCGACGAGATGACGAGCTCGTCGCGGTACGCCCCCAGGTCCTGGGCGAGGTGCCGGCCGAAGTTCTCCTCCGCCGACCCGTACGGCGGGCCGTAGTTGTTCGCGAGGTCGAAGTGCGTGACCCCGAGGTCGAACGCGCGGCGCAGCACGGCCCGCTGCGTCTCGAACGGCGTCGTGTCGCCGAAGTTGTGCCACAGCCCGAGCGAGATCGCCGGCAGGTCGAGCCCGCTGCGTCCCGTCCGGCGGTAGGTCATCGAGTCGTAGCGGTCGTCGGCGGCGACGTAGCGCGAGGTGAGAGGCATGAGCCCATTGTGCCCGTCCGGCGGCGACGTCTCGTGGCGGGCTCGTCGACGTCGGCGACCTACCCTCACCTCATGGACGACCAGCTCCACGTGCGGGCGGCGACCGGCGACGACTGGCCCGGCATCTGGCGGGCCCTCGAGCCCGTCCTCCGCGCCGGCGAGACCTACACCTACCCGCGGGACATCACCGAGGACGCGGCGCGCACCGCGTGGGCCGGGAGCCCGGGCGCGCGCGTCCTCGTCGCGGTCGACGCCACCGGCAGGACGGTGCTCGGCACCGCGAAGTACCTGCCCAACCATCCCGGAGCCGGCGCCCACGTCGCCAACGCGAGCTTCGTCGTCGACCGCGACGCGAGCGGGCGCGGTGTCGGGCGCGCCCTCGCCCACGCCGTCCTGGACGGCGCACGCGCCGACGGGTACCGCGCGATGCAGTTCAACGCCGTCGTCGAGACCAACGAGCGCGCGGTCCGGCTGTGGGAGTCCCTCGGCTTCACGGTCCTCGCCACGGTGCCGGAGGCGTTCGACCACCCCGCCCTCGGGCTCGTCGGCCTGCACATCATGCACCGCACGCTCTGAGGGCACGCGCCCGACGCCGCCGACGTCACGCACCCGCGAGCGCCCGCACCGCCCGCTCGACGGCGGGGCGCAGGTCGAGGTCGGGGTCGACGGTGAGCCGGTGCAGGAGCAGCCCGTCGGCGAGCGCCATGAGTGCCCGGGTCGCCGGCGCCGGGTCGGGGATGCCGATGTCGGTGACGACGCGCTCGGTCCACCGCTCGAACTCCTGGCGCTGGTGCCGCAGCGGCCGTCCGAGCTCCGGGTCGCCGGCGAGCTCGAGGAAGAGGGCGTAGCGGGCGCGGGTGCGCGTGGCGAACGGCCCGGTCTGCAGCACGATCCCGGCGCACAACGCGTCCACCAGGTCGTCGGGACCGCTGATCGCCGGCGCCCCGGCCGGGTCGAGCTCGGCACGCTCGCGCTCGGCGATCCAGTCGACCACCCCGCCGAGCAGGGCGCGGCGGGTGCGGAACCAGTTCGACGTCGACCCTGCCGGCAGCCCGGCCCGCTCGTCGACGCGGGCGTGGCTCAGCGCCCGCACGCCCTCCGCCCCGAGCAGCTCCACGGCCGCCTCCAGCGCGCGCTCGCGGGTGCTCGCGGCCATGGACGCCCCCTCCCCACGGGTCTACTATGAACATAGTAGTCGGCCGGACGAGGGAGTCGTCATGACGACGTCGCAGCCCCGAACCACCCGCCCCGAGGGCGCGCCGGCGTGGTCGCCACCGCTGCCCGAGGCCCCAGGGTTCGACCATCGCGTCGTCGAGACGTCGGGCCTGCGCACCCACGTCGCCACCGTCGGCGACGGCGACCCGGTCGTGATGCTGCACGGGTTCCCGCAGCACTGGTGGCAGTGGCGCGACGTCGCGCCCGCGATCGCCGCGCGCGGCTACCGCGTGCTGTGCCCGGACCTGCGCGGAGCCGGCTGGACCGAGGCGGACGACCCCCGCGTGGACCGCGAGACCCGGCTCCACGACCTGCTCGCGCTCCTCGACGCCCTCGAGGTCGAGCGCCCCCACGTCGTCTCCCACGACATGGGCGCCATCACCGCCATGCAGCTGACCTACGAGCACCCCGAACGGGTGCGCACGGCGGTGCAGCTCTCCGTGCCGCCGGGATTCATGAGGTTCAGCCCGAGGATCCTCCCCGGCTTCCGGCACCTGCCGCCGTTCGTCTGGCACCGGCCGGGCGCCTCCCTGCGCGGCGTCCTCGCCGAGCCCTACGTCGCGCACCCGATGCCGGAGGGCGACGTCGACGCCCACCTCGCCCCGCTGCGCCGACCCGAGGTCGACGCCGCGGTGCGCCCGCTGACCCGCGGCATGATCCTGCCCGAGGGGCTGCGGATGATGCGCGGCACCTACCGCCGACGACGGCTCACCGTGCCCACGCTCGTCGTCCTCGGCCGTCGCGACCGCCCCTGGACCGAGGACGTGATGGGCCGCGTCTGCCCCGACCCCGCGCGCTACGCGGACCGTCTCGCGTTCGCGTACGTCGACGACGCCGCGCACTTCATCGCCGACGACGCCCCCGCCGCGGTCGCCGACCTCGCGCTCGACTGGTTCGACCGCGCCGCGTGACGGGGCGCGCCGGCCACCCTCGCCGGCGCACCGCGCTCAGCGCGTCGGCGTCTCCACGACCTGGCCCGCCCACGCGAACCCGCCGCCGAACCCGAACAGCAGCGCGGGCACCCCGGCGGGGATCTTGCCGGCGTGCCACCACTTCGACAGCCCGAGCGGGATGGACGCGGCGGACGTGTTGCCCGACTCGACGATGTCGGTGACGACGACGCGGTCCTCCATGCCGAGCGCCTTGGCGAGCGGCTCGATGATCCGCAGGTTGGCCTGGTGCGCGACGAGCACCTGGACGTCGTCGAGCGAGACGCCGGAGCGCTCGACGACGGAGCGGGCGCGGTCGGCAGCGCGCGTGATGGCCCACTTGAAGACCGCGCGGCCGTCCTGGGCGAACCTGTCCTCCGGCGCCTCGATGAGCACGGCGGGCGTGAGGTCGGGCTCCGAGCCCCACGTCACCGGCCCGACCCCGGGCGTCTCCGAGGCCTGGAGCACGGCTGCGCCCGCGCCGTCCGCCGTGAGGATGCACGTGCTGCGGTCGGTCCAGTCGGTGAACGCGGTGAGCTTCTCCGCCCCCACGACGAGGGCGGTGCGCGCGGAGCCGGCGCGGATCGCCTGGTCCGCGAGCGCCACGGAGTGCGCGAAGCCGGAGCACGCGACGTTGACGTCGAGCACGGCGGGCCCGACGACGCCGCGCAGGTCGAGCTCGGACGCCTCCTCCGGCGTCGACTCGCCCGGCATGACGCCGGTGCGCAGGTGGTAGGCGACGCGACCGGCGGTGTTGGGCGAGCGGTCGACGGCGGTCGCGGTGGCCACGACCACGAGGTCGACGTCGGCGGCGCCGACCCCGGCGTCCTCGAGCGCGTGCCGCCCCGCGGCGACGGCCATGTCGGCGACGGTCGTGCCGTCGTCGGCGACATGGCGCGTGACGATGCCCGTGCGCGAGCGGATCCACTCGTCGTTCGTCTCGACGAGCTGCGCCACGTCGTCGTTCGTCATGGTCCGTTCGGGCTGGAAGTGCCCGAGCCCGACGATGCGCGAGCCGGGGGCGCCGGTGGCGGGAGCGATCATGGGTCCGATCATTCACCCGGCCGCGCGGATCGACCAAGCCGGCCCCCCGGCGACCGGTCGCGCGCGCACCGTGCGCCACGCCGGTAAGCGCCTGCCCTACGCTGACCTCGTGCCCTCCCCCACCCTGAGCGACGTGGCCCGCGAGGCGGGCGTCTCCCTCGCGACGGCCTCGCGCGCGCTGAACGGGAGCGCGACCCGCGTCGTCGGCCCCGCTCTGCGCGAGCGCGTCCTGGCGGCCGCGGAGCGGCTCGGGTACACGCCCGACGCGCGGGCGCAGGCCATGGCGCGGGGACGCTCGAGCGCGCTGGGCCTCGTGGTGCACGACATCGCCGACCCCTACTTCTCGACGCTCGCGGCGGGCGTGAGCGAGGCGGCGGAGGACGACGGGCTCGTCGTGACGCTCGCGTCGACACGGACGGACCCGGTGCGCGAGGCCGAGGTCGTAGAGCTCCTCGCGCGCCAGCGTCCGCAGGCGCTCGTGCTGGCGGGGAGCCGCCTCGGCGGCGACGACGACCGCGCCCGACTGCTCGCGACGCTCGCCCGCTACGTGTCGGGCGGGGGCCGCGTGGCGACCGTGGGGCAGCCGCTCGACGACCTGCCGTGCGTGCAGATCGCGAACCGCGAGGGCGCCGCCGAGCTCGCGGGCGCGCTGCACGGGCTGGGCTACCGCGACGTCGTCGTGCTCGCGGGGCCGCCCGACCACCGGACCGCGGCGGACCGGACGCACGGCCTCCTCGAGGGGCTCGCCGAGCGCGGCGTGCACGTCCCGGCGGAGCACGTCGTCCCGGGCGAGTTCACGCGCGACGGCGGCTACGGCGCGGCGACGTCCGCGCTGCCGCTGCTGCGCGGACGCCCGGGCGTGGTGCTCGTCGCGGTGACCGACGTCATGGCCGTCGGCGCGACGGCCGCGCTGCGCGACGCGGGCCTCGGCGTCCCGGACGACGTCGCGGTCGCGGGCTTCGACGACATCGTCACGCTCCGCGACGTCACGCCCGGCCTCACGACGGTCCGGCTGCCGCTGCACGACGTCGGCGCCGCCGCCGTGCGACTGGCCCTCGGCGCGGGCGAGCCGTCCACGGAGCAGCGCGTCGTGGTGCGCGGCGAGGTCGTGGTCCGCGCCTCGACGCCCCGGCAGCCCACCCGCTGAGCGGCCGCCGCCACGTCGCCCTTCCCTCCGGAGCGCGTTCTGTCGTACAGTGGGGAAAGCGCATTCCCGTGCGGGACTGCGACCCCCACACGCCCTCCCGGCCGTGCCGGGCCGACGCAACGGAGCCGAAGCCGAATGACCACCTCCCGCACCCTGCGGATCGCCATGAACGGCGTGACCGGCCGCATGGGTTACCGCCAGCACCTCCTCCGCTCGATCCTGCCGATCCGGGAGCAGGGCGGCGTCGAGCTGCCGGACGGGACCCGCCTGCAGGTCGAGCCCGTCCTCGTGGGCCGCAACGAGTCGAAGATCCGCGAGCTCGCCGCGCAGCACGACGTCGAGCACTGGACCACCGACCTCGACGGCGCGATCGCCGACCCGGACGTCGACGTCGTGTTCGACGCCTCGATGACCGCGCTGCGCGCGAAGACCCTGACGAAGGCCATGCAGACGGGCAAGCACGTCTACACGGAGAAGCCGACGGCGGAGACTCTCGCCGAGGCGGTGGACCTCGCGCGCCTGCGGGAGGAGACCGGGGTCACGGCGGGCGTCGTGCACGACAAGCTGTACCTGCCCGGCCTCGTCAAGCTGCGTCGCCTCGTCGACGAGGGCTTCTTCGGCCGCATCCTGTCGCTGCGCGGCGAGTTCGGCTACTGGGTGTTCGAGGGCGACCACCAGGCGGCCCAGCGCCCGTCGTGGAACTACCGCGCCGAGGACGGCGGCGGCATGACCACCGACATGTTCTGCCACTGGAACTACGTCCTCGAGGGCATCCTCGGCTCCGTGCGCACCGTCACCGCGCAGACCACCACGCACATCCCCACGCGCTGGGACGAGCAGGGCCAGGAGTACACGGCGACCGCCGACGACGCGGCGTACGGCATCTTCGAGGTCGAGACGCCCGCCGGCGACCCGGTCGTCGCGCAGATCAACTCGTCGTGGGCCGTGCGCGTCTACCGCGACGAGCTCGTCGAGTTCCAGGTGGACGGCACGCACGGCTCCGCCGTCGCCGGGCTGCGCAAGTGCGTCGCCCAGCAGCGCGCCCACACCCCCAAGCCGGTGTGGAACCCCGACCTGCCCGTCACCGAGCCGTTCCGCGACCAGTGGCTCGAGGTCCCGGCGAACGCCGACCTCGACAACGGCTTCAAGGCGCAGTGGGAGGAGTTCCTCCGCGACGTGCACGCCGGGCGCCCGCACCGCTACGACCTCCTCTCCGCCGCCCGCGGCGTCCAGCTCGCCGAGCTCGGCCTGCGCTCGTCCGCCGAGGGCCGGCGCCTCGACGTCCCGGAGATCGCGCTGTGAGCGCCCCGGCCACCTCCGCCACGCAGGCGCTCCCCGGCGCGCGGGAGCTGCGCGACCGCGACGGCTCGGGCGCCGTCGTGCACCTGCCGCGCTTCGGCGACGACGGTCGCGTCGCGGGCACCGAGGTCCGCGAGCTGCTCGTCCCCGGACCGTGGACCCGGCCGTCCGCGCCGATCACCTCGCGCGTCGCCTTCGCGGCCGCGCACGTCGTGCCGCAGGTCGGCGCGGAGAACGTCCCGGGCGCGCCGGCCGTCGTCGACTGGGACGCGACCCTCGCCTACCGGCACCGCATCTGGGAGCACGGGCTCGGCGTCGCCGACGCGATGGACACCGCGCAGCGCGGCATGGGCCTCGACTGGGCCGCGACGCAGGAGCTCGTGCGTCGCTCCGCCGCCGAGGCGCGCTCGGTCGCGCGCGCGTCGCGTGCGGCGCCGGCACCGACCAGCTCGACCCCGCCCTCGTCGCGACCTGGGAGCGCGGCGACCCCGCCGCGCTCGACGCCGTCGTGAAGGCCTACCGCGAGCAGGTCCGCGTCGTGCAGGAGGCCGGCGCGCAGGTGATCGTCATGGCCTCGCGCGCGCTCGCCCGGGTCGCCCGCTCGCCCGAGGACTACGCGCGCGTCTACGACGCCGTGCTCGCCGAGGCCGACGCGCCCGTGATCCTGCACTGGCTCGGCACGATGTTCGACCCCGCGCTCGCGGGCTACTGGGGCTCGGCTGACGTCGCCGCCGCGACCGACGTCTTCGTCGACCTCATCCGCGCCCACCAGAGCCGTGTCGACGGGGTCAAGGTGTCGCTGCTCGACGCCGACCACGAGAAGGGCCTGCGCGCCCGCCTCGCCGCGCTGGACCCGGGCTCCGGCCCGGGTGCCCCCGGACCCGTGCGCCTGTACACGGGCGACGACTTCAACTACCCCGAGCTCGTGGTGGGCGACGGGCGGTCCCACTCCGACGCGTTGCTCGGCATCTTCGCCGCGATCTACCCGGCGGCGTCGACCGCGCTCCAGGCGCTCGACGCCGGGCACCCCGACCGCGCGCACGCGATCCTGGCGTCGACCGAGCTGCTCGGTCGGCACGTGTTCGCCGCGCCGACGTACTACTACAAGACCGGGATCGCGTTCCTGTCCTGGCTCAACGGCGCGCAGGAGGGCTTCCAGATGGTCGGGGGGCTGCAGTCCGGGCGGTCGGTCGCGCACCTCGTCGCGCTGGTCCGCCTCGCCGACCGCGCAGGGCTCCTCCTCGACCCCGACCTCGCCGCCCGGCGCACGCGGACGTTCCTCGACGCGAACGGGGTGACGCGATGACCGCGCCGACCCCGACGAGCGCGCCCGGCACGCGGTCCGTGGCGGCGAGTGCGATCGCGGGCGTGCCCGACCTGTCGCGCTGCTCGCTCAACACCGCGACCGTCAAGCGCGCGACGCTCGAGGAGGCCGTCGCGGCGGCCGCCGAGGCCGGCTACGGCGCGGTCGGGCTGTGGCGCGACCGCGTCCAGGAGATCGGCGCGGGGCGCGCGGCCCGCGTCGTGGCCGACGCCGGGCTGCGCGTCTCCTCGCTGTGCCGCGGCGGGTTCCTCACCGCGCCGGACGCCGCGGGCGTCACCTCGGCGCTCGACGACAACCGTCGCGCGATCGAGGAGGCCGCGACGGTCGGGACGCGCGAGCTCGTGTTCGTCGTCGGGGGCCTGCCCGCGAACGGCACGCCCGGCCAGGCACCGCGGCCCGACGCCGGCCCGGGCGACCGCGACCTCGTCGCCGCGCGCGCCCGGGTCGCGGACCGCGTCGCCGACCTCGTCCCGTTCGCGGCCGAGCACGGCGTGCGCATCGTCCTCGAGGCGCTGCACCCGATCTTCGCCGCCGACCGGGCGGTGCTCTCGACGCTCGGCCAGGCGCTCGACCTCGCCGCGCCGTTCGACGCGGGCACGGTGGGCGTCGTCGTGGACACGTACCACGTGTGGTGGGACCCGGCGCTGCGCGAGAGCATCGTGCGCGCCGGCGCCGAGGGTCGGATCGCCGGCTACCAGGTCTGCGACTGGATCCTGCCGCTCGCCGCCGACCCGCTCCTGTCCCGCGGGCACGTCGGCGACGGCTACGTCGACTTCCCCACCATCACGCGATGGGTCGCGGAGACGGGCTACGCCGGCGACGTCGAGACCGAGATCTTCAACCAGGCCGTGTGGGACACCCCCACGGCCGACGTCGTCGCGCGGGTCGCGGACGGCTACGCACGTCTGGTCCTGCCGCACCTGGGCACAGCGGGCGGCTGACCGACGGCCGCGGCGGCGACGACGGACCGCCGCCGCGGCGCACGAGAAGGGCGCCGCCCGGGGAACTGCCTCTCCTCCCCCGGGCGGCGCCCTTCGTCCTGCGCGCTCGTCGTCGGCCCGGCCCCGTCAGGGGCCGGGCACCGCGCTCAGGTGACCGTGCCCAGCTGCCACGGCACGAACTCCTCGCCGCCGATGTCGAGGTCCTCGCTCGCGGTCGCCTCCCCCGACGCGACCGCGAGGATGCGCGCGAAGATCTCGTCGCCGACCTCCGCGAGCGTGGCCGTGCCGTCGACGACGCGACCGCAGTCGACGTCGATGTCGTCGCCCATGCGGGCGAACAGCTCGCTGTTCGTGCCGAGCTTGATCGACGGCGTGGGCTTGCAGCCGAACACCGACCCGCGCCCAGTCGTGAAGCACACGACCGTCGCGCCGCCCGCGACGAGACCCGTCACGGACACCGGGTCGTAGCCCGGGGTGTCCATGAACACGAAGCCCGGCGTGGTCATCGGCTCGGCGTACTCGTGCACGGCCGCGAGGTCGGCCTGCCCGCCCTTGGCGACGGCGCCGAGGGACTTCTCGAGGATGGTCGTCAGGCCGCCCGCCTTGTTGCCGGGCGACGGGTTGTTGTCGAGGCTGCCACCGCCGGCGGCGGCGTAGTCCTGCCACCAGGCGAGGCGGTCGAGCAGCCGCTGCCCCACCGCGGGCGTGACGGCGCGCCGCGTGAGGAGGTGCTCCGCGCCGAAGACCTCCGGCGTCTCCGCGAGCGCCGAGGTGCCGCCGTAGGCGACGAGCTGGTCGGACGCGAGCCCGAGCGCCGGGTTCGCGGTGATGCCGGAGTACCCGTCGGAGCCGCCGCAGTTGAGGCCGAGCACGAGCTCGGACACGTCGCACTCGGTGCGCGCGAAGCGGCCGTCGATCTCCTCGACCATCTCGCGGACCGCCTGCACGCCGGCCCGCACGGTCGCGCGGACTCCCCCGGAGTCCTGGATCGTCAGCGTCCGCACGACGGTGTCCGGCGACAGGCGCGCGCCCGCGAGGACCGTGTCGACGGCGATCATCTCGCAGCCGAGGCCGAGCACGAGCACGCCCGTGACGTTGGGGTGGGCGGCGTAGCCGCGCAGCGTGCGCAGCAGCACCTGCGCGCCCTCGCTGCTCGGCACGAGGCCGCAGCCCGACTGGTGCGTGAGGGCGACGACGCCGTCGACGTCGTCGTACGCGTCCAGCGCGAACCCGCGGAACTGGTCGGCGATCATGCGCGCGGTGCTCGCGGAGCAGTTCACCGAGGTGAGGATCGCGACGTACGAGCGGGTGCCGACGCGCCCGTCCGCGCGCCGGTACCCGCGGAAGGTCGGCCGTGGCCCGTCGGGGACGGGCAGCTCGGTGTGCACGGTCGCGAGCTCGTGCTCGCGCTCCCCCTCCTCGAACCCGAGGTTGTGCCCGTGCACGTGGTCGCCCGGCGCGACGTCGGTCGTCGCGACGCCGATGACCTGCCCGTACTTGCGCACCGGCGCGCCGGCGGGGACCGCGCGCAGCGCCACCTTGTGGCCGCGGGGCACCGGGTCGCGCACGAGCACGCTCACCCCGCCGGCCGTGACGTCGGACGCACCGTCGGCCGCACCGTCGGCCGTGACGACCGCGCCGGGCGCGAGGTCGCGCGTCGCGACCGCGACGTCGTCCTCGGGGCGCAGCACGAGGAGCGCCGTGCGGGCACCGGCGGGCGCGCTCACGCTGCGCCCCCGACGGCATCCTTGACGCGCACCGGCTGCCCCGTCTCGAGCGACCGGTTCGCGGCGATGCCGACGCCCGCGGCGAGCAGTCCGTCGCGCCACCCGGCGGGACGGCCGAGCGGGTCGTCCCCCGCGCCGCGGAAGACGTCGCGCAGCAGCATCGCGTCCCCGCCCCCGTGCGCGCCCTGACCGACCGGGATCGGCACCTCGCGCGCCTCCTCCCAGTGCCGCTGGACGACGAGGCGCTCACCGCGCGGGCGGACCGGTCCGCTCGCGGCGGCCTCCTGCGCCGACGGGTCGAGCACCGGGCGCCCGTCCGGCCCGACGACGACCGCCCCGCGCTCGACGACCTCGAGCTCGGCGCGACCGCGCGTGCCGGTGACGCTCACGCGGTAGCCCTCCCAGGGCCCGTAGGCGGTGAGCGAGTAGGTGAGCAGCGCGCCGCGGGCGTACTGCACGAGGACGGCCGCGGTGTCCTCGATGGTCACGCCGGCGGCGAACGGGTCCTGGTCGCGCCGGTAGCCGTCGTGGGCCTCGGCGCCGAGGTAGAGGTCGGCCAGTCGCGGGTCGTCGGCGAGGTCGAGCAGGAACCGGTCGCGGGGCGCGTCCGCCGTCGGCCCGTCGGGGGCGCCGCGCGTCCCGCGCGCGGGGCGCTCCCCGGCCGGCCGCGCGCCGTCGGGCCCGTAGAACCGCAGGCCGCCGCGCGCGAAGACGAGGTCGGGGACGTCGCCGACCCACCAGTTGACGAGGTCGACGTGGTGGCTGGACTTGTGGACGAGGAGCCCGCCCGAGGACTCCTTGTCGCGGTGCCAGCGGCGGAAGTAGTCGGCGCCGTGCACGGTGTCGAGCACCCACTCGAAGTGCACGGCGGTGACCTCGCCGATCTCGCCGTCCGCGATCAGCCGCTTGAGCGCGGTGTTGCGCGGCGAGTAGCGGTAGTTGAACGTCACGACGACGTCGCGACCGTGCGCCGCGACCGCGTCGGCGATCGTCCGGCACCCCCGGCCCGTCGTCGTCATCGGCTTCTCGAGCACGACGTCCGCGCCCGCTGCCAGGACGCGCGCGACGACGTCGGCGTGCGTGTGGTCCGGCGTCGTCACCACGACGGCGTCGACCCGCTCGCGCGCGATCATCGCCTCGAGGTCGTCCGGGGCGTACGTCGGCACCGGCGCCTCGCCGGCCGCGCGCACGAGGTCGTCGTAGTAGGCGGCGCGCACGGGGTTCGGCTCGCACCACGCGACGACGCGGGCCGCGTCGCGGTGCGGGCCGAGGACCGCGTCGACGTACATCTGGGCGCGGTGGCCGGTCCCGACGACGGCGTAGCGGCGGCGCGCGTCGGTCTCCTGGGGTGTCTCGGCGAGGGGCGGCACGACGGTCCTTCCGTGGTTCTCGGCTCGACCCGGGCGCGACGGCCGGCGCGAGGGTCGGCCGGCCCGGTCCCGTGGGGCGACGGGGGGCCGGGCCGGCCAGCTGGGGTGGACGCCGCGGGGCGTCCGGTGGTCGGCCGACGGGCGCCGGCCGGCGGAGTCAGCCGATGGCGTCAGCCGATGGCGGCCTCGACCTCGGTCATGAACTGCGCGGCGGCGTCGTCCGGCGAGAGGTTGCCGAACAGCACCTCGGTGTTGATGCGGCGGATGATCTCGACGACGTCACCGGCGCCCACGGGCGGCACGGCCGGGCCGTCGACGATCTCGTCCTCGAGGTCGGCGAGGAAGTCGGCCGCCTGCTGCTCGACGGGCGGCAGGAGGTCGGCGACCTCCGCGCGGACGCGGTGTTCGCGGGCAGGCCGCGGTCCGAGAGGATCAGCGCGCCGGCCTCCGGGTCGTTGAGCAGGAAGTCGACGAACTTCGCCGCGGCCTCGGGGTGCTCGGACGTCTTCGCGACCGAGTAGTACATGGCGGGCTTGAAGTACATGCCCGTGCGCTCGAACTCGGACTCGCCGGGGAACCGCAGGAGCTGCAGGTCGCGGCCCGCCGCGGTGCTGATCGCCCCGAGCTGGTTCGTCCACCACACGCCCATCGCGCCGGAGTTGGTCCCGAGCAGCGACCCCTCGGGGCCGGCCGCGTCGATCTCCACCGACCGCGCGGCGTCGGGCTCGCCGCCGTTGGCCTGCAGGTCGAGCGAGACCTGGAAGAAGTCGGCGAGCGTCTCCTCCGAGAAGCCGAGCGAGCCGTCCTCGGTGTACAGCGCCTCGCCGCGCTGGCGCGCGAAGATCGCGAACCCGGGCTCGTTGAAGCCGTAGTCCTGCACGCCGTAGACGCCGTCGGGCGTGCCGGCCGAGATCTGGCCCGCGATGTCGACGTACTCGTCCCAGGTCCACGTCGTGTCGTCGGGCAGCTCGACGCCGGCCTCGGAGAAGATCTTCGGGTCCGCGAGCATCGCGTAGACGTTCACGCCCGTCGCGATGCCGTACAGGCCGCCGTCGGTCTCGCCCGACGCCAGGACGTTCTCGTCGATCGCCGAGGTGTCGATGTCCAGCTCGGAGAGGTCCGCGAGGACCCCGCGACTCGCGTAGTCGGCGAGGTAGCGCTCCTCCTGCGTCATGACGTCGGGGGCGTCGCCCGCGGCGACCGAGGTGGCGAGCTTGTCCCAGTAGCCGCCCCAGTCGGTGTAGTCGGGGACGACGGTGATGTCCGGGTTCTTCTCCTCGAAGAGGTCGATGACCTCCTGCGTGAGCTGGTGGCGCGTGTCGGAGCCCCACCACGAGAACCGGATCTCGACGGGCCGTCCGCTCCTCGGACGTGGCGGGGTCCTCGTCGGCGGGGACGACCCCGCTGTCGCCGGAGCAGGCGGTCAGCGCGAGGGCGCCGACGACGAGGGCGGCCGCCGCGGCGGCGCTGCGGTGCGCCCTGCGGCTCCGGCGGGTGATGGACGTGTTCATGACTCTCCTTCGGTGCGTGACGAGACGTCGTCGTGTCGATCGGCAGGTCCCGGCGGGCGCCGGGTGTGGAGACGTGCTGGACGGGAGCCGGCGGGCTACTTGATGCCCGTGGTGGCGATGCCCTTGACGAGGTACTTCTGGCCGAACAGGAAGACGAGGAACACGGGGACCAGGGAGACGATCGACATCGCGAACATCGCGCCCCACGAGCTCTGGCCCGTGGAGTCGACGAACGTGCGCAGCGCGACCGGGACCGTGTACATGTCCGGCTTGGTGAGGAAGATCAGCTGGCTGAAGAAGTCGTTCCACGTCCAGATGAACGTGAAGATGGCGGTCGTCGCGAGGGCCGGCAGGGCGAGTGGCATCATGATCCGCGCGTAGATGCGCCCGTGCCCGCAGCCGTCCAGCCGTGCCGCCTCGTCCAGCTCCCGCGGGATGCCGCGGAAGAACTGGACCATGAGGAAGATGAAGAACGCGTCGGTCGCGAGGATCTTCGGCACGATGAGCGGCAGGAACGTGTTGATCCAGCTCAGCGACGAGAAGAGGATGTACTGCGGCACGATGACGACGTGGATCGGCAGCATGATCGTCATGAGCATGATCGCGAACCACACCTTGCGGCCGCGGAACTCGAGGCGCGCGAACGCGTAGGCGGCGAGCGAGCACGCCACGAGGTTGCCGAGCACCGAGCCGAGCACGACCACCGCGGAGTTCACCAGGTAGTGGCTGAACGGGTGGAGCAGCGCGTTCCAGCCCTCCGTGTAGTTGCTGAGGTCGATGTCGCTCGGGATGAGTCCCGGCTCGCGGAAGATCAGCGCCGACGGCTTGAACGAGCTGACCAGCATCCACAGCAGCGGGTACAGCATGATCAGGCCGAAGAGCACGAGCAGCACGTGCCGGATCACGGTCCCGGCGCGGGCCCGGGAGCGACGACGCCGGACGGCGGACGGCGGGACGTCCGGTGCGGGGTGCGAGGCGGCGGGGCCGTGCCCGGCGGCCGTTCGCGAGGCTGCGCCCGTGGGGGCGTCGGTCGTGGTGTCAGTCATCGTAGAAGACCCAGTACTTGGAGGCGAGGAAGTTGACGAGCGTCATCCCGCCCACGATCAGGAGCAGGAACCAGGCCATCGCGGACGCGTAGCCCATCTCGAAGGAGCCGAAGCCCTTGAGGTAGAGGTAGAGCGTGTAGAACATCGTCGAGTCCGCCGGCCCGCCTGTCCCGCCGCTCACGACGAACGCCTGCGTGAACGACTGGAAGGCGTTGATGAGCTGCAGCACGAGGTTGAAGAAGATGATCGGCGTGAGCAGCGGCACCGTGATCGACCAGAACCGGCGCAGACGGCCGGCCCCGTCGATGGACGCGGCCTCGTAGTACATCGCCGGGATCTGGCGCAGGCCGGCGAGGAAGATGACCATCGGGGCGCCGAACGTCCACACGTTGAGGACGACGAGGGTGCCGAGGGCGTAGTCCGGGTGCGACACCCAGCCCTGACCCTGGATCCCGAAGAACGCGAGGACCTGGTTGACGAGGCCGTCGGCGCCGAACACCTGCCGCCAGAGGATGGCGATGGCCACGCTCCCACCCAGGAGCGAGGGCAGGTAGTAGACCGACCGGTAGAAGGCCAGGCCGCGCAGCCCCTTGTCCAGCAGGAGGGCGAGACCGAGCGCGGCGGCGAGCTGCAGCGGGACGGACACGAAGACGTACGTGAACGTCACCTGCAGCGAGTCGAGCAGCCGCGGGTCGGCGAACATGCGCTCGTAGTTCTCGAACCCGATCCACGACGGCGCCTGGAGCAGGTCGTAGTCGGTGAACGACAGGTAGAGCGACGCGACCATCGGCCCGGCCGTGATGAGGCCGAGGCCCAGGAACCACGGGGCGAGGAACAGCGCGGCGGCGCGGCCGTCCCCCCGGCGTCGTCGGGTCGGTCGGCGGCCCGGGCGCGGGTCGGTCGCGGTCGTGGGTGCGGTCACGGTCGCCACGGCGCACCTCCCTCGCGGCCACGGGTCCGCTCGGCGATGCGGGTCATGCCTCTCCCTCCGGTCAACGCTGATCGGAACTCGTCGGCGCTCATCGGACGTGATGACGCCTGCTAGCACTGCCGGCACCGGCCGCCGTTGACCGGAAACCGGTTGCTCGACACGGAACGTACCACATGGGTAACCGGTTTCCTATGGTGTAGCGTCAGTCGCACCGCGGCCGGCACGACCGGTGACGCGCCCGCCCCGCGACGACGCGGAGCGGGCTGCGGCGCGCGCACGACGACCCGAGGGAGAACGATGGCCAGCGTGAGCACACGTCGAGGCACCGCCACGATCGCGGACGTCGCCGCCGCCGCGGGGGTGTCGCGCGCGACCGTGTCCCGGGTCATGAACGGGCGCTCGACCGTCGACCCGGAGATCTCGGAGCGCGTCCGGCAGGCCGCGGCCGACCTCAGCTACCGGCCGAGCAACGTCGCCCGCAGCCTCTCCCTCGGCCGCACGAACACCGTCGCGCTCGTCGTCCCCGACCTCGGCAACCCGATGTTCCAGCAGGTGCTGCGCGGCGTGACCAACGCGGCGGCACCCGCCGGGTACCGGGTGCTCGTGGCCGACACGGCCGAGGACCCGACGGACGAGGCCGCGACCGCGCTGGAGGCACGGCTGCGCTGCGACGCGCTCGTGCTCGTCTCGCCCCGCATGGCCGACGCCGAGCTCACCACGCTCGTGCGCGAGGTGGCACCGGTCGTGCTCGTCAACCGCGAGCCCGTCGACGCCGAGGGCGTCCCGGCGCTCGTCGTCGACTACGCCCGCGCGGCCGAGCAGGTGCTCGATCACCTGATCGGCCTCGGCCACCGGCGCATCGCCTACCTCGCCGGACCACCGGGGAGCGCGTCCGACGCCCTGCGCCGCACGGGCCTGCGCGCGGTGCTCGACCGCCGGCCCGACGTCGAGCTCGTCGACCTGCCCGCCGGGCCGGACATCGCGGCGGGGCACGCCGTCGTCGACGAGGTGCTCACCGCACGACCGACGGCCGTCCTGGCGTTCAACGACCTCGTCGCCTTCGGCCTCCTCGCGGGCCTCAACGAGGCCGGGGTCGCCGTGCCCAAGGACATGTCGGTCGCGGGGTTCGACGACATCGACCTCGCCCGGTACGCCACCCCGTCCCTCACGACCGTGGCCGTGCCCCAGGCCGAGCTCGGGAGGCACGCCTGGAAGGAGCTCGCCGCGTCGATCGCGACCGGCGGGCACCCCTCGCAGGTCACCCGGTTCGAGCCGCGGCTCGAGATCCGCGCGAGCACGGGACCGGTGCCCCGGCAGGTCGCCCGCGCCCGTGCGACGACGCGGCCCCGCACGGCCTCGGTGCCCGTCGTGCCGACCGTCGCCGCCGCGCCCACGGTGCTGCCCGCGACCCGGGACGTCGCGTGGACGGCGGACGGCGACGCCGTCGTGCTGCGCTGCGGGGACCTGCGCCTCGCGCGCTACCAGCAGGGCGACCGCATCCCGCCGGTGCACGCGCCGCGCGCCCACCTCCACCCGGTCCACACGCTCGCGGGCGTCCCGCTCACCGACGCCGGCCCGGTCGACCACCGGCACCACTACGGCGTCTCGATGGCCGTCCCGGACGTCAACGGGACGTCGTACTGGGGCGGTCGGACGTACGTCGAGGACGTCGGCCCGACCCTGCTGCCGAACCACGGCCGGCAGGTGAGCCACGCGCTGCTCGTCGACCCGGTCGAGCCGCACGTGCTCCACGACGCCGTGCGCTGGCACGACGAGCACGGCGTGCCCCAGCTCGAGGAGGAGCGGCGCCTGGACGCCCGCCTGCTCGACGACGACTCGTGGGTGCTCGACTGGCGCTCGGTCCTGCGCGCCGAGCGCGGGGCGCTCGTCATCGGCTCGCCCGCGACGAACGGCCGCCCGGGCGCCGGGTACGGCGGCCTCTTCTGGCGTCTCGCGACCGCGCGAACCGCGACGTGCTCAGCGCCGGCGGCCCCGGCGAGACCACCGCGCACGGGAGCACGTCACCGTGGGTGGCGTACGTCCAGCAGCACCCCACGCACACGACGACGCTCCTGCTCGTCCAGCACGGCGACCCGCTCCCCTGGTTCGTCCGGGCGGCCGAGTACCCCGGGG
Source organism: Cellulosimicrobium sp. CUA-896 (assembly GCF_001942335.1). Taxonomy (GTDB): domain Bacteria; phylum Actinomycetota; class Actinomycetes; order Actinomycetales; family Cellulomonadaceae; genus Cellulosimicrobium. The sequence goes on along the minus strand of NZ_MKKH01000012.1, from coordinate 2,373 downwards.
CCGGGCCGGCCCTCGCGTGGGACACCCCGCGCAGCATCCCCGCGGGCGGCACGTTCGAGACGGGGCTGCGCGCGGTCCTCGTGGACCGTGCGCTCGGCCTCGACGAGGCCGCCGCGCTCGCGGAGCGCGTGCGGTGAGCGCACCGGCACCCGTCGCGGTCGTCGGCGTGCACGGGCACGGCGCCTCCCACGTGCGCGCCGTCGAGGCGCTCGCGGCGCGCGGTCTCGCCCGCCTGTGCGCCGTCGTCGACCCGCGCCGGCCCGACGACGCCCCCGCACCCTGGTTCCCGACGCTCGGCGACCTCCTGTCCGCCACGCAGCCCGACGTCCGGCCCGAGGTCGTCGTCCTGTCCACCCCGATCCCCACGCACCTGCCGCTCGCGCGCGCCGCGATGGAGGCCGGGCTCGACGTCCTGCTCGAGAAGCCCACGGCCGCGTCGCTCTCCGAGCACACGGCGATCGTCGAGACGGCCGAGCGGACCGGACGGCTGTGCCAGGTCGGCTTCCAGTCGTTCGGGTCGCACGCGCTCGACGCGGTGACGGAGCTCGTCGCCGACGGCGAGATCGGCGAGGTCGTCGGTCTCGGCGCCGTCGGCACGTGGGTCCGGACCGCGGGGTACTGGGGCCGCGCACCCTGGGCGGGCCGACGTCGGCTCGACGGCCGGGACGTCGTCGACGGCGTCGTGACGAACCCGCTCGCCCACGCGATCGCGACGATGCTCCGCGTCGGCGGGGCACGGACCTCGGCCGACGTCGCGCACGTCGTCGTCGACCTGCACCGCGCGAACCCCATCGAAGCCGACGACACCTCGTCCGTGCGCGTCGTCGCAGCCGACGGGACGCGCTACGGGGCAGGCCTCACGCTGTGCGCGCCCGAGCGCACCCCGGCGCGCGTGCTCGTGCTCGGCACCGACGGCGAGATCGCGCTCGAGTACGAGCACGACCGGGTCACGCTGCGCACGCCCCGGCTGCAGGTCGAGAAGACCTACGGGCGCACGCCGCTGCTCGAGGACCTGCTCGCGACGCGCGCCGACCCGGCACGCCGGCTCGCGTGCGACGTCCGGGACACGGGCGCGTTCATGCGCGTGCTCGAGGCCGTCCGCACGGCGCCCGCGCCGCGCGCCGTACCTGCGGCGTGCGTGACCTGGCACGGCGAGGGCGACGACCGGCGACCCGTCGTCGATGACGTCGCCCGGTGGTGCGAGGCCGCCGCGCGCTCCGCGCGGACGTTCGCCGAGCTCGGGGTGCCCTGGGCCCGCTGAGCCGCGGTTCCCGATCACAGGCGATCTCCACTCGTCGTTGCCCACCCGTGTCGCGCGCGCAAGGAATCGCAGACCCCGACGGGGCGATCGTGGGCGGTCACCCCTGCCACGACTGTCGTTCTTCGGAGGCACTCTCCTTGCGCGCTTACATCGATGGATGTCAACATAGACGCATGTCGATACAGGATCTGGTGATCGTGGGTTCCGGGCCCGCGGGGTACACCGCCGCGATCTACGCCGCCCGTGCCGGGCTGGACCCGGTGGTGCTCGCGGGGTCGGTGACCGCCGGTGGCGCGCTGATGAACACCACGGAGGTCGAGAACTTCCCCGGGTTTCCCGACGGGATCATGGGCTCGGACCTCATGGAGAGCATGCGCAAGCAGGCCGAGCGGTTCGGCGCGCGCGTGGAGTGGGACGACGCGGAGAAGCTCGAGCTCGACGGCCCGGTGAAGACGGTCGTCACCGCGAACGGCGAGACGTACCGCGCCCGCGCCGTGATCCTCGCGACCGGGTCCGCGTACCGCGAGCTCGGCATCGACGACGAGAAGCGCCTGTCGGGCCGTGGGGTGTCCTGGTGCGCGACCTGCGACGGGTTCTTCTTCCGTGACCAGCACATCGCCGTCGTCGGTGGTGGCGACTCCGCGATGGAGGAGGCCACGTTCCTGACGCGCTTCGCCGAGAAGGTGACGATCGTGCACCGTCGCGACGAGGTGCGGGCGTCGAAGATCATGGCCGACCGCGCGCTGAACGACCCGAAGATCGACTTCGCGTGGAACTCCGAGGTCGTCGCCATCGCCGGTGAGAACAAGGTCGAGGGCGTCACGCTGCGCGACACCGTCACCGGCGAGGAGCGTCCGTTCCCCGTGACCGGGCTGTTCGTCGCGATCGGGCACGAGCCGCGCAGCGAGCTCCTGGCGGGCCAGGTCGACCTCGACGCCGAGGGCTACGTGCAGGTCGTGGGACGCTCGACCGCCACCAACCTGCCCGGTGTGTTCGCCTGCGGCGACCTCGTGGACCACTCCTACCGCCAGGCCATCACCGCCGCCGGTTCCGGGTGCTCCGCCGCCCTCGACGCCCAGCGCTACCTCACCGAGCTCGTCGACGCCGCCGGC
>NZ_MKKH01000011.1 GCF_001942335.1 Cellulosimicrobium sp. CUA-896 | reverse complement strand
GGCGTCGCACCCGCTCCTCCCAGCTCGCGCGCGACCCAGCTCGCGCGCGCCGAGCTCGTCCGCGACGACCACGAGGTCCGCCGCGGCGAGCCGCGTGTCGAGACCCACGGCGTCCGCCACCTCTCGCACCGCCGGGACGAGACGCCCCCGAGCGCCGCGAGGCGAACGCCGCACCGCCGCCGCTGCCCGTGCCCCCGAGCGCCGCGAGCGTCGCGGGGAGGCGTCGGCGAGCAGGTCGCGTCCCGCGACGGGGCCGCGGCCGTCGCGGTCGAGCGTGCCGACCGCTCCGGCGACGGCGTGCGCGACGGCACCGAGGCACCGCTCGAGGCCCTGGGCGACGGCGTCGTCCACCCCGCGCGCCGCGAGCGCGGCGCTCGCCCCGTGCAGGCCCAGCAGCGGCGTGCTCGACGCGACCGCGGCGACGAGCGTCGTGCCGCGGAGCGCCGCGCGGGCGTGGCGGAGCACGTCGGTCGCGGTCGCGCCCGGGTCCGCGTCCGGATCCGGCGTCGCGTCCGGACCCGGTGTCGCGTGCCGCGCGAGCGCGCGCAGCAGCCCCCAGCCGGCGTCGTGGCTGCGCGCTCCCCCGGTGGCGAGGACGACGCGTCCGGGGCGGCCGTCGGGCGCGTGGGCCGCGTCGGCGGACAGCGCGAGCAGGTGCCCGAGCGCGGCGGACGACCGCGGGACGGATGGTCGCGGGGCGGACGAGCGCGGGCCGGCTCCGGTGGTCCGGCCCTCGGTCCCGTCCGCAGTCCCGTCCGCGGTCCCGTCCTCGGTCCCGTCCTGGTCCTGGTCCCCGACCGCCGGCACCTGGGACGCGTCGGCGTACACGGTCGCCGTCCGGGGGTCGCGGCGGAGCACCACGGGCACCTCGACGCCGCCGTCCCCGGGCACGACCCCGGCGAGCAGCTCGGGCGCCGCCTCGCCGAGCGCGTCGAGGAAGGCCGGGCCGGAGCGCGCCAGCTCGACGGTGGCCACGGTCGTGGCGCCGTCCGCGGCCGTGCCGGGAGCACCGGGCGCGCCGGACGCGCCCGCCCACCACGCCGCGACGTCGCGGCGCCCGGGGTCGCACCGGGCGGGCGCCCGGCGGCCGCCGTGCCGTCCGCGGCCTGCTCCCCCACCGGCGCGACGCCGTCGCCGCCCGGCCACGTGCCGTCGGGGACCGCGGGGCCTGTCGAGCCGGTGACGAGGACGCGCATGCGGGGATTGTGCCAGCCTCCCGGCGCCCGGTCGGACGCCCGGACGCCCCGCTCCGGGAGGTGTCCGCTGTGCGACCATGGTGCCGTGAGCACTGGTAGCACCCTGCTGGACTCCGGGCTGACCGGACCGGACACCCCGCGCCGCGACGGCGGGGGCTTCGTCGAGCCCGCCCCCTCGGCCCTCCTGCTGCTGGGCCAGGGGCGCGACCTCGCGTCCGAGCGCGGTGTCGAGTGCGTGGGCGACCTGCCCGCGCCGAGCGACCCCGACCTCGTCGAGCGCGCGCGCGTCGCGCGCGCCGCCCTGGGCGAGCGTGCGTTCGTCCTCGGGCACCACTACCAGCGCGACGAGGTCATCGACTTCGCCGACGTCACGGGCGACTCGTTCAAGCTCGCGCGCGAGGCCGCGGCCCGCCCCGAGGCGGAGTTCGTCCTGTTCTGCGGCGTGCACTTCATGGCCGAGAGCGCGGACATCCTCACCTCCGACGCCCAGCAGGTCGTCCTGCCGGACCTCGCGGCCGGGTGCTCGATGGCGGACATGGCGGCGATCGACCAGGTCGAGGACGCCTGGGACGTGCTCGAGGAGGTCGGGATCGCCGACTCGACGATCCCCGTGACCTACATGAACTCGTCGGCCGCGATCAAGGCCTTCACGGGCCGGCACGGCGGCACGGTGTGCACGTCGTCGAACGCGGAGGTCGCGCTGCGCTGGGCGTTCGAGCAGGTCGGCGGGATCGACGGCACCGGCAAGGTGCTGTTCCTCCCCGACCAGCACCTCGGCCGCAACACGGCGGTGCTCAAGCTCGCCATGTCGCTCGACGACTGCGTCGTGTTCGACCCGCGCAGGCCGAACGGCGGCCTGACGGACGCCGAGCTGCGCGACGCCCGCATGATCCTGTGGCGCGGGCACTGCTCGGTGCACGGGCGGTTCTCGGCCAAGAACGTCGCCGACATCCGCGCGGCGGTGCCGGACGTCAACGTGCTCGTGCACCCCGAGTGCAAGCACGAGGTCGTGACGGCGGCCGACTTCGTCGGGTCGACGGAGTACATCATCAAGACGCTCGAGGCCGCCGAGCCCGGGTCGTCCTGGGCCATCGGCACCGAGCTCAACCTCGTGCGCCGCGTGGCACGCGCCCACCCGGACAAGCAGGTGCACTACCTCGACTCGACGGTGTGCTTCTGCTCGACGATGAACCGCATCGACCTGCCGCACCTCGTCTGGGCGATGGAGTCGCTCGTCGCGGGCCGGGTGGTGAACCGGATCGTCGTGGACGCCGACGACGCGCACTGGGCGCGCGTCGCGCTCGACCAGATGCTCGCGCTCCCGGGGATCTGAGCACCGGGCGCGGCCCGAGCACCGCGCGCGGCAGGACGCCCGCCCCCCGGGCCGTCCCGAACGGCTCAGCCGGCCCGGCGGGCGTAGCGGCCGGAGCGGTGCGCCCACACGTCGAACGCGACCGTGCAGAACGGCGGGACGGTCGCGGCGAGCGCGAGGAAGGTCGTCCACAGGGACCACCGCAGCCGCACCGCCACGAGCACGGCGAGAGCGACGTAGACGAGCACGAGCCCGCCGTGCACCGGCCCGAAGATCTCGACCCCGCGCTCCGTCGTGCCCGCGACCCACTTGAGGTACATCCCGACGAGCAGGCCGGCCCACGAGAACGCCTCGGCGACGGCGACGACGCGGAACGCTCGCACGACCCACGGGTGCCGGGCGGGCGGGTCGCCGGCCGGACGGGTGGCGGAGGGGCGAGGGGCGGGGCTCGTCGTGGTCACGCCGCGCATCCTCGCACGACCGCCTGATACCTGGTACCGCCGGTGCGGGACAGTACCCTGCGACGGTGACCCGACAGATCCAGCTCCTCGTCGCCAGCACCATGCCGCGCAAGGCGGTCCCCGGCCGCACGGTGCTCGACCCCTCGGTGACACGCATGCGCGTGCGCCCCGGCGACCTCGACTTCTACCTGCACGTGAACAACGGCGTCTACCTGCAGATGATGGACGTCGCGCGGAGCCACTTCATCGCCGACCTCGGCGCGGTCCCGCTCCTGCAGGACAAGGGGTGGTACCCCGTCGTCGCGGCGTCGACGATGACGTACCGGCGCTCGCTGCGGCTGTGGGACCGGTTCGAGATCACCACGCGCGTGCTCGGGTGGGACGAACGCGTCGTCTACCTCGAGCAGGTCTTCACGCGCCGGGGCGACCTGTGCGCGCGGGGGCTCGTCGCGGGCCGCTTCCTCACGCGCGGCTCGGGCGAGCGCGTGCCCGCGCCCGCGGTCGTCGGCCTGCTCGGCGGTGAGGCGGTCTCCCCCACCCTGCCCGACGACGTCGCCGCGTGGTCCCGCGCCGTCGACGTCGCGCACCGCGACGCGCCCGTCACGGAGCGGTAGGCCCCCGCCCGTCGGCGTCGCCCGGACCGCGGTCGGCCCGCGCGACGCCGACGGGACGTCGCACGCCCGGCCGTCAGGACGCGCTCGCCCCCAGGCGGCTGAGCAGCAGCGCCTCCGCGAGCACGACCTTCTGCAGCTCGCCGAGGTGCACCGACTCGTTCGCGCCGTGCGCGCGCGAGTCGGGGTCCTCCACGCCCGTGACGAGGATCGCCGCGTCGGGGAAGGCCTCGAGCAGGTCGGCGATGAACGGGATGGACCCGCCGACGCCGATGTCGACGGGGTCGGTGCCCCACGCCGTCGCGAACGCCCAGCGCGCCGCCCGCATCGCCTCGGAGTCCGCCGGCGCGAGGAACGGCTTGCCCTGCTCGCCGTCGCGCATGGTGACGCGGGCGCGAGCGGGGCGTGCGACTCCAGGTGCGCCCGGAGCGCGGCCATCGCGGCCGCCGGGTCCTGGCCCGGAGCGAGGCGCACCGAGAGCTTCGCGGTCGCGGCCGGCGTCAGGGTGTTGGACGCGTGCGCGACGCTCGGCGCGTCGAGGCCGATCACCGCGAGCGCCGGCTTGGTCCACAGGCGGCCGGCGATCGAGCCCTCGCCGGCCAGGGCCGTGCCCTCGAGCATCGACGAGTCCGCGCGGAAGTCCGCCTCGGCGTAGTCGACCTCGGGCTCGTCGGCGGCCACGAGACCCTCGACGGCGACGTTGCCCGCGTCGTCGTGCAGCGTCGCGATCAGGCGCGCCAGCAGCGTCACGGCGTCGAGCACGGGCCCGCCGTACATGCCCGAGTGCACCGCGTGGCCGAGCACGGCGACCTCGACCTCACAGTCGACCAGGCCGCGCAGGGACGTCGTGAGCGCCGGGACGCCCACCCTCCAGTTCGAGGAGTCGGCGACGACGATGACGTCGGCCGCGAGCAGGTCGCGGTGCTGCGTGAGGAACGGCAGGAACGTCGGCGAGCCGACCTCTTCCTCGCCCTCGACGAAGACCGTGACGCCGACCGGCAGCTCGCCGAGCGCGGCCAGCGCGCGCAGCGCGCCGACGTGCGCGACCACGCCCGCCTTGTCGTCCGCCGCGCCGCGTCCGTAGAGGCGCCCGTCGCGCTCGGTCGGCTCGAACGGCTCGGTGTCCCAGGACGCCGCGAGCCCGGGCGGCTGCACGTCGTGGTGCGCGTAGAGCAGCACGGTCGGCGCGCCCGCGGGCGCCGGCCGGCGCGCGACGACGGCGGGTGCGCCCTCGCGCCCGTCGGCGGTCGTCGCCCGCAGCACCTGCACCTCGGGCATGCCGACGTCGCGCAGCAGGGCCGCGACGGCGTCCGCGCTCGCCGCGACGAAGGACGGGTCGAACGCGGCGTTGGACACGCTCGGGATGCGCACGAGGTCCTCGAGGTCGCGCGCAGCGCCGGGAAGAGGCCCGCGACCACCTCCCTCAGGTCCGCGTGCCGGTCGTCGGCGGTGGCCGGCTCGGGGGTGGTCGCCTGCTCGGGGTCTCCGGGTGAGTTCGTCACGCCTGCACGGTACGCCACGGTTCCCGCGCGCCCGACGGAGGCCGGCCCGGGAGGTGGGGAACGCCGTCGCGCTCGACTACCCTGGAGTCGTGTTCTCCCGCAACCGCTCCGCCGCACCCGCCTCGCCGTCCGACGCGCCCGACCCCGTGCAGGCGGCGGCGGAGATCGAGCGGGGGAACGGCAAGGGCCGGCCGACGCCCCGGCGCAAGGTCGCCGAGGCGGCGAACAAGCGCCCGCTCGTGCCGAACGACCGCCGCGCGGCCGCCAAGGCCGCCCGCGAGAAGCAGCGCGAGGCACGCGACCGGCAGTACCAGGCGATGCAGACGGGCGACGAGCGCTACCTGCCGCCCCGCGACAAGGGACCGGTCAAGCGGTACGTGCGCGACTACGTCGACGCGCGCTGGAACCTCGGCGAGTTCTTCCTCCCGGTGGCTCTCGTCTTCATCGTGCTGTCGCTCTTCACGGCGAGCAACACCGACCTCGCGTTCGTGACCGTCATGGCGCTGTACGCGATCGTGCTGCTCACGGTCGTCGACGCGTTCGTCATGTGGCGCCGGCTGCGCAAGCGCATCGTCGCGAAGTTCGGCGAGGTCCCGCGCGGCACGGTCATGTACGCGGTGATGCGGGCGTTCCAGCTGCGCCGGGCGCGCCTGCCCAAGCCCGCCCACAAGAAGCACGGCGTCTACCCGGACTGACCCGCGTCGAGTTCCTCGGGCAACCGGTTCGCGGTTAGGTTGGGGTCCATGCCCACCTACCGCTACCTCGGCAACTCCGGTCTCAAGATCTCCGAGATCACCTACGGCAACTGGCTCACGCACGGCTCCCAGGTGGAGAACGACGTCGCGACCGCGTGCGTCCACGCGGCCCTCGACGCCGGCATCACGACGTTCGACACCGCGGACGTGTACGCCAACACCAAGGCCGAGCAGGTCCTCGGCGACGCCCTCAAGGGTCAGCGGCGCGAGTCGCTCGAGATCTTTACGAAGGTCTACTGGCCGACCGGCCCCGCCGGCCCCAACGACTCGGGCCTGTCGCGCAAGCACGTCATGGAGTCGATCAACGCCTCGCTGACGCGCCTCGGCACCGACTACGTGGACCTCTACCAGGCTCACCGGTACGACACCGAGACGCCCCTGGAGGAGACGATGCAGGCGTTCGCCGACATCGTCCGCCAGGGCAAGGCGCTGTACATCGGCGTCTCGGAGTGGACCGCGGACCAGATCCGCGCCGGCCACGCCCTCGCGAAGGACCTGGGCTTCCAGCTCATCTCCTCCCAGCCGCAGTACTCGATGCTGTGGCGCGTCATCGAGGACGAGGTCGTCCCGACCTCCCAGGAGCTGGGCCTGTCGCAGATCGTCTGGTCCCCGATGGCCCAGGGCGTGCTGTCCGGCAAGTACGTCCCCGGGCAGCCGCTGCCCGCGGGCTCGCGCGCCACGGACGACAAGGGCGGCGCCCGCATGATCCAGCGGTTCATGACCGACGACGTGCTCGCCCGCGTGCAGCAGCTCAAGCCGGTCGCGGACGAGCTCGACCTGTCCATGGCCCAGCTGGCGATCGCCTGGGTCCTGCAGAACGACAACGTCGCCGCAGCGCTCGTCGGGGCCTCGCGCCCCGAGCAGGTCGCCGAGAACGTCAAGGCGTCCGGCGTGACGATCCCGGCCGAGCTCATGGCCCGCATCGACGAGATCCTCGGCGACGTGGTGGAGCGCGACGCGGCCCGGACCGCCGAGGGCGCGCCGCAGCAGCGTCCCTCCTGACGCTCACCCCCACCGACCGACGCGCGGGGCGCCCCGCCGGTTGCCCCGCGCGTCGTCGTCCCCGGGCCGGTCGGCGGGCATGCCTCCCCCCGGCCGGCCGGGAGCCCTCAGCGCACCGGCTCCCCCGCGCCGGGCGCGGCGCCCTCGACGACGAGGCGCCCGGGCGTCGCCGCCCCGGGTGACGCCGTCCCGGACGCGTGCGGGTCCGTCACGAGCCCGCGCGGCGCGAACCAGCGCGCCGTCGCCTGGACCACCGGCCCGACCCCGAGCGCGTACGCGAGGGTCGCCCACCCGAGCGTGCCGCCGAGCGCCCACCCGAGCGCGACCACGACGACCTCGATCGACGTCCGCACGAGGCGGACCGAGCGGCCCGTCCGCGCGACGAGCCCGGTCATGAGGCCGTCCCGCGGGCCGGGGCCCAGCCGGACCCCGAGGTAGGCGGACGTCGCGAGCCCGTTGAGGACGACGCCGCCCAGCGCGAGCGCGACGCTCGCGCCGACGCCCGGTGTCGGCGCGAGGCGCTCGACGAGGGCGAGGGCGGGATCGATCGTCACGCCGATGACGACGACGTTCGCGAGGGTGCCCCACCCGGGCCGCTGGCGCAGCGGGACCCAGGCGAGGAGCGCGAGGGCGCTCAGGGCGACGACCACGACGCCGAAGGGCAGACCTGTGCGCCGCACGATCCCCTGGTGCAGCACGTCCCACGGCATGCCTCCCTGGCCGGCGTGCAGGAGCAGCGCCATGGACAGCGCGTAGCCGAGGAGGCCGAGCAGGAGCTGGACGATCCGTCGCGTCGGTGACATGCTCGCCATCCTGAGACCGATTGGCCTCGACATCCATAGCCAATCCGGAAGGAGTGGACGCGTGGCCCTCGAGACGCCGCCCCGCTCGCCCGTCCCGCTCGGCCGGGGCGCGGTAACGGACCTCGACGTGCACCGCCACCTGTCCCCCACGGCCGCCGTGCGGCTCCTGGGCCGCTGGCACGCCGGCGGGCCGGCGTACGTCGCCCTCGCGGACTCCGTACGCGCCGCCGTCCTCGCGGGCACGCTCGCCCCGCACACCCGCCTGCCGTCCGAGCGCGACCTCGCCCTGGCGCTCGGGGTCTCGCGCACCACGACGGCGGCGGCCTACCGCCGGCTGCGGGAGCTCGGCTTCGCGCGCTCCCGCACGGGCGCGGGCACGGTCGTCGTGCTGCCGCGCGGCGACCGGCGCCGTCCCGCCGCGCGGACCGCGGGCGGGGACGCACCCGCGGGCGGGCCGGCCGTCGGCGCACCCGTCGACCTGGCCGACCTCTCGCAGGCCACGTCGGCGGCACCCCCGGGCCTGCACGCGGCGTACGGACGGGCCCTCGAGCGGCTGCCCGCCTACCTGGGTGGCGGCGGCTACGAGCCGTACGGCCTCGCCGCCCTGCGCGAGGCCGTCGCCGCCCGGTTCACCGAGCGCGGGACGCCCACCGGGCCGGAGCAGGTGCTCGTCACCACCGGTGCCCAGCACGCCATCACCACCCTCGCGAGGACGCTCCTCGGCACCGGCGACCGCGCCGTCGTGCAGTCCCCGACGTACTACCACGCGATGGAGGCGATGCGCGGCGCCGGGGCGCGGCTCGTCGCGCTCCCGGTCGGCGACGGCGCGGCCGGCTCGGCACCGGGGTTCGACGTCGACCTGTTCGAGTCCACGCTGCGCCAGGTCTCCCCGCGGCTCGTCTACCTCGTGCCGGACTTCCACAACCCCACCGGGTACACGCTGACGCCGGACGAGCGCGCCGGGGTGCGCGAGGCGGCGGCGCGGCACCGGGTCACCGTCGTCGGTGACGAGACGCTCGTCGACCTCTCGCTCGACACGCCCGCGGACGACGGGGGCGACGTCGCCCCGCCGCTCGCCGGGGACGGCACGTCCCCGTACGTCGTGACGGTCGGCTCCGCGTCCAAGTCCTTCTGGGGCGGACTGCGCGTCGGGTGGGTGCGCGCGCACCCCGACCTCGTCGCGCGCCTCGCCCGCACGCGCCAGTCCGCGGACATCGCGACCGCCGTCCTCGAGCAGCTGGCCGTCGTCGAGCTCCTGGGCGACCGCACCGCCGTGCTCGCCCAGCGGCGGTCCGCGCTGCGCGCCCAGCGCGACCTCGTGCTCGGGCTCCTGGCCGACGCCTCCCGGAATGGCGCGTCCCGGTGCCCGCCGGCGGGCTATCCCTGTGGGCCGGGCTGGGCGCGCCGCTCGCGCACGCCGTCGCCGCGGCGGCCGCCGCCGACGGCGTGCTCGTCACGCCGGCCCCACCTTCACCCCCGACGGCAGCGCGACCGACCGGCTCCGCCTGACCTTCTCGCGCCCGCCGGAGACCTGGAGCGGGCCGTGCCCCGTCTCGCCGCCGCCTGGGCGCGCGTGGCCCGCTGAGGCCGCGCGCCCGCCGGGCCTCAGCCCGCCCGGAGCTCGACGGGCGCGGTGGCCGGTGCGCCGTCGTGGAGCAGGCGCGCGACCACCGCCCCGCCGGCGGCGAGGGACCGCCACGTCTCGCCGAGCCACTGCTCGGCGTCGTACTGCGTCGTGAACACGGGGCTCACCGGCTCCGCGAGCGGGCGCCCCTCGGCGTCGTCGAGCTCCCAGACCCACTGCGGGCGGATCATCGCCGTCCCTCCTCGTCCGAGCCGTGCGGGTCCGTGCTCTGCAGGTCCGTGCTCTGCGGGTCCGAGCCGTGCGGGTCCGTGCCGTGCGCGTCCGTGCCCTCGGCGCCGTCCCGCTCGACGTGCAGGCGCGGCTCCGGGTGGCGCACGAGCGAACGGTTGATGCGGGCGGCCCAGAAGGGGCCCTGGTAGAGGAAGCCCGTGTACCCCTGCACGAGGTCGGCCCCTGCGTGCAGGTAGTCGCGCGCGTCGTGCGCGGTCGTGATGCCGCCGACGCCGATGATCGTCCGCCCGGGCCCGAGCCGCGCGCGCAGGCGCGTGACCACCGCGAGCCCGCGCGGGCGGACCGGCGGACCCGACAGCCGCCCGGACCGCGGTCGTGTCGATCGTCGTGTTCACGGCGACGACGCCGTCGAGGTCCAGCTCGTCCACCAGGTCGGCCACCGCGTCCACGTCGGCGTCGGCGAGGTCCGGCGCGATCTTCACGAGCAGCGGGACGCGGTCCACGCCCGCGGCCCGCGTCGCGACGTCGGCGGCCTCGCGGACGGCGACGAGGATCGGCCGCAGGGACTCGACCTCCTGCAGGTCGCGCAGGCCCGGGGTGTTGGGCGAGGACACGTTGACCACGAGGTAGTCCGCGAGGGGGGCGAGCAGGCTCGCGCTCGTCGCGTAGTCCCCGGCCGCCCCGGCCGCGGGCGTGACCTTCGTCTTGCCGATGTTCGCGCCGACGAGGACGGCGCGCCCGGAGGGGGTCGAGCGCAGCGCCTCGAGCCGCCGGGCGGCCGCGGCCGCGCCCTCGTTGTTGAACCCCATCCGGTTGCGCACGCCGCGCACGTCGAGCTCGCGCCACAGGCGCGGCTTCTCGTTGCCCGGCTGAGGGTGAGCGGTCACGGTGCCGATCTCGACGAACGCGAAGCCCAGCATGGTCAGCCCGCGCACGCCGCGTGCGTTCTTGTCGAACCCACCGGCGAGGCCGAAGGGCGCGGGGAACGTCCGGCCGAGCACCTCGACGCTGCCGGGTCCGCCCGCGCCGCGGCCCAGGTAGGGCGCGAGCGCACCCTGCACGACGTCGCGCAGCAGCGGGACGCTCCCCGCACCGCGGATCGCCGCGGACGCGACCTCGTGCGCACGCTCGGGGTCCATGCGCCGCAGGACCGTGTCGAACAGGAGCGAGTACAGGAACGGGCGGCGGCTGCTCACGCGGCGTCCTCCGGGGTCGGGGTCAGGGACGGGTCGGGACGCGTGCGCCACAGCCACCACAGCCCGACGAACGGCAGGACGAGCGGGACGTAGCCGTAGCCGCTCCCGAAGCCCGACCAGACGGTCGCGCGCGGGAACGCCTCCGGGTCGACCAGCGAGAGCGTGCCGACGGCCAGGACCCCGACGAGCTCGAAGCCGACCGCCGCCCACGCCACCCGGCGGGCCGTGGGGCCGCCCCGCGCGAGCGCGACGGTCGCCACCACGTACACCGCGGCGGCGAGCGCGGACAGCGCGTAGGCGAGGGGCGCCTCGTGCCAGTCGCGCAGGAGCTGGACGCCCGCGCGCGCCGACGCGGCGAGGGCGAGGATGCCGTACGCCGCGACGAGGACGCGGCCGAAGCCGGTCCCGGTGCGCCGGACGGTGCCGGGTGCGCTCATCGCGTCCTCCGGGTCACGAGTTCCAGATCTGCCACAGCCGCCACTCGAGGAAGGCCACCGTGAGCGCGGCGACCGCCAGGACGACCGAGCTCCAGCGGGTGCGCTCCGCGAACGCCCACAGGGCGGCGACGGGCAGGATGACGAGGGCGGTCACGAGGTAGCCCCAGAGCAGCACCGGGTCCGACGGAGCGGTGCCCGTGGCTCCCAGCACGCCGAGCACGACGCCCTGCACGAGCAGGAGCCCCTCCACGACCGCGCCGCCCCACACCTGACGCAGCACGACCGCGCGGTCCTGCACGACGAAGACCACCGCCCACGCGGCGAGCGCGACGCACGCCGCGACCACGACGAGCACGAGGGCGAGGACCACGGGCCCGAGCGTACCGGCGCGCGCGGGACGGGACGGAATCCGTGCCCACGACCGCGAGCGGAGCGGGCGGGATAGCATCGCCGCTGTGGCTGAACTGACCGTCTCCAGCAAGAGTCCCGCCGGTGCCAAGGTCGACGCGCTCGTCGTCGGCACCCACACGACCTCGGACGGCGTCGCGATCCTCGGCGACGACCTCCCCCGCCCGGTCGTCGCCGCGCTCGAGGGCCTGGCCCCGACGCTCGGCGTCACGGGCGCGGCCGACGAGGTGCGCAAGGTCCCCGCCGGGCCCGACCTCAAGGCCGACGTGCTCGTCCTGGTTGGCCTCGGCGCCCGCCGCCCGGACGGCACGTTCGGGCCGGAGCCGCTGCGTCGCGCCGCCGGCGCCGCCGTCCGCGCCCTCGCCGGGACCGCGACCGTCGCCGTCGCGCTGCCCGTCGAGGACGACGCGCAGCTCGGAGCCGTGGCGGAGGGGGCCCTGCTCGGCGCCTACGCCTTCACGCGCTACCGCACCGGGGAGGCCGCGACCTCCGCGGCCTCGCGCCCGCCGGGGACGGTCGAGGTGCTCGCGCCGCACGCCCGCAGCGCGACCGCGAAGGCGGCCGTCGAGCGCGCCCGCGTCGTCGCCGACGCCGTCAACGCCACGCGCGACCTCGTCAACGCCGCCCCCAACGACCTGTACCCCGCGGCGTTCGCCGACGTCGCGAAGCAGGCCGTCAAGGACGCGGGCGCAAGGGCCTCAAGGTCACCGTCCTCGACGACAAGGCGCTCGTCGCCGGCGGCTACGGCGGCCTCGTCGCCGTCGGCCAGGGGTCGGCGCGCGGCCCGCGCCTGGTGAAGGTCACGTACTCCCCGGCCCGGCCGGCCGCGAAGGTCGCCCTGGTCGGCAAGGGCATCACGTTCGACTCCGGCGGCATCTCGATCAAGCCGGCCAAGGGCATGGAGTCCATGAAGTCCGACATGGCCGGTGCCGCCGCCGTGCTCGGCACGGTCGTCGCCGCGGCCAGGCTCGGGCTCCCCGTCGCGGTGACCGGCTGGCTGTGCCTCGCGGAGAACATGCCCTCGGGCACGGCGCAGCGCCCCTCCGACGTCATCACGATCCGCGGCGGCAAGACCGTCGAGGTGCTCAACACGGACGCCGAGGGCCGGCTCGGTCATGGCCGACGGCCTCGTCGCCGCGATCGAGGAGAAGCCCGACGTGGTCCTCGACGTCGCGACGCTGACCGGCGCGCAGGTGGTCGCGCTCGGCAACCGCGTCTCCGCGGTCATGGGCGCGGACGCGGTGCGGTCCGAGGTCGTCGCCGCCGCGGACGCGGCGGGCGAGCAGTTCTGGCCGATGCCGCTGCCCGAGGAGCTGGGGGCGTCGCTCAAGTCCAAGGTCGCGGACCTCGCGAACATCGGCGACCGGTTCGGCGGCATGCTCGTTGCCGGGCTGTTCCTCCAGGAGTTCGTGGGGTCGACGCCGTGGGCCCACCTCGACATCGCCGGTCCGGCGTTCAACGAGGGCGCGGCGCACGGGTACACGCCCGTGGGCGGCACCGGCGTCGCGGTGCGCACGCTCCTCGGTCTGGTCGAGGGGCGCGCCGGCCGCTGACCCCGTGCGCGCCCGGAGCTCGGCTCAGCGACGACGCTGGGCCGAGTTCCAGTCGCGCATGCGCTGCGGGTAGCCGGTGAAGCGGACGTTGTAGACGGGGATCCCGAGGGAGCCCGCCACGTCGAAGGCCGTCCGCTCGTCCGGCACGCGGCGGCGGGTCCACTCGCCCGTGGTCGCGATGAGCAGGAGCGTCGCGCCCGTGTCGTGGGTCGGGGGCTCGACGTAGGCCTCGACGCCGACGCGGGTGCGCACGAACTCCTCGAGGTGCGCGAGCGTCGCGCGCCGCGCCTCGCCCGTCGAGGCGGGCGGGCCCGCCGACGACGCGCTCGGGGCGGGACGACGGGAGAACAGTCGCGAGAGCCGGGACACACCGGCAGGCTACAGGTCGCGGCCGGACGGAACCTGGGAGCCACCGGGACGGCCGCCGGCCTCGC
This sequence comes from Cellulosimicrobium sp. CUA-896, assembly GCF_001942335.1. Taxonomy (GTDB): domain Bacteria; phylum Actinomycetota; class Actinomycetes; order Actinomycetales; family Cellulomonadaceae; genus Cellulosimicrobium. The sequence goes on along the minus strand of NZ_MKKH01000011.1, from coordinate 183,065 downwards.
CGGACGCGGGAGGCAACCGCCGACGGGGCCACCGCGGCGGGGGTGCCGCGCGGCCCGGCTGACCGCGGCCTGTCTGCATCGTCACAGCGCCGGACCGCGGGTCCGATTGGGGAGGCGGTCCCCGAGGTGCCAAGATGGCTACCGTCAGGACGTGCGCGCACCATGGTCGGCGCCGCCGTCAGGCCCGCTCGACCACAGCGTGCGTGGACGTCCGACACCGCTCTCCCCTGCTGAAGGAGTCGTCCGTGGCCGATCCCGGCACACCAGCCGACGTCGTCGTGCTGGGCGGAGGCAGCGCCGGCTACGCCACGGCGCTGCGGGCCGCGCAGCTCGGCCTCGACGTCGTGCTCGTGGAGGCCGGCAAGGTCGGGGGGACGTGCCTGCACAGCGGCTGCATCCCCACCAAGGCGCTGCTGCACGCCGCGGAGCTCGCGGACGGCGCCCGCGACGGGGAGCGGTTCGGCGTCCGCAGCACGTTCGACGGCGTCGACATGGCCGGCGTCAACCGCTACAAGGACGACGTGGTGGCAGGCCTGTACAAGGGCCTGCAGGGGCTCGTCGCCGCGCGCGGCATCACCGTCGTGGAGGGCCACGGCCGGCTCGTGGCACCGGACACCGTCGAGGTCGACGGGACCCGCTGGACGGGCCGCCACGTGGTCCTCGCCACCGGATCCACGTCCCGCTCGCTGCCCGGTCTGGAGATCGGCGGGCGCGTCATCACGTCCGACCAGGCGCTGCAGCTCGACCGCGTGCCGTCGTCCGTCGTCGTCCTGGGCGGCGGCGTCATCGGGTCGGAGTTCGCGAGCGTGTGGCGCTCCTTCGGGGCCGAGGTCCAGATCGTCGAGGCGCTCGACCACCTCGTCCCGCACGAGGACGTGGCGCTCTCGAAGGCGCTCGAGCGCGCCTTCCGCAAGCGCGGCATCGGCTTCTCCCTCGGCGACCGGTTCGCCGGCGTCAAGGAGACCGCCTCGGGCGTGACGGTCACGCTCGAGTCCGGGAAGACCTTCGACGCGGACCTGCTGCTCGTCGCCGTCGGGCGCAGGCCCCGCACGGCGGACCTCGGGTTCGAGGAGCAGGGCGTCCGGCTCGACCGCGGCTTCGTCGTCGTGGACGAGCGGCTGCACACCGGCGTCGGCAACGTGTGGGCCGCGGGCGACGTCGTCCCCGGCCTCCAGCTCGCGCACCGCGGCTTCGCGCAGGGCATCTTCCTCGCCGAGCAGATCGCCGGGCTGGACCCGTCGCCGGTCGTCGAGTCGTCGATCCCGCGCGTCACCTACTGCGACCCGGAGGTCGCGTCGGTCGGTCTCACCGAGGCCGACGCACGACGGTCCTACGGCGAGGACGCCGTCGAGACCCTCGAGTACAACCTCGCCGGCAACGGTCGCAGCAAGATCCTCGCGACGAGCGGGTTCGTCAAGCTCGTGCGCCGCAAGGGCGGCCCCGTCGTCGGCGTGCACATGATCGGTTCGCGCGTCGGCGAGCTCGTCGGCGAGAGCCAGCTCATCGTGGGCTGGGAGGCGTACCCCGAGGACGTCGCCGCCCTGGTCCACGCCCACCCCACCCAGAACGAGGCACTCGGAGAGGCGCACCTGGCACTGGCCGGCAAGCCTCTGCACGCCCACAACTGACCCCGAACATCGAAGGAGACCAGGCAGGTCATGTCTGAGAACGTGCAGATGCCGGCGCTCGGCGAGTCCGTCACCGAGGGAACCGTCACCCGGTGGCTCAAGTCCGTCGGCGACACCGTGGAGGTCGACGAGCCGCTGCTCGAGGTCTCGACCGACAAGGTCGACACCGAGATCCCCTCGCCCGTGGCGGGCGTGCTCGAGCAGATCCTCGTCCAGGAGGACGAGACCGTCGAGGTCGGCGCGAACCTCGCCGTGGTCGGGTCGGGAGAGGGCGGCGGCGACGCCGCGCCCGCCCAGGCCGAGGAGCCGCAGCAGGAGGAGGCCCCTGAGCAGCCGGAGGCCCCGGCCGAGCAGTCCCAGGGCCAGGAGCAGCCCCAGCAGGAGGCGCAGCCCCAGCAGGAGCAGGCTCCCGCCGCGGACACCGCGCCCGCGGACGGCGGCGGCGAGGAGATCAAGCTCCCCGCGCTCGGCGAGTCGGTGACCGAGGGCACCGTGACCCGGTGGCTGAAGTCGGTCGGCGACACCGTCGAGGTCGACGAGCCGCTGCTCGAGGTCTCGACCGACAAGGTCGACACGGAGGTCCCGTCCCCCGTGGCCGGCACCGTGCAGCAGATCCTCGTCCAGGAGGACGAGACCGTCGACGTCGGCGCCGTCCTGGCGATCGTCGGCTCGGGGGCCCCCGCCGGGCGGTCCGCCGGGGCGTCGGAGCCCGAGCAGCCGGCCGAGCAGCCGGCCCCCGAGGCGCCGACGCAGCAGGAGCCGCGCCAGGAGGCCTCCCCGGCGGAGGCCGAGACGCCCGCCTCCGAGGCGGACGTGCCGGCGCAGGCCGCCCAGGAGAGCACCCCCTCGGCCCCGCAGACCGCCTCGACGCAGGAGCCGCAGGGTGGCGAGCAGAAGTCGGCGCCGTCCGCACCCGGCGCGACCCCGGCACCGGCCGCGAAGGCGGGCGGGACCTACCTCACGCCGCTCGTGCGCAAGCTCGCGGCGGAGAAGGGCGTCGACCTCTCGTCGCTCGAGGGCACGGGCGTCGGCGGACGCATCCGCAAGGAGGACGTCCTCGAGGCGGCGCGCAAGGCCGAGGAGTCGACGGCGCCCGCGGCGGCGGAACCCGCGGCCGCACCGGCCGGCGCCAAGAAGCCGTCCGTCCCGGCCGTCTCGCCGCTGCGCGGCACGACGGAGAAGACGAGCCGCCTGCGCCGGCTCGTGGCCAGCCGCATGGTCGAGGCGCTGAGCACCCAGGCCCAGCTCACGACGGCCGTCGAGGTGGACGTCACGCGCGTCGCCGCCCTGCGCAACCGCGCGAAGGCGGACTTCAAGGCGCGCGAGGGTGCGAACCTCACGTTCCTGCCGTTCTTCACGCTGGCGGCCGTGGAGGCGCTCAAGGCCTTCCCGAAGATCAACGCGACCTTCGGCGAGGACGAGATCGTCTACCACCCGCAGGAGAACGTCGGCATCGCCGTGGACACCGAGCGCGGCCTCGTCGTGCCGGTGATCAAGGACGCCGGCGACCTCAACCTCGCCGGCATCGCGCGCAAGATCGCGGACCTCGGTGCCCGTACCCGCGCCAACAAGGTGGGCCCCGACGAGCTCGCCGGCGCGACGTTCACCATCACGAACACCGGCTCCGGCGGCGCGGTCTTCGACACGCCCATCGTCCCGGTGGGCCAGGTCGCGATCCTCGGCACGGGCACGATCACCAAGCGCGCCGTCGTCGTGACCGACGAGGACGGGAACGACACGATCGGCATCCGCTCGACGTGCTTCGTCTTCCTCTCCTACGACCACCGCCTGGTCGACGGCGCGGACGCCGCACGCTTCCTCACCGCGATCAAGAACCGTATCGAGGAGGGTGCGTTCGAGGCCGAGATCGGCCTCTGACACCCGGGACGTCCCGTCGAGGGCCCCGACCGCCGCGCGGTCGGGGCCCTCGGCCGTCCCCCTCCGGCGCGCCCGGCCCCAGCGGTGTCCCCGGCGCCGACGGCCCGTACGGTGACCTCCATGGACATCGTCGTGGCGGGCTCCCACGGGCTCATCGGGAGCAAGCTGCTCGAACGGCTGCGGGCCGAGGGGCACCACGTGCGTCGCCTCGTGCGCCGAGCGCCGCAGGCGGCGCACGAGCGTGAGTGGGACCCCGACGGCGGCGTCCTCGACCCGGCGGCGCTCGAGGGCGCGGACGCGGTCGTCAACCTGGCGGGCGCGGGGATCGGCGACCGGCGCTGGACCAGCGCCTACAAGCGCGAGCTGCTCACGTCGCGGACCCGCACGGCAGGGCTGCTCGCCCGCACGATGGCGCGTCTCGACGTCCCGGTGCCCGTCCTGGTGCAGGGCTCGGCGATCGGCTACTACGGCGACCGGGGCGCCCAGGTGCTCACCGAGACGTCGTCCTCCGGCGAGGGGTTCCTCGCCCACCTCGTGCGTGACTGGGAGGCCGCGACCCGACCGGCCGAGGAGGCGGGGGCCCGGGTCGTGCACGCCCGGACGGGGATCGTCCTGACGCCCGACGGGGGCGCGCTCGGCCGGCTGCTGCCGTTCCTGCGGCTCGGCGTCGGCGGGCCCCTCGGCCGCGGGACGCAGTACTGGAGCTGGATCACGCTGCGCGACGAGGTGTCCGCGCTGTGCCACCTGCTCACGGCCCCGGTCCACGGGCCCGTGAACCTGTGCGCGCCCGCACCGGCGACCAACGCGGACGTGACGCGCGCCCTGGCCCGTGCGCTGCACCGCCCGGCCGTGGTGCGCGTCCCGGCCCTCGCGCTGCAGGTCGTGCTCGGCGAGCTCGCGACGGACATCCTCGGTTCCCAGCGCGCGCGGCCGACGGTCCTCGAGGCCAGCGGGTTCGCGTTCGCCGACGCCGACCTCGACACCGCCGCCCGGCGGGTGCTCTGCCGCTGACGCCGCTGTCCCGGGCCGCCGGGCGCCGATCCGCCCGGCGCGGCCCCCGCCGCTCGTCCGGGACGCTCGTCCGGGGCGATCAGCGCACCTCGGCGACCCGCCAGCCCACGTCGGTCCAGCGCAGGACGAGCACGACCGTGGTGCGCGGGGCCCGCGGGACCTGGACGTCCTCGCCGCCCGTCCGCTGGCGGTGGGCGTCGACGGCGTAGTCCACCTCGACGACGGCCTCGTCGGCCGGTCCGGACGCTGCGTCGCCGGCCGCGCGCACCGCGAAGACGTCGGCGCGCGCACCGAGCACCTCGACGTCCTCGAGCTCCGTGAGCAGCGCCGCGTCGGTCGTCTCGGCGGGAGAGCCGGCCACGACGACGGAGCCGAGGTCGCCCGTGCCGCCCGTCAGGAGCGCCAGGCGCCGTTCCGTGAGCTCGCGGGCGGCGGCGAGCGGGTCGGTGCGGTCGGTCGTGGGGTCCGCGGGGGACGACGCCCCCTCCCGCGCCGCCGCCCGCTCCGTCCCGGCACCGGCGGCGCGCTCGACCGACGTCGCCGGCGCCGGGTCGTCGTCCCCGGTCACCCGCACCCCGACGAGCACGAGCACCGCGCACCCCACGACGACGCCGAGCGGCACGAGCACCGCACGCCACGCCCGTGGGGCGCTCCCTCGCCGGACGACGACGCCACCACCTCGTCGCGCGCTCCGCCTGGTCGCGGACCGCGCACGGTGCGGTGCGACGCGCGACGTCGCGGCGGGCATCGTCGCAGCACGCGCCGTCGCAGCACGCGCCGTCGCCGCACGCGTGGCGCCCCGCTCCCCCGCCGGACGCCTCGTGCCCCCGCTCAGGCGACCGCGACGAGCCGCGCCGGGTCGGGCATCGTGACCGGTCGCGGCTCGGCCGCGTCGTAGCAGCGGGCGGCGAACGTGCCCGCGGCGGGCCGTGCCTCGGGGTCGTCGCGCAGAGCGGCGACGAGCTCCGCGTGCAGCGCGGCCAGGGCGCGCTCGTCCGCCGGGCCCGGCGCCGCTCCTCGCGACGTCGGGTGGCTCGAGGCGGGCGGCGGGACGAGGTCGAGCGCGAGCCGGGCCAGGTCGCGCACGTCGTCCGCGGGCGTCCCCGCGGCCGGCTCGAGCGGCGGGTGCACCACCGCACGGCCGTCCGGGGAGAGCGTCACCGCACCCGCGTCGAGGTGCCCGTGGACCCGCCCGGTGCGGTGCAGGGCGGCGAGCGCCTGCGCGACGGGGACGAGCACGGTCACCGCCTCGCCGGGCGAGAACGGACCGCGCGCGGCCGCGAGCTCGTCGAGCCGCAGACCCTCGACGTCGTCGGTGAGGACGGCGAGCGCCGCGTCCCCGGCCTCGACCACGGCGCGGACGGCGGCGAGGTGCTCCTCCTCGCGCGCCAGCGCGTCGAGGTGTGCGACGAGAGCGGCGCGCGCCGTGGGGTCGTCCGGGACACGGACGACGTCGACGGTGCACTCCGTCCCGGAGGCGTCGCGCGCGACGAGACCGCCCGGCGCGCCGGGGCGTGGGCGTACGTGCCAGCCCTGCGCCCCGAGCACCGCCCGGAGCTCGTCCGCCGGGACCGCGGCGGCGTCCCGGCCGTCGCCGCGCGGGTCGCCGCCCGGGTCGGAGCGCAGGTCGGAGCGCAGGTCGAAGCGCAGGTCGGAGCGCAGGTCGGAGCGCAGGTCGGCGGCCCGGCCGGCACGACGACGGGGGTGCGGTCGGGGCGCGGGCGCGACAGGCATGGTGCCCATCTCACCGCATCGGGGCGCCCCTGGCGGCTCCGTCCACAGGCTGCGCCCGGCGCGCCGCGGGGGCGCCCGCCCGGCTCACACCTCGATCCGGCGTCCCTCGCGCGCGCTGCGACGGGCGGCGTCGAGCACCTCGGCCGTGCGCACCGTGTCGCGCGGGTCGACGGGCACGGGCCCGTCCTGGAGGAGCCAGGCCGCCACGGCCCGGTAGAAGTCGGCGTGCCCGCCCTCCGCCCGGGGGACGGGGGTGCGCTCGCGACCGTGCGTCAGCCAGCCCTCCGTGCCCGTCGGTGCGTCGTCGTCGAAGACCTCGAAGGGCGACGCGTCGTTCTCGAAGGTGGTCACGACGTACGCGCCCGCCGTGCCCAGCACGCGCGTGCGCGGGCCGGGCGCACCGACGACCGAGCCGGCCCACAGGCGGCTGACGACCTCGCTCCCGGCCGCGTCGGGCGCGTGGTGGAGCACGAGGAACACGTCGTCCTCGGTCGGCGTGGTGTGCGCCCGCAGCTCCGCCCACACGGACGTCACGGGCCCGAAGAGCTGCGTCGCGGAGTCGACGAGGTGGGGCCCCAGGTCGAGCAGGAGCCCTCCGCCCACGGGGTCGTTCTCCTTCCAGCGCTGCTGGGGCACGGGCCGCCAGCGCTCCCAGCGCCGCTCGAAGGTGTGCACGGTACCGAGGTCGCCGCGCTCGAGGACCGCCCGGAGCGTGAGCTGCTCGGGGTCCCAGCGCCGGTTCTGGAACACCGTGAGCGGCGTCCGGGCGGCGTGCGCGGCCTCGACGACGGCGCGCGCGGACCCGGCGTCGAGCGCCACGGGCTTGTCGACGACGACGGGGACGCCCGCGGCGGCGAGAGCCGTCGCGTGCTCCGCGTGCAGTCCCGAGGGGCTCGCGACCACCACGACGTCGTAGGCCGCGCGGTCGGCGACCAGCGCGGCGAGGTCGTCGTGCAGGTGCACGCCCGGCCAGTCCTCGGCGGCCGCGGCGCGCCGCTCCGACGAGCGGACGACGACCGCCGTGACCGTGTGCCCGGCCTCGCGGACGAGACGTGCGTGGATGCCGCGCCCCGCTCCCCCGTACCCGACGATCCCGACCCTGAGCGGACGACCAGCGCTGTGCATGGCGCCCAATCTAACGGCCCGTCGCGCGCAGCCGGTTGCCGGGGCACGAGCGCGCGGCGTGTGCCGACAGTGGGCGACGACCGACCCACGACGTCCGGCCGCATCTCGACGAGGTGGCGAATTGCGCCTGTTGTTCCGGTATGGTCTCCTCCGTGCCGCCTCGCACGGTCGTGCCGGGTGTCGTCGTGGGGAAGGTTCGGTCCGTTGAGCGCCACGCGTCGTCGGGTCCCTCGCCGGACCGTCCTGCGCTACGCGCTCATCTCGCTCGCGCTGCTCATCGTGCTGGCGAACGTGCTCGGCGAGCGCTCGGTCGCGAACGACGCGGAACCGGCCGGACCTCTCCCGGGCAGCGCGCTGGACGCCCTCGGACGGCTCCCGGTCGCGAGCGCCGGGCCCGGCGCCGGCTACGCACGCACGGCCTTCGGCACGGCGTGGACCGACGCCGACGGGGACGGCTGCGACGCCCGCGACGACGCCCTGTCCCGCGACCTCGCGAACGCGACGTACTCCCCGCACGGGGTGCCGTGCCAGGTCCGCACGGGCACGTTCGTCGACCCGTACACGGGCGAGGCCCTCGCGTACCACCGGGGCACCGCCGCGGGCGACGACGTCGCCGTCGACCACGTGGTCGCGCTGCTCGAGGCCTGGCGCACCGGGGCCCGGGCCTGGGACGACGCGACGCGGGAACGGTTCGCGAACGACCCGCTGAACCTCCTGCCCGCCGCCGACGCGGCGACCCGCGCGAAGGGCGCGCGGGACGCGGCCTCCTGGCTGCCGCCCGACCACGCGTCCCGCTGCCCGTACGTGGCCCGCCGGATCGCCGTGAAGACCGACTACGGGCTGGCCGTCACGCCGGAGGAGTCCGACGCGATGACCGCGGTGCTCCGCGACTGCCCGGCCGAGCCGCTGCCGGTCGGCTGACGCGGCTCACGCCGCCGCCCGGCCCCGGTCCGCGCGGCCGAGCGCGCTGGGCCACCACGACCGACGCCCGACGTCGTGCACGAGCGCCGGCACGAGCAGGCTGCGCACCACCAGCGTGTCGAGGAGCACGCCGAACGCGACGAGGAACGCGATCTGCGCGAGGAACAGCAGCGGGATGATCCCGAGCGCCGCGAACGTCGTCGCGAGCACGACGCCCGCCGACGTGATGACCGACCCCGTGACCGCGAGCGCCCGCAGGACGCCGCGCCGGGTCCCCACCCGCAGGCTCTCCTCGCGCACCCGGGTCATGAGGAAGATCGAGTAGTCCACCCCGAGCGCGACGAGGAAGCAGAACGCGTAGAGCGGCACCGCGGGGTCCGCGCCGGGGAAGCCGAGGACGTGCTCGAACACCAGCGCGCCGACGCCGAGCGCCGCGCCGAAGGACAGCACGTTGGCCGCGACGAGCAGCACCGGGGCGAGCACCGACCGCAGCAGCAGCACGAGGATGACCAGGATCACGGCGAGCACGACGGGGACGATGACCCGCAGGTCGCGCTGACCGGCGAGCTGCGTGTCGAGGCGTTCGGCCGCGGCTCCTCCGACGAGCGCCTCGGGCGAGACGTCGTGGACGGCGTCGCGCACGGCGGACACCGTCTCGACCGCCTCCTGGCTGTCCGACGGCGCGTCGGTGGTCACGTCGACGCGCACCCGCCCGTCGACGACCAGCGGGTCGCCCTGCGCCGGCGCGCCGGGCGCGGCGGCGGGCTGGTCGGTCACGGGGGCCGCCGCCGCGACGCCGTCGGCGGCCGCGGTAGCGTCCACCACGGCCTGCAGGTCCTCCTCGGGCGCGACGACCGTGACCGGCTGGGCGGAGACGCCCTCGAAGTGCTCGGTGAGCACCTCCTCGCCGTCGACCGAGTCGACCTGGGTGAGGAAGACCTCGGAGTCCCCGGTGCCGTCGGCGTCCAGGGTCGGGACGAAGGCGGCGCACGCGGCGAGCACGACGGCGGTGACGACCCACACCCGGCGGTCGTGGCGGCCCACGAAGCTCGCGACCCGCGACCAGACGCCGTGCCCCTCGACGTCGACGCGGACGTCGCTCTCCGTCGCCGCCTCGGCCTCCACGGCGTGGTCTCCGGCGAAGCGGGGCATGCGCGGCCAGAACAGCGCGCGGGACCGCTGACCCGCGACGAGCAGGAGCGCGGGCAGCAGGGTCAGCGCCGCGACGAAGGCCGCCGCGATGCCGATGGCGGCGACGGGCCCGAGGCTGCGGTTCGACGACAGGTCGGACAGCAGCAGGCAGAGCAGCCCGGCGATCACGGTGCCCGCGCTCGCGGCGACGGGCTCGACCGACGCGCGCACGGCGCGGCGCAGCGCGGTCACGGTCGAGCGCACGGTGCGCAGCTCCTCGCGGTAGCGCGCGACGACGAGGAGCGAGTAGTCGACGGCGGCCCCGACGACGAGGATCGACAGGATGCCCTGGGACTGGCCGTTGAGCGTCAGCACGTCGTTCGCGGCGAGGTGGTAGACGACGAGCCCGGCCAGCGTCAGGGCGAGGACCGCGGTGAGGATGACGAGGAACGGCAGGACCGGCGAGCGGTAGACGACGGCGAGGATCACCAGCACCGCGCCGAGCGCGACGAGCAGGAGGACGGTGTCGATGCCGCCGAACGCCGTGACGAGGTCGGCCACGAAGCCCGCCGGACCGGTCACGGAGACGTCCAGCCCGCTGCCGGCGAGACCGCCGTCCGCGCCGTCCGCGGCGGCGAGGTCGCGCAGCGCGCCCACGGCGAGCTCGCTGATGCTGTCCTCCTCGGCGCCCACGCGGTCGGACGCGACCGCGGCGTCCAGGGAGACGACGACGAGCGCCGCCTCGCCGTCCTCGGACGGCACGACGACGGGGTCCGCGACGGACACGTCCCCGACCGTGCCCGGCTCGTCGCCCTCCGTGCCCGCGAGGGGGGCGTCGGGGACCGCGGCGGCGTAGGCCTCGAGCGCGGCGAGGTCATCCGGGTCGAGGGCCGACCCGTCACCCGTCGTCGCGACGACGAGGGCGGGCAGCGCCTCGCTGTCGACGAAGTCCTGGGCGAGCTCGGCGGCGCGCGTCGACTCGGCGCTCGCGGGCAGGAAGGCCGCGGCGTCGTTGGTCTGCACGGTGCTCAGGCGCCCCTGCGCCTGCCCCCCGAGCGCGCCGATGCCCATCCACACACCGATGACTGCGACAATGATCAGTCCCCGGAGGAAACCGCCCGTGCGTTTGCTCAGCATGCTGAGTAATGGTGCCATGGCGGAGGGAGGAGTGCACGTGGAGCGACCGCTCGCCGACGTCACGAACGGGTCCGAGGCCGACCCGGTCTTCGCCGAGCCCGCGTCCGCCGACCCGACGCAGTGGCCCACCGGTCGCCTGCTGTTCGCGGTCGCGCGCCGGATCGAGCGCGAGTGGAACGCCCACCTCGGCCAGTGGGACCTCAACCACGCCGGGTTCCCCGTCCTCATGCACCTGCTCGCCGGGCCGCGGTCCCAGCGCGAGCTCGCCGCGGAGTCCGGGGTGACCGAGCAGACGATGAGCCGGGTCGTCGCCCGCCTGGAGCGGTCGGGCTACGTGACGCGCACGGGCGACCCGGCCGACCGTCGACGGCGCGCGGTCGGCCTCACAGACTCCGGCCGCACGGCCGCGACGGCCGCCGCACGACGCCGGCCGGCGGAGGAGCTCGCCACGCGCGGCCTCGACGACGCGCAGGTCGGTGCGCTGCGCGAGGCGCTCCTCGCGATGCTCGAGCACCTGCCCCGCGACCCGGACGCGCCCGGCGAGGGCTAGCCTGGCCCGGTGGACGTGCACACCCTGCCGGGCCTGACGGAGTACCACGACGCGTGGGCGCTCCAGCGCTCGACGCACGAGGCGGTCGCGGCCGGTACGCGCGAGGACACGCTGCTCCTCGTCGAGCACCCGGACGTGTACACCGCCGGGCGGCGGACCAACCGGACCGAGCGGCCGCACGACGGCACACCCGTCGTGGACGTCGACCGCGGCGGCAGGATCACGTGGCACGGGCCCGGACAGCTCGTCGCCTACCCGGTGCTGCGCCTCGCGGAGCCGGTGGACGTCGTGGCCTACGTCCGCGCGCTCGAGGACGCGGTCATGGCCGTGTGCGGCGGGCTCGGGCTCGCGACGGTGCGGGTCGAGGGGCGCAGCGGCGTCTGGCTGGAGGCCGACGCCACGCGGCGCGAGCGCAAGGTGTGCGCGATCGGCGTGCGCGTCGCCCGCGGCGTGACCATGCACGGTCTCGCCCTGAACTGCTGCCCCAACCTGTCGCGCTTCGAGCGCATCGTCCCGTGCGGCATCGACGACGCCGACGTGACGTCGCTCTCCGCCGAGCTGGGCCGGACCGTGTCGCCCGACGAGGTCGCCGCGTCCCTCGTCGCGGCGCTGGAGGCCGCGCTGGCACCGCTGCGCGCGGCGCCCGCTCCGGCGGCGACGGGGTAGCGCCGCACCGCGCGCTACGCTGGAGGCTCAGGGACGTCGCGCGCGCCGGAGTACGGGAGGGTCGGTGCGCGACCTGCCGACCCCTGGACCACGCATGACACCGACGACCTCCTCCTCCCCTGCCCCGGCGCCCACGGTGCCGCCGCACGACGCACCCGGCCCGCGCGCGGGCGCGCCGACGCCCTCGCCCGCACGGGCCGGCGTCTACGCCCGCCTCCCCCGTCTCGCCGGGCGGTGGTTCCTCCCGGTGGCGTTCCTCGCACGCCTGCCGTTCTCGATGCTGACGATCGGCACGCTGCTGCTCGTCACGTCCTCGACAGGGTCCGTCGCCCTCGGCGGACTCGCCTCGGCGGCGGCCGCGCTCGGCACGGCGGTCGGCGGGCCGGCCCAGGGTGCCGTCGCCGACCGGGTCGGCCAGCGGCGCGTCGTGCTCGTCTGCGCGCCGGCGTCGGCCCTCGCCGTCCTGGGCCTGCTCGCGGCGAGCACCGGGTCGTCGACCGCCGCGACGCTCGCCGCCGCCGCGGCGGTCGGCGCGAGCGTGCCGCAGGTGGGGCCCCTCGCCCGGGTGCGCTGGCTCGCCATGGCCCGCGACGAGCCGCGGACGCTCTTCGCCGCGATGAGCTACGAGAGCACCGCCGACGAGGTGAGCTTCGTGCTCGGACCGGCGCTCGTCGGGGTGCTCGCCGCCGCCGGGTCGCCCCAGGTGGCCGTGCTGGTGGCCGCCGCGCTGCTGGCGACCGCCGGCACCGCGTTCGCGCTCCACCCGAGCGCACGGGTCACGAGCCGCCCCGGCACCCCCGGCGCGGCGTCGACAGCGCCGACGGCGCCCGGCGGGCTGCGCGCGACGTGGCGGCTCGCGCGTCGCGAGGCGGTGACGGTCGTCGGCATGCTCGCCATGGGGCTGCTCTTCGGCGGCACCCAGGCCGCGCTGACGGCCCTGACGCGCGACGCGGGCGTCCCGGACCTCGCAGGACTCGTGTACGCGGTGATGGGCGTCGGCTCGGCGGCGACCGCGCTCGCCGTCGTCGCGCTGCCGGACCGCTGGTCCCTCGGCGCCCGCTGGACGACGTTCGCCGGGGGGCTCCTCGTCAGCACGGCGGCGCTCGTCGGCGCCGCCTCGACCGGATCGGTCGCGGCCGTGGTCGCGGCCGTCGCGGTCGCGGGCCTGTTCGTGGGCCCGGTCATGGTCACCGTGTTCACCGTGGCGGGCGAGCGGGCGCCCGCCGGCCGCACCGCCGCCGCGATGACCCTCGTCGCCAGCGCGAACGTCGTCGGCGTCGCGCTCGGCGCCTCGGGTGCGGGCCAGCTCGGGCAAGGGGTGTCGGCCGCCGCGTCGTTCGCGGTGCCCGTCGTCGCCGCCGCGGTGCTGCTCGCCGCCGGGGTGTCGCTGACGTCACGTCCACGGGCTGGTCGCCGCCCGGAGCGGGGCGCGCGCGCTGCCGTACGCTGACCGTAGTCCGGCGTCGTACCGGGCGCCCCGCCACCTGGCCGGACGCCCGCGGACCGCTCCCGCGGTCGGGCGTCGGCGACCAGCAGGCCACGACGACCGGGAGACCCCGTGACGATCGCACCAGAAGGCCGGCGCATGCTGCGCGTCGAGGCTCGCAACGCGGCGACGCCCATCGAGAAGAAGCCCGAGTGGATCAAGACCCGCGCGTCGATGGGCCCGGAGTACTCCGAGCTCAAGGGTCTCGTGCGGCGCGAGGGCCTGCACACGGTCTGCGAGGAGGCGGGCTGCCCCAACATCTTCGAGTGCTGGGAGGACCGCGAGGCGACGTTCCTCATCGGCGGCGACCAGTGCACGCGCCGCTGCGACTTCTGCCAGATCGACACGGGCAAGCCGGCGGACTTCGACGCCGACGAGCCGCGTCGCGTCGCCGAGTCCGTCCAGGCGATGGGCCTGCGCTACTCGACCGTCACCGGGGTCGCGCGCGACGACCTGGCCGACGGCGGCGCCTGGCTGTACGCCGAGACCGTGCGGCAGATCCACGCGCTGAACCCGGGCACCGGCGCGAGCTGCTCATCCCCGACTTCAACGCCGTCCCCGAGCTGCTCGACCAGGTGAACGCGTCGCGCCCGGAGGTCCTGGCGCACAACCTCGAGACCGTGCCGCGCATCTTCAAGCAGATCCGGCCGGGCTTCCGGTACGAGCGCTCCCTGTCGGTGCTCACCCGCGCGCGCGAGGCGGGGCTGGTCACGAAGTCGAACCTCATCCTCGGCATGGGCGAGACGACCGACGAGGCGCGCGCGGCCCTGCAGGACCTGCACGACGCGGGCTGCGACCTCGTGACGATCACGCAGTACCTGCGCCCGTCGCTGCGCCACCACCCCGTGGACCGCTGGGTCAAGCCGGAGGAGTTCGTCGAGCTGTCGGACGCGGCGGAGGAGATCGGCTTCCTCGGTGTCATGTCCGGGCCGCTCGTGCGCTCCTCCTACCGGGCGGGCCGCCTGTGGGGCCAGGCGATGACCCGCCGCGGCCTGCCCGTGCCGCCCGCGCTCGCCCACCTCGCGGAGCCGACGACGTCCCGGCAGGAGGCCGCAAGCCTGCTGGCCCGCGCGCCCTACTAGACTGACGACCATGGCCCGCAAGAACTCTGGCACCACCGGCGCGCCCGCCGCCGGCGAGCAGGTCGCCACGCAGAAGAAGCCCAAGAAGCAGCGCTGGTACCACCAGGTGTGGGCCGCCTACCAGATGACCCGCAAGCAGGACCCCGCGGTCACGTGGGTCATGCTCGGCGTGTTCGTCGGGATCCTCGTCGTCGCCCTCGCGATCGGCCTGTGGTGGGGCCAGTGGGTCTACACGCTCATCGTGGGCCTGCCGTTCGCCGCGCTGGGCGCCATGTTCGTGCTCACGCGTCGCGCCGAGCGCGCCGCGTACCAGCAGATCGAGGGCCAGCCCGGCGCCGCGCGCGCCGCGCTCGGCACCATCCGACGTGGCTGGACCTTCGACGAGGAGCCCGTCGCGGTCGACCCCCGCACCCAGGACCTCGTGTTCCGCGGCGTCGGCCGCGCGGGCGTCGTCCTCGTGAGCGAGGGACCGCCGCACCGGGCGAAGCGGCTGCTCGACAGCGAGCGCAAGCGTGTGACGCGCGTGCTGCCGAACGTGCCCGTCACGCTCGTGCAGGTCGGCAACGACGAGGGCCAGGTCGCTCTCCCGAAGCTCCCGCGGACCGTCCAGAAGCTCAAGCCGACGCTCACCAAGCCCGAGACCGCCGAGGTCTCCAAGCGGCTGCGCGCGCTCGGCGCCGCCCGCCTGCCCATCCCCAAGGGCGTCGACCCGTCGCGCGCACGCCCCGACCGCAAGGGGCTCAAGGGCCGCTGACCGTCCGGGCCCCGGGCGACGGTCAGGTCCGCACGAGCACCGTGCCGGCGGCGCGGTCGTGCAGGCCGCGGCCGTCGGCGTCCCACACGACGGCGGGGACGACGAGCAGGAGCAGCGCGGTCCGTAGCAGGGCGCGCCCGACGCCGACCATCCGCCGCGGCTCGGCGACCCGGCGCACGCGCATCCCGAGCAGGCGGTGCCCGACGGTGAAGCCCAGCGTGCTGACGAGCAGCACGTTCTCGACCGCGAACACGAGCGGCTGGGACCACGCGGGCAGCGCGGAGACGCTCTCGAAGAAGCCGTCCGCCGCGGGACGGAAGAACAGGAACGCCACGAGCGTGGCGAGCGTCCAGTCGACGACCAGCGCGACGAGCCGGCGGCCGAGCGTGGCGAGGGAACCGGGCCCGTCGGGCGGGAGCCCGAGGCGCGCGCCGCGCCCCTCCGGGCGTCCCCCGGGGGTGCCCTCGAGCCACGAACCCATGTCCTCGCGCGATACCACGGCCCCAGCCTACGTGCCGGGACGTGGACACCCGCGCCCCGCGCGGGCCCGACGACGATAGGGTCGGCCCGGCGCACCCGAGCGCCGAGGGCTGAACGCGCCCCCGTGTAGCACGACCGTCACACGGGGACGCCGGACGTAACACGGCCGAAACAACGGGTACACGGCGAGGAAACCGCTGCGCCCTAGGTTCGTGGGCGCCACGTCAGCGGTTCGTCGCCGCGCAGCCCGACGGCACCACCCGATCAAGGAGCAACGGATGTTCAACAACGCGGAGGAGGCAATCGCCTTCACGCGGAACGAGGGCGTCGAGTTCGTCGACGTCCGCTTCTGCGACCTGCCCGGCATCATGCAGCACTTCAACATCCCCGTCGCACAGTTCGACGAGGCCGCCTTCGAGGACGGCCTGATGTTCGACGGATCGTCGATCCGCGGCTTCCAGGCGATCCACGAGTCGGACATGAAGCTCGTGCCGGACGTCAAGACCGCGTTCGTGGACCCGTTCCGCAAGCGCAAGACGCTCGTCGTGAACTTCTCGATCGTCGACCCGTTCACGGGCGAGCCGTACTCGCGCGACCCCCGCAACATCGCCGCCAAGGCCGAGGCGTACCTCGCGTCGACCGGCATCGCCGACACGGCGTACTTCGCCCCCGAGGCCGAGTTCTACGTCTTCGACGAGGCCCGCTTCGCGACGAACCAGCACTCGAGCTTCTACCACCTCGACTCGGTCGAGGCCGCGTGGAACACCGGTCGCGAGGAGGAGGGTGGCAACCTCGCGTACAAGACGCGCTACAAGGGTGGCTACTTCCCCGTCTCCCCGTCGGACCGCTTCGCCGACCTGCGCGACGACATGGTCGCCGTCCTCGGCCAGGTGGGTCTCGACGTCGAGCGCGCGCACCACGAGGTGGGCACCGCCGGCCAGCAGGAGATCAACTACCGCTTCAACACGCTGCTGCACGCGGCCGACGACCTGATGAAGTTCAAGTACGTCATCCGCAACGTGGGCTTCGAGGCCGGCAAGTCGGTGACGTTCATGCCGAAGCCGATCTTCGGCGACAACGGCTCGGGCATGCACTCGCACCAGTCGCTGTGGCTGAACGGCGAGCCGCTGTTCTTCGACGAGAAGGGCTACGGCGGCCTGTCCGACACGGCCCGCTGGTACATCGGCGGCCTCCTCAAGCACGCGCCGTCGCTGCTGGCGTTCACGAACCCGTCGGTGAACTCCTACCACCGCCTGGTCCCCGGCTACGAGGCCCCGGTCAACCTCGTGTACTCGGCGCGCAACCGCTCCGCGTGCATCCGCATCCCCGTCACGGCTCCTCCGCCAAGGCGAAGCGCGTCGAGTTCCGCGTGCCCGACCCGTCGGCCAACCCGTACCTCGCCTTCGCCGCGCAGCTGCTCGCCGGCATCGACGGCGTGCGGAACCGCATCGAGCCGCCGGAGCCGATCGACAAGGACCTCTACGAGCTGCCGCCCGAGGAGCACGCGCAGATCGCGCAGGTCCCGGCGTCGCTCGGCGAGGCGCTCGACGCGCTCGAGGCCGACCACGACTACCTGACGCAGGGCGACGTGTTCACGCCCGACCTCATCCAGACGTGGATCGACTACAAGCGCACCAACGAGATCGACCCGATCCGTCTGCGCCCGCACCCGCACGAGTTCGAGCTCTACTACGACATCTGATCGGTAGCAGACGCCGCACCGAGAGCCCCGGAGTCCGACGGACTCCGGGGCTCTCGCGGGTCCACAGCCGGATTCCTGGTCCGGGCGGTCCTCCCGCCGAGGAGGTCGCCCCCGCCCCTGTCGACGCCGAACCCCGGGTTGTGCGGCAGATCGAGAGTGGTCTGCCGCACAACCCGAGGTTCGGCACGTTGAACCGCGCGCAACCCGGGGTTCGGCTCAGTCCTCGCCGTAGAACAGCCGCTCCATGACGGTGCGTGCCCGCCGCGCGGTGCGCAGGTACAGCTCCTCGAGCTCCGCGCCGGTCGTGACGTCGGGTAGGTCGAGCACGCGCGCGAGGCCGTAGAGCGCCTGCCGGTCGTGCGGCAGGACGTCGGCGGTCGATCCGCCCGTGCGCCCGGACCACAGCACGAGCGCGCTGCGCAGCCGCGACGCGAGGTGCCAGGCCTCCCCGAGCACCGCCGCGTCCTCGCCATCCACGAGCCCGGCTCCCACGGCGGCGTCGAGCGCCTCGACGGTCGACGTCGTGCGCAGACCTTCGACCGCGTGGGCGTGCTCGAGCTGGAGGAGCTGGACGGTCCACTCGACGTCCGACACTCCCCCGCGCCCCAGCTTGAGGTGCCGCGACGCCTCGACCCCGCGCGGCAGCCGCTCGGACTCCACACGCGCCTTGATCCGGCGCACCTCGCGCAGCTGCGCCGCGTCCAGCCCGCCCGCGGGGTACCGCACACGGTCCACGACGGTCCGGAACTCCTCGCCCAGCCCACCGACGTCGCCGGCGACCGGCCGGGCGCGCAGCAGCGCCTGCGCCTCCCAGACGCTCGCCCAGCGCTGGTAGTACTCGGCGTAGGAGGCGAGCGAGCGCACGAGCGGGCCGTTGCGGCCCTCCGGTCGCAGGTCGGCGTCCACGGGCAGAGCCGGTTCCGGGCCGACGGCGGACAGCAGCTGGCGCATCCGCGTCGCGACGGCCGTGGCGTACGCCTGGGCGTCGCGCTCCGACGCGCCGGGAGCCGGGTCGTGGACGAACATCACGTCGGCGTCGGAGCCGTAGCCCATCTCGCACCCGCCGAGGCGGCCCATCGCGACCACGAGCATGCGCGCGGGCGCGGACGCCGGGTCCTGCTCGACGTACCCGAGCTCGCCCCGCGAGACGAACTCGGCGATCCGGAGCGCGCCGACGAGCACGACGTCGGCCGCCTCGGAGACGCTGCGCGCAGCCGTGACCGCGTCGACCACCCCGAGCAGCTCGGCCGCCCCGGTGCGGGCGAGCTCGCGGCGCCGCACGGCCCGCAGGCTGACGGTGGCGGGCTGGACCTGGTCGGCGCGGGTGAGGATCGCGTCCGTCTCCGACGCGAGCCGCTCCGCGCCGCGGGGCAGCAGGTCGGCGTCGTCGGCGAGCCAGCGCACCGACTCGGGCGACCGCGCGAGCGCGTCGGCGAGGTAGCGCGAGCTCGCGAGGATCTGGGCGAGCCGGTGCGCGGCGGACCCGGAGTCGCGCAGGAGCTTGAGGTACCAGTGGGTGGCGCCGAGCGTCTCGGACAGCGTGCGGAAGGCGAGCAGGCCGGCGTCCGGGTCGGCTCCCTCGGCGAACCAGCCGAGCATCACCGGCAGGAGCTGGCGCTGGATCGCCGCGCGCCGGCTCACGCCCTCGGTGAGGGCGTTGACGTGACGCATCGCGCCAGCGGGGTCGCGGTACCCGATCGCGGCGAAGCGTGCCTTCGCGGCCTCGGGCGCGAGGCTGACCTCGTCGGGCGACAGCTGCGCCGTCGCGGGCAGCAGCGGGCGGTAGTAGAGCTCCTCGTGCAGCCCCCGCACCTCGCGCCGCGTCGCACGCCACCGGTCCACGAGGCCCTGCGCGCCCTCGCTGCGCATGCCGAGGGAGCGCGCGAGGCGGCGCAGCTCGTCGTCGGCGGTCGGGACGAGGTGCGTGCGGCGGAGCCGGAAGAGCTGGATGCGGTGCTCGAGGGCGCGCAGGAAGCGGTAGCAGACGCCGAGGCGCGCGGCGTGCTCACGGCCGACGTACCCCGCGGCGGCGAGCTCGGCGAGCGCGGTGAGCGTGCTGCGGCTGCGGATCGTGTCATCGGACCGCCCGTGCACGAGCTGGAGGAGCTGCACGGTGAACTCGACGTCGCGCAGCCCGCCCTTGCCGAGCTTGAGCTGGCGGTCCGCCTCGGCGGCGGGCACGTGGTCCTCGACGCGGCGACGCATCGCCTGGGAGTCCTCGACGAAGTTCTCCCGGCCCGCGGCCGACCACACGAACGGCGCCACCGCCTCCTCGTACGCGCGGCCGAGCGCCCGGTCGCCCGCGACGGCGCGCGCCTTGAGCAGCGCCTGGAACTCCCACGTCTTGGCCCAGCGCTCGTAGTACGCGACGTGGCTCGCGAGCGTGCGCACGAGCGGGCCCTGCTTGCCCTCGGGACGCAGCGCGGCGTCCACGGTCCACAGCGCGGGCTCGCCCGAGGTCCCCGAGCACACGCGCGCGAGCGCCGTCGCGAGGCGGGCGCCCACCCCCGTCGCGTACTCCTCGTCGGCGCCCTCGGCGGGCTCGACGACGTAGACGACGTCGACGTCGGAGACGTAGTTGAGCTCGCGCGCACCGCACTTGCCCATGGCGATCACGGCGAGGCGCACCCCGGCCCCGTGGTCGTCGAGCTCGGCACGCGCCACGGCCAGCGCTCCCTCGAGGGCGGCCCCGGCGAGGTCCGCGAGCGCCGCGCCGACCGCGGGCATCCGGGTCAGCGGCTCCGCGACCGTGAGGTCGGTCGCCGCGATGCGCAGCAGCCGCTCGCGGTACGCGCGCCGCAGCGCGTCGACGCGCTCCGGGCCGGGCTGGTCGGCGACGGGCACGGCCGCCTCCGGGTCAGCGCCCACCGCGCGCAGCAGCTCGGCCCGCACCGCACCGGCGTCCACCCCCGTCCCGGCCGCGGGGTCGGCGACCAGGCGCAGCAGCGCCGGACGCCGGACGACGTCGTCGCCGAGGGCGACCGACGCACCGAGCAGGGCGAGCAACCGCTCGCGCGCCGCGCCGGGCGCGAGGCACCGCCGTGCGAGCGCGAGGAGGTCCGGGTCGCCGTCGCGCAGCAGCGCGCTGGCGAGCCGGACGACCTGGAGCAGCGCGAGGTCGGGGTCCGCGCTCGCCCCGAGGGCGACGAGCAGGTCGTCGTCGACGGCGCCCCCGTCCGCGGGCCCGCCGGCGCGACCGGCGCTGCCGTCCAGCAGCCGGGCGAGGTCGGCGTCGTCGAGCAGGCCCGCCGACCGCGTGATGTCGGCGAAGCCGTACCGCGCGAGCCGGCCCGTGCGGGTCGGGCGCCGCGCGGGACCGGACGAGCCGGGCGTCGTCGTGCTCACAGGACCTGGAGGAACCGCTTCAGCTCGAACGGCGTGACCTGCGCGCGGTACTCGTCCCACTCCTGGCGCTTGTTGCGCAGCACGTAGTCGAAGACGTGCTCGCCCAGCGTCTCGGCGACCAGCTCCGACTTCTCCATGACGGCGACGGCCGCGTCGATCGACTGCGGGAGCGGCTTGATGCCGAGCGCGCGGCGCTCGCGTCCGTGAGCTCCCACACGTCGTCCTCGGTGGCCTCGGGCAGGTCGTAGCCCTCCTCGATGCCCTTGAGCCCCGCGGCGAGGATGACGGCGAACGCGAGGTAGGGGTTCGTGGCCGAGTCGAGCGCGCGGTACTCCACACGGCTCGAGTTGCCCTTGCCCGGCTTGTACATGGGCACACGCACGAGTGCGGAGCGGTTGTTGTGGCCCCAGCAGACGTAGCTCGGCGCCTCCGCGCCGCCCCACAGCCGCTTGTACGAGTTGACGTACTGGTTCGTGATCGCGGTGATCTCGGCGGCGTGGACCAGCAGCCCGGAGATGAACTGGCGTGCCGTCTTCGACAGCTCGAACTGCGCCCCGGGCTCGTGGAACGCGTTGCGGTCGCCCTCGAAGAGGGACAGGTGCGTGTGCATGCCGGAGCCCGGCTGGTCGGCGAGCGGCTTGGGCATGAACGACGCGAACACGCCCTGCTCGAGCGCGACCTCCTTGACGACCGTGCGGAACGTCATGAGGTTGTCGGCCGTCGTCAGGGCGTCGGCGTAGCGCAGGTCGATCTCGTTCTGGCCGGGACCGGCCTCGTGGTGGGAGAACTCGACCGAGATCCCCATCGACTCGAGCATCGTGATCGCCGCGCGGCGGAAGTCGTGCGTGGAGCCGCGCGCGAGGTGGTCGAAGTAGCCGCCCTGGTCGACGGGCACGAGCGGGGCGTCCGCCGTGGCCGGCTGGTTGAAGAGGTAGAACTCGACCTCGGGGTGCGTGTAGAAGGTGAAGCCCTTGTCGCTCGCCCGGGCGAGCGTGCGCTTGAGCACGTTGCGCGAGTCCGCGAGCGACGGTTCGCCGTCGGGCGTGAGGATGTCGCAGAACATGCGTGCCGTCCCGTGCCGGTCGCCGCGCCAGGGCAGGACCTGGAACGTCGTCGGGTCCGGCTTGGCGATCATGTCGGCCTCGTACACCCGGGTGAGGCCCTCGATCGAGCTGCCGTCGAACCCGATGCCCTCCGAGAAGGCGGACTCCAGCTCCGCCGGCGCGATCGCCACCGACTTGAGCATCCCGAGCACGTCGGTGAACCAGAGCCGGATGAAGCGGATGTCCCGTTCCTCGACCGTGCGGAGCACGAACTCCTGCTGCCTGTCCATGCGGTACATCCTGCCTGATCCGTGTGACGAACGAGTGACACGACCGGGTGGCGGACTCGGTGCCGGGCGGACGCCGGGCGGACGCCGGGCGCTCGTCTAGGCTGACGGCATGGCTGATCTGCGCGTCGCGCTGGCACAGGTCGACACGTGCGTCGGCGATCTCGACGGCAACGCCGCCCTCGTCCTCGAGCGCACCCGGCAGGCGGCCGCCGCCGGTGCCGACCTCGTGGCCTTCCCCGAGATGACGCTCACCGGATACCCCGTCGAGGACCTCGCCCTGCGCGCGTCCTTCCGCCGCGCCGCGTGGGCCGCGGCCGCGCGGGTCGCCGACCAGCTCGCCGCGGAGGGGCTCGGCGCGACGACCGTCGTGCTCGGCACCGTGGGCACCGCCGGCGCCCCGCGGGGCGCCGGCGGTGCGGAGCGCGAGGCGTCGGGCAGCCCGGCCGACCTCCCGACCAACCGCGCCGTCGTGCTGCGCGACGGCGTCGTGCAGGCCGCGTACGACAAGCACCACCTGCCGAACTACGGCGTGTTCGACGAGTTCCGCATCTTCGCGCCGGGGCGCACGACCACGGTCGTCGAGGTCGCGGGCCGGCGCGTCGGCCTCGCCATCTGCGAGGACATCTGGCAGGACGGCGGCCCCGTCGCGGAGATGGCCGCGCTCGACGAGACCGGCGACGGGCTCGACCTGCTCGTCGTCCTCAACGGCTCGCCGTTCGAGGAGGGCAAGGGCCACGTGCGCACCGACCTCGCCGCCCGGCGGGCGCGGGAGGTCGACGCCCCGGTCGTGTACGTCAACATGGTGGGCGGGCAGGACGACCTCGTGTTCGACGGCGGCTCCTTCGTCCTCGACCGTGCGGGCGACCTCCTCGCCCGCGCGCCGCAGTTCGTCGAGGACCTCCTGGTGTGGGACCTGCCCGACGGCGCCCCGCCGCGCCCGTCGACGGGCGCTGGCCCGTCGCGCCTCTGCTGCCGGCCGACGAGGAGGTGTACCGGGCCTGCGTGACCGGTCTCGCCGGCTACGTGCGCAAGAACGGCTTCCGCTCGGTCGTGCTCGGCGCGTCCGGCGGCATCGACTCGGCCCTCACCGCGACGATCGCGGCGGACGCGGTCGGCGGGGCGAACGTCGTCGCGGTCTCCATGCCGTCCGCGTACTCGTCCGAGCACAGCAAGGACGACGCCGCGGACCTCGCCAAGCGCCTCGGCGCGGACTACCGCGTCCAGCCCATCGGCCCGATGGTCGACGCGTTCCAGGGCGAGCTGCACCTGACGGGCGTGGCCGAGGAGAACCTGCAGGCGCGCGTGCGCGGCGTCGTGCTCATGGCGCTGTCCAACGCGGAGGGCCACCTCGTCGTCGCGCCGGGGAACAAGTCCGAGCTCGCCACCGGCTACGCGACGATCTACGACGCCGGCAGCATCGGCGGCTTCGCCCCGATCAAGGACGTGGACAAGTCGCGCGTGTGGCGGCTCGCGCGGTGGCGCAACGACCAGGCGCTGGACGCCGGCGAGATCCCGCCCATCCCCGAGTCGTCGATCACCAAGCCCCCGTCGGCCGAGCTCCGGCCCGGCCAGACCGACCAGGACTCGCTGCCCCCGTACGAGCTGCTCGACGAGGTGCTCGACGCGTACATCGAGCACGCGGAGGGACGGGCCGAGCTCCTCGCGCGCGGTTTCGACCCCGAGGTCGTCGACACGGTCGTGCGGCTCGTCGACCGCGCCGAGTGGAAGCGCCGCCAGTACCCGCCGGGCACCAAGGTCACCGCGCTCGCGTTCGGACGCGACCGCCGTCTGCCGATCACGTCCCGCTGGCGCGAGCCGCTCGGCTGAGCCGCGTCGCCGCCGGCGGGAGACGCGCCCGCCGTGCCGCCCGAAACCCACCCGAGAAAGGCCCCCATGTCCGCACACACCGCCCCCGAGCCGTCGTCGCCGGACTGGGGCACCGCGCCCCGGCGCGTGCGCGTCCACCACCTCGCCGAGGCGAAGGCGCGCGGCGAGCGGATCACGATGCTCACGGCGTACGACGCGGTCACCGCGCACCTGTTCGACGAGGCGGGCATCGACGTGCTGCTCGTCGGAGACTCGATCGGCAACACGATGCACGGCCACGCCACCACGCTCCCCGTCACCGTTGACGACCTGGTCCCGGCCGCCCGCGCGGTCGCCCGTGCGGCGCGTCGCGCCCTCGTGGTCGTCGACCTGCCGTTCGGGTCCTACGAGGCCGGGCCGGAGCAGGCGCTCGCCACGGGCGTGCGCTTCCTCAAGGAGACGGGGGTCAGCGCCGTCAAGCTCGAGGGCGGCCGTCGCGTCGTCCCGCAGGTCCGCGCGCTCACCGAGGCGGGCATCCCCGTCGTCGGCCACGTCGGGTACACGCCGCAGTCGGAGCACGCGCTGGGCGGCCCGCGGGTGCAGGGGCGCGGGGACGACGCCGCGGAGCGGCTCAGCGAGGACGCGCTCGCCGTCGCCGAGGCCGGTGCGGTCGCGGTCGTCCTCGAGATGGTCCCGGTCGAGGTCGCGGCGCGCGTCACCGAGATCCTCGCCGTGCCGACCATCGGCATCGGCGCCGGGCCGCAGTGCGACGGCCAGGTGCTGGTCTGGACCGACATGGCGGGGATGACCGAGTGGTCCCCGCGGTTCGCGCGACGCTACGCGGAGCTGGGGCAGGCGCTGCGCGGCGCCGCCGAGGCGTACGCCGCCGACGTGCGCGCCGGCACGTTCCCCGACGAGGGCCACAGCTTCGCGCGCTGACCGGCGCGCGGCCTAGTCCTGGGGCGGGCCGGGAACGCCGCGGTCGGCCGCCCACGCGCGCAGGCCCGCCGCGACGGCGTCGGCGTAGCGCTGCCGGCCGGCCTCGGACTCCATGAGCGCACCCTCGGCCGGGTGGCGCATCTGCCCGAGCTCGAGCAGCACCGCGGGGCGCTCGGCGTGGTTGAGCGTCGCGAGGTCGGCCCGGCGGGAGATCGCGCCGTCGTACCGGTCGGACGGCACGAACCCTGCGGCGCCCAGCGCGCCGACGAGGTCCTGCGCGAGCGCGACGCTGGGCGCTCCCTGCGCCTCGTGCACCGGCGGGTCGGCCACGATCACGAAGAAGCCGTCCACCCCGCGGTCCTCGGCGCCGTCGGCGTGCAGCGACACGAGCACGTCGGCGCCGTGCTCCTGCGGGAAGCGACCGCGGGCGTCGACGCACGGACCGACGCCGGCGTCGTCGGGCCGGGTGAGCACCACCGTGGCGCCGAGAGCGGTGAGCCGGTCGGTCAGGCGCGCGGCGACGTCCCACGCGAACGCGTGCTCCGGGTACCCGGCGGCGGTCGCCGTCCCGACGGTGTTGCACGCCTTGGTGCCACCGCGCCCGTCCGGCACGGGCGCGTTCACCGTGAGCGGTTTCTCGGCGTTCGCGCCGTTGTGACCCGGGTCGACGGCGACCGTCAGCCCCGCGAGCGGGGCCCCGCCGGCTTCGCCCGCCCCGTCGGTCCCGCCGGCCCCGTCGACCCCGCCGTCGTCGTCGGCCGCGGGCGGCCCGGGCGACCCCGCCGTCCCGGGCGCCTCCTGCGCCGGCGCGGCGGGGGTCGCCGTCGGCACCGGGCCCGTGGAGGTCCCCGCCCGCACCTGGA
Source organism: Cellulosimicrobium sp. CUA-896 (assembly GCF_001942335.1). Classification (GTDB taxonomy): domain Bacteria; phylum Actinomycetota; class Actinomycetes; order Actinomycetales; family Cellulomonadaceae; genus Cellulosimicrobium. The sequence continues at coordinate 157,494 of NZ_MKKH01000011.1, read as the reverse complement.
GCACGAGGAGGAACGTCAGCCCGCCGACCGCCAGCCCTGCGAGGAGCAGCCCGAGCCGGCCGGCCCAGGCACGGCGCGGTGGTCCCGGTGCGTGCGTCACTCCCCGCGCTCTCGGCGGTCCTCCTCGTCCCAGGCCTCGGAGCGCGCGCGGGCCGTCTCCAGGGCGTGCTGGGCCTCCTCCCGCGTCGCGTACGGGCCCATGCGGTGCGACCACGAGCCCGTCGGCCCCCGGTGCACCTCACCCGTGCGCGTGTCGTAGTAGTACTGGTCGCGGCCCGCCGGGTCGCCGTCGTCGCTGAAGGTCGTCATGGTCCCGATCCTCCCGCAGATCCGCACGCCGCACACGCCTTCGTAGACTGGCGCCCATGACCTCGACGTCGCCCGCCGCTCCCCCGGGCCCGGCGCGCCCCGCAGCGGCTCGTCCGCCCGGTCGCCGACCGCCGCTGACGCCCGGGACCGTCGGCCCGCCGCGCACCGTCCCGGCGTCCGTCGCCCGGCCGGAGTACGTCGGGCGGCCGGCCCCGCAGCCCTTCACCGGCAGCGAGGTCAACGACCCCGGCACGGTCGAGCGCATCCGGGCCGCGTCGCGGATCGCGGCGCAGGCCCTCGCCGAGGTCGGCCGGCACGTGGCACCGGGCGTGACGACGGACGAGCTCGACCGCGTCGGCCACGAGTTCCTGCTCGACCACGGCGCCTACCCGTCCACGCTCGGGTACCGCGGGTTCCCGAAGTCGCTGTGCACGTCCGTCAACGAGGTCGTGTGCCACGGCATCCCCGACTCCACGGCGCTCGTCGAGGGCGACATCGTCAACGTCGACGTCACGGCCTTCATCGGCGGCGTGCACGGCGACACGAACGCGACCTTCGCCGTCGGCGAGGTCGACGAGGAGTCGGCGCTGCTCGTGGAACGCACGCGCGAGGCCCTCGCCCGCGGGATCAGGGCCGTCGCGCCCGGTCGCCAGGTCAACGTCGTGGGCCGGGTGATCGAGCGCTACGCCGCCCGGTTCGGCTACGGCGTCGTGCGCGAGTACACCGGCCACGGCGTCGGCCGGGCCTTCCACTCCGGCCTCGTGATCCCCCACTACGACGCCGCACCGCTGCACGACACGGTGATCGAGCCCGGGATGGTCTTCACCATCGAGCCCATGCTCACCCTCGGCACGTCCGAGTGGCGGATGTGGGACGACGGGTGGACGGTAGTCACCGCAGACACCTCACGGACGGCTCAGTTCGAGCACACGCTGCTGGTGACCGACGACGGAGCGGAGATCCTCACACTCCCATGAACGCGCACACCTCCTCCCACCACGACGACGGCTCCGCCGGTCCCGCCCTCGCGTTCGGCGTCGACGTGGGGGGCAGCGGCGTCAAGGGCGCGCCCGTCGACCTGGCGACGGGCGAGCTCGCCCAGGACCGTCACCGCATCCCCACGCCGCAGCCCTCGACGCCGCAGGCCGTCGCGGAGGTGATCGGGCGCCTCGTCGACGAGTACGACCTCCCGACGGACGTCCCGCTCGGCGTCGCGTTCCCGGCCCCGCTCCAGCGCGGTGTCGTGCGCTCCATGGCGAACCTCGACCAGTCCTGGACGGGTGTGGACGTCCCGGCGCTGCTCGGGCGCGAGACCGGTCGGCACGTCGTGGCCGTCAACGACGCCGACGCGGCGGGCGTCGCCGAGGTGCGCTACGGCGCGGCACGCGACACGGACGGCGTCGTGCTCGTCGCGACGCTCGGCACGGGCATCGGCAGCGCGCTGATCGTCGACGGGATCCTGCTGCCGAACAGCGAGCTCGGCCACCTCGAGATCGACGGGTACGACGCCGAGACCCGGGCGTCCGAGGCCGCGCGCGACCGCGAGGACCTCAGCTGGGAGCAGTGGGCCGAACGACTCCAGCGGTACTTCGGCGTCGTCGAGGACCTGCTCTCGCCCGACCTCGTCGTCGTCGGCGGGGGCGTCAGCAAGAAGCACGAGAAGTTCCTGCCGCTGCTGCACCTGCGCGCTCCGGTCGTCCCGGCGCGGCTGCGCAACGCGGCGGGCATCGTCGGGGCCGCGGCGCTCGCGGCGGAGGACGCCCGGCGCGCCGCTGCTGCTCGCTGAGGTCCCGCCGGCTCGGGCTCGCGCTGCGGTCCCGCCGGCCCGCGGAGTCGTCCCGCGGGGTCAGCCGGCAGCGACCTCGTGGCTCGAGGAGACCTCGTGCCGGTCCGTGCCGAACATCTCGATGACGCCGAGCATCTCCAGCACGTCGGTCACGACGCTCGGCGGGTTCCGGAGCGTCACCGACAGCCCCTCCTCGGAGCCGATCGTGTAGAACTGCACGAGGAACGCGATCCCGGTCGAGTCCATGAACGTCACCTTCGACGTGTCGATGACCACCGGGACGTCGCGCTCGAGCGCGTTCGCCAGGGCGGCGCTCGCCTCGCTGCGCAGGGCGACGTCGATCTCGCCCCACATGTCCACGACACTCGCACCGGGCTCCTCGATCAGGCGGATGCCGCCCGTCTCGACGGCTGCTCCCCTGGTCCCTGTCTCCTGCATCGGTACCGCCCGCCTCTCCTGCCCTGCCCCCGCCCGCCCCGACGGGGTCGACGCCGCCTGCCCGGCGTCACGACCGGCCGGTCCGGCTCGCGCGCACCCTCGCGCACGAGCGAGGCCCACGCTGCCGATCCGTCGCCAGACTAGCCCATGGATGCCGCCGAGTGGGAGCCCTCTGGCAAGACCTTTACCTTCGACACCGATCTGGCGCCGAGTGCGGACGACGGTTGACGATTCATTCACCAGATGGACGCTTGTCCAGAAAGCGGACGGCCGCCGGGTGCGGGCGTGTGCCCGCTCCCGACGGCGTCGCGACCGTGAGCCCGAGGGTCAGCCGGTGTTCTGCAGACCGGCGGCGACGCCGTTGACGGTCAGGAGCAGCAGGTGCTGCAGCTCGTCCTTGGCGGGGCCCTCGCGCCCGCCCGCAGCCCGCGCAGCGCGCGGACCTGCAGCAGCGACAGCGCGTCCACGTAGGGGCTGCGCAGCTGCACGGCGCGCCCGAGCACCCGACGGCCGGCGAGCGGCCACGCGTTGCCGGTCACCGCGAGCACCTGCTCGCGCGTCAGGCGCAGCTCGTCGAGCACGGCCGCGGCGAGGTCGTCGCGGTCCCCGAGCGCGAGGTAGCGCTCGGCGATGCGCTCGTCCGTCTTGGCGAGCGACATCTCGACGTTGTCCAGGAGCGTGGCGAACAGCGGCCACTCGCGGTGCGCCTCGCGCAGCAGCTCGAGGTCGCCGAACTCGGCGAGCGCCGTGCCGAGCCCGTACCACCCCGCGAGGTTGATGCGCGCCTGCGACCAGGAGAACACCCACGGGATCGCGCGCAGGTCCTCGAGCGACTCCACGGACAGGCCGCGGCGGGCCGGGCGGGACCCGATGGGCAGGAGCCCGACCTCCTCCAGCGGGGTCACCTCGGAGAACCACTGCGGGAACCCCTCGGCGCGCACGAGCTCGTGGAACCGGCGGCGCGACGAGGCGTCGAGCGCGTCCGCGAGGCCGCGGTAGCGCTCGGTCGCCTCGGCGTTGCGACGCTCCGTCGACGGCGCGGACGCGAGCAGCGTGGCCGCGGCGACCTGCTCGATGTGCCGCGAGGCGATCGTCGGGTCGCCGTAGCGGGCGAGGATGACCTCGCCCTGCTCGGTGAGCTTGAAGCGCCCGTCGACCGAGCCCGGGGGCTGGGCGAGCACCGCGCGGTTCGCGGGACCGCCGCCGCGGCCGAGCGCGCCGCCGCGCCCGTGGAACAGCGTGAGCGTGATGTCGTGGCGCTGCGCCCACTGGGCGATGCGGCGCTGGGCGTCGTGCAGGGCCAGGGTCGCGGACACCGGGCCGACGTCCTTGGACGAGTCCGAGTAGCCGAGCATGACCTCCACCCGGCGCCCGTTCTCGGCCAGCCGACGCTGGACCTGCGGCTGCGTGAGCATCGCCTCGAGGATGTCGACGCTCGCCGCGAGGTCGGCGAAGGTCTCGAAGAGCGGGATCGCGTCCACGACGGGCACGTCCGCGCCCTCGAACGCGAGCTCGGCGAGCTCGTAGACCGCCGCCAGGTGCTCGGGCTTCTGCGTGAACGACACGATGTAGCGGCGTGCGGCGCGCTGGCCGTAGCGCTGCTGGACGGCGCCGAGCGCGCGGAACGTGTCGAGCACCTCGCGCGTGCGGTCCGACAGCTCGCCGTGCAGGCCCTTCTCGGCGATCTCCGCCAGGGCGGCCTCGTGCACCTGAGAGTGCTGGCGCACCTCGAGCTCGGCGAGGTGGAAGCCGAACGTCTCCACCTGCCACACGAGCTGCTGGAGGTCGCCGTACGCGGCGCGGGGCGCGCCGGCGGCCACGAGGGAGTGCTGGACGACGCGCAGGTCCTCCTCGAGCTGCTCGGGCTCGGCGTACGCGAGGTCGGCGTCGCGGGCGCGCGTGGCCGCGATGCGGTCGGCGACGACGAGCAGCACCGCGCGGTGCGGCTCGCGCGGCGACGCCTCGGCGGCCGTCGCGGTGACGACCTCCGAGAGCTGGCGCTGGCGCTGCCAGAGCGCGCGGAGCCCGTCCGACGGCGGCGTGCCGTCCTCGTCGAGCGTCAGCTTGCGGCCGACGCGCCGCGCCTGCTGCTCGAGCGCGACGAGCGCGTGCTCCGAGGCGATCGCCGCGGCCTGGCGCGTGACCTCCGCCGTGACGTTCGGGTTGCCGTCGCGGTCGCCGCCGATCCACGTGCCGAGCTGACGAACGGGCGCACGAGGGGCTCCTCGCGGCCGGCGTCGTCGCCGAGGAGCCAGTCGTCGAGCCGGCGGTACACCGCGGGGAACGTGTCGAACATCGTCGCGTCGAACACGCCGAGGGCGGTCCTGACCTCGTCGAGCACGGACGGCTTGTGCTCGCGGATCGGCGCGGTGCGCCACATCGTGTCGATCTCGGCGAGCAGGCGGCGCTCGTTCTCCGCGAGCGACGTGCCGCCGAGGTGCTGGGCGTCGCGCTCGTCGAGGAGAGTGGCGATGCGCCGCACGGCTCCGGACACGGCGCGCCGACGCGCCTCCGTGGGGTGCGCCGTCAGCACGGGGCGGAACTCGAGGCGGCGCAGCCGGTGCAGCGCCTCCTCGCGACCCACCTCGGACGTGAGCTCCTCGAACGCCTCGGGCAGCGAGTCGTCCTGGGTCACGGCGTCGTGCGCGAAGGCGGCCTCGCGCTCGCGCAGCACGCGCACGCGGTGGTACTCCTCGGCGAGGTTGGCCAGGTGGAAGTAGCACGTGAACGCGCGGGCCACCTGCTCGGCGCGCTCCATCGTGAGGCCGTCGACGAGCGCCTCGGCCTCGGCGAGCACCGCGCCCGTCGAGTCGTCGTAGGCACGGATCGCGAGCTCGCGCAGGCGCTCGACGTCGTCGAGCAGTCCCTGCCCTCCCGTCTCGCGCAGGACGGTGCCGAGCAGGCCGCCGAGGAGGCGGACGTCGTCGCGGAGCGGGGCAGGGACGTCGTGGCGGGCGAGCCCACGACCCGTGCCCGGGGACAGTTCCGGTGGGGAGAGGTCGTTCACGGGGACGAGGGTATTCCTTGACCGGCACCCGACGCGCGCCGCGTCCGCTGGATGATCGTCCCTGCGGACGCGACGTGCGTCACGTGCGCGGCTCCCCGGCGGCCGCTCAGCGCCGGTACGCGCCCTGCCAGACCGTGTCGAACGGGGTCGCGGCGGGCACGCGCGCGGCGATCCCCTGCGTCACGACCTCCTTGGCGACCTGCACCGCCGAGCGCACGTCCGCGCCCTGGGCGAGCTCGGCGGTGATGGCGGCGGCGAAGGTGCACCCGGCGCCCGAGACCCGCTCGTCGCCGACCTTCGGCCGGGTGAGCACGACGACGTCGTCGCCGTCCACGAGCACGTCCACCGCGTCCGGGCCGGGGAGCTCGACGCCGCCCTTGGCGACGACGTAGCGCGGCCCGAGGTCGCGGATGCGGCGCGCGGCGTCGACGAGCTCGTCGACCGTCCCGATCGCGTCCACGCCGGCGAGCGTGCGCGTCTCGAAGAGGTTCGGCGTGACGACGGTCGCGAGCGGCAGCACCTTCTCGCGCAGCGCGGTGTCGGTGTCGAGCGCGGCACCCGGCTCCTGGCCCTTGCAGATGAGCACGGGGTCGACCACGACGTGCTCCCACGGGCGCGAGGCGAGCGACGACGCGACCACGTCGATCGTCGCGGGCGTGCCGAGCATGCCGACCTTGACGACCGACGGCGCGTGCGTGGCGACCGCGGCCTCGAACTGGTCGGCGATCACCTGCGGCTCGACCGGGACGAAGCGGTGCCCCCAGTCGTTCGCCGGGTCGAACGAGACGATGCACGTGAGCGTCCCGACGCCGTACGCGCCGAGCTGCTGGAACGTCTTGAGGTCGGCCTGGATGCCGGCCCCGCCGGTCGCCTCGGAACCGGCGATCACGTACGCGATGGGCGGCTGCTGCGTCATGGGTCTCCTGAGCACGGGTGCGTGCTGGTCGTCGGCACGGCCGCGCCGTGGCGCGGCCGTCCAGGTGCGGACGGCTCGTGTGCGGACGAGCCGGTCTGTACGCCGGGTTCTGTTCCCGCGCGCGGTCACCCCCGCGCGGGCGACGGTCATCCATCTACGACGCACGTTGCCGTACGCCTCCAGCGGTCTACCCGACTGTGCTTCTCGACAGAGAATCGGGCGGGCCGCCCTCGAACACAGTCTGTCTGACCTTGCTCCAGGTGGGGTTTACCGAGCCGGACCGGTCACCCGGCCCGCTGGTGGTCTCTTACACCACCGTTTCACCCTTACCGCACCTGCCGGGGCCTCGGCCTCGGCGGGCGCGGGCGGTCTGTTCTCTGTGGCACTGTCCCGCGGGTCACCCCGGGTGGGCGTTACCCACCACCTCGCCCTGTGGAGCCCGGACGTTCCTCGGCGGGAGACCTGAAGGCCTCCCGACGCGACCGTCCGACCGACTCGTCCGCAGGACCAGGCTACCGTCCGGACGGCGGCGCCCCCGTCGCACGCGCGCCCGCTTCGCCACCGGCGCAACCGCGGGCGCCTCAGACGTCGACGCGGTACGCCAGCGCGAGCTCGTCGCCGCTCACCCCGCGGATCCCCCAGCTCTCGCGCGGCGCCTCGAGGACGACGAGCTCAAGGTCGTCGGGCGCGAGCCCGAGCGCGGGCGCGACGTCGTCGTACAGCGCGCGGACGAGAGCCCGCTTCGCCGCGCGCGAGCGCCCCGAGAAGCACACGACCTCGACGACGAGGTACGCGGGCGAGCGCGGGGCGACCAGGTCGTCGTCGTCCAGCAGCAGGAAGCGGTGGAACCGCTTGTCCGCGGGGATCTGCCACGCGTCGACGAGCGCGCCGTGCAGCGCGTCCGACAGCTCCCTCCGCCGCTCGCCCCACACGCTGCGCCGTCCGTAGACCTTCACCTGCGCCATCGCGCGAGCGTAGCGCCCGGTGTCCGGGTCCGGCGTACGGAGGCGTGACGTCACCCCACCCCGGCGGGCCGCGCCCGGAGCCCGGAGGCGCGGGCGCGCCCGTACAGTGACCCGGTGCTCGTGCTGCTCCCCCCGTCCGAGGGCAAGACCCCCGCGTCCGACGCGCCCGACCCGTCGGCCTCGCGGCGCTCACCGCCCCCGGCCTCACCCCGCAGCGCGAGCGTGTGCTCGACGCGCTCGCCGCCGCGAGCGCCCGGCCCGACGCCGTCGACGTGCTCGGCGTGAGCCCCGGGCTCGAGCCCGAGGTGCGGCGCAACACCGCGCTGCGCTCCGCGCCGGCGGCGCCCGCCGCGGAGGTCTACACCGGCGTGCTGTTCGCGGCCGCGGACCTCGCCGGCGCGCTCGCGGAGAGCGGGGAGACCGCACGCCGGGCCGCTGACGACGTGCGCGTGATGTCGGGGCTGTGGGGCGTGCTGTCCCCCGGCGACCGGGTGCCGGCCTACCGGCTGTCGATGGGCGTGACGCTGCCGGACGTCGGCCGGCTCGCCGCGGCCTGGCGGCCCCACCTCGCCACGGTGCTCGACGCGCGGGCCGCGGGCGACGTCGTGGTCGACTGCCGCTCCGCCACGTACGCCGCGGCGTGGAAGCCGCGGACCTCGGGCGAGGACGCGGCGCACCACGTCGCGGTGCGCGTCCTGCGCGAGACCGGCGGCCGCCGTTCCGTGGTGTCGCACCACGCGAAGCACACGCGCGGCGTGCTGACCGGGCACCTCCTGCGGCGCCCCGGCGCCGTCGCCTCCGTCGACGACCTCGCGAAGGCCGCCGACGAGCTCGTCGGGTCGGCGCTGCTCGACGCCGCGCTGCACGACGACGGCCGCGGGCGCTTCACGCTCGAGCTCGTCGTCGCCTGAGCGCGCGTCGCCGCCGGGCTGCGACGCGCGTCAGAGATCGCTCGGGACGCCCTGCGCGACGAGCTCGCTCGTCCCGTCGGCCCACAGCCGCAGCAGGCTGACCGACGCGTCGGGACGCGCAGCCGCGACCACTGGTCCGGAGGCGCCTGGATGCTCGCACCGATGGCGGCGCGCACCTGCACGGCGTGCCCCACGACGACGACCGTGCGCCCGGCCGCAGGCGCGTCCGCGAGGTGCGTGCGGACGAGGTCGTCGAGCGCGCCGCGCACGCGCGCCCGACGTCGGCGACCGACTCGCCGTCCGGCGCCGCGACCGTGCCCGTCGTGTACCACTCCTCGCGCAGCCCGGGCCAGCGACCGTCGATCTCGGCGGCCGTGAGGCCGTCCCACTCCCCGAAGTCCACCTCGGCGACGCGGTCGTCGGTCGTCACGGGCACGCCGAGGCGTCGCCCGATCGCGGCGGCCGTCTCCTGCGCCCGCCGCAGCCGGCGACGCGACGACCGCCGTCGGGCGCGGCACGTCCGTCCACGCCCGCCGCAGCGGCGACGCGACGACCGCCGTCGGGCGCGGCACGTCCGTCCACGCCGTCCGCCCGACCCGGAAGACGAGGTCGGCGGCCTGCGCCGCCTGGGTCCGCCCCCGCGCGGTCAGCGCCGGTCCGGGGGCCGTCGAGCCGCTGAACGCCCCCGCGACCGTGTGGTCGGTCTGGCCGTGCCGGACGAGCACGACGGTCAGCGCCGGGGAGTCGTCGAAGCGGACCGCCGCCCCGGACGGCCGGGCGCCTGCCCCTGGCGCGGCGTCCGGCGTCGGGCCTGCGGAGCCCGCTCCGGGCGCGGACTCGAGCGGGACGTGGGCGGCGCCGCCCGCGCGCACGGCTCCCGGGGCGGACGGCGCGACGTCCGGCCCGCCGTGGTCGCGCGCGACGGCGGCGCGGCCGTCCATCGCCTCGTTCGCGAGCCGGTCGGCGTCCGCGTTGCGCGCCCGCGGGATCCACTCGTACGTCACGCGCCCGGGGGGCAGGACCGCGGCCGCCTCGGCGGCCAGCCGCCGCATGTCGTCGTGCTTGACCTGCCAGCGCCCCGACATCTGCTCGACGACGAGGCGCGAGTCCATCCGCACGGTCACGCGCGCGTCCGGGTCGATCTCCACCGCGGCGCGCAACCCGGCGACGAGCCCCGAGTACTCGGCGACGTTGTTGGTCGCGACGCCGAGGAAGCCGGCGCGCTCGGCGAGGAGCCGGCCCGTGCCCCCGTCCCGCACGACCGCGCCGTACCCGGCCGGTCCCGGGTTGCCCCGCGAGCCCCCGTCGGCCTCGACGACGAGGTGGCGCTCCGACGTCCCGTCCCCGCGCTCCGCCCCGCCGCTCACGCGCTCGCGGCCTCCGGGCGCACGACGATGTGCCCGTAGTCCTCGAGGCGCACCACCTGGTCCGGCGCCGCGGAGGTGATCGCCACGAGCTCGGCGCGGCTCAGGTCGACGTTGAGCCCCTCGACGTGCTGGCCCCGCAGCGCGACGACGCCGCGTCCGCCGTTCTGGTCGCGCACGCGCTCGTAGAGGGCGAGCAGCGTGGCGTCGAGCCCGGCGACGGCGCCGCGACGGCGTTCGGCGACCTGTCCCGCCTCCTCGTCGAGCTCGGCGAACCGCGCGTCACGCTCCGCGACGACGTCGGCGCGCGCCGCCTCCAGCTCCGCGTGCGCGGACTCGAGGCGCGCGAGCGCCTCCTCGTGGGCCTCGAGGCGCTCCATGACGTCGAGCTCGACCTCCTCGAGCGCGGCCTGGCGGCGCGCGAGCGACTCGAGCTCCCCGACGAGCGCCTGGGCGTCCTTCGCACCGACCTGTCCGGCGTCGAGCCGCGCCTGGTCGCGCGCCGCCCGGGACCGGACCTGCTCGACGTCGCCCTCGGCCTTCGTCAGCTCCCGCCGCAGGTCCGACGCCGCGGTGCGGGACTCGACGAGGGAGGACGTGAGGTCCTCGAGCTGGGCGTCCAGCTCGGCGATGCGCGCGAGCTCGGGCAGGTTGCGGCGCCGGTGGGCGAGCTGCTGGGCGCGGGTGTCGAGCTCCTGGACGTCCAGCAGGCGGAGCTGGTCGGCCGGTGGTGCGGTGGCCACGTGGTGTTCCTCTCGTCGGACCCGGGCGGGTCAGGGCGTCGGTGGGGGGCCGGCGGTCGGTGCCGACGGGATGCGGGCCGTCCACGGGTCGGTGGAGGTCGTGCTGACCCGCGCCTCGACGTGCTCGCCGCGCTCGGCGAGCGCCCGCACGAGGTCCTCGGCAGCGTAGCGGAGCCACGGCCACTCGGACGCGAAGTGCGGGACGTCGACGAGGAAGGGCGTGGCCCGTCCGCCGGTCCACGCGGCCTCCTGGCGTGCCCGCTCGCGCAGCTCGGAGACCGGGTGGTGGCGCAGGTCGGAGGTGAGGTAGACGTCGGCGGCGCTCGCGCGCACGGCGTCGAACAGGGAGTCCCCGGAACCGCCCACCACGGCGACCGACTCGACCGTCGCGTCGAGGTCGCCCGCCACGCGCACGCCCTGCGCGGTCGCGGGCAGGACCGCGGCGACCCGCTCGGCGAAGCCGCGCAGCGTCGTCGGCGCGGCGAGACGGCCCAGTCGTCCCGTTCCCGTGGTGACGGCCCGGGGCGGGCCGCCGGCCGCGCGCTCGGCGGCGTGCGGCACGAGCGGCACCCGGTGCAGGAGGTCGAGCGCGTCCGCGAGCGCGTCCGCGACGCCCCGCTCGGCGGCGTCGGCGTTGGTGTGCGCGACGTACAGCCCGCACCCGCCCCGGATGAGACGGTGCACGAGCGAGCCCTTGAACGTCGTCGCGGCGACGGAGTGGACGGGTCGCAGGAACAGCGGGTGGTGGGTCACCAGCAGGTCCGCGCCCCAGGCGAGCGCCTCGTCCGCGACGTCCTCGACGGGGTCGACGGCGAGCAGCACCTTGCGCATGGGCGCGCCCGGGTCGCCGGCGACGAGCCCGACGCGTCCCAGTCCTCCGCCGTGGACGGCGGGTAGAGCCCGTCGAGCGTGCGCACGACCTCGGCGAGCGTCGGCGGGTGAGCTTCCGTGGTCGGTCGCGTGTCGGGCGCATGGCGGCAGGCTAACGTCGCCTCCGGGCGCCCGCGTAGTCGCCGGCGGCCCGCGCGGGACGTCCCCCGTGGTCACTTCGCCTGCGCGTAGTCGTCCACGACGCGACGCTCAGCGGGAAGTCGACGGGGAAGTCGCCGAAGAGCAGCCGCCCGCTCCGCGGCGGCGTCGCGCACCGCCTCGGCCGCCGCGTCGGCGAGCGCCGCCGGGGCGTGGACGATCACCTCGTCGTGGAGGAAGAACACGAGGTGCGGACGACCGGCGAACGGCTCCGGTGCGCTGCCCGCGTCGTCGGCCGCCCCGAGCTCCCACAGCCGCCGCCGTATCGACGCGAGCCAGCACAGCGCCCACTCGGCCGCCGTGCCCTGCACGACGAAGTTGCGCGTGAACCGCCCCCACGCGCGCGCCTGCGACCGTGCGCGTGCCGCGCTCGCCTCGCCCTGCGCCGGCTCGTCCCCGGCCGCGTACGCGCCCTGCTGCGCGGCGCGCCACGCGTCGTCCGGCGGCGGAGAGCTCCGGCCGAGCCGCGTCGTGACGACCTCGCCGCGCTCGCCCGCCCCGGCCGCGCGCTCGACGAGAGCGATCGCCGCGGGGAAGGCACGCGCGAGGCGGGGCAGCACGGCCGCGCTGTCCCCCGTCGTCCCCCCGTACATCGCGCCGAGCATCCCGACCTTCGCGTGCTCGCGGGAGGCGACCGCCCCCGACGCGACGATGCCCGCGTAGAGGTCGACGCCGCGCCCGGCGTCCGCCATGCGCTCGTCCCGCGCGAGCCCCGCGAGCACGCGCGGCTCGAGCTGGGCGGCGTCGGCGACGACGAGCCGCCATCCCAGGTCGGCCACCACCGCCCGCCGCACCTGGCGCGGCAGCTGCAGCGCTCCCCCGCCGCTCGTCGCCCACCGGCCCGTGACGACGCCGCCCACCACCCACTCCGTGCGGAACCGGCCGTCGCGCACCCAGGCGTCCAGCCACGCCCACCCGTTGGCCGTGAGCAGCCGTTGCATCGCCTTGTACTCGAGCAGCGGCGCGACGACCGGGTGGTCGAGGCGCTCGAGCTCCCCCTTGCGCAGCGAGCGTGCGCCGACGCCGGCGTACTCCATCGCCCGCAGGAGGTCGGGGTGGGAGTCGGGGTTGAGGGTCGGCGGGGCGTCGAGGGCCTGCCGGACCGCGTGCGCGAGCTCCTCCATGCGGGCGGGCCGCTCCCCCGGACGGGGCCGGGGGCCGAGGACGCCCGACAGGATCGCGTCGTGCACGTCGGCCCGCCACGGCAGGCCCGCGTGGTGCATCTCGGCGGCGACGAGCGCGCCCGCGCTCTCGGCGGCGAGCAGGAGGCGCAGACGCCCCGGCGCGTCCGGTCCCGCCGCCGCGGCCACCGCCTCGAGCTGCGCACGCAGCTCGCGGACGGGGTCCAGGGCCGACGACGCGTCGCGCGCCGGTCGTGCGGCGTCCGCGAGGTCGAACAGCCCCTCGGGCAGCGGCGCCGACGGGCTGTTCGCGCCCGCGGTCACGAGGGCGAGCGCGTCCCAGGGCCCGCGCGGCGCGCGCGCGTACGGGGTCGCGGCCGTCAGCGCGGAGCGGCGCAGGACCGCGCGGGCGAGGCGCAGGTCGTGGGCCCGCTCGACGCGCGTCCCGGCCGCGAGGAGCTCGGGGTACCAGGCGTTGGTGTCGCCCCACGTCCACCGGGCGGAGCGGGCACCGTCGCGGACGAGGTCCACCGGCCGGCCCCGCCGTGCCCGCTGCGGCGTCCCGTCGTCGCCGTCGTCCGGCACAGGCGTCGACGTCGCCCCGGTGTCGTCGGCGGACAGGACCAGGTGCACGGCGCCAGTGTGCCGCGAGCCACCGACGCGCGCGGTCCCCCGTTCCGGCCGTCCCGACCGGCGCACCCGACCGCCGGGGCGTCAGGCCCTGGCGGCCCGCGGGTCCTGCGCCCGTTCGAGGTCGAGCTCGGCCGTCAGCACGCCGCCCACCAGGACGGCGATGCTCGTGAGCCACAGCCACAGCACACCGGCGAGGACGAGACCCAGCATCTGCCCGGCGGCCTGCACGACAGCCGCCGCAGCGGGGTCGACGCCCGGCGTGGACGGCACGGCGAGGGCGAGGTAGACGCTGAAGCCGGAGGAGACGAGCAGCACGCCGAGCGTGCCGACCACGGCGCCCGGGACGCACCGTCGCCAGCTGGTGTCCGCGTTGGGCGCGTACCGGTAGAGCAGCGTGAGGTACGCCGCGCAGACGGCGACGACGACCGGCCAGCGCAGCACGTCCCACGTCACGCGGAACACCGCCCCGAGGCCGAACCGGTCGGCGAGCGCCGCCCCGTCCCCGAGCAGCGGCCCGACGACGACCATCCCGAGCACCGCGACGACCGTCGCGACCGCGCCGAGGGCCAGGGAGAGGCCGAGCACGTACTGGCCCACGACGGTCCGCCGGTTCTCGACCCGGTACGCGTCGTCGAGCGCGCGGACGGCGGCACGGAACACGCGGCTCGCGAGCCACAGCGCGACGACGAACGCGCCGAGCGCGAAGCCGGCGCGCTGGTCGGCGAGCAGCCCGTCCACGAGCGGCGCCAGCACGTCGCTCGCCACCTGCTCCGCGAACACCGTCGTCAGGCCGTCGACGACGGTCGTGCGGATCTGGTCGACCCGCGCGTCCCCGAGCAGCGGGCGCAGGAACCCGAGGCTGGCCCCGAGCGCGGTGGTGAGGGGCACGAGCGAGACGAGGCCGTAGTAAGACATCTCGGCCGCCAGCCCGGTGACGCGCACGTCGACGGAGCGGTACGCGGCGCGCAGCGCCACCTCGGCGACGGGCACGCCGCGCACGCGCACACCGGTGCGCGAGGCACGCGCCAGCAGCCGGTCCCGCAGGTCGGGAGTGCTCTCGGCACGTTCCCGCCGGCGGGCCTGCAGCGGGTGCACGACGTGCACGGCGGCCCATGCTCCCGCCGCGACGGCCCCGGTCGAGAGCACGAGCGTCGCGACCGTGCCGAGCACGGCGCGCAGCCCTTCCCCGTCCACGGTCGTCCCGGCCAGCAGGACGGCTGCCGACGCCCCCAGGAGCACGAGGATCGTCGAGGTCGCCGTGCTCGTGGCCCGGCGCACCCGCGGCACGCGGCGCGCGGCGACGGCCAGGACGAAGGCGGCGACGGTCACGGCGACGAGCACGCTGGGGTGTCTCCCCCCGGGTCGGCACGGGCGGGTGGGTCGCGCCGGCGGTGCCGGCGCGCGGTCCGAGCGGTGCGCCGTGGACGACCGTCGTGGTGGGCCCGGAGGGACTCGAACCCCCGACATCCACGGTGTAAGCGTGGCGCTCTGACCAGCTGAGCTACAGGCCCCGGAAACGCGGTGCACAGCCTACCGGCTCGCGCGCACGCCGGGTTCGCGGGCGCGCGGTCCCGCGGCGCTCAAAGGCTCTCGAGAGCGCGCCGGTAGCCGTCGAGGTCGCGCCGCCGGCCGCGCGGGTTGACGACCGACCAGCGCACGATGCCGTCCGCGTCCACGAGGAACGACCCGCGCAGGGCGATCCCGGCCTCCTCGTCGAGGACGCCGTACGACCGCGCGACCTCGCCGTGCGGCCAGAAGTCGGACAGGAGGTCGAACCCGAACCCCTCCTGCTCGGCCCACGCCTTCTGCGCGAACACGGAGTCGCACGAGACGGCGAGCAGGGTCACGCCCGCGGCCTCGAAGTCCTCGACGTTGTCGCGCAGCTCGCACAGCTCGCCGGTGCAGATGCCCGAGAACGCGAACGGGTAGAAGACGACGAGCACGGGCCCGCCGCGCAGGTCCGCCAGGTGGACCGGCGTGCCGTGCGTGTCCGGGAGCGTGAAGTCGGGGGCGGGGTCGCCGGGGCCCGGCCGCGCCGGGGCCGGGGCGCCCGCTGTGGCGGGCGCCTCAGCGCCCGCGGCCACGCGTCCCCAGCCGCGTCGCCGACCAGTCCGGCGCGATCGCGAACGTGCTCGTCGCGTGCAGCCCCGCGGTGGTCGCGGCCTCCTGGATCTCGTTGTGCCCGACGTGCCCGGGCCGGCCGGGCTTGAGGGTCAGCACCCAGATGAGGCCGCCGTCGTCGAGCACGGTCTGGACGTCCACGAGCGTGTCGGTGAGGTCGCCGTCGCCCTCGCGCCACCACACGACCACGCCGTCCGTGACGTCGTCGTAGTCCTCGTCGACGAGCTCGCCGCCGACGAGCTCCTCGAGGTCGGCGCGCAGGTCGTCGTCGACGTCCTCCGACCAGCCGAACTCCTGGACCACGTTCCCGGGCGCGAACCCCAGGCGGTCCACCCCGCGGGATCCTGCGGTGTCCGTCACAGTCGTGCCGTTCCTTTCCTCGTCCGTCCACGTCGGCAGGTGGCGGGACCACCGTGTGCCGTGTCTGGCAAAGGTAGCCCACCGGACGACGCGCTGCTTGGCAACGCGCGCACCGTGGACGCACGCGGCGAATAGTCCCGCCCCCCGCGTCGCCCACGGTGTTCCGCGCGCGCACGTGTCGCCCAGATCACGCCGTCTTGACCACTCGTTGGTGTGACTTCGAGCCCGGATGAGAACACAATGGGAGGACCCACCCTGGTCTCGTGACGAGGCACGGTCGCCACCAGCGTCCGCCGCCGCACGTCCGGAGTGGCTCCGAGACGGACGTCCGGGCGCGTCACCGCGCGGCCGCGTCCGGCATCCGACGAGATATGAGGTTGCTGGTGGCTTCGTACGACGAGACCGGACCGCTGATCAACGGCCTGCTCAGCCAGGTACCGGACATCGACCCCGCCGAGACCGGTGAGTGGGTCGAGTCCCTCGACGGTCTGATCGACGACCGCGGGGGCCCGCGCGCCCGCTACGTCCTGCTGAACCTGCTCAAGAGGGCCCGGGAGCGCAACGTCGCCGTCCCCACCTCGCTGACCACGCCCTACGTGAACTCGATCGGCGTCCACGAGGAGCCGTACTTCCCCGGCGACGAGGCGCTCGAGCGGCGCTACCGCTCGTGGATCCGCTGGAACGCCGCCGTCATGGTGACGCGCGCGCAGCGTCCCGGCATCGGCGTCGGCGGTCACATCTCCTCCTACGCCTCGGTCGCGACGCTGTACGAGGTGGGGCTCAACCACTTCTTCCGCGGCAAGGACCACCCGGGCGGCGGCGACCAGGTCTACTTCCAGGGCCACGCCTCCCCGGGCGTGTACGCGCGCGCGTTCCTCGAGGGCCGCCTCTCGGCCGACCAGCTCGACGGGTTCCGCCAGGAGAAGTCGCACCCGGCCGGCGGCCTGCCGTCCTACCCGCACCCGCGCCTCATGCCGGACTTCTGGGAGTACCCGACGGTCTCCATGGGACTCGGCCCGGCCAGCGCCATCTACCAGGCGTGGACGGACAAGTACCTGACGAACCGCGGCATCAAGGACACCACCCAGCAGGACGTGTGGGCGTTCCTCGGCGACGGCGAGATGGACGAGCCCGAGTCGCGCGGGATGCTCCAGCTCGCCGCGCAGCAGCAGCTCGACAACCTCACGTTCGTCGTCAACTGCAACCTGCAGCGCCTCGACGGCCCGGTGCGCGGCAACGGCAAGATCATCCAGGAGCTCGAGGCGCAGTTCCGCGGCGCCGGCTGGAACGTCATCAAGGTCATCTGGGGCCGCGAGTGGGACGTCCTGCTCAACGCCGACAAGGACCGCGCGCTCGTCAACCTCATGAACGAGACGCCCGACGGCGACTACCAGACCTACCGCGCGGAGAACGGTGCGTTCATCCGCGAGCACTTCTTCGGCCGCGACCCGCGCACGAAGGCGCTCGTCGAGAACATGACCGACGACGACATCTGGAACCTCAAGCGCGGCGGCCACGACTACCGCAAGATCTACGCGGCCTACCACGCCGCCCGCTCTCACACGGGCCAGCCGACGGTGATCCTCGCGCACACCGTCAAGGGCTACGGCCTCGGGTCGAAGTTCGCCGGCCGCAACGCGACGCACCAGATGAAGAAGGTCGCGCTCGACGACCTCAAGGTCCTGCGCGACTCGCTGCGCATCCCGATCAGCGACGCCGAGCTCGAGGCCAACCCCTACGAGCCGCCGTACTTCCACCCGGGGGCCGACGCGCCGGAGATCCAGTACCTCCTCGACCGCCGCCGCCAGCTCGGCGGGTTCGTCCCCGAGCGCCGCGCGAACCCGGCTCCGGTGACGCTGCCGGGCGAGAAGGCGTACGAGGTCCTCAAGAAGGGGTCGGGGCAGCAGGAGGTCGCCTCCACGATGGCCTTCGTGCGCCTGCTCAAGGACCTCATCAAGGACAAGGAGTTCGGCAAGCGCATCGTGCCGATCATCCCGGACGAGGCGCGCACGTTCGGCCTGGACTCGATCTTCCCGTCGGCGAAGATCTTCAACACCCAGGGCCAGCACTACCTCGCCGTGGACCGCGAGCTCATGCTGAGCTACAAGGAGTCCGAGGCCGGGCAGATCATGCACACCGGCATCAACGAGGCCGGCTCCGCGGCCGCGTTCCAGTCGGTCGGCACGTCCTACGCCACGCAGGGCGAGGTCATGGTGCCGGTCTACATCTTCTACTCGATGTTCGGCTTCCAGCGCACCGGCGACCAGTTCTGGGCCGCGGGCGACCAGCTCACGCGCGGGTTCATCATCGGCGCCACCGCCGGCCGCACGACCCTGACGGGCGAGGGCCTGCAGCACGCCGACGGCCACTCGCCCATCCTCGCCGGCACCAACACCGCGATGGTCCAGTACGACCCCGCGTACGGCTACGAGATCCGCCACATCGTGCGCGACGGCCTCCAGCGCATGTACGGCGACGGGTCCGACGGCCGGGACCAGAACGTCATGTACTACCTGACGGTCTACAACGAGCCGATGGTCCAGCCGGCCGAGCCGGAGGACGTCGACGTCGAGGGGATCCTGCGCGGCATCCACCGCGTCGCCCGGTCCGACATGGCCTCGGACGGCGACACCCCGAAGGCCCAGCTCCTCGCCTCCGGCGTGGGCGTGCCGTGGGCGCTCGAGGCGCAGCAGCTCCTCAAGGAGGACTGGGGCGTGTCCGCCGACGTCTGGAGCGTGACCAGCTGGAACGAGCTGCGTCGCGACGCGCTCGCCGCGGACCAGGCCGCGTTCCTCGACCCGGCGTCCGACGCGCGCACGCCGTACGTCACCGCGAAGCTGCAGGGCTCCGAGGGCCCGTTCGTCGCCACCAGCGACTACGACCACCTGGTCCCCGACCAGATCCGCAAGTGGGTCCCCGGCGACTACGAGGTGCTCGGCGCGGACGGCTTCGGCTTCTCCGACACGCGCGCCGCGGCCCGCCGCCACTTCAAGATCGACGGTCCCTCGGTCGTGGTCCGCACCCTGCAGGCGCTCGCGCGCCAGGGCAAGGTGCCCGCGGACGCGTCCGCGAAGGCGATCGAGAAGTACCGCCTCATGGACGTCACCGCCGGCACGTCCGGCAACGCGGGCGGGGAGTCCTGACGGCTCCCCCGGTCCGGCCGACGGCCTGACCCGGCCCTGACCCCGGCACGACGACGCCGGTCGCCTCCTGCGAGAGGTGACCGGCCGTCGTCGTGCCGCGGGCGCGCGGCGCGCGCCGACGGCGTGGTGGTGTCAGGTGCCGGAGCGGTGCTGCTCGGCCTGCGCGACGGCGCGCTCGAGCTCCGCGTGCAGGGCCGCCACGGCGTCCGGGTCCTGGTAGGACGTCAGCGACTCCAGGTGCTGACGCGCCTCGAGCGGCCGGTCCGCCTCGATCGCGGCGAGGACGAGCTGGCGCCCCACCTCGGGCTCGTGCTCGCGCGCTCGCCAGTGACCGACGCCGAGGCCGAGCGCCTCGTTCGGCAGCCCCGCCTCGCGCAGCACCTCCATCGCCTGCGCGAGGGCCCGACCGGTGTGGTCGCGCTCCGCCGCGGTGGCGAACCGACGCTGGGCCGACTCCGGGTCGTCGTCGATGGACAGTCGTCCGAGCTCGATGAGCGGGTACCACCCCTTCGGGTGCCCGGCGAGCTCCTCCGCGAGCGCCCAGACGGCGAGGTCCGCGGCCCGCTGCTTCTCGGACTCGTCGACGGGCGCCGCGAGGGGGTCGTCGACGGGCGGGCCCTCGGCGGCGCGCCGGCGGACGAGCTCGGCGAGCGCGCGGAAGGCGCGCTCGTCGTTCGGGTCGTCGACGAGCATCGCGCGCAGCGCGTCCTCGTGGACGGTGTCACCGCGCTTCTCGCCCGACCTGGGACGGCGCGTGCCGACGGTCGACGCGGAGGTCGGGCGTCGCATGAGCTGGCGCAGACGGGGCATGAGAGCCATGCCACGACCCTAACGGTTCCCCGGGAGCCTCACCCGGTCGGCGTCCGCGTGGGCGGCGTCCCGCCGCGCCGAGCCCTCCCCCTTTGTGGACTGTCCACAAGCACGACCCGTATGCTCGGCGCGTGACGGCGACCCCCACGCCCGCCTCCGGGCGGCCCGGCACCCCCGGGACGACGGGCAACGCCGACAACCTCCAGCGGCTGCGCGACGGCAGCGGCCTCCTCATGGCGGCCGCGCTGCGGCGCCTCGACGAGGAGATCCGCTGGTACCGCGAGCTGCCCGCGGAGGACCGCTCGTACGTCGGTCTCGTCGCGCAGTCGGGCATCACGGCGTTCGTCTCGTGGTACGCCGACCCCAAGCCGCCGCCGCACGGCGTGAGCGAGATCTTCGCCGCGGCGCCGCCCGAGCTCACCCGATCCATCTCGCTGCAGAACACGCTCCAGCTCGTGCGCATCGTCGTCGAGGTGGTGGAGGCGCACTCCGACCAGCTCGCGGCACCGGGCGGCGAGCGCGACCTGCGCGAGGCGGTGCTGCGCTACTCGCGCGAGGTCGCCTTCTCG
Organism: Cellulosimicrobium sp. CUA-896; assembly: GCF_001942335.1. Classification (GTDB taxonomy): domain Bacteria; phylum Actinomycetota; class Actinomycetes; order Actinomycetales; family Cellulomonadaceae; genus Cellulosimicrobium. The sequence continues at coordinate 137,269 of NZ_MKKH01000011.1, read as the reverse complement.
GCCGCCGAGGTCTACGCGCGCGCCGCCGAGGTCCGCGGCGCGTGGGACGCCCGGCTGGAGGCGCTCGTCGTGGACGCGCTGGTCCGCGGCGACGGGGACGACTCCCTGCGCTCGCGCGTGTCCGCGCTGGGCTGGGGCGGGCGCGGCTCGACGGTCGTCATGGCAGGGACGACGACGGCGGCGCTGGACGAGGTCCGCACCGCCGAGCTGCGGCGCGCCACCCGGCGCGCGGCGGGCGACGCGCTCGTCGGCATCCACGGGGACCGGCTCGTCCTGGTGCTCGGCGGGGAGGGCGACCTGCAGGCCGCGGCGGCGTCCCTGCTGCCCCGGTTCGGGCCCGGGCCGGTCGTCATCGGCCCCACCGTGCCGGGCCTGGAGGAGGCGGGGCGGTCCGCGCAGGCGGCGCTCGCCGGCCTGCGCGCCGCCCCGGCGTGGCCGCAGGCACCGCGGCCGGTGCTCGCCGACGACCTGCTCCCCGAGCGGGTGCTGACCGGGGACACGACGGCGCGCCGCACGCTGGTCGCGCAGGCCTTCCAGCCGCTGGCGCAGGCCACCGGCTCCGTGCTCGAGACGCTCTCGGCCTACCTCGGCACGGGCCGCTCGCTCGAGGCCGCCGCCCGGTCGCTGTACGTGCACCCCAACACCGTCCGGTACCGCCTGCGCAAGGTGTCGGAGATCACGGGGTGGGACCCGCTCGACGCGCGCGAGTCGTTCGTCCTGCAGGTCGCGCTGGCCCTCGGGCAGCTCTCGGCGGGTCGCTGACCAGCTCGTTGTAGGTTCGACACAAAGGCCTTCGCGAAGGTTCGTGCGCGCCGTGACGGCCCGCGGGCGTGCCGCGTTGGCACAGTTGACGGGTGCTCGCCGTCGTCTGCCCTGGACAGGGCTCCCAGTCCCCCGGAATGCTCACCCCCTGGCTCGAGCTGCCGGGCGCGCCGACGCCCTCGCGGCCGCCGGCGAGGCCGCGGGCACCGACCTGCTCGCGCACGGCACGACGTCGGACGCGGACACGATCCGCGACACCGCCGTCGCCCAGCCGCTCATCGTGGCGTCCTCGCTCGTGGCGCTGCGCGCGGTCCTCGGCGACCGGGACGCGGCGGACGTCGTCGACGTGACGGCCGGGCACTCGGTCGGCGAGCTGGCCGCGGCCGCGGTCGCGGGCGTGCTCGACGACGCGGGCGCGTCGGTCTCGTGTCCCACCGGGCGCGCGCCATGGCGCAGGCCGCCGCGGCGAGCCCGAGCGGCATGAGCGCCGTCGTGGGCGGCGCCCCGGACGAGGTCCTCGCCGCGATCGAGGCCGCCGGGCTGTGGCCCGCGAACGTCAACGGCGGTGGCCAGGTCGTCGCCGCGGGTGCGCACGAGCACCTCGCGGTGCTCGCCGAGAACCCGCCGGCGAAGGCGCGGGTCGTGCCGCTCCAGGTCGCCGGCGCGTTCCACACGCCGTTCATGCAGCCCGCGCTCGAGGCGTTCGAGCCCGTCGCGGCGGGCTGGCCGGTCGCCGACCCGCGGCTGCCCCTCCTGTCGAACGCCGACGGCGAGCCCTACGGCCGCATCGACGTCTCCGGCAGCGCGCACGGCACCGCGCGCGACGTCGTGCGCCGCCTCGTCGCGCAGATCGCCGCCCCGGTGCGCTGGGACCTGTGCCAGGAGACTCTCACCGAGATGGGCGTCACCGCGCTGCTCGAGCTCGCGCCCGGCGGCGTGCTGACCGGTCTCGCGCGCCGCGCGCTGCCCGGCGTCGAGACCGTCGCCGTGAAGTCGCCGGCAGACCTCGACAAGGCCCGCGACCTCGTCGCGCGCACTCCGTGGCGGCCGGCACCGCGTCGGCCGGGGTCGACGCGTGAGCGCGGCGCTGCGCCAGGCCACGGGCCCGGCCCACTCGCGCATCCTCGCGATCGGCGGCGTGCGCGGCGAGAACGTGGTCACGAACGACGACCTCGCCGGGCCCATCGACTCGTCCGACGAGTGGATCCGCCAGCGCACGGGCATCGTCACGCGGCGGCGCGCCGGCGCGGACGTGGACGTCCTCGATCTCTCCGAGGCCGCGGCACGGGACGCGCTCGCGCGCGCCGGGCTCCAGGGAGCCGACGTCGACGCCGTCATCGTCTCGACGGTCACGTACTTCCACCAGACCCCGGCCGCCGCGGCCGTGCTCGCCGAGCGCCTCGGCGCCACGCCGGCCGCCGCGTTCGACGTGTCCGCGGCCTGCGCGGGGTACGCCTACGCCATCGCCCAGGCCGACGCGCTCGTGCGCGCCGGGACCGCCCGGCACGTGCTGGTCGTCGGGGCCGAGAAGATGAGCGACTTCGTCGACCCCACCGACCGGTCGATCTCGTTCCTCCTGGGCGACGGGGCCGGAGCGGCGATCGTCGGCCCGTCGGACACGCCCGGCATCGGCCCCACCGTGTGGGGCTCCGACGGCGGCAAGGCCCAGGCCATCCGGCAGACGCACGCCTGGTCGGACCTGCGCGAGGACCCGTCGCTCGGCTGGCCGACGCTGCGCCAGGACGGGCAGAGCGTGTTCAAGTGGGCCAGCTTCCAGATGGCCCCGGTCGCCGCCAAGGCGATGGCGGAGGCGGGCGTCGCGCCGGGAGACATCCAGGCGTTCGTCCCCCACCAGGCGAACATGCGCATCATCGACCAGATGATCAAGCAGCTCCAGCTGCCCGACACGGTCGCCGTCGCGCGCGACATCGCGGAGACGGGCAACACGTCCGCCGCGTCGATCCCCCTCGCGACACGGCGGCTCCTCGACGAGGGACAGGTGCGCTCCGGCGACCTGGCCCTGCAGATCGGTTTCGGGGCGGGCCTCGTCTACGCCGCGCAGGTCGTCGTCCTCCCGTAGGGGAGAATCACCCGGGACGGTCCCCGTCGACCGACGGATCACGTCCTCGCCAAGTACCGCAGCACCGTTCGGGCCCGCCCGAGCACCCGCCACCGGGGCCGGTCGTCCGGTCCCACGACAAGGAGAAACCATGGCTTACACCGAGCAGGAAGTCCTCGCCGGCCTCGCGGAGATCGTCGCCGAGGAGACGGGTCTGCCCACCGACGCCGTCGCGCTCGAGAAGTCCTTCACCGACGACCTCGACATCGACTCCCTCTCGATGATGACGATCGTCACGCACGCCGAGGACAAGTTCGGGGTCCGCATCCCCGACGAGGAGGTCAAGAACCTCACGACGGTCGGCGACGCCGTGTCGTACATCACGGGCGCCCAGGCCTGAAGCACCCGGCCTGCACCAGCAGGCCCGCGGGCGGGCCGGCGCGAACCGCCGGCCCGCCCGACCCCCCGCCGCACCACTCGAGGAGCCCTCATGCCCGCCGTCCGTGAAGTCGTCGTCACCGGTCTCGGTGCCACCACGCCGCTCGGTGGGGACGTGCCCTCGACCTGGGCCGCCGCGCTCGCCGGCGAGTCCGGCGCCCGCACCCTCGACAACGACTGGTCCGAGCGCTACGAGATCCCCGTGACGTTCGCCGCGACGATCAAGGTCAAGCCGGAGGAGGTCCTCCCGCGACCCGAGATCAAGCGCATGGACCCCTCGACGCAGTACGCGATCATCGCCGCGCGCGAGGCCTGGGCCGACGCCGGCTCCCCCGAGGTCGACGGGGAGCGGCTCGGGTCGGTCGTGTCCTCGGGCATCGGCGGGATCTGGACCACGCTCGACGGCTGGGACACGCTGCGCGAGCGCGGCGCGCGCCGCATGCTGCCGATGACGGTGCCGATGCTCATGCCGAACTCCCCCACCGCGTACGTCTCGCTCGAGCTCGGGGCCCGCGCGGGCGCGCACGCCCTGGTCTCGGCCTGCGCGTCGGGCGCGGAGGCGATCGGGTACGGCGTCGACATGATCCGCACCGGCCGCGCGGACGTCGTCGTCGCCGGCGGTACCGAGGCGACGATCCACCCGATGCCGATCGCCGCGTTCGCGGCCTCGCGCACGCTGTCCCTGCGCAACGACGACCCGCAGGGCGCGTCACGCCCCTACGACGTCGACCGCGACGGGTTCGTCCTCGGCGAGGGCGCGGCCGTCGTCGTGCTGGAGAGCGCCGAGCACGCCGCCGCCCGTGGCGCACGCGTGTACGCACGGCTCGCCGGCGTCGGCCTGTCGGCGGACGCCTACCACATCACCTCCCCCGACCCGGAGGGCCGCGGCCAGGTGTCCGCGATGCGCCGGGCGCTCGAGGAGGCCGGGGCGAGCGGCCGCGACGTCGTGCACGTCAACGCCCACGCGACCTCCACCAAGGTCGGCGACCTCACCGAGACGCGCTCGATCCGCGCACTGCTCGGCGACGACGCCGACCACGTCCAGCTGTCCGCGACGAAGTCGATGACCGGCCACCTGCTCGGCGGCGCCGGCGCGCTCGAGTCGATCTTCACGATCAAGGCCGTCGCGGAGCGGCTCGCCCCGCCGACGATCAACGTCGCCAACCCCGACCCGGAGCTGCAGGTACCGCTCGTGCGCGACACGCCGTCGGCGCTGCCCGAGGGCGACGTCCTCGCCATCAACAACTCGTTCGGATTCGGTGGGCACAACGTCGCCCTCGCGGTGACGAACGCCTGACGCGTCGGCGCACCGCACGACGTCACGAGGCCGCCTCCCGAACGGGAGGCGGCCTCGTCGTGCGAGAGGGGCAGGCCGACCCGCGGGGCCCAGGCCACGGGGGTCAGCCCCGCGGATCAGCCCACGAGGGTCAGCCCACGCGGTGCAGCCAGCGCACGGGCGCGCCGGCCCCCGCGTACCGGAACGGCTCGAGCTCGTCGTCCCACGCCTGCCCGAGCGCCAGGTGGAGGGCCTCACGCATCGCCCAGGTGTCGTGGGACTGCTCGAGCGCCGCGCGGATGCGGTCCTCGGGCACGACGACGTTGCCGTGCACGTCGGTCGCGGCGTGGAAGATGCCGAGGTCCGGGGTGTGGGACCAGCGCGCGCCGTCCACGCCGTGGCTCGGCTCCTCGGTCACCTCGTACCGCAGGTGCGACCACCCGCGCAGCGCGGAGGCGAGCTTGGCGCCCGTGCCCTGGGCACCCTGCCACGAGTGCTCGGCACGGAAGAGCCCGCGTGCGGCGGGCTGCTCCGTCCAGTCCATGGACACGCGCGTGCCCAGCACGTTGCCTGCGCCCCACTCGATGTGCGGGCACAGAGCGCGCGGTGCTGAGTGCACGTAAAGAACACCGCGGGTGATGGCACCGGCCATGTCTGCCTCCCTGGTCGAGGTTTCGTCTTCCCCAACGTCCTCACCAGAGCGGTGCTATGACCCGGCACCCGTACGTCGCGGCGTGCTCGTGCCCCATCTTGCACGACGACGCGCGGTTGCGCGAGGGATCGCGCGCGGCGCGCCGCCGCGTCCACCCGGCGGCGCGGGTCACAGGTGCGCGCGCAGCTCCCGCATCGCCTTCTTGCGCACGGAGCGGTCGAGGCGGTCGAGGTAGAGCATCCCGTCGAGGTGGTCGCACTCGTGCTGCAGGCAGCGCGCCATGAGCTCGGTGCCCTCGACGACGACCTCGTTGCCGTCGAGGTCGGTGCCCACGACGCGCGCGTACCAGGCACGTCGCGTCGGGAACCACAGCTCGGGCACCGAGAGACATCCCTCGTCGCCGTCCTGGTAGTCGTCGGACAGCTCGACGATGCGGGGGTTGAGCACGTACCCGATCTCGTCGTCGATGTTCCACGAGAAGGCGCGGAGGTTGACCCCGATCTGGTTGGCGGCGAGACCCGCGCGACCCTCGTGGTCCACCGTCTCGACGAGGTCGGCGACCAGGGAGCGCACGCGGTCGTCGACCGTGGTGATCTCGTCGCACGGCGTCCGGAGCACGGGGTCGGGGATGGTGCGGATCTCTCTCATCGCCATGCCCCGCATTCTTCCACGGTCGGCCCGCCGGACGGCGTCCGGCGGGCGCGGCCGGACCGGGGTGCGCGTCACATGCGCGCGTAGCGCGCGCGGGCGAACGAGTACAGGCCGTAGGCGGCGAAGCCGACGCCGACCGCGACGAGCAGGACCGCGCCGTAGGGCTGCGACGCCATGGTCGCGAAGGCGGCGTCGAGGCCGCCCGCCTGCTGCGGGTCGGACTGCACCGCGGCCACGACGAAGAGCGCGCCGAGCACGCCGAGGGCGACGCCCTTGGCGACGTAGCCCGCGCGGCCGAGGACGACGACCGCGCGGCCGAGGTGCCCGCTCGTGCCGCCCTTCAGGTCCTCGAGGAACTTCTCCCGCCAGCCCTTGACGACGTGGTAGACGCCCCCGGCGACGATCCCGACGCCGACCGCCCCGACGAGCAGCTTGCCCGCCGGGTTCTGCATGAGCGTCGCCGTCATGCTCTGCTCCTGGCCCGAGCCGCCGGACGAGCCGCTGACCACCTGGAGGGCCAGGACGCCGAGGGCGACGTAGAGCACGGCCTTGCCGGCGGCCTTGAGGCGGTCGGCGGTCTCGGACGCGCCGCTGACCGCCACCGTGAGCTGCCAGATCCCGAGCGCGGCGAACGCCACGACGGCGAACCACAGGAGCGCCGTACCGCCGGGCGTCCCGGCGATGGCCGAGAGCGCGCCCGTCTGGTCGGCCTGCTCGCTCGACGCCGAGCCGGTGGCGACCTGCACGGCGATGACCCCGACGACGAGGTGCAGCAGCCCGCTCACCGCGTACCCGCCTCGCGCGAGCAGCTCCAGGGTCCTGCTGCTGCGGGCGGACCGGGCCGCTCCCCTGCCTGCCGAGCTCGCCGTGGCCGCCATGGTGCTCCTTCGGGTCGGGTGCCGTGGGCGCCGCCGGGTTCTCCGGGGGCCGCTGTGCCCGGCCACTGTGCCAGCCCGGCGGGCGGCGTGCATGTCGGACATCGGCGCCCGGGGAACGCACATCACGATTTGGTAACGTGCGGCGGATGCCCCGCACCTCTCCGCGTCTCGCCGCGCTCGACGGACTCCGGTTCGCCGCCGCGGCAGCCGTGCTCCTCTACCACTTCGTCGCCGTCAACCACCACGCCTGGGGGCTCCGGACGGACGAGGCGATGCCGGGGGTGCAGCAGGTGGCGGCGTTCGGGTCGTTCGGCGTCCAACTGTTCTTCGTCATCAGCGGCTTCGTCATCCTCATGACGGCATGGGGGCGCGACGTGCAGGCCTTCGTCGCCTCGCGGGCAGGGCGGCTGCTCCCCGCGTACTGGGCGTCGGTCCTGCTGGTGCTCGTGCTGCTCGTGCTCGTCGTGCCCGGTCGGCGCGACATCGACGTGCCCCAGGCGGTCCTCAACCTCACGATGGTGCAACGGGCGTTCGGCGTCGAGGACGTCGAGGCCGTCTACTGGACGCTCTGGTCGGAGCTGCGGTTCTACGTCCTCGTCGGCGTCCTCGTCGGCGTGGGTCTGACGCGCGGTCGCCTGCTCGCGTTCGTCACGCTCTGGCCGGTCGCGGGCGCGATCGCCACGCAGAGCGGCTCGCACGTCGTCGCGAACGTCCTCGTCGCCGCGGACGCGCCGCTCTTCGCCGGCGGGATGGTGCTGTACCTGCTCGCGCGCGCGCCGCGCTCACCGGTCCTGTGGCTCGCGCTCGGGCTGAACATGGCGCTCGCCGCGGCGCACTCCGGGCGGATCCAGGCGGTGCGGATCGAGAACAGCACGGACCTCGTGCTCGGCCCGGCGACGTACTGGGTGGCGATCGTCGCGTGCTTCGCGCTCGTCGCTGCCGTGACGCTCACGCCGCTCGCCCGGGTCCCGTGGGGATGGCTCACCACGCTCGGGGCGCTCACGTACCCGTTGTACCTCGTGCACTCGTCGTGGGGCCGGTGGGTCATCGAGTCCCTGCACCCCTACCTGCCCGCCTGGGCGACGCTCGCCGTCGCCACGGCGGTGTGCCTCGGGCTCGCGGTCGCGCTCCACCGCTTCGTCGAGCGCCCGCTCGGTCCGCGGCTGCGCCGGGCGGTCGAGCGCGACCTGAGGCGTGGCGCGGAGTCCGGGACGGTCGACGGCGCTCAGCCGGCACCCGCGGTGCCGGCAGCCTCGCCCGTCAGGTAGTCGCGCAGCACGACGGCCTGGTTCTCGGTCGCGTCCCGCGCGCCGTACAGGAGGGTCACGACGGCGTGCCCGGCCACGGCGTGGCGCAGCTCCGCGACCGCCGGGTTGTCGTCGAGCTGGGCTCGGTAGCGGCGCGCGAACTCGGCGAAGGGCGGGCTCTCGTGGTGGAACCAGCGCCGCAGCTCGTCCGACGGCGCGACCTCCTTGAGCCACAGGTCCGCCCGGGCGCGCTCCTTGCTCACCCCGCGCGGCCACAGGCGGTCGACGAGCACGCGGAACCCGTCGTCGGCGGCGGCGTCGTCGTAGACACGCTTGGTGCGGACCTCCATGGCCCCATGACACCGCGCCGCCCGACCCGGCGCACCCGGACCGCCACGGGCCGGGCGATATGCTCTCGGCGCGCCCCGTTAGCTCAGCTGGTCAGAGCAGGAGACTCATAATCTCTCGGTCGCGGGTTCAAGTCCTGCACGGGGCACCACGCCGTCCGCGCCTCGGCAGCGGCTACCGTGGGGCCGTGTCCTGGTTCCGTCGCCCGTCGCTGCCCGACGACGTCCGTCGCGCACTCCACCTGCCCGCCGGCGATCGCGTCCTCGCGTCGGCGGAGCTCCGGGACGGCTCCTGGGCGGTGGCCACGCGCGGGTCGCTCGTGACGAGCGACCCGACCGGGCGGGCCGTCGTCGCGCGCCCGTGGTCCGACGTCGACCGCGCCTCCTACGCGCCCGAAGCGTCGACGATCACGGTCACGTGGGTCGACGGCACCCCGCCCCTGGCGCTGCACCTCGTCGACCCGCGCCGCAGCGGGCTCGTGCCGACCCTGCGCGAGCGGGTGCAGTCCTCGGTGGTGCTCGCGGAGACCGTGACGTTCGCCGCAGGACGGACCGCTCGCGTCGCCGTGCGGCGCGACCGGGACGGCGCGCTGTTCTCCCAGGTGGTCGCCGAGCCCGGCGTCGACCTGCACGACCCCGAGGTCGCCGCGCGTGTCGACGCGGCCGAGGGCCGGGTGCGGTCGCGTCCGGACTACCCCTCTGAGCCTGCTAGAGTTCTTCCCGGCCGCCACGGTGACGCCGTGGCCGATCCCGCGTAGCTCAGCTGGCAGAGCATCCGACTGTTAATCGGACGGTCGTAGGTTCAAGTCCTACCGCGGGAGCCCGCTGACGAAGAGCCCGGAACCACTGGTTCCGGGCTCTTCGCATGTCCGGAGTCCCGTCGCGCTCCCGCCGCGGCTCGGCGTCAGGCGACGTCGCCCTCGCGCAGCGTGCGCCGCTCGGCCTCGAGCGCGAGCAGATGCGCGAACGCCGCCTGGTACCCGTCGGTGTCGGCGGACGGGTCGAGACGCTGCAGGCGGCTCTTCGCGTCGGCGATGCGCCGCGTGAGGCCCAGGTCGACGAGCCCGCGCACCACGCCGGCCACGTAGCCGCCGACGACGTTCTCGCGGTCCTCGGGCAACGGCGCCACGGCGAGCTGCGTGACGAGCGCGCGGACCGGCTCGGCAGCCTGCTCGGCGACGGCCTCGACCCAGCGGCTCGCGCCGAGCGGGACGCCCTCCCGCACTCCCCCGGCCGCGCGGATCGCGGCGTGGACGGCCTGCCACGCGGGTACGGAGAACGCGTCCTCGCCGAGCGTGTCGAACAGCGCCGGGACGTGCTGCGGGTACTGCAGGACCGCGACGAGCGCGAGCCGCTCGCGCCGCGCGACCGGATCGCGGGGGTCGGGCGCGGGGAGCGCCGGGGCGGACGGGGCGTCGTCCGCCGGACCGGTCCGGGCGTCGTCGGACCCGGGTCGCGAGGACCGCACGGGCCCCGGTGTCGTCCGACGGCTCGCGGCCGCGATCTCCTTGCGGACGCGGTCCGTGTCCATCCCGATCCAGCCGGCGAGCAGGCGCGCGTACTCGGGCCGCAGCGCCGCGTCCCGGATCCCCGCGACGATCGGCGCGGCGGCGCGCAGCGCACCGACGCGTCCCTCGGCGGTGTCCAGGTCGAACGAGTCCAGGGTCGTGCGGACCACGAACTCGAACAGCGGCTGGCGCCCGTCGACGAGCGCGCGCACCGCCTCCGGGCCGCGCGCCATGCGCAGGTCGCACGGGTCCATGCCGCTCGGCTCGACGGCGACGAACGTCTGCGCGTAGAAGCGCTGGTCCTCGCCGAACGCGCGCACGGCGGCCTTCTGCCCGGCGGCGTCGCCGTCGAACGTGAAGATGACCTCGCCGCCCACCGACGCGCCGGACGCGAGCTGCAGCCCGCCCCCCGCGGTCGTGTCGCCGAGGAGCCGCCGGACGATGCGGGCGTGGTCGGTGCCGAACGCGGTGCCGCACGTCGCGACGGCGGTCGTCACGCCGGACAGGTGGGCCGCCATGACGTCGGTGTACCCCTCGACGACGACGACCCGCTTCTGCTTCGCGATCTCCCGCTTGGCCTGGTCGATGCCGTAGAGCACCTGCGACTTCTTGTAGAGCGACGTCTCGGGGGTGTTGAGGTACTTCGGGCCCTGGTCCTCGTCGTACAGGCGGCGCGCGCCGAACCCGACGATCTCGCCCGTCACGTCGCGGATCGGCCACATCAGCCGGCCGCGGAACCGGTCGTAGATCCCCCGCTGGCCCTGGCTCATCAGGCCCGACGCGACGAGCTCGGCCTGCGTGAACCCGCGGCCCTGGAGATGGCGCTGCAGGTTGTCCCACCCGGTGGGCGCGTATCCCACCCCGAAGCGTTCGGCGTCCGCCCGGTCAAAGCTGCGCTCGGCGAGGAAGGCGCGCGCGGCGCCCGCCCCCGGGGCCACGAGCTGCTCGGCGTAGTACTGCGCGGCGACGCGGTGCGCCTCGAGCAGCCGCTGGCGCCGCCCGGGCTCCTCGCGCGGGCGCGGCGCACCGCCACCGCGACCCGACTCCTCGTAGCGCAGCTGGATGCCGACCCGGTCCGCGAGGTACTCGACGGCGTCGGTGAACGTCAGGCCGTCGACCTTCTGCACGAACGAGATGACGTCGCCGCCCTCGCCGCAGCCGAAGCAGTGCCACCGGCCGACGCCGGGCCGGACGTGGAACGACGGCGTGCGCTCGTCGTGGAAGGGGCACAGGCCCTTCATCGACCCGACGCCCGCCGGCTTGAGGGTGACGTGCGCGGAGACGATCTCGTCGATCCGTGCGCGGTCGCGGACGGCGTCCACGTCCTCACGTCGGATCAGGCCAGCCACGAGCCGAGTCTATGCGTCCGCGCCACCTCCGGCGGGCGCCCTGTGCAGGGCCGTCAGCAGCGCGTCGCGCGACGCGGCGCACCGGCGCGCGTAGGCGCCGGGAGTGGTCCCCGTGGCGCGGAGGAAGTCGGTGCCGAGGTGCGCCTGGTCGTAGTAGCCGACCGCCGTCGCGAGCGCCGCGAGGTCCTGGCCCGGGTCGGCGGCCAGCAGGTCCGCCGCGAGGTGCACCCGGTGGCGCTGCAGCACCCACTTGGGGCTCACGCCGACGTAGCGGGCGAACAGCCGCTGCAGCGAGCGCGGCGAGGAGCCCGTCACCGCGGCGAGGTCGCCGACCCCGCCACCGGGGCCGACCTCGCCGGCGACGAGCGCGGCGAACGTGGCACGCACCTGACCCAGGTCGCGGACCGCGCGCGAGGTGCGCGCGGCCGCGGCGCGCGCACGCAACGGGTGCTCGACGACCTCCACCGCGGCTCGGAGGTCGCCGGCGCCCGCGAGGGCGAGCGCGCGTCGTCCTGCCTCGCCCGCCGCGGGGCCGAGGAAGACCGAGGCGGCGACCCGCACACCCGGCCGCACCGCGTCGGGCGACCCGAGCAGCACGCGGAACGCGCCGGGCCGCAGCTTGGTGCCGACGACGGCGCCGGAACCGCCCAGCGTGCGCTCGAACAGGCCGGGCGGGATCCCGTGCGCCGCGTAGCCGGACGTCTCGGCGACGACGTTGGCGACCGGGTGCGGCACGAGCACCTGGGTGAAGGTCTCGCCCGGCGGCAGGTCCCAGCGCACCACCCAGTGACGCTCGACGACGTCGGCGAGGTCGGGCGACGGGTCGAGGCGCTCGAGCGCGAAGCCGCGCCGGGCGCCGGCCGGGTCCACGATCCCGCGCAGCGAGGTGGTCGCGCCGTCCGAGCCGCCCGTCCTGTCCGTGCCGCCCGTGCCGCCGCCCGCACCGCTCCCGCGTTCGAACACCTGTCGCATTCCTCCAAGACTGGCACCGGGTGCCGACACGAGCATGGTGCCACCCGGGACGGACCCGGGCGCGCGCGGACCGGGACGGACCGGGCGCCCGTGGACACCGGAGGACACCATGGAGATGTCGGCGCTGCACCCCAACGTCACGGTCAGCGGGGCGCGACAGGCGATCGCGTTCTACGAGGCGGCGCTCGGCGCCGAGGTGATCGACACGATCACCTCGGGCGACGCCGTGATCCACTCGGACCTGCGCCTGCGGTCGGCCGCGGGGACGTCGACGTTCACGGTCGCGGAGGCCTTCCCCCCGGACTCGGCCGCGCCCGAGCCGGGCGAGCCCACGCACGCGTCGTTCACCGTGCCCGTCGCGGACACCGACGCCGCGTGGCGGCGGGCGGTCGACGCCGGGGCGACCTCGCTCACGGAGCCGGCCGACTGGTTCGAGGGCTTCCGGCAGGCCGCCGTCCGCGACCCGTTCGGCCACCGCTGGTACTTCGCGACGGTCGCCGACTCGGTGACGCCGGCGGACGTGCAGCGGGCGAGCGACGCGTGGGCGGCCGAGCGCGCCGACGCCTGAGCGGTCAGGCCGGTGGCCGCACGAGGCGCGCGTGCAGCTGCATCGCGGACACGTCGGTGAGCGACGCGACCTGGTCGACCACCACGCGCAGGCGCGCGGCGTCGTCGGCCGCCTCGTCCCAGTCCGCCGCGAACGACGGCTCGAGCGCGATCGGCGCCCGGTCGGCCAGCACGTGCACGAGGTCGGCGATCACCTCGCGCTGCCGCTGGTAGAGCGGCTCCTGCTCGCGCGGCGCCATGACGTACGCCACGGCGATCCCTTTGAGCACGAGGATCTCCGCGACCGTCTCGTCGGGGACCACGAGGCGTGCGGCGTAGCGCGTGAGCGGCCCGTCGCCGTACACGTCGCGCGTCGCCTCCTGGGCGGCACCGGTGAACCGGCCGATGAGCTGGCTCGTCGCGTCCTTGAGGGCCGACAGCGCGCGGCGCGACCCGTCGAACCCCGTCACGAGGTGGCCGGTCTTCTGCAGGCGCTCGATCGCGCCCTCGAGCGCGGCCTCGTCCTGCGCGGCGCCGTACCAGGCGTGGACGGCGCGCACGACGCGGTCGCGCTCGTCCGCGTCGTCGAGCACCGCGAGCTCGAGGCGCCCGCCGACGACCGCGTCCTCGACGTCGTGGACCGAGTACGACACGTCGTCGGCCAGGTCCATGACCTGCGCCTCGAGACACTTGACCTGGCGGGGTGCGCCGGCGCGCAGCCAGTCGAACGCCGGTCGGTCGTCCTCGTAGACGCCGAACTTGTGGGTCGCGCGCCCGTCGGCCCGGGTCGGCCCCTCCCCCGCGCCCCACGGGTACTTCACGCTCGCGTCGAGGCTCGCGCGCGTGAGGTTGAGCCCGACGGCGCGCCCGTCGTCGGTCACGACCTTCGGTTCCAGACGGGTCAGCAGACGCAGCGTCTGGGCGTTGCCCTCGAACCCGCCGATGTCGACGGACAGGTCCGCGAGCGCGCGCTCGCCGTTGTGGCCGAAGGGCGGGTGCCCGAGGTCGTGCGCGAGGCACGCGGTGTCGACGACGTCCGGGTCGCAGCCGAGGGCCTTGCCGATCTCGCGTCCGACCTGCGCGACCTCGAGCGTGTGGGTCAGCCGGGTGCGGACGAAGTCGTCGCTGCCCGGCCCCAGCACCTGGGTCTTGGCGCCGAGACGTCGCAGCGCCGACGAGTGCACGATGCGGGCGCGGTCGCGCTCGAACGGGCTGCGCGCGCGGGACTTGGGCGCCTCGACGTACCACCGCTCGGTGTCGGCGTCGGTGTAGGACGCCGTCCCCTCCTCGCCCGGGGCCGGCCGCGGGACCGTCCCGACCACGGCGGCGTCGAACGAACCCTGCTCGAAGGTCTGCACGGGCTCAGCGTAGCGAGACGGTGGGGGCCGCCGGTCCCCCGCGCGCGCCGCGGACCGTCGACGGGTGCACGGACCGTGGCGGGCGTACTCTCGCGGCATGAGCGCCACGCACGCGCTGGAGCTGCGGGTCGTCAGCGTCGACGACGTCGTGGAGGTCGTCCCGTACGTCGACGGTCGCTCGCTGGTGGCGCTCGTCGGAGCGGTGGAGTCGGCCCACGGGTACACGCCGGCCGGCGGGTACGGGGGCGTCGTCCCGGCGCTGTTCCGGTACGGTCCGGCGGAGCACCAGTGGTACGGGCTCGGACACGGGCCGTCGGGCGGACGGGCGTGGGTGCTCGCGTGCGACTGCCACGAGGCGGGCTGCTGGCCGTTCGAGGTGACGGTCCGCGCGGACGAGCGGACGGTCCGCTGGGAGGACCCGACGCAGCCCTACCGGCCGGAGTGGGACTACTCGTCGCTCGGGACCCTCACGTTCGACCGCGCCCGGTACGACGAGGCGGTCGCCCGCGTGACCCACCTCTTCCGGTGACTCGCGCCGCCGTCGGCGCCGCCACGCTCAGCCCTTGACGGAGCCGGCGGTCAGCCCGCCCACGATGTACTTCTGGAGGTACAGGAACAGGGCGAGCACGGGCAGTGCCGAGATGACCGCGCCGGCCGTGAACAGGCCCCAGTTCGCCTCGCGCAACGACGACACCCAGCCGTACAGGCCGACGGCGAGCGTCCACCGGCTCTCCGACGACAGCACGACGCGCGCGACGATGAACTCGCCGAACGTGCTGATGAACGACAGCAGGGCCACGACCGCGAGGATCGGCGCGACGAGGCGCAGGATGATCGTCCAGTAGATCTGGGCGTGCGTGGCGCCGTCGAGCTTGGCGGCCTCGTCGAGCTCGCGCGGCACGGTGTTGAAGAACCCGTACATGAGGAACGTGTTCACGCCGAGCGCGCCGCCGAGGTACACGGCGACGAGCGCGACCTTGCTGTCGAGCCCGAGGGCGGGGACGACGTCGCCGAGACCGAGCAGGAGCAGGAAGATCGCCACGAAGGCGAGCATCTGCGGGAACATCTGCAGCACGAGCAGGGACGTGAGACCGGCACGACGGCCGGTGAACCGGAAGCGCGAGAACGCGTAGGCCGCAGCGGCTCCCATGAGCACGGTACCCACGGACGTGGCGACCGCGACGACGATCGTGTTGACGGTCCACGTCCAGAACATCGTTGCGCCGAGCTGGGCGTAGTTCGCCGTGCTCACGTCGGCGAACAGCGTGTTCGAGCCCGTCAGCGTGCCGTTCTCGGACAGCGAGGCCGAGAGCACGTACACGAGCGGGAACGCGGCGTAGACGACCGCGACGACGCCGACGACGTGGCGCCAGCCGAGCTCGGAGAACCAGCGGCCGGGGCTGCGGCGGCGCCGTTCCGTCGCGGCCGCCGGGAGACGCCCGCCGAGGGCGGGAGGTGCTGCGGTGGTCGCCATGTCAGCTGATCTCCTCGAACGAGCGGGTGGCGCGGAACGCGAGGGCGGAGATGGTCCCGACGATGAGGAACACGACGATCGACAGCGCGCTCGCGAGACCGAAGCCTTCGGCGCCGACCCGTCGACGCCGGAGACGGAGTAGACCATCGAGATGAGGATGTCGGTGTGCCCCAGCGGCACCGACGCGTCGTCGAAGCGCGGTCCGCCCCCGGTGAGCATGTAGATGAGCGTGAAGTTGTTGAAGTTGAAGGCGAACGACGAGATGAGCAGCGGCGCCGTCGCGACGAGGAGCAGCGGCAGCGTGATCGACCGCCAGGTGCGCCATCGCCCCGCGCCGTCGATCCGCGCCGCCTCCATGCGTCCGACGGCAGCGACTGGAGCGCACCCGTGCAGATGAGGAACATGTACGGGAAGCCGAGCCAGAGGTTCACGCCCAGCACCGCGAGCTTGGCGAGCCACGGGTCGGTGAGCCACGGGATCTCCGCGCCACCGAGCAGCACGTCGTTGACGAACCCGAACCGGGTGTTGAGCAGCCCGGACCACAGCAGCGCGGCCAGGAACCCGGGGATCGCGTACGGCAGGATCATGAGCGTCCGGTAGAACCGGCGGCCGCGCAGGCGCACGTCGAACGTGATCGCGAGGAAGAGCCCGAGCAGGAACGTCGTCGCGACGGACCCGACGGCGAACACGAACGTCCACACGAGGATCGCCAGGAACGGCTCCGCGTAGCGGCTGTCGCCGAACGCCGTCGTGAAGTTGTCGAACCCGACGGGCACGCGCCAGCCGACCGCGAGCGTCGTGCCGTCCTGCGCCTCGAACTGACCCTCGTCGTTCGGTGCGTAGACCGTGCCGGTCGTCGTGTCGGTCAGGGTGTCCGCCGCGGCGTCGTGCTCGAGCGTCGACAGGTAGACGTACCCCGTCCGGGCGTCGGTGGTGCGGACCGAGCCGTCCTCCGGGTCGTCGGAGACGGGGACCCGCAGGTCGGTGACCTCGCCCTGGCGCTGGAGCACCTGGTCGCGCGGCAGCACCTCGTACCCGGGCACGGCGGTGACGCGGTCGTCCTCGACGGTCGCGCCGTCGGCGGCCGCGAGCGGGTCGTCCGCGGTGCCGACCTCGACGCCGTCCTCGGTGACGACGGCGAACCCGAGCTCGTCGCCGTCGGCCACGACGGTCAGGGGCACGGACGCCGACCCCTCGACGCGGCGCTCGTTCTGGACCAGGAGCGCGGAGACCGCCTGCTCCTTCGTGGTGTTGTGCCCCGTGCCGTAGTTCGTGAACGCGACGTAGCCGGTGTAGGCGACCACGAAGACCTGGTACACGAGGAGGAAGACCAGCCCGGGCAGGACGTACTTCAGGGGCAGGGCGCGCCGCGAGAAGTACGCCCAGTTGGCCACGAGGAGCAGCACGAGGGTCGCGGCCAGGACGCCGTACGACGACGACTGCCACGCCGACCACACGACGTACACGCCGAACGCGTCGACGACGGCCATGAGCACGAGCTTGGCGACGAAGCCCGGTCCGTAGTCGCGGGCGTGCGACGCGTCCCGCGCACGGGGCGGGCGTCCTCGCCCGGGTCCCGGGCCCGGGCGGCCCGGGGCGTCGACGCCCGTGGCGTCGGCCGTGGTCTGAGGGGCGGACATCGTGGTGCCTCCGTGGTGGTCCGACGCGGCGGCGGCGCCGCGTCACGAGGGTCGTGCGCCGCCCCGGTCGAGGAGCGGCAGGCCGCGGCGTCGCCGGGGGCGGGGCTGGGCCCGCCCCCGACGACGCGCGCCCGCGGTCAGGACTCGATCGCGCCCTGGATGTCCGCGATCATCTTGTCCCACGTCGCCACGGGGTCGGCCCCGCTGACGATCGCGGCCTCGGTCACGCCCCAGAAGCTCCAGACGGACGCCATCTCCGGGATCGACGGCATCGGCACCGCCTCGGCCCCGACCTCGCGGAAGCCGGCCACGATCTCGTCCTCCGCGGACGCCGCGTCGGCGGCGGCCGTCAGCGCCGGCGGACGGTTGCCCGCCTCGTAGAGCGCGAGCTGCGCCTCCTCGGTCGACAGGAAGTTGACGAGGAAGTCGTTCGCGACGATCGCGTTCTCGCTCTCGGCGCTGAGGTAGAAGCCCTGCACGCCGACGAACGGCTGCGCGGGCTGGTCACCGGCTGCCGGGACCGGGTCGATCGCCAGGTCGAGGCCCTCGAACGACTCGATCATCCACGGACCGCCGACGATGAACGGCGACTGGCCGTTCGCGAACGCCTCGACGGCGATGTCGTACGTGGTGTCCTGGCTGAGGACACCCGCGGCGCCTGCGCGGCGAGCCACTGCGCGTACGCCTGGCCCTCCGGACCGCCCATCGCGAGCTCGGACGAGTAGCTGCCGTCCTCGTTCTGCGTGAACACGGGCGCGCCGAACGACGTCTGGAACGGGTAGTGCGTGTACGGGTCGCCCTTGTCGCCGTCGGACTGCACGAGGACGGGGAACTGCGTGCCGGCCGCCTGACCGGCCGCGACGGCGTCGTCCCACGTCGCGGGCGCCTCGGGCGCGAGGGCGGTGTTGCGGATGAGCGCGATGTTCTCGATCGCGTAGGGCAGGCCGTAGACCTGCCCGTCCTGGGTGAAGGCCTCGATCGAGACGTCCTCGAAGTCGCCGGCCGTGTCGCCGAGCTCGAGCGGCGCGACGACGCCGTTCGTCGTCAGCTCACCGAGCCAGTCGTGCGCGCCGACCGTGATGTCGGGGCCCTCGCCGGTGGGGACCTGGGCGAGGAAGTCGGCCCGGATGTCCTCGAAGTTCTTGAGGACGACGTCGACGGCCGTCCCCGTCTCGTCCTCGAAGGACGCTGCCGCCGCGGTCACGGCGTCCTGGCGGGTCTCGTCGACCCAGACGGTGAGGGAGCCGCCGGCAGGAGCGCTCTCCTGCGGGTCCGTCGTGGTCTCCTCGCCGGTCTCGCCGGACGAGCAGGCCGCGAGGGCGAGCGTCGTGGTCAGCGCGGCGGCAAGAACGATGCTCCGTCGCATCAGGGGCACTCCAAGCGTGTGAGGTGGGCGGCCCGCGTCGGTGCCGGGCCCTGGTGGGGATGACCGTAGAGCGGTGGGTAGCCATCGTGCAAGCCGTTGCGGTAACTTTCATGCAACGCGTTTCCACGGGCGCCGGTGCGCCCATCCGCCTCCCCCGTGCGGTTCCGGCGCGCTCGCCCGCGAGCGCGCCCATCGCCCGGACGACCAGGACGAGGAGGTCCGGTGTCACCTACGCTTCCCTCCGTGCGCACCCGTCTCAGCGATCTCGCCACCCAGGCCGGCGTCTCCACGGCGACGGTCTCGCGCGTCCTCAACGGGAAGCCGGGGGTCGCGAGCGAGACCCGCCAGGCCGTGCTCGCCGCGCTCGACGTGCTCGGCTACGAGCGCCCCTCGACGTTGCGCACCCGCTCGGCAGGCCTCGTCGGCCTCGTCGTGCCGGAGCTCACCAACCCCGTCTTCCCCGCGTTCGCGCAGACCATCGAGTCGCTGCTGTCCGAGCACGGGTACACGCCGCTGCTGTGCACGCAGTCCCCGGGCGGCACGACGGAGGACGACTACGTCGAGATGCTCATGGACCACGGGGTCGACGGCATCGTCTTCGTCTCCGGCCTCCACGCCGACACGCAGGCCGGCCACGAGCGCTACGAGCGGCTGCGCGACCGCGGCATCCCGATCGTGCTCGTCAACGGGTACGCGGCCGGCATCGACGCACCGTTCGTCTCGCCCGACGACGCGGCGAGCGTCGAGCTGTCGGTGCGCCACCTCGTGTCCCTCGGGCACCGCCGGATCGGCCTGGCGATCGGCCCGCAGCGCTTCGTCCCGGCGCGGCGCAAGGTCGACGGCTTCGTCGAGGCGCTCGTGCGTCACGGCCTCGCCGAGGACGCCGAGCGCGCGCGCGAGCACCTCGTGACCACGCTGTACACGGTCGAGGGCGGCCAGGCGGCGGGCGGCGAGCTCATCGACGCCGGCCACACCGCCATCGTGTGCGGCTCGGACCTCATGGCGCTCGGCGCGATCCGCGCCGCACGGGCCCGCGGGCTGCGCGTGCCCGACGACGTCTCGGTGGTGGGGTACGACGACTCGCCGCTGATCGGGTTCACCGACCCGCCGCTCACGACGGTCCGCCAGCCGGTGGCCGCCATGGCGCACGCGGCGATCAGCGCCCTGCTCACCGAGATCCAGGGCGGTCGCGCGCCGCGCACGGAGCTGCTGTTCCAGACCGAGCTCATCGTCCGGGACTCGACGGGGGCCGCCCCCACGAGCCCCGGCGACGGCGCGCCGCGTCCCGCCACCGCCTGACCGCTCACCGCCTGCGCCCGAACCGCCTGACCCGCCTGACCCGCCACCACGTGACCCGCGCCGCCCGGGCGCGGCATCCTGGACGTGGGTGCGCATCCCCACCCGCGCCGGCACCGGCCCCGGAGCCGCGCCCCCGACCGCACCATCCCGACGAACGACGTGAGGACCTCAGCCCCGATGTCTCGTAACGATTCGACCCTGCTCGCGACCCCCGCGGACGCCGGCGCGCTCCTCACCGCGGGCGAGCTCGTGCACGCCGGACCGGGCGAGGCGCCCGAGTGGTGGCGCGACGCGGTGATCTACCAGGTCTACCCGCGCTCCTTCGCCGACGGCGACGGCGACGGCATCGGCGACCTGCCGGGCATCACCTCGAAGCTCGACCACCTGGCGGAGCTCGGCGTCGACGCCGTGTGGCTGAGCCCGTTCTACCGCTCGCCCCAGAAGGACGCCGGCTACGACGTCGCCGACTACCGCGACGTGGACCCGCTGTTCGGCACGCTCGACGACTTCGACGAGCTGCTCGCCCAGGCCCATGCCCGGGGCATCCGCGTGATCGTCGACCTCGTGCCCAACCACACCTCCGACCAGCACGCCTGGTTCCAGGCTGCCCTCGCCGCCCCGGAGGATCGGCCGAGCGCGCCCGGTACGTCTTCCGTGAGGGCGAGGGCGAGCACGGCGAGCTGCCGCCGAACAACTGGCAGTCGATCTTCGGCGGGCCCGCGTGGACGCGCGTGACCGCCGGGCCGGGCGCGCGCCCCGTCACCGGCGCGGACGGCGAGGTCGGCGGCCAGTGGTACCTCCACCTGTTCGACTCGACGCAGCCCGACCTCGACTGGGAGAACCCCGAGGTGCGCGCCGAGTTCGAGGACGTCCTGCGCTTCTGGCTCGACAAGGGCGTGGACGGCTTCCGCATCGACGTCGCGCACGGCATGGTCAAGGCCCCCGGGCTGCCCGACTGGGACGGCAAGGTCGCGATGGTCGAGGGCAC
Organism: Cellulosimicrobium sp. CUA-896; assembly: GCF_001942335.1. Classification (GTDB taxonomy): domain Bacteria; phylum Actinomycetota; class Actinomycetes; order Actinomycetales; family Cellulomonadaceae; genus Cellulosimicrobium. Next base: position 116,459 of record NZ_MKKH01000011.1, on the reverse strand, counting down.
CGACGCGGGGGCGCCCGAGGACGGGTCGACCGGCGCGGGCAACTCGGGCCCGATGTTCGACCAGGACGGCGTCCACGAGATCTACCGGGCGTGGCACCGCGTGCTCGCGGGGTACGACGGCGACCGCGCCCTGGTCGCGGAGGCGTGGGTCGAGCCGTTGTCCCGTCTCGCACGGTACGTGCGCCCCGACGAGATGCACCAGGCCTTCAACTTCTCGTTCCTCACCACGCCGTGGTCGGCCGCTCCCCTGCGCACCGTGGTCGCCGCGTCGCTGCAGGCGAACGACGAGGTCGGCGCGCCGACCACGTGGGTGCTGTCGAACCACGACGTCGTGCGTCACGCCTCGCGCCTCGGGCTCGCAGACCCGGGCCTGCGGCCGAACGGGATCTTCGCGCACGAGCCGCAGCCCGACGAGGAGCTCGGTCTGCGGCGCGCCCGCGCCGCGTCGCTGCTCATGCTCGGCCTGCCCGGGTCGTCGTACCTGTACCAGGGCGAGGAGCTCGGGCTGCCCGAGCACACGACCTTGCCCGACGACGTCCGCGAGGACCCGGCGTTCTTCCGCACCCGGGGCGCCGAGGCGGGCCGCGACGGCTGCCGCGTGCCGCTCCCGTGGGAGGCCGAGGCGCCGGGCCACGGCTTCGGCCCGAGCGGGCGGACGTGGCTGCCGCAGCCGGAGTCGTACGCGCGCTACGCCGCGGACGCGCAGCGGGGCGTCGCCGGGTCGACGTACGAGACGTACCGCGCCGCGCTCGCGACGCGCCGTGCCGAGCGGCTCGGCAGCGGCACGCTCGCCTGGCTCGACGCGTACGCCGGCTCGCCGAACGTGGTCGCGTTCCGCAACCGCGACGTCGTGGTGCTCGCCAACCTCGGCACCGAGCCGGTCGTCCTGCCGCGCGGCGTCGAGGTGCTCGTCGAGTCGGGCCCGGTCGTCACCGACCGCTCGGCCGAGCCGCAGGTCCGCGTCCCGTCCGACACGACGGTCTGGCTGCGCGCCCTCTGACGTTGGTGCTCGACGGCCGGTCGCCCGCGCGGGCGGCCGGCCGTCATGGCGCGTTCGGGCCCGACGCGGGCCGGGTCGGGTCAGCCGCCCGAGACGCTCAGCTCGGCCTCGCGCAGGCGCTCGGCGAACTCGCCGTCGAGGTCGCGCGAGTCGAGCCAGCCGTACGGCAGGTGCGGCGTCTTGGGCGACCCGGCCCGGCCGCGCTGCCCCTCGGCCGGCTCGCCCGGGTAGGGCGCGTCGAGGTCGAGGTCGTCGAGCAGCGCACGCAGCTCGGCCAGCGTGGACACCATCGCGAGCGCGCGGCGCGCGTCGCCGCCGACGGGGTAGCCCTTGAGGTACCAGGCCATGTGCTTGCGCAGGTCGCGCATGCCCTTGCCCTCGTCGCCGTCGAAGTACTCGATCATCAGCTCCCCGTGGCGGTAGATCGTGTCGGCGACCTCCCGCATCCCGGGCCGCACGCGCTCCGGCCGCCCCGCGAACGCCGCGGCGAGGTCGGCGAACAGCCACGGGCGCCCCTGACAGCCGCGTCCGACGACGACGCCGTCGCACCCGGTCTCGCGGACCATCCGGACGGCGTCCTCGGCCGCCCAGATGTCGCCGTTGCCGAGCACCGGGATGCTCGTCACCGCCTCCTTGAGCCGCGCGATCGCGGACCAGTCGGCGGTGCCCGAGTAGTGCTGGGCGGCGGTGCGCGCGTGCAGCGCGACGGCGGCGACACCGAGGTCCTCCGCCACGCGGCCCGCCTCGAGGTACGTGAGGTGGTCGTCGTCGATGCCCTTGCGCATCTTCACCGTCACCGGCACACCGTGCGGGCGGGCGGCCTCGACGGCCTCGCGGACGATCGCGGCGAACAGCTCGCGCTTCCAGGGCAGCGCGGCGCCGCCGCCCTTGCGCGTCACCTTGGGGACCGGGCAGCCGAAGTTGAGGTCGACGTGGTCCGCCCGGTCCTCGGCGACGATGATGCGCACCGCCTCGCGCACGGTCGTGGGGTCGACGCCGTACACCTGGGCGGAGCGCGGCGACTCGCCCTCGTCGAACGTCACGATGCGCAGCGCCTCGGGGTTGCGCTCGACGAGCGCGCGGCTCGTGACCATCTCGGCGACGTACAGCCCCGCCCCGTGCTCGCGGCACAGCGTGCGGAAGGCGCGGTTCGTCACGCCGGCCATCGGGGCGAGCACGACCGGCGTCGCGACCGTGTGGGGACCGATGCGCAGCGGCGGCAGCACAGGGGTGGGAGCACTCACGCGCCCCATTCTCCCATCCGCCCCGCACGGGCCCGTCGAACGTTCGCCGCGCGCGCACGCCGAACTCGTGGCAGGGTTCTTCGAGTCGGCATAACGGTCGACATCCGGACGAAAGGGAACTTCATGCCTCTCTGGCTGATCCTGGTCATCGTGGGCGCCGTGCTGCTCATCCTGGGCGTGGCGATCGAGGCCGCGAAGGTGCTCCTGTGGATCGGTGTGGCGATCCTGGTCGTGAGCCTGGTGCTCGCGGTCCTGCGCCGCGGCAAGGGCGCGCTGAAGAGCTAGCGCCGCCGCAGGGGTACGTCGCGCAGCACGCGCGGACGACGACGGGGCGGGACCGCGAAGGTCCCGCCCCGTCGTCGTGCCCGCACCTGCCGCCGGTCAGGCGCCCAGCATGTGCCCGCCGAGGTACTCCGTGACCTTGTCGAGCGCCACGCGCTCCTGGCTCATCGAGTCGCGGTGCCGGATCGTCACGGCCTGGTCGTCGAGCGTGTCGAAGTCCACCGTGATGCAGAACGGCGTGCCGATCTCGTCCTGGCGGCGGTACCGGCGGCCGATGGCTCCCGCGTCGTCGAAGTCGACGTTCCAGTACCTGCGCAGCTCGGCCGCGAGGTCCTTCGCCTTGGGCGAGAGCTGCTCGTTGCGGCTGAGCGGGAGCACGGCCGCCTTGACCGGGGCCAGACGGTGGTCGAGGCGCAGGACCGTGCGGGTGTCGACGCCGCCCTTCGCGTTGGGCGCCTCGTCCTCGGTGTACGCCTCGACGAGGAACGCCATGAGCGAGCGGGTCAGGCCCGCGGCCGGCTCGATGACGTACGGCACCCAGCGCTCGTTCTTCGTCTGGTCGAAGTAGGACAGGTCCTTCCCGGAGTGCTCCGCGTGCGTCCGCAGGTCGAAGTCCGTGCGGTTCGCGATGCCCTCGAGCTCGCCCCACTCCGAGCCGGTGAACCCGAAGCGGTACTCGATGTCCACCGTGCGCGTCGAGTAGTGCGACAGCTTCTCCTGCGGGTGCTCGTACAGGCGCAGGTTGTCGCGCGAGATGCCGAGGTCCACGTACCAGTCGGTGCGCGTGTCGATCCAGTACTGGTGCCACTGCTCGTCGGTGCCCGGCTCGACGAAGAACTCCATCTCCATCTGCTCGAACTCGCGCGTGCGGAAGATGAAGTTGCCCGGCGTGATCTCGTTGCGGAACGACTTGCCGATCTGGCCGATGCCGAACGGGGGCTTCTTGCGGCTCGCCCCCATGACGTTGGCGAAGTTCACGAAGATGCCCTGCGCCGTCTCCGGGCGCAGGTAGTGCAGCCCGGACTCGTCCTCGACCGGGCCGAGGTAGGTCTTGAGCATCATGTTGAAGTCGCGCGGCTCGGTCCACTGCCCGCGGGTCCCGCAGTTCGGGCACACGATCTCGGCGAGGCCGCCCTCGGGTGCGCGGCCCTTCTTCTCCTCGAACTCCTCGAGCATCTGGTCCTCGCGGAACCGCTTGTGGCACGACAGGCACTCGGTGAGCGGGTCGGTGAAGACGCCGACGTGGCCGGACGCGACCCACACCTGGCGCGGCAGGATCACCGACGAGTCCAGGCCCACGACGTCGTCGCGGCTCGTGACCGTCGCGCGCCACCACTGCTTCTTGATGTTCTCCTTGAGCTCGGTGCCGAGCGGCCCGTAGTCCCAGGCGGAGCGCGTACCTCCGTAGATCTCGCCCGACGGGAAGACGAACCCTCGCCGCTTGGCGAGGGAGACGACGGCGTCGAGGCGGGCGGACGGTGAGGGCGCAGCGGCCACGGTCATCACTCCTGGAGCTCACGGCCCCGCACGTGGCTCGTGGGGGCTGGTCGGGTCGGACGGGCGCCCGCGGGCGCCGACCGACCAGGCTACCCGTCGGTGACGCGCCTCACCGACCCGAATTTTGACATCGATTCTCACTAAGGCGGAGACTGGTCCCATGACCCGTCCCGCCCCGCGCCGTCGAGCCCTCGCCGCGCCCGCCGTCCTCGCCGCCACGGCGCTCGTCGTCGCCGGCTGCTCGTCCGGCGACGCCGCGGGCGAGGACGACGCGCGCCTCGACGTGCTGGCCTCGTTCTACCCGCTCCAGTACGTCGCCGAGCAGGTGGGCGGCGAGCACGTCGAGGTCGCCAACCTCACTCCCCCGGCGGCCGAGCCGCACGACCTCGAGCTCGCACCGGCCCAGGTCCGGGAGATCGGCGAGGCGGACCTCGTGGTGTACCTGTCGGGCTTCCAGAACGCGGTCGACGAGGGCGTCGAGCAGCGCGAGCCCGCCCACGTCGTGGACGCGGCCGGTCCGGCCGGCCTCGAGGCGCACCCCGACGGCGCCGGGCACGAGGGCGAGAGCGCGCAGGAGCACGCCGAGCACGCCGAGGAGGAGCACGACGAGGACGGCGACGACGATCACGAGCACGGTGCGGCCGACCCGCACTTCTGGCTCGACCCGACGCGGCTCGCAGCCGTCGGCGACGCGGTCGCGGACGAGCTCTCCGCGGTCGACCCCGACCACGCCGAAAAGTACCGCGCGAACGCCGAGGCCCTGACCGCCGACCTCGACGCGCTCGACGCCGAGTACGCCGAGGCGCTCGCACCGTGCGCCGGCGCCACGCTCGTCACGTCGCACGAGGCGTTCGGCTACCTCGCCGAGCGCTACGACCTGCACCAGGTCGGCATCTCCGGGATCGACCCGGAGGCCGAGCCGTCGCCCGCGCGTCTTCGCGAGGTGCGCGACGTCGTCCAGGGCCAGGGCGTGACCACGCTGTTCTTCGAGACCCTCGTCAGCCCCAAGGTGACGCAGACCCTCGCCGACGACCTCGGCGTCGACGCCGCCGTCCTCGACCCGCTCGAGGGCCTCGCCGAGGGCGCCACCGACTACCGTGAGGTCATGGAGTCCAACCTCGACGCGCTCACGTCCGGACTGGCGTGCGCATGACGGGCGCGGCCCCCCTCGTCGCCGCCCGCGACGTGCGCGTGAGCCTCGGCGGCAGCGAGATCCTGCGCGGGATCGACCTGACCGTGGGCGAGGGCGAGGTCGTCGCGCTCCTCGGCGCCAACGGGTCCGGCAAGTCGACGCTCGTGCGCGGGCTGGTCGGCGTCGTCCCGCTCAGCGCGGGCTCCGTCGAGCTCTTCGGCACGCCGCTGGGACCGCGCGTCCCGTGGCGGCGCCTCGGCTACGTCCCCCAGCGCCTCGCGGCTCCCTCCGGCATGCCGTCCACCGCTGCCGAGGTCGTCGCGTCCGGGCTGCTGGGGGGCGGCCGCCTCCGGCTGCCCCGCGGCTGGCGCCCCCGCGTCGTCGACGCCCTCGAGCAGGTCGGCCTCGCGGACCGGGCCGACGACTCCACGACCGAGCTCTCCGGGGGCCAGCAGCAGCGCGTGCTCATCGCGCGCGCCCTCGTGCGTCGGCCCGACCTGCTCGTCCTCGACGAGCCGGTCGCCGGCGTCGACAAGCCGAGCCAGGAGACCTTCGCCGCGACCATGTCCCGCCTCGTCGAGCAGGGACTCACCGTGCTCGTCGTCCTGCACGAGCTCGGCGCGCTCGCCCCTCTCATCGGGCGCGCGGTCGTCCTGCGGCACGGCCGGGTCGTGCACGACGGCGCCCCGCCGCGGCCGTCCGCGACGCACGCCGGCGCGACCCACCAGCACCAGCACCCCCACGAGCCCGAGGACGCGGAGCACGGCCCCACGACCGGGCTGTTCGGCACCTGAACCCCGACCTCGCGGCAGGTCCCGGACCGAGGAGCGGCACATGACGGGATCCTTCCTGTCCGAGATCGGGGCGATGCTCACCGACCCGCTCATGCAGCGCGCGCTCGTCGCGGCGCTGCTCGTGGGGCTGTCCGCGCCCGTGGTCGGCACGTACCTCGTGCAGCGGCGGCTGTCCCTCCTCGGCGACGGCATCGGTCACGTCGCGCTCACGGGCGTGGCGCTCGGCTGGCTCGTGGGGTCGGCGATGGGCCTCGTGCCGAACGCGCGCTCGCGATCCCAGGGGCGGTCGTCGCCGCCGTCATCGGCTCGGTGGCGATCGAGGTCGTGCGCGAGCGGGGCCGCACGTCGGGCGACCTCGCGCTCGCCATGCTCTTCTACGGCGGCATCGCCGGGGGCGTCCTGCTCATCGGCCTCGCCGGCGGGTCGTCCGGCAGCCTCATGCAGTACCTGTTCGGCTCCATCTCGACGGTCACGACCGCCGACCTCGTGCTGACCCTCCTGCTGGGTGCCGTCATCCTCGCCGTCGGCTCGGGCTGCGCGCCGCCCTGTTCTCCGTGAGCCACGACGAGGAGTTCGCCCGCGCCTCCGGGCTCCCGGTGCGAGGCTGAACATCGCGGTGGCGGTCGTGGCGGCGCTGACGGTGACCGTGTCCATGCGCGTCGTCGGCCTGCTGCTCGTCAGCGCGCTCATGATCGTGCCCGTCGCCGTCGCGCAGCTCCTCACGCGCTCGTTCCGGCGCACCATGCTGGTCGCGTGCGTCGTGGGCGTGCTCGTGTGCGTCGTCGGGCTCTCCATCACGTACTGGAACTTCCTGTCGCCCGGTGCGACCATCGTCGTCCTGGCCGTCGGGACCTACGTGGTCGTCGCCGCACTGCGCCCCGTGTGGGCGCGCCGCCGGCCGCGGGTGCGGCACGACCCGCACCCCGACCTTCCCGACGACGTCGACATCCCCGACGCCGGGCTCGTCCCCGCGGGCTCGGCGGCGGCCCGAACCACTCCCGGAGGTGACCCGTGCAGCGGATGACCCGCCAGCGCGCCGCGGTGTCCGACGCGCTCGAGGACGTCGAGGACTTCCGCAGCGCCCAGCAGCTCCACGAGATCCTGCGCTCGCGCGGGGACTCCGTGGGGCTCGCGACCGTGTACCGGACGCTGCAGAGCCTCGCCGAGGGCGGCGACGTGGACGTGCTGCGCACCGAGGAGGGCGAGAACCTCTACCGGCGGTGCGAGCGCCGCGAGCACCACCACCACCTCGTGTGCCGCTCGTGCGGTCGGACGGTCGAGATCGACGGGCCGACCGTCGAGGCGTGGGCGTCGCAGGTGGGCAGCGCGCACGGCTTCACCGACATCCAGCACACCATCGAGCTCTTCGGCACGTGCGAGCGCTGCGCGCAGCGGTCGGCGACCGGAGGGTCCCCCCGGGGCTGAGCCGTGCCCGCCGCGCTGGACGACGCGCCGTTCGCGGCGCTGTTCGCGTTCTTCTTCGCGGTGGTGCTCGTCCGCACGCAGGCGACGTACTGGGTCGCGCGGCTCGTGACGGTCTGGACGCTCGACCGGACCCGGCCCGTGCGGCCGTGGGTCGCCCGCGCGCACGCGTGGCTGTCCGGCGCCTCGACGGCGCGCGGCATCGAGGCGCTGCGCCGCTGGGGGCTGGTGGCCGTCCCGGCGTCGTTCCTCGCGACGGGCACCAAGACCGTCGTCAACGCGGCCGCGGGCGTCGTGCGGATGCCGTTCGGCCGGTACCTGCCCGTGATGCTCGTCGGCTGCGCGATCCACGCGACGATCTACGCGACCGTCGGCTGGGCGGTGTGGACCGCGGCCCTCGCCGCCGCCACCGGCTCGCCCGGGGGCGTCGGCGTCCTCGCCGCCCTCGCGGTCGCCGTGGTCGCGGCGGCCGTCGTCACGGTCCGGCGACGCCGCGCGGGCGGTGCGGCGACGGCGCCGCCGGCCCACGCCGAGGAGGTCACCGAGGGCACCGCGCCGGACGGGGCGACCGCCGGCCGATGAGTCCGGCCCGACCGGCCGGTCCCCGCTGCATGACGACCTTCCTCCTCGTCCCGGGCGCGGGCGGCACCCCGGGTACTGGCAGCGCCTCGCGCCCGAGCTCGCCTCGCGCGGGCACACCCCGCTGCCCGTCGACCTCCCCCAGCACGACGAGCGTCTCGGCTGGGACGAGCTGACCGACGTCGCGCAGGCGACGCTCGACGCGGCACCGGTCCCCGGGGCGCCCGTCGTCGTCGCGCAGTCCATGGGCGCGTACGTCGGCGGGCTCCTCGCCCACCGCGTCCCGGTCCGCCTCCTCGTGCTCCTCAACCCGATGGTCCCGCACCCGGGCGAGAGCGGCGGGTCGTGGTGGGACGCCACCGGTCACGACGACGCGCGGACCGCGGCCGGTCTCGGGCCGTTCGACCCGGTGCGGGACTTCTTCCACGACGTCCCGGTCGACGTCACGGCCCGCACCCTGGCCGGCGAGGACCGCGCCCCGTCGGCGCGCTCGTTCGCCGAGCCGTGGCCCGCGCCGGCGTGGCCCGACGTCCCGACCGTGGTGCTCCAGGGCCGCGACGACCGCCTCTTCCCGCCTTCCTTCCAGCGCGCGGTGACGCGTGACCGGCTCGGCCTCGACGTCCAGGAGATGCCGGGCGGGCACCTCGTCGCGCTGAGCCGCCCCGCCGAGCTCGCGGACCGGCTCCTCGCGCTCGCGGACGGCGCGCCGGCGGTGCCCTGACGCCGGGCGAGGGGCTCCTCAGCCCGTCGTGCCGACCGCGTCGACGGCGCCGCCGTAGCGACGGTCGCGGCGCGCGTACTCCTCGACGGCGCGCCACAGGTGCCGGCGGTCGACGTCCGGCCACGGCTCGGGCAGGAAGACGAGCTCGGCGTACGCGGCCTGCCACAGCATGAAGTTCGACGTGCGCTGCTCGCCGGAGCTGCGCAGGAACAGGTCGACGTCGGGCAGGTCGGGCTCGTCCAGGTACTTCTGCACCGTCCGCTCGGAGACCTTGGCCGGGTCGAGCCGGCCCGCCGCCGCCTCGCGCGCGATCGCCGCGGCGGCGTCGGCGATCTCGGCGCGCCCGCCGTAGTTGACGCACATCGTCAGCGTGCAGACGTCGTTGTCCTGCGTCTGCTGCTCGGCGACCTCCAGCTCCTTGATCACCGACGTCCACAGCCGCGGCCGTCGGCCGGCCCAGCGCACCCGCACGCCCCAGGAGTCCATCTCGTCGCGGCGACGGCGGATCACGTCGCGGTTGAAGCCCATGAGGAAGCGGACCTCGTCGGGCGAGCGCTTCCAGTTCTCCGTCGAGAACGCGTACGCCGACACGTGCCGGACGCCGATCTCGATCGCGCCCGCCACGACGTCGAGCAGCGCCGCCTCCCCGGCCTCGTGCCCCGCCGTGCGGGGCAGGCCGCGCGCGTTGGCCCACCGGCCGTTGCCGTCCATGACGACCGCCACGTGCTCCGGCACGAACTGACGCGGGATCGCGGGCGGACGCGCTCCGGACGGGTGCGGGAACGGCGGGACCACCGGGTGCGTGCGGCCCATCAGGCGTCCGTCCGCACGTCGTCCCGCTCCACCATGCGCAGTGATCGCAACGTTCTCTCCAGGTGATATTGGCCGTAGGCGGCGACGAGGCCGCTCGCCTCCTTGCGGTGCCGGGCGTCGGACGCGTCGGCGACGTCCCACTCCCCCGCCAGCAGCGCGGCGAGCAGGGTGAAGGTCTCGGGCGCGGGCGCCGTCGACCCCGGCGGGCGGCACCGCGAGCACACGGCGCCGCCCTGCGCGACGGCGAAGGCGTGGTGCGGACCCGGCTCGCCGCACCGTGCGCAGTCGGTGAACGTCGGCGCCCACCCGGCCACGGCGAGCGCGCGGAGCAGGTACGAGTCGAGCACGAGGTTCGGCGCGTGCGCGCGGTCGGACAGCGCCCGCAGCGCACCGGCGAGGAGCCAGTACTGCTGCACCGCCGGCTCGCGCTCCGCCGCGACGAGCCGCTCGGCCGTCTCCAGCATCACCGTGCCGACCGTGTACAGGGCGTAGTCCTCGCAGATGCGCCGCGCGTACGGGCCGACGGTCTCCACCTGCGTCACCGTGTCGAGCGAACGACCGGCGTGGAGCTGCACGTCGACCACCATGAACGGCTCCAGCCGCGCGCCGAAGCGCGACGACGTGCGCCGCACCCCCTTGCCGACGGCGCGCACCTTCCCGTGCTCGCGCGTCAGCAGGGTGACGATGCGGTCCGCCTCGCCCAGCTTCTGGGCGCGCAGGACGATCGCGTCGTCTCGGTAGAGGACCACGTCGCCATTGTCCCGCATCGCACCCACGTGACCGACCGGGCGGAGCGTCGGGGCGGCGTTGGGACGGCAGGGCCGGGGCGGAGCGGCGAGTCTACCATCCGCGGCCTCGTCCCTCGGCCGCTCCCGCCAGGCCCGCCACGACCCGCCGCTCCGCCCCGGCCCCGCCTTCGCGGCGACCTCACCGCCGGGCGACGGTGCGAGCGCACGAGGCGGGACTGGCGGCGCGTCAGATCGCGGCGCGCTCCGCGCGGTTGACGGCGGAGACGATCGCCTTGAGGGACGCGGTCGTGATGGAGGCGTCGATGCCGACACCCCACAGGACGTCGTCGCCGACCTGGCACTCGACGTAGGCGGCCGCGAGCGCGTCCCCGCCCTCGGACAGGGCGTGCTCGGCGTAGTCGAGGACCCGCACGTCGACGCCCACCTGGGCGATCGCGTCGACGAAGGCCGCGACCGGGCCGTTGCCCGTGCCCTCGAGCGTGAGCTCCTCGCCCCGGTCGACGACGTCGATGCTCAGCGTGTCCGGGCCCTCCTCGCTCGACGCCGCGCGCGTGGCACGCAGCTTGAGGCGGCCCCACGGCTCGAGCCCGGAGCCCGGCTCCACGGGCAGGTACTCGTCGGAGAAGATCCGCCAGATGTCGTCGCCCGTGACCTCGGTGCCCGCCTGGTCGGTGTGCGCCTGGACGGCCTGGGAGAACTCGATCTGCAGGCGGCGGGGCAGGTCGAGGTGGCGCTCGGTCCTCAGCAGGTACGAGATGCCGCCCTTGCCCGACTGCGAGTTGACCCGGATGACGGCCTCGTAGGAGCGGCCGACGTCCTTGGGGTCGATCGGCAGGTACGGCACCGCCCACACGAGGTCGTCGACGCCGACGCCCGCGGCCTCCGCGCGCGCCGTCATCGCGTCGAAGCCCTTGTTGATCGCGTCCTGGTGCGAACCGGAGAACGCGGTGAACACGAGGTCGCCGGCGTACGGGTGGCGCTCGGGGACGGCGAGCTGGTTGCAGTACTCGACGGTGCGCCGCACGTGGTCGATGTCCGAGAAGTCGACCTGCGGGTCGATCCCCTGGCTGAACAGGTTCATGCCGAGCGTCACCAGGCACACGTTGCCGGTGCGCTCGCCGTTGCCGAACAGGCAGCCCTCGATGCGGTCCGCGCCCGCCTGGTAGCCCAGCTCGGCGGCGGCGACCGCGGTGCCCCGGTCGTTGTGCGGGTGCAGCGACAGCACCACGTTCTCGCGGTGGTTCAGGTGCCGGTTCATCCACTCGATCGAGTCGGCGTAGACGTTGGGCGTCGCCATCTCGACCGTCGCGGGCAGGTTGATGATGACCTTGCGGTCCGGGGTGGGCTCCAGGACGTCGAGCACCTCGTTGCAGATCCGCGCGGCGAACTCGAGCTCCGTGCCCGTGTACGACTCGGGCGAGTACTCGTAGTAGACGGTCGTCCCGGGGACCGTCTCCTCGAACTTCTTGCACAGCCGCGCGCCGTCGGTCGCGATGCCGATGATGCCCTCGGGGTCGGACCGGAACACGACCTCGCGCTGGAGCACCGACGTCGAGTTGTACAGGTGGACGATGGCCTGCTTGGCACCGCGGATCGCGTCGTAGGTGCGGGCGATCAGGTGCTCGCGCGCCTGCGTCAGCACCTGGATGACGACGTCGTCCGGGATGCGGTCCTCCTCGATGAGCATCCGGACGAAGTCGAAGTCCGTCTGCGAGGCGGACGGGAACCCGACCTCGATCTCCTTGTAGCCCATCTCGACGAGCAGCTCGAACATGCGCAGCTTGCGCTCGGGGTTCATCGGCTCGATGAGCGCCTGGTTGCCGTCGCGCAGGTCGACGGCGCACCAGCGCGGCGCGTCGGTGATCCGGCGGTCGGGCCAGGTGCGGTCCGGGAGGGAGACGTCGATCTGCCGGTGGAACGGCAGGTACTTGTGGATCGGCATGCCGGACGGCTGCTGGGCGTTCGCCCGGGAGTCGGCGGGAGCGGGTGCAGAGGCGTTCATCGTCGGGTCCTTCGGGTCGTCCTGATCGGTGTCAGCCGGCATACCGACCACCGCGACGAGGGACCGGCTAGAGAGCCTCGCCGCGGCGACGAAGAAGGAGCGGCCGCATCAGGTGCACGCAGTCACTGTACCCCCGCCCCCGGCGTGCGTCGCCGACGTCCGCCCACCGGGCACGTCCGACGGCGCGGCACCGAGCGCCGTCGGACGTGCCCGCGGGGCGGCGGATCAACCGCGCCGTGCCCGCAGCGCGGCGTCGACGGCGGGGTCGCCGAGGTTGCCGAGCCACTCCAGCAGGGCGGGGTACGTCGACGGGTTGGAGGCCACCTGGGGCCGCAGGTGCGGCGCGTCCTGCACGATCTGCGCGAGGACCTCGAGCGGGGTCGACGGGTCGAGCGCCTGCTCCGCGGTGAACCCGGGCTGCTGCGGCGCGAAGCCCTGCGACGTCTGCCCCGGGCTCGCGTACTGCTGCGGGGCGTAGGGAGAGCCCTGCGACGGCGCGTACGCCTGCATCGGCGCCGTCTCGTCCGGCGAGGCCTGCCGGCCGTACTCCTGCTGGCCGTACCCCTGCTGGCCGTACCCCTGCTGGCCGTACCCCTGCTGGTCGTAGCCCTGCTGGCCGGGCGCGTGCTGCGCCTCGTCCGGGTAGGCCGGGAGGACGGCCGTGGTCTGCGCGTCGACGGGCGTCAGCCCGGGCCGCGCCGCGTAGCCGCTGCGCTCGGGGTGGATCGTCTGGACCGGCACGGCGCCGGAGGCGGCGTCGGGGGTCGGGTACGCCCCGGCGGCGCCCGCGGTCGCGCTCGGCCGGGCGGGCCGCGGCGCCTTCGGGGCCGGCGGCTGCCAGACGTAGGCGCGCTCCGCGTCCGCACCGGTGGCCGCGGGGGCGGGCCGGTGCTCGGCGAAGTACGCGCGGATTTCGCGCGGCACCGTCAGGGCGTACGCGGCGAGCAGCGGGAGGCCGAACGCGAGCAGCACGTGCTCGACGCCGCCGCCGAGGCGGACCCGGTTCGCGGTCACGACGAGCAGCACGATGCCCAGCACGGCGACGACGCCCGCCGCCCCGAGGGCGAGCGGCCGCCCGGTGGCGGCGTCGCGCGCGAGCGAGCGTCGGGCGACCAGGGCGACGCGACGACGAGCAGCCCGAGGACGACGGACAGGACGACGGGCGCCCCACGCCGGCCGTCGGCCAGGTCCAGCACACCGCTCAGCGCGAGGTAACCGGCGACGACCGCGACGAGGTCGAGCCGCGCACCGCGACGCCGACCCAGGTCCGGCTGGCCGGGGCCGGCGTCATCGCCCGGTGCACCGCCGGGGACGACGCCACGGCCGCGAGCGCGGGGACGAGGACGAGACCGAACCGGCCGAGGTGCGTGCTCTCGAACGTCAGGATGCCGTTGTTCCCGGAGCCGAGGACGAACGTGGCGGCCAGGGCGATACCGAGGCCGACCAGCGTGAGGCGCGCCGCCTCGGACCGCCGCCACGTGCCGAGCGTCGGCAGGCCGGCGAGCGCGACGACGAGCACCGCGCCGAGCAGCACGAGGAGTACGCCCACGGCACCGATGAGGTCCGTGCCCGTGACCGTGAGCACGACCGTCAGGACCGTCGTCACGACGAGGACCGCGCCGAGCACCGCCAGGACGCGCAGCCACCGGCTCGAGACGTCGCGGTCCAGCTCCTCGGGACCCAGCTCGGACTGGCGCGGCTGGGCCGCGAGGAGAGCACCAGCGAGGCCGAGGCCGACCGCCGACCCGACGCCTCCCCACCCGTCCGTGAGGTCGCCGCCGCCGACGAGGTCGACGACGAGATAGACCGCCACGAGCAGGACGTACGGGGCGTTGGCGAAGAGGCGGGCGCGGCGGGTCGTGTGGACGGTCCACGTCGTCGGCAGCACGCCGGCGCGCGCCAGGTACGGCAGCGCGAGCGTGAGCAGCGACAGGATCGTCAGGAGCACGACCTCGACCTTGTCCGACGCCCGGTGCGCGACGTCCCACGGGAGCGCGAACGACACGAGGAGCAGGACGGCGGCGACCCCGTCGCGCACGTAGTCGCTGACCGGGATCCCGGCGAACGGCGAGACGGGAGCCTGCCCGCGGTCGTCCGGGTCGCCGGGCGCGGCAGCCGGACCGGTCCGCGTCTCCTCGTCCGGCGGCGTGCCGGGCGTGGCGTCTCCGGCGTCCGCCGGGTTCCGGCCGGTCCCGGGCTCGGCCGCCTGGGTCTGCGGCTCGCCGGCCGCTCCCGTGTCGTTGGTCATCGTGCACTCCCTACGCCTGTCGCACGGTGCGGGCCGCACACGCGCCGGGCATGACCGCCCCGACCGTTTCTACCGGTTCATCACGAGCGGCTCAACCGGGCGGTCGGCGGTCCTCACGACACGGCCGTCAGCCGGTCGCCGCCCAGCAGGAAGAGCCTGCCCTGCGCGGTGAAGACGTGGTACGTGCCGTCCGGGACGGGCCACCGCCACTCGACCGCACCGTCGTCGAGCGCGAGGGAGACGAGCTCCGGCGGCCGCCCGTGCCGCGCGTGCGTGACGACGAGCGAGCGCCCGTCCGTGAGCGCGGGCCAGCGGCCCCGGTCCGGCAGCCGCACGGCCCACCGCTGCTGCCCGGTCTCGACGTCGACCGCGTGGTACGTGGTCTCGCTCTCGAGCACGGCCAGGCCGTCGAGCCGCAGCACCGCCCGGTAGGCGCTGACCGGCAGCGTCCACACCGGAGCCCCGGTCGCGGCGTCGACCCCGGCCACGCCCCCGAAGGTGTTCGCGAGGAGCACGCCCGGCACCGATCCGTCGCTGAGGGGCGCCTCGAGCGCCCGGCCCCGGAACCGGAACGACTCCTGCCCGTCCGCCGAGAAGACGCTCGCCGTGCCGCTCCCGTACGCGGTGCCGACGTACCGGCCGTCGGGCATCCGCACGACGGTCCAGATCTGGCCGTCCTCGATCGGTGCGCCGTCCTCGGTGAACGTCGCGACGACGCCCGGGGCGACGAGCGCGACGACCCCGCGAGACACGTCGAGCGCGACGCCGGGCTGCGGCGCGCGCGCGGCCAGACGTGCCCGTGTGACGCGGTCGTGCTCGAGCCGACGCTCCCACCGCGGGGCCCCCGTCGCGGCGTCCTCGCGGGTGACGACGACGTCCCGGCCCGACAGGCGCGCCCGGACGACGTCGGCCTCGCCCACGGGCGCGATCGCGTCCCCGGCCACGTCGACGACCCGGGACCCGGCCGTGCGACCGGTGTCCGCGCGCACGACCGTCAGCCGGAGCCGGCCCGCCTCGCGGACGGGGGCGAGGCAGACGATGACGTCCTGCGCGACGCGCTCCGGCCCCGGCAGGCACGCCGCCGCCTCGTCGAGCCGCTCCGAGCGCCAGACCGGCCGCCCGTCGTCGAGCGCGTGGGCGGTGAGCCGACCGTCGAGCGTGACCACCGCGCCGGGTGCGACCACGACGCCGCCGCGCGGGTCGACGGGGACCGACCACGCGACCGAGGGCGGGGACCCGAGGGGCTCCAGCCCGCCGGAGAGCGCCGCGACGTCGACGGTGCGGGCGCCGTCGGCCACGGTGGTGGCCACGACCGACCCGGCGAGGGCGAGGAGGACCGCGACGACGGCCCAGGCGGCACGGTGCGCGGGCCGCCCGCTCCCCCGCCCGGGCGCGGCGCCGGTCGCGTCGACGCCGTCCGCGTCACCTGGTCCGCCGACCTCGTGCGGTCCGTCCGGGGCGGGATCGGCCTCGGACGCCGGCTCGAGGTCGAGGTCGAGGGCCAGGAGCTCCACGGTCAGCGGTTCGGCGTGCTCGTCCGTGGACCCGCCTGCCCCGCCCCGGGCGCGCGCCCCGTCGTCCCGCGAGAGCCGACGCCGCCTCACCTCTCCACTGTAGGCAGGGCGCCGACCGCGCGCGTGTCAGATCCCGAGCTGGTACACGCCCCAGTACGCGAGGACGACGAGCAGGACGGTCGTGCCGACGAGCACGCAGCCGAGCATCACGCGGGCGGAGACGCCCTGCGCGAGGCTCACCGCGACCGGTCCGTGGGCGGCCGCGCCGCGGCGGTCGTCGGTGCGGTCCTCGGGGCGGTCGCCCGTCGGGTCCTCGGGGCCGTCGCGCGCCGGGTCCTCGGGGCGGTCGACCGTCCCGTGGCCGGGGCGGTGGTCGAGCCGGACCGTGCGGCGACCGGCACGGAGCTCGAGCCAGCGGTTGAGGAGCTGCGCCGCAGCGACGAGCGTCGCGAGACCCGCCAGCCGCACCGCGACCCAGCCGCCCTGCACGACCCAGGCGTCCTTCTCGTAGTCGAGGGCCAGCCGCGCGACGGCCAGCAGGTAGACGACGAGCCCGACCGTCGTCGCGATGGCGCCCACGCCGAGTGCCAGCAGCGGCCACCGCACGCCGGGTGCAAGCCCCGTCGGGCGCACCGTGCGGCCGACGACGCGCCGCAGCCGGCCCACCAGCACCGCCGCGGACCGCACGAGCGGGCCGAGGACGAGCACCCCGACCGCGGCCACGACGAGGGCGACGAACAGGTCCCCGTTGCCGAGCCACCGCGGTGTCGGGACCGGGCCGGCGAGGTACTGCTGGTTCGGCTGCGCCCCGGCGACCTGGGGCGGCGCGTCGGCGCTGGCCGGCAACGACTGCACCCAGGCGGCGACGTCGCGCGGGAACTGCGGCACCAGCTCCTCGCCGACCTTGATGCCGTGGTTCGCCCCGTCGTAGTAGCGCACCGTCGTCCCCGCCCCGGGCTGGTCGGCGGTCGCGTCGAGCACCTGGCGCGCCCCCTGCTCGACCGGCATGGACGGGTCGGCCGTGCCGTAGACGACGAGCACGGGCTGCGAGAGCTCCTCCAGGTACGGCTCGACGTCGAAGTCCGCGTACTCGAAGCCGCCGCCGGGGATGGCCATGCCGACGGCCCGCGGGATCGCCCGGAACACGCCGTGCGGCACGTCCGTGTTGCGCAGGTAGCTGTCGACGGCGAACGCCGCCTGCTCCCGCGGCGGCACGACGGGCGCCGAGACGAGCACGCTGAAGGCGATGCGCGGGTCCTGCGCCGCCATGACCGGCACGATCCAGGTGCCCTCCGACTCCCCGTACACCCCCACCGCGTCCGGGTCGACGCCCGGGCGCTCGCGCAGGAGCTCCACGGAGCGCGCGTAGTCCTGGGCCATCTCCGCGTAGTCGCGGTGCCGGGTCGTGTAGGTGTCGAGACGCTTGTCGGGCACGAGCGTGACCACGCCGGCGCTCGCGAGCTCGGTCGCGACCTCGACGAAGGCCTCCGTCGCCTTCCCCGTGCCGGCGCCGTGCACGAACACCATGCCCGGCCGGTCGCCGTCGGCCCCGACCGGCTCGCGGAGGATGCCGCCGACGCTCGTGCCGTCGAGGCGGACCGTCACGGGCGTCTCGCGCACGTCGTACGTCCCGATCCCGTCCACGCCGCCGGAGGGCTGCCCGCCGATCGTGGTGTCCGACGTCGCGGGCTCGAGGTGCTCGGCGACCGGCTGCGGGTCCCACTGGGGACCGGTCACGGCGCCGACGACCGCCAGCACGACCGCGAGAGCAGCCGTCGTCGCGGCGGTCCGGAACGTCACCGGGGCATCGTACGTCGCGCCGCCCCCCTGGCCAGCCACCCGCGGGGCGGCCGCCGGTCAGAAGCCCAGGCGGTGCAGCTGCTTGGGGTCGCGCTGCCAGTCCTTCGCGACCTTCACGTGCAGGTCGAGGTAGACGCGCGCGCCGAGCAGCGCCTCGATCCCGCGCCGCGCGCGCGTCCCGACGTCGCGCAGGCGCGAGCCGCCGCGCCCGATGACGATCGCCTTCTGGCTGTCGCGCTCGACGAACAGGTTGACGCGCACGTCGAGCAACGGCGGGCGGCCGGACCGCTCGTCGCCGCTGCCCTCGCGCGGCACGATCTCCTCGACCTGCACCGCGAGCGAGTGCGGGAGCTCGTCGCGCACGCCCTCGAGGGCGGCCTCCCGCACGAGCTCGGCGACCATGACGGCCTCCGGCTCGTCCGTGAGCTCGCCGCCCGGGTAGAGCTCGGGACCCTCCGGCAGGTGGGAGACCAGCACGTCGGTGAGCACGTCCACCTGGTACCCGTCCTGCGCGGAGACCGGGACGATGTCGGCCCACCCGCCCGCCTGCTCCCCCAGCGCGTCGACCGCGAGGAGGTGCGCGGCGAGCGTGCCGCGGTCCACCAGGTCGGCCTTCGTCACGACGGCGACGACGGGCGTGCGGTGCCGCCCGCGCCGGACCTCGGCGAGCTCGTTCGCGATGAACCGGTCGCCCGGGCCGATCTTCTGGTCCGCGGGCAGGCAGAAAGCGATGACGTCGACCTCCGTCAACGTCTCGCGCACGAGGTCGTTGAGCCGCTCGCCGAGCAGCGTGCGCGGTCGGTGCAGCCCCGGGGTGTCCACGAGGACGAGCTGGGCGTCCGCGCGGTGGACGATGCCCCGGATCGTGTGGCGCGTCGTCTGCGGCCGGCCGGAGGTGATGGCGACCTTCTGGCCGACGAGCGCGTTGGTCAGCGTCGACTTGCCGGCGTTGGGGCGCCCCACGAGACAGGCGAAGCCGGACCGGTGCTCGGGTGCGTGCTCGGACGGGTGCTCGGACGGGTGCTCGGACGGGGTGGTGCTCACGGGGTGTCCTCCGGGGTGGAGCGCGCGGCGTCGGACGACGCGGCGGGGGCGGGCGGGCGACGACGGACGGCGGTCTCGTCGCCGGTGTCCTCGTCGTCCGTGCGGGCCGCGCCGCACGCGACGCGACGAGCGTCGCGAGCTGCTTGCGGCGACCCTGCACGCGGTCGGCCTCGAGCACCAGACCGTGGACCTCGGCGGACGACCCCGGCAGCGGGACCTTCCCGAGCGCCTTGGCGAGCAGGCCGCCGGCGGTGTCCACGTCGTCGTCGTCGAGGGCGAGGTCGAACAGGTCGCCCAGCTCGTCGACGCCCAGCCGGGCCGGCACGCGCAGCCGCCCGTCGCCGAGGTCCTCGACCTCGGGCTCGGGCCGGTCGTGCTCGTCGGTCAGCTCCCCGACGATCTCCTCGAGCGCGTCCTCGATCGTCACCAGCCCGGCGATGCCGCCGTACTCGTCGACGACCATCGCGATGTGCGAGGCCGACGCCTGCATCTCGCGCAGGAGGTCGTCCACCGGCTTGGACTCGGGCACGAAGATCGCGGGCCGCGCGACCTCGCCGACCGGTCGGTCCCGTTCCCCGGGCACGGCGTCCAGCACGCGCACGACGTCCTTGAAGTACGCGACGCCGACGAGGTCGTCGGCCGACGTGCCGGTGACCGGCACGCGCGAGAACCCCGACCGCAGGAACAGGGCGAGCACCTTGCGCAGCGGCGTGTCCCGCGGCGTCGTGACCATGTCGGTACGCGGCACCATGACCTCGCGCGCGAGCGTGCTGCCGAGCTCGAACACCGAGCGGATGAGCTCGCGCTCCTCGTCCTCGATGACCTCGGACTCGTTGACGCGGTCCACCATGTCGCGGAGCTCGCGCTCGTGCGCGCCGGCGTCCGGGGCGGGTGCGAGCCGCGTGAGCCACCGGGTCGCCCCGGCGAGCGCCGTGAGCGGCCCGGAGAGCGCGAGGAGCACGCGCACGGCGTGCCGCCGGCCGAGCGAGCGCGGGCTCGCCCGCACCACCACGAGCCCGACGACGACGCTCACCACGAGCGCGACGAGCAGCACCTGCCACCACGGGTCGAGCCAGGCGGCGACGAGCAGCGTCAGGCACGTGACCGCCGCGACCTCCGCGACGACGCGCACGAAGCCCACCGACCGCGCGGTCGCGCCGGGGTCGGCGAGCAGCGCCAGCGCCCGCCGGGCGCGCGGGCCCGTGGGCCCGGCCGGGTCGTCGCCGGTCGCCTCGAGGACCGCGGTGCGCGTGACCCGCAGCACGGCCGACTCCCCGGCGCTGAGCACCGCCGCGAGGGCGGCCGCCAGGACGGTCAGCGCCGCGAGGAGCGCGACGGGTCCGCCGCTCACCGGCCCGCGAGGAAGGTCAGGAGGAGCTTGCGCTGGAGCGCGAACATCTCCTTCTCCTCCTCCGGCTCCACGTGGTCGTAACCGAGCAGGTGGAGGATGCCGTGGGTCGTCAGGAGCAGCATCTCCTCGACGGTCGAGTGGCCCGCGGCGCGCGCCTGCTGCGCCGCCACCTCGGGGCACAGCACGACGTCGCCGAGCTGGCCCGGTCCGGACACCTCGCCGTCGCGCCCGGGACGCAGCTCGTCCATGGGGAACGACAGCACGTCGGTGGGGCCGGGCTCGTCCATCCACCGCACGTGCAGCTCGGTCATCACGTCGGTGTCGACGAAGAGGATCGACAGCTCGCTCTGCGGGTGCACGCGCATCGCGTCGAGCACGTAGCGCGCGAGCGCCGCGAACTCCGCCTCGTCGACCTGCGCCTCGGTCTCGTTGTTGACCTCGATGCTCACCTGTCGTTCCTCGTCCGTCGGTCCCTGTCGGCGGCGCGGCCGCGCCGGTCGTCCTGGCGGCCCCGCGCGTCGGCGGACGCCGCGACGTCCCAGCGCGCGTACGCGTCGATGATGTCGCTCACCAGCCGGTGCCGCACCACGTCCGACGACGTCAGGCGGCAGAACTCGACGTCGTCGACGCCCGTGAGCACGTCCTCGATGACCCGCAGGCCGGACGACGTGCCGCCGGGCAGGTCCACCTGCGTCGCGTCGCCCGTGATGACCATCCTCGAGCCGAACCCGAGGCGCGTGAGGAACATCTTCATCTGCTCGGACGTCGTGTTCTGCGCCTCGTCGAGGATGATGAACGAGTCGTTGAGCGAGCGTCCGCGCATGAAGGCCAGGGGCGCCACCTCGATCGTCCCCGCCTCGATGAGCTTGGGGATCGACTCGGGGTCGATCATGTCGTGCAGCGCGTCGTACAGGGGCCGCAGGTACGGGTCGATCTTCTCCGTGAGGGAGCCCGGCAGGAAGCCGAGCCGCTCGCCGGCCTCGACGGCCGGCCGCGTGAGGATGATCCGGTTGACGTGCTTGGACTGCAGCGCCTGCACGGCCTTGGCCATCGCGAGGTACGTCTTGCCGGTGCCCGCGGGGCCGATGCCGAACGTGATGGTGTTCGCGTCGATCGCGTCCACGTAGTGCTTCTGCCCCACCGTCTTGGGCCGGATGGTGCGGCCGCGGCTGGACAGGATGTTGAAGGTCAGCACCTCGGCCGGGCGCGAGGCGGTGGCGGCGGTCAGCATCCCGATCGACCGCCGCACCACGTCCGCGGTGAGCTGCGTGCCCGCCTCGACGACCTCGACGAGCTCGTCCAGCAGGCGCGAGGCGAGCGCGACCTCGCCGGGGGGCCCGGTCACGGAGATCTCGTTGCCGCGCACGTGCACGTCCACGGCGGGGAACCCGTCCTCGACGGCGCGGAGCACGGAGTCGCCGCTGCCCAGCAGCGCGACCATCGGCACGTGACCCGGGATGACGATGCGGTGCTCGACCCGGTGCTCGGGGGCACGGTCGCCCGTGGGGGCGGCGTCGGGTGCGGTGTCTCGTGGGAGGGATGTCATGAGCCGGCTTGCGCCGTCGCGCTCCTTCGTTCGGGTCAGGGTGCGTGCCGTGCGGCCCACCCATCGTACCGAGCCGCCGCTGCCCCGACACGTCCTTTCACGCAGGGCGCACCGGCCCCCGGCCCGTCCGCGCTCAGGCGGGCGACCAGCCCAGCTCGGCGCCGGCGACGACGTGGCCGTGCACGTGGAACACGCTCTGCCCGCGCGGGACCCGAGTTGAAGATCAGCCGGAACTGGCCGTCCGCGAGCTCGCCCGCGACCTCGTCCGCGAGCGCGACGACGTCGCTCAGCAGCTCCGGGTCGGCGGCGGCGAGCTGCGCGATGTCGCCGTGGTGGTCGCGCGGCACGACGAGGACGTGCACCGGCGCCTGCGGGTCGATGTCCTTGAACGCGATCGAGCGCTCGCTCGTCGCGACGACGTCCGCGGGCAGCTCGCCCGCGACGATGCGGCAGAACAGACAGTCGGTGGATGCGCCCGTGCTCGTCATGCGCCCGAGGCTAGTGCACCGGACGCCGCGCCGCCCGGGGCGAGGACGGAGCCCCCTGGCGCCGTCGGGTCAGTCCTCGACGCCCCACCGGCCGAGCCGCTGCGCGAGCAGCGCGATCGCGACGGGGCCGGCCGTGGACGTGCGCAGCACGTGGGGTCCGAGGCGCGCCGCGACGGCGCCGGCCGCGGTGAACGCCGCGAGCTCGCTCTCGGAGATGCCGCCCTCGGGACCGACCACGACGAGGACCTGGGGCGCGCCACCGGGCCCGGCGTCCGCGGCGCCCGGCTCCTGCCCCCGGCGCGGCGCCGGCAGCGGGACGTCGGCGAGCGCGGTCGTCGCCTCCTCGTGCAGGACGATCGCGCGGCCGCCGGCGGCGACGACCTGGCCGACGCGCTCCGCGAGCCCGCGCGAGTCCACCGGGAGCTCCACGCGCGGCAGCCGGGCGCGCCGGGCCTGCTTCGTCGCGGTGCGCACGGTGCCGAGCCAGCGTGCCCGGGACTTCGCGGCACGCTCGCCGCGCCACACGACGACCGAGCGCTCCGCCTGCCAGGGCACGACGGCGTCGACGCCGACCTCGGTCGCGGCCTCGATCGCCATCTCGTCGCGGTCGCCCTTGGCGAGCGCCTGCACGAGCGTGACGACGACGCCGGGCGCCGGGTCGACGGCGACCTCCTGGACGAGCAGCGTGACGCGGCCCGCGTCCGCGTCCTCGACGACGCAGCGCAGGCGCAGCCCGTCCCCGTCGACCACGTCGACGCGCTCGCCGCGCCCCTTGCGCTGCACGACCCCGGCGTGGCGGCCCTCCGCGCCGTCGAGCACGTAGCGGTCGCCCGCGACGACGTGCTCGACGCCGCTCTCGGCGAGGAAGACGGGCGCGCTCACCGGGGCACCTCGGCCACGCGTCCCATCCTCAGCGCCCCGACAGCTTGTCGCGCAGCCGCGAGAAGACGCCCGGGTGGGCGGCGGCGAGCCGGGGCTCGGGCCGCTCCTCCCCGCGCAGCGACGCGAGCGAGCGCAGCAGCTGCTCCTGCTCCTCGTCGAGCGCCGTGGGCACGTGGACCTCGATGTGCACGTTGAGGTCGCCGCGGCCGCCGGCGTGCAGGTGGCCGACGCCGAGGTTCTTCAGCGTGACGATCTGCCCGGGCTGGGTGCCCGGTCGCAGGTCGATCTCCTGGAGACCGTCGAGCGTCTCGAGCTCGAGCGTCGTGCCGAGCGCGGCCGCGGTCATCGGGACCTGGAGCGTGCAGTGCAGGTCGTCGCCCCGGCGCACGAAGGTGTCGTGGCTGCGCTCGCGGATCTCCACGTACAGGTCGCCCGCCGGCCCGCCCGCGGGCCCGACCTCGCCCTGCGCGGTGAGCTTGATGCGGGTCCCGGTGTCGACGCCCGCGGGCACGGTGACGTTGACGGTGCGGCGGCTGCGGACCCGGCCCTCGCCGGAGCACTCCGCGCAGGGCTCGGGGATGACGGTCCCGAAACCCTGGCACGCGGCGCACGGCGCGCTCGTCATGACCTGCCCCAGGAACGAGCGGGCGACCCGCTGGACGGTGCCGCGGCCGTGGCACACGTCGCACGTGCGCGGGGACGTGCCGGGGCGGCAGCACGAGCCGCCGCACGTGCCGCACACGACGGCCGTGTCGACCTGGAGCTCGCGCCGGGCGCGAAGGTCGCCTCCGCGAGGTCGATGTCGAGGCGCACGAGCGCGTCCTGGCCGCGCCGTGCCCGCGGGATGGGTCCCTGCTGGGCCTGGCCGCCCCCGAAGAACGTCTCGAAGATGTCCTGGAACCCGAAGCCGCCGCCCATCGGGCCGCCCGCGCCGCCACCGGGGCCGCTCGGGTCGACACCGAGGTCGTACTGCTGGCGCTTCTCCGGGTTCGACAGCACCTCGTAGGCACGCGCGACGTCCTTGAACCGGTCGCCCGCGTCCTCCCCCGCGACGTCGGGGTGCAGCTCGCGGGCGAGCCGGCGGTACGCCTTCTTGATCTGCTCCGGGCTGGCGTCGCGGGCCACGCCGAGGATCTCGTAGTAGTCGCTCACACGTCACTCTCTGCTGGTGCCGGACGCCGGGACGCGGTCCCGGCGTGGTCGGTGGTCGTGGGGTCGCTCACAGGTGTGCGGGCGGGGCGCGTCACGTGCCGAGGGCGCGCGACAGGTAGCGGGCGACGGCGCGCACCGCGGCGATGGTCCCGGGGTAGTCCATGCGCGTGGGGCCGATCGAGCCGACCAGGGCCACCGTGTCGCCGTCGTTACCGTAACCGGTCGTCACGACGGACGTCTCCGCCAGCCCCTCGAGCTGGGTCTCGTGGCCGATGCGCACGCTCACCCCCGACTCCGCGGCCATCTCCGTGAGCAGGCCGAGCAGCACGACCTGCTCCTCGAGGGCCTCGAGGACGGGCCGCAGCGCGTGCTCGAACCGCATGCCGGCCCGCGCGAGGTTCGCCGTCCCGGCGAGGACGAGACGCTCCTCGCTCTCCTCGGCGAGCGTCTGCGCGACGAGCTCGCCCACCGCCCGCACGAGCGGCGCGTCGTCGGGGTGGAACGTCTCGGCGACGTGCGCGAACCCCAGGGTCAGCTCGGCGAGCCGCTTGCCGGCGGCGGCCGCGTTGAGCCGGGCGCGCACCTGGGCGAGCGTGCCCTCGTCGGGCACGCTCGTGACCTCGAGCGTGCGCTGCTCGACGCGCCCCGTGTCCGTGATGATGACGACGAGCAGGCGTGCGGCGCCCAGCGGGACGAGCTCGAGGTGACGCAGGCCCGACCGCCGCAGCGACGGGTACTGCACGACGGCGACCTGCCCGGTCAGGTGCGCGAGCAGGCGGCCCGCCCGCGCGATGACGTCGTCGAGGTCGACCCCCTCGGACAGGAACGTCTCGATCGCCCGCTTCTCCGGCGCCGACAGCGGC
Source organism: Cellulosimicrobium sp. CUA-896 (assembly GCF_001942335.1). Lineage (GTDB taxonomy): Bacteria > Actinomycetota > Actinomycetes > Actinomycetales > Cellulomonadaceae > Cellulosimicrobium. The sequence goes on along the minus strand of NZ_MKKH01000011.1, from coordinate 91,336 downwards.
TTGACGCCCGAGAGGCGGTCGACGAACAGCCGGTAGCCCTTGTCCGTCGGGACGCGCCCCGCCGAGGTGTGCGGCTGGGCGATGAACCCGGCCTCCTCGAGCGCGGCCATGTCGTTGCGGATGGTCGCGGGCGAGACGCCGAGGTCGTGGCGCTCCGTCAGCACGCGCGACCCCACGGGCTCGCGCGTGAGGACGTAGTCCTCGACGATCGCCCGCAGGACCTCGAGCCGGCGCTCCTCGCTCACGTCCACCTCCCGCGTACTCGCGTGCACCCGACCTGGCGCGCCCTCCGGGGGCGCGGTCGGGGCAGGGTCGGCACTCTCGGACCCCGAGTGCTAATCCTACGCGTCCGGCGCGGTCGTCCCGCGACGCTCCGCTCGCCGCGAACGCAGGTCGACCACGCCGACCAGCAGGGCGGCCGCGACGAACCCGATGGTCACGAGCATCGCGCGGCTCGAGGCGACGGCGCCGTCGTCGCCGCTCGCGAGCCCGCCGTAGTAGACGGAGAGGATGACCGAGACGCCCACCGCCGAGCCGACGCGCTGCCCGACCTGGATCATGCTCCCGGCGACGCCCGCGCTGCCGACCGGGACCTGCGCGAGGGCGAGCGTCTGGTTCGGCGCGATGACCATGCCGCTGCCCGCCCCCGCGACGAGGAGCGCGCCGGCGAGCGCCGGGCCGACGACGCCCGGCTCGTCGTCGAGCGTGCGCACGAGCAGGTCCGCCGTCACGGTCCCGGCGAGGACCAGGCCGAGGCCCAGGACGACGAGCGGACGCCCCCAGCGGGCGACCGCGCGCCCCGACAGCCACGCCGAGACCCCCGACGCGACCGCGAAGGGCGTGCCGACGAGACCGGCCTGCAACGGCGTGTACCCCACGTCGTCCTGCAGGTGCAGCGTGACCACGAGGAAGATGCCGGTGAACCCGGCGAAGTACGCGGTCCCGAGCAGGGCCCCGTTGCGGAACGACGACAGCCCGAGGACCTGCGGGTCGAGCACCGCGGCGCCGACGCGCCGCTGGTAGCGGCGCTCCCAGACGGCGGCGACGGCCGCGCCCCCGACGCCGAGCGCGAGCCACCACCACCGCGACGGGTCGTCGTCGACACCGGTCGTCGTGACGAACGGGAGCATGACCCCGACCGTCGCGAGCGCCAGCAGGACGAGCCCGACCACGTCGAGCCGCCGCGGCCCGCCGCGCACCACCGACCTGGGCACGAGGCGCCACGCGAAGGGCAGCAGCACCGCGATCACCGGGATGTTGACGAGGAACACCCAGCGCCACCCGGTCTCCGGGCCCGCGAGCGCGATGATCACCCCGCCCAGCACCGGGCCGAGCGCCGTCGAGACGCCGATCGTCGCGCCGAACATGCCGAAGGCACGCCCCCGCTCGGGGCCCGAGAACAACTGCTGGATCAGTCCCACGACCTGGGGGTTGAGCAGGCCGGCGCTCACCCCCTGGAGCAGTCGCGCCGCGCCGAGGAGCGTGCCGTCCGGCGCGAGCCCCGAGGCGAGGCTGAAGAGCGCGAACCCGACGAGCCCCGCGATGAACAGCCGTCGCCGCCCGCCGGCGTCGCCGAGACGCCCCGCCGGCACCAGCGCGAGGCCGAACGCGAGCGTGTACCCCGCGACGACGAGCTGCAGCTGGGTCGGGCCCGCGTCGAGGGACTCCTCGATCGAGGGCAGCGCCACGTTGACGATGGACACGTCGAGCGTCGTCACGAAACCCACCGCGAGGCAGACCCACAGCACGTGCCAGCGTCGCCGATCGTCTCCCGGGGTCCGCGTCACCGGTCCGTCGTACCACCCGGTGCGGCCTCCCGCGCGTCGGTCCGCGCGTGCACGGCGCGGCGATCCTAGGGTGTCGCCGTGCCCACCGACCGCTACGGCTCCGACGTCCTCGGCGGCCCCGCCGCCGCCCACCACCGTGCCCGGCCCGTCTCCCGGCCGCAGCCCGCGGAGCGCGGGCTCGTCGTCGAGGAGGTGCAGACGGGCTGGGTGGGCGCGGTCGTGCGCGTCGAGAAGTCCGGCGGCATGCACGTCGTGGTGCTCGAGGACCGCCGCGGTCGCACCCGCTCGTTCCCGCTCGGTCCGGGCTTCTGGGTCGACGGCGCGCCGGTCGAGCTCACCGTCCCCGTGACGTCGCGCGCACCGGCCGCCCCGGCCCGCACCGCCTCCGGCTCGCGCGCCGTCGCCGGGCAGCGTGCGCGCGTCGCGCGCGGCAGCCGGATCTGGGTCGAGGGCAAGCACGACGCCGAGCTCGTCGAGAAGGTCTGGGGCGACGACCTGCGCGTCGAGGGCGTCGTCGTCGAGCTCCTCGACGGCGTGGACAACCTCGCCGAGGCGCTCGCGGAGTTCGGCCCGACGCCGCAGCGCCGCGTGGGCGTGCTCGTCGACCACCTCGTGCCGGGCAGCAAGGAGCGACGGATCGCCGACGCCGCCCTGCGGACCGTCCCGGCGGGCACTGTGCTCGTGCTCGGCCACCCGTACGTCGACGTGTGGGAGGCGGTCAAGCCGGCGCGCGTCGGGCTGCAGCGGTGGCCCGTGATCGAGCGCGGCACCGAGTGGAAGCGCGGCATCCTGCGCGAGCTCGGCTGGCCCGCGGGGTCGCAGGCCGACGTCGCCCGCGCCTGGCAGCGCATCCTCGGCACCGTGCGCACCTACGCCGACCTCGAGCCGTCGCTGCTCGGCCGCGTGGAGGAGCTCATCGACTTCGTCACCGCCCCGACCGGCTGACGCCGACCTCGCCCGGTCAGGCGGGCTGCTCGCCGAGGAGTCGGCGGTAGGCGAACGCGACGGCGACGTAGCTGAGCGGGATCGTGACGAACAGCCCGAGGCCGAGCGGGATGGCCCCCAGGATGTTGATGCCGAGCAGGGCGAGCAGGAGCAGCAGCACCGTGCCGAAGCTCTTCGCGACGAGCGACCAGCTCGACCGGATCGCCGCGATCGCGTCCTGCTGGCGGTCGAGCGTGAAGTTGTAGACGAACGCGGAGAACACGATCACCGCGAGCCCGGGCAGGATGCACAGGACCAGGCCGACCGTGGTGAGGATCGTCACGAGCACCGCCGCGAGCACGACGTGGACGACGTTGCTGATGCGGAAGAACGCCGCGACGTCCGGTCGACGACCCGCGGTCTCGTCCAGCGCGCCGCGGGTGAAGAACGCCGTGATCAGGTAGCCGACGATCGTGCCGATGACGGACAGGAGCACGCTGGTGAACGTCAGGCCGGTGACGGCGGCGACGCTGGCGCCGTTGTCGTCGTACGAGTCCCAGAGCTGCGAGAAGCCCCCGGTGATGAGGTTCCACGCCACGTTGACCGCGAGGAAGATCAGGGCGACGACGATCCAGGGCCCGAGGTTCGACGTGACCGCGCGCCAGCCGTACGACACCGCCTCGCCCACCCGGAACGGCGGACCCGCGTAGCCGCCGGGACCGGGACTCCCCTGCTGGGGCGGGTAGGCGGGCCCGGTGCCCGGGTACGGACCACCTGCCGCCGACGGGTACGGGCCTCCTGCCGACGGGTACGGTCCGCCTGCGGGCGGGTACGGGCTTCCTGCGGGCGGGTACGCGGCACCCGGCTGGGCGGGCGTGCCGCCCTGGCCGTACGGCGCGGCCGCGGGGTCGGGGCCGGCCGTGGGCCCCTGAGGCGGTGGTGCGTCCCGGCGGTCTTCGCCGTTGGGCTGCGCGTTCCCGGGGCCGGCGGGGTCCTGCGTCATGGTGGCCACCTCGTTCCTGGGCTCGGGCCGGTGCGGGCCGTGGACGGCGTGCCGCGCCGGCGCGCACCTCCACACCAGGGAGGGAGGCGCCCGCGCCCGGCACGTGACCGGCGCGCGGAAGCCTCCCGCACGGGCGACATGCCGTCAGGCGGGCTGCTCGTGGTTGAGCCGGCGGTAGACGTACGCGGTCGCGATCTGCGCCACGGGCAGGGCGACCAGAAGCCCGACGTAGCACAGGAGCGTGCCGATGAGCTGCGCCACGTAGACGCCGAGGAAGAGCACGACCACCGTGCCGAGGTTCTTGCTCACCACGGAGAAGCTCGCCTTGATCGCGTCGAGGACGCCGAGGTCCTTGTCGATGACGTAGAACAGCGTGAACTGGGCGAAGAACGCGAGGACGATCCCGCCGACGATCGTGACGCTGAGGATGCCGACGCCGATGCCGATGAGCAGCGCCGCGAGGATCACGTTGAGCAGGTTCGGCACGCGGAAGAAGTCGGCGAGCTCGATCTTCTTCCCGCGCGTGACGAGCAGCGAGACGTTGACGACGACCGCCTGCACGAACAGCGCGAGCACGCCGACGACGGCGATGTACAGGAACGTCGTGAACCCGAACGCGAGCCCGCCCGCGGTCGAGAGCTCGTCCGTCACCGGGTCGACGCTCGTGGTCGCCGTCCCGACGAGGACGAAGAAGAAGACCAGGCTGAGCACGAGGAGCGCGGCCGCCCAGGCGAGCACGCCGCCGATGATCGCGCCGGCGTTCTGCGTGAACCTGTTCCACCCGTAGTTGAACGCCTCGCCGATCTGCACCGGCTGGTCCCCCGGGCCGTACGGCGACCCGGGCGGCGGGTAGCCGGGCTGCCCGGAGGGCTGCCCCGGCGGGTACCCCGGCTGACCGTACGGCTGCTGCTGACCGTACGGCTGCTGCTGGCCGTACGGCTGCTGCTGGCCCGGCTGCTGGCCGTACGGCTGCTGCGCCTCGGGCCCTGTGCCGTCGTGCGGGCGGTAGGGGTCGTCGTCGCGCGGCGGTCCGCCGGCGCTCGTGTCGCTCATCGCGTCTCCTCGTCGGGGGTCGGTCGGACCGCGGTGCGGCGACGGCGCGAAGCAGGTGTGGAGGACCTGTGCGAACCGTGCAGATCGCGATCGGGTCCACCCTGTCGGGATTCGGCGGGGAGCGCCAGGGGTCTGCGGTGCGCGACCGAGATGTCACCCGCGGGTCAGGCGTCGGTGAGCTCGCGCACGACCGTGTCGGCGAGCAGCCGTCCGCGCAGCGTGAGCACGCCGCGGCCCCGGACCGCTGCCGCCCGTCGAGCAGGCCGCGCGCGACGAGCCCTGCGACGGCACGGCGACCGCCCGGGGCGAGGACGGACAGGTCGAGGCCCTCGCGCAGCCGGACCTGCAGCATGACCTGCTCGAGCAGGCCCTCGTCGTGCGTGAGGAGCTCGCGGCCCGCCGCGGGGCTCGTCCCGGCCTCCAGGAGCGCCGCGTAGCGACGGGGGTGCTTGACGTTCCACCAGCGCACCCCGACCCGGGCGTCCGGTGACGACGCACGCGCCGCGTCGACCGCCTCCGTGCCGGTCCCGGCGGCGGCGCCCTGCGCGGCCACGTACGAGTGCGCGCCCGGACCGATCCCCCACCAGTCGTCGCCGCGCCAGTACGCGAGGTTGTGGCGGCAGCGGTCGTCGTCGGTGCGCGCCCAGTTGCTGACCTCGTACCAGGTCAGCCCGGCCGCGGTGAGCAGCTCGTCCGCGAGCTCGTACTTCGTCGCCTGGTCGTCGTCGCTCGGCAGGGCGATCTCCCCGCGGCGCACCTGGGCGGCCATCTTCGTCCCGGGCTCGACGACGAGCGCGTACGCCGAGACGTGGTCCACGCCCGTCGCGAGCGCCACCTCGAGGCTCGTGCGCCAGTCGTCGAGGCTCTCCCCCGGCGTGCCGTAGATGAGGTCGAGCGAGACCTTGAGGCCCGCGCCGGTCGCCCAGCGCACGACGTCGGGGATGCGGCGCGGGTCGTGGGTGCGCTCGAGCGTCGCGAGGACGTGCGGCACGGCCGACTGCATGCCGAACGAGACGCGCGTGAAGCCCGCCGCCGCGAGCTCGGCGAGCGACTCCGGCGTGACGGAGTCCGGGTTGGCCTCGGTCGTGACCTCGGCGTCCGGCGCGAGTCCCCAGGCCGACCGGACGCCGTCGAGCAGGCGCGCGAGGTCCCGTGCCGGGAGCATGGTGGGCGTGCCGCCCCCGACGAACACGGTCGACACCGGCCGCTCGGGGACGCCCGCCTCGTGCAGGACGCGCTGCGCGAGGCCGACCTCCCGCAGCGCCGTCGTCGCGTACGCGGCCTGGTCCGCCCCGCCTCCGAGCTCGGACGCCGTGTAGGTGTTGAAGTCGCAGTACCCGCAGCGCACCGAGCAGAACGGGACGTGCAGGTAGACGCCGAACCCGCGCTCCGGCGTCAGGCTCTCCCCGTCCGGGCGCCCACCCAGGCGGGGAGCGCGCCGTCGGCGGGCACCGGCTCGCCGTCGGGCAGCGCCGGGCTCACGAGGGCCTCACTTCTTGGACTTGTCCTTCGTCTCCTTGCCGCCCGCGGAGTCGGAGGAGAGCGCGGCGATGAAGGCGTCCTTCGGGACCTCGACGGACCCGATGTTCTTCATGCGCTTCTTGCCCTCCTTCTGCTTCTCGAGCAGCTTGCGCTTGCGGCTGATGTCGCCGCCGTAGCACTTGGCGAGGACGTCCTTGCGGATCGCGCGCACCGTCTCGCGCGCGATGACCCGCGCCCCGACGGCCGCCTGGATCGGGACTTCGAACTGCTGGCGCGGGATGATCTCCTTGAGCTTGGCGGTCATCATCACGCCGTAGTCGTACGCCTTGTCCTTGTGCACGATCGCGCTGAACGCGTCGACCTGCTCGCCCTGGAGCAGGATGTCGACCTTGACGAGGTCGGCCACCTGGTCGCCCGAGGGTTCGTAGTCGAGCGACGCGTACCCGCGGGTGCGCGACTTGAGCTGGTCGAAGAAGTCGAAGACGATCTCGGCGAGCGGCAGGGTGAACCGCAGCTCGACGCGGTCCTCCGACAGGTAGTCCATGCCGAGCATCTGGCCGCGCCGGTCGTTGCACAGCCCCATGACGGTGCCGACGAACTCGCTCGGGGTCAGGATCGTCGCGCGCACGACGGGCTCCTGGACGTCCTTGATCTTCCCGGCGGGGAACTCCGACGGGTTCGTCACCTTGACGACCGTGCGGTCCTCGAGCGTGACGTCGTAGAGACGTTCGGCGCCGTCGAGATGAGGTCGAGGTCGAACTCGCGCTCCAGGCGCTCGCGCACGATCTCCAGGTGCAGCAGCCCGAGGAAGCCGACCCGGAAGCCGAAACCGAGCGCGACCGACGTCTCCGGCTCGTAGTTGAGCGCGGCGTCGTTGAGCTTGAGCTTGTCGAGCGCGTCGCGCAGCACCGGGTAGTCGGACCCGTCGATCGGGTACAGGCCCGAGAACACCATGGGCTTGGGGTCGGAGTACCCGCCCAGCGCCTCGTCGGCCGGCTTGGCGGCGTTCGTCACCGTGTCGCCCACCTTCGACTGGCGCACGTCCTTCACGCCCGTGATGAGGTAGCCGACCTCCCCGACGCGAGTCCCTTCGTGGGGATCGGCTCGGGCGAGATGACGCCGATCTCGAGCAGCTCGTGCGTCGCGCGCGTCGACATCATGGCGATGCGCTCGCGCGGGTTGAGGCTGCCGTCGACCACGCGGACGTACGTCACCACCCCGCGGTAGGTGTCGTAGACCGAGTCGAAGATCATCGCGCGGGCCGCGGCGTCCGCGTCCCCGACGGGCGCCGGGACGCGCTCGACGATCCGGTCGAGCAGCGCCTCGACGCCCTCGCCCGTCTTGCCGGAGACCTTGAGCACGTCGTCCGGGTCGCCGCCGACGAGACCCGCGAGCTCCTCCGCGTACTTCTCGGGCTGCGCGGCCGGCAGGTCGATCTTGTTGAGCACGGGGATGATCTCGAGCTCGTTCTCCATCGCGAGGTAGAGGTTCGCGAGGGTCTGCGCCTCGATGCCCTGCGCGGCGTCGACGAGCAGCACCGCCCCCTCGCACGCGGCGAGCGAACGCGACACCTCGTAGGTGAAGTCGACGTGCCCCGGGGTGTCGATCATGTTGAGCGCGTGGGGGCTGTCGCCCACCTGCCAGGGCATGCGCACGGCCTGCGACTTGATGGTGATGCCGCGCTCGCGCTCGATGTCCATCCGGTCGAGGTACTGCGCGCGCATCGCGCGGGGCTCGACGACGCCGGTGAGCTGCAGCATGCGGTCGGCGAGCGTCGACTTGCCGTGGTCGATGTGCGCGATGATGCAGAAGTTCCGGATCAGCTCGGGCGGCGTCGCAGCCGGCTGGATGCGGGCGCTCAGGTCGGCGCTGGGGATCGGGGACAACGCGGGTGCGCTCCTGTGACGTGGTCTGCGGGGGTCTGCCGGCCATTCTCCCACGGACCCCCGCCGTGGCCGGTACCGCGACCTCGCGCTGCGAGCCGACGACGCCGCGCCTAGCGTGAGGAGGACCGCGCCGGGCCACCCGTCCCGGCCGCGGACCCGACGAGAGGAGAAGCCCGTGCCCGCATCGGACCTCACCGGCCGCCGCGTGCTCGCGATCGTCACGAACTACGGCGTCGAGCAGGACGAGCTGGTCGTCCCCCTGGAGCACCTGCGCGGCGAAGGTGTCGAGGTGGACGTCGCGGCGACGTCCACGGACGACGTGCAGACCGTGGTCGGCGACAAGGACCCCGGCCGCACGGTGACGCCCACCCGGACCCTCGCCGACGCCGACGCGTCCGCGTACGACCTCCTGCTCGTCCCCGGCGGGACCGTGAACGCGGACACGCTGCGCCTGCAGGACGAGGCGATGGAGATCGTGCGGGCGTTCACGGCCGCGGGCAAGCCGGTCGCCGCGATCTGCCACGGGCCGTGGGCGCTCGTGGAGACCGCGGCCGTCGAGGGCAAGACGCTCACGAGCTACCCGTCGCTCGAGACGGACGTGCTCAACGCGGGCGGGGCGTGGGTCGACCGCGAGGTCGTGCGCGACGACGAGGCTACACGCTCGTCACGTCGCGCAACCCGGGCGACCTGGACGCGTTCCTGCGCGAGGTGGACTCGGTCCTCGCCGCCGCCTGAGGCCGCGCCCGCGTCACCGCGGCCGAGCGGGTGGGTGGGTGCGGGCAGGATGGCGCCCATGGACGCCTCGCTCGACCACCGCGCGCTCCTCGGCAGGTTCCAGTCCGCGTTCCTCGCCGACGTGCCGGGCACCGACCCGCGCGCCCCCGTCCCGGCCTGCGGCCGGTGGCGTGCGCGGAACCTCGTCGAGCACCTGGGCCGCATCCACCACTGGGCCGCCGGCCAGGCGAGGCGCAGGCAGGAGACGCCGCTCGGTCGCGGGCCGTTCGACCTCGCCCCGTTCTACGCCGAGCACGCGGCGGAGCTGCGCGCGACGCTCGACGAGCTGGATCCCGCGCCCGGGCGTGGACGCTCCTCGAGCCGGGCGACCCGGCGTCGACCGTGCGGTTCTGGCACCGTCGCCAGGCGCACGAGACCCTCGTCCACCTGCACGACCTGCGCGCGGCGTCCGGCCGCAGGGTCGGCGACGTCCCGCCCGCGGTGTGGGCGGACACCGTCGACGAGGTCGTCACGGTGCTGCAGCCGCGGCAGGTGCGGCTCGGGAGGATGACCCCGCTCGAGCGTCCCGTCGCGCTCGTGGCCGAGGACGCCCGGGCGAGCTGGGTGCTCGGTGCGCGCGACGACGTCGCCCCTGCCGTGCGTGCGAGCGGACCGGCCCAGGCGCTCGCGCTCGTGCTCTGGCGGCGTGTCGCGCCCGACCACGCCGACGGGCTCGCGGTCGAGGGCGACGCCGCGGCGCTGCGCACCGCGCTCGCGGCGCGCCTCACCCCCTGAGGCCCAGGGCTGCACGACCGAGCGCCGGCGAGGCGGGGTCCGACCGCCGGCCGAGCCGGGCGCACGCCGGGTAGATTGCCCGCGTGGCACGCAACCGATGGCTCGGGCTCCTCGCCGGGACGGCGCGCGCGGTCGCGCGCCGGGTGGTCCGCCCGTCCGGCGCCCGGCGCCGCCCGACCGCCGCGGCACCGGCGTACCCGGGCGACTACGCCGGCCCCGTGCGCGCGCGGTACGCGCCCCGCCTCGACGGCGCCGCGGACCCGGGCGAGATCGTGTGGACGTGGGTGCCGTACGAGGAGGACCACGGCCGCGGCAAGGACCGCCCCGTCCTGCTCGTCGGGACGGACGGCCCGTGGCTGCTCGGCGTGATGCTGTCGAGCAAGGACCACTCGCGCGACGCGCGCGACGAGGCGCGCTGGGGCCGGCACTGGCTCGACATCGGCTCCGGCCCGTGGGACGCGCAGGGGCGCGAGAGCGAGGTGCGGCTCGACCGCGTGATCCGCGTGGACCCGGGCGCGGTGCGCCGCGAGGGCGCCGTCGTGGGACGCGCGGTGTTCGACCGGGTCGTCGCCGGGATCGCCGCGCACCGCTGACCCGCCGGTGACCTCCCCGCACCCGTGGGGACCCGCCCGCCCACCGACTGGCTCCGCGCGGTCCCCGGCTGGTAGTCTCGATGGTCGCGTGTCCGCCCAGGTCGGCGGGCACAGCTCCAGCACCTCTCCACGGGTTCCCCACCCCAGTCCCGGAGCTGGAGCCGCCCTCTACGACCTATCCGCTCGCTTCGGCGAACACACCAGAAAGTCCTCACGTGGCCAACATCAAGTCCCAGATCAAGCGCATCCGTACGAACGAGAAGGCTCGCCTGCGCAACAAGGCGGTCAAGTCCGAGCTCAAGACGTACGTGCGCCACGTGCGCGAGGCCGTCGCGGCCGGCGACAAGGACGCGGCGACCACCGCGCTCCAGGCCGCGTCGCGCAAGCTCGACAAGGCCGTCTCGAAGGGTGTCATCCACGCGAACCAGGCCGCGAACCGCAAGTCGGCCATCGCGAAGGCGGTCAACGGGCTCTGAGCGGCACGTCGCCCCTGAGGCGACCTCGGCTCTTCACGAGGGGCGCCGACCCGGACGGGTCGGCGCCCTTCGTGCATCCCGGGACGGGCGGACGCGCCGGTCCGCGCGCCCCGTGCTCGGCACGACAGCACACCGACGCCCGCAGGGCCTGTCGTCGTCGTCAGCGGCCGTGCGAGCGCGCGATCGTCAGCACCGCGCGCTCGACCGCGAACACGGGGTCGCGGCCGGCGCCCTTGACCTCCGCGTCGGCCTGCGCCACCGCGGTGATGGCGGCCGCGAGACCCTCCGGCGTCCATCCGGCGAGCTCACGGCGGGCGCGGTCGACCTGCCACGGCGCCATCCCCAGCTCCTTGGCCGACGCGCCACCTCGTCCGCGCATCGCACCGACCTTGGCCAGGGCGCGAAGCTTCATCGCGAGCGCCGCGACGAGGGGGACCGGGTCGGCGCCTGTCGCGAGCGCGTGCCGCAGCAGCGCGACCGCCTCGCCGGCGTGCCCGGCCACGGCGGCGTCGGCGACCCGGAAGCCGGTCGCCTCGACGCGTCCGCCGTAGTACCGGTCGACGACCTGCTCGGTGACGGTGCCGTCGGTGTCGGTCACGAGCTGGGAGCACGCGGCCGCGAGCTCGCGCAGGTCGGTGCCGAGGGCCTCGACGAGCGCACGCACCCCGCCCGCGTCGATCCGACGGCGGGCCCGCCGGAACTCCGCGGTGACGAACGCGGACTTGTCGGAGTCCTTCTTGATCGCCTCCACCGCGACGACGGGAGCGCCGCTCGCCCGGATCGCGTCGAGCATGCGCTTGCCGCGCACGCCGCCGCCGTGCACCACCACGACGGTCGTCGCGGGGTCGGCGACCGGGACGTAGTCCACGACGTCGGACACCAGCGCGTCCGTCGCGCCCTCCGCACCGGTGACCACCACGACCTTGGCCTCGCCGAACAACGACGGGCTCGCGGCGACGGTGAGCATCCCTGCCTGGTACGTCGCCGCCTCGAGCTCGACCTTCTCCACGTCCGCGTCGCGCTCGCGGGCGAGGTCGACGACGGCGTCCACGGCACGCTCGGCGAGGAGCGACTCCGGCCCCTGGACCAGCACGACCGGGGCGAGCCGGACGTCGTCCCACGCGGTGGCGGCGGACGAGCGTGCGGAGGACCGGGTCGGCGCGGGCATGCGGACAAGCCTGCCACGAGCCGCCGACTCCCCCCGCCGCCCCGGGGACGTCACGGGCGAGCCGTGTCGCCGCACCCGGCCGCGGAGAGCGTGCCCTCACGCACGACGAGCGCGACGGTGCCGCACGTGTCGGTGCGCAGCACCGCGGCGCCCGCGCCCCGGTACAGGTCGAGCGCATGGTCGGTCGGGTGGCCGTAGGTGTTCTCCCCCGAGCTCACGAGGGCGACGGTCGGCGAGAGCGCCGCGGCGAGCGCGGACGACTGCGTCCGCGAGCCGTGGTGGGCCATCTTCACGACGTCCACGGGCCCGGTGCCGCGCCGCGCGAGCTCGTCGACGAGCGCGTCCTGCCCGGCGTCCTCGAGGTCGCCGAGCGCGACGACGTCCGCACCGCGCACCTCGGCGAGCAGGACGACGCTCGCGTCGTTGGCGCCGCCCTCGCCGCCGTCCGCGGCCGGTCCCGCCTGCAGCACCTCCCAGCGGACCGCGTCCTCGCCCGAGCCGGCCGTGGCCGCGTCGCCCGGGCGCGCGACGTCGACCCGCACGCCGGCCACCTCCAGGAGCCCGAGCGCGCGACCGGTCTGCTCGGCCGGGTCACGGGTCGCCGTCACGAGAGCCCGGTCCACCGCCCGGCCCTCGAGCACCTCCTCGAGCCCGCCCACGTGGTCGGCGTGGAAGTGGCTGAGCACGAGCAGGTCGACACGCCGCACGCCGAGGTCGTCGAGGCACCGGTCCGCGGCGGGACCGTCCGGCCCGACGTCGACCACGACGGCGGACACCGGGCCCGAGCGCAGCACGAGCGCGTCGCCCTGGCCGACGTCGCAGGCCACGACCGCCCAGTCGTCCGGAACGGCTCCGCCGCGCAGGGCGGCGGGGCGCACGAGCATCCCGACCGCGACCACGAGCAGGACGACGAGGACCGCGGCCCGCAGGACGCGCGCCGGCTGCCGCGACCGCGGTCGCGGTCTGCCACCCGGGGCGGACGGCGTCCGCGCGCCCGCGCCGCGACGACGCCACCGGCGCAGGCTCGCCGTCAGGCTCTCGACCGTGCCCTGCAGCGGGTCGCGCCCACCGCGGCGGACCTCACGCCGCTCCCCCAGCGCCGCGAGCCGTCGCGAGCGCAGGAGGACGGCGAGGACGACGACGGACGCCGCGGCGAGGAGCAGCAGGCCGCCCACGCCGCCCGGCCACGGGACGCGCGCGGCCGGGAGGCCCGCGAAGAGCCGGGCGACCGCGGCGAGCCACCATGTGCACGCGCCGGCCACCGCCGCGACGGCGGTGGCGGCCGCGGGCCACACCGGCGCCAGCAGCGTGGCGAGCACGCCGAGCACCGTCGCCGGGCCGAGCGCCGGCGCGGCGACGAGGTTGGCCGGTACGGCGTACAGGCTCACGGACGGGTCGAGCAGCACGACGACCGGCGCGCACGCGACCTGCGCCGCGACGGGGACGGCGACGACGTGCGCCGCCGTCCGACCGCACCACGGGGCCAGCCGGCGGGCGATCGGCGCGGTGCCGAGCGCGAGGCCGGCGGTCGCGGCGACGGACAGGACGAACCCGTACGACCGCGCGAGCCAGGGGTCGAGCACGAGCAGCACGACCACGGCCCCGGCGAGGGCGGCCACGGCGCGCGACGGCCGTCCGAGCAGCGCCCCGACGAGGCCGACCGCCCCCATCGCCGCCGCGCGCAGCACGCTCGGCTCGGGGTGCACGAGCGCGACGAAGCCGACCATCGCCGCCGCGGTGACGAGCACGCGCACGACCCGCGGGGCGCGCAGGGCGACGCACAGCGCGGCGACCGTCGCGACGACGACGGCGAAGTGCCCGCCGGAGACGGCGGTGACGTGCGTGAGCGACGTCGTCCGCATCGCCTCGTCGAGCTCCGGCTCCAGGCGTGACGTGTCCCCGACGGCCACACCGGGCACGAGCCCACGGGCCTGCGGGCTCAGGCCGGTGGTGACGTCGAGGATCCCCTCCCGCATGGCCCGGACCCCGCGCAGCGGCGCGGACGGTTCGGCGAGCACGCGCGGTGCGGCGTCGGTGCGCACGAACGTCCGGTCCCCGTCCGCCGCGAGCTGTCCGACCACCTCGACCCGTGCGCCGTAGGCGAGCTCGTCCCACCCGTCCCCCGGCCCGGCGACGACGAGCGGGCCGGTCGCGGGAGCGGTGACCCCGCGGGCGGTGACCTCGAGCGCCTCGACGCGCACCTCGTGGCGGTCGGCGGCTCCCGTCCACGGGTTCAGCCGTGGCTCGACGGCCGACCGCACGGTGGCCGTCACGCGGACGGTGGCGCCGTCCTCGGCGAGCTCCTCCAGGCCTCCCGCCGCGCGCGCGGCGAGCTGGACGCCGCTCGACACGAGGACGGCGGCGACGCACGCCACGACGAGGACGGCCTGTCCCCAGGACCCCGGCACCGCCCTCCTCGCCGCGCCCGCCGCCGCGACGGTCGCGGCGAGGACGGCGCAGACGCAGGCGGCCACGAGGACCGGCGCCGGACGCGCCCCGACGGCGACCACGGCTGCGGTCCAGGCGGCGAGCGCCGCCGGGACGAGCCGCAGGTCGGTCACACGCGGACCAGGTCGCGCAGGTCGGCGAGGACGGACGGGCCGATCCCGCTGACCTCGCCGAGCTCGTCGACGGACGTGAACCTCCCGTGCTCCGTGCGCCACGCGACGATCCGCTCGGCGAGGACCGGACCGATGCCCGGCAGCGTGTCGAGCGCGGTCGCGTCGGCGGCGTTGAGGTCGACCACGCCGCCCGCCGCGCCGGCGCCGCCGGCCGTCGCCCCGCCCGCGACCGTGCCGGTGCCGGCGACCCCGGGCTGCGGGACCTGCTCCCCCGGGAGCGGGACGACGATCTGCTCCCCGTCCACCACGGTGCGCGCGATGTTGAGCGCGGCGAGGTCGGCGTCCGGCAGGGTGCCGCCCGCCGCGGCGAGTGCGTCCGCGACGCGCGCGCCGTCGACGACGGTCACGAGCCCGGGCGCCGCGACCCGTCCCACGACGTGCACGACGACCTGCCCCGCGCGCCCGGGCGCACCCGCCGCGGGAGCGTCGTCGCTGCCGCCCGGCGTCCCGCTCGACCCGCCGGGGTCACCGGACCCGGCGCCGGACGCGCCCGCCGCGCCGCCGCCGTCGGTGTCCTCGCCGGCCGCCGCGTCGCCCTCCTCGCCCGCCGCCGCGTCGCCTCCTCGCCCGCCGCCGCGGCCCCGACCACGCCGAACGCCGCGACCGGCTCGGGCCGCAGCGTGACGAACCCGGCGACCGCGGCCACGGCGAGCAGCACCACCGCGGCCGCCACGGCCACGCGCGGCGGCACCGCCACCCTCGGTCGCGACCCGCCGGCTTCCTCGTCCGGCTCGTCGAGCCCCGCGAACCCGGAGTGCGCCGTCGGGTGGCCGTGCGCCGCCGCGTAGGCCTGCGCGACCGTCGTCGCGGCACGGCGCCGTGCGCGTAGCGCGAGCTCGTCCGCCGTGGCCCCGGGCACCTCACCCGTCCGCGCGCCGCCCCGCGGGGACGACGCGCGGACGGCACCGGGCCGCTCGGGGAGCCAGCCGTCCCCGGGGGCGCCCGGCTGGGCACCCGGATCGGCACCTGCCCCGGCGCCCGGCTCGGCGACGGGCACCGGTTCGAGCTCGGCGTCGCGCACCGGCTCGTGCTCGACGGCACGCACCGGCTCGGACCGGGCCGGTACCGGCGCACCGCTCACCGGCTGCCACGCGAGGACCGGTCGCCCGCCCGCGGTCACCGCGGGCGTCTCGGACGGCGGCGCGAGCCGCCGCTGCCCGCCCGCGACCGCGCGCAGCCGCTGCCGCACGACGGCGTCGCTGCGCCGCGGCGCGTGACCGGGCCGGGCCGGGGACCCGGTGTCGAGGGGCGCGTGCCGTGGTGTGGTCATGCGCGCACGCTAGGGAGGACACGGCGGGCGCGACCCGGCGACCAGTGCCTCGTGTGGACGGGACGGCAGGACGCCGGGGCTGTGCACGGCCAGCACCGCCAGCACGGCCAGCACGCCGAGGTCAGCGCACGGGCTGCACGGGTCCTCGCGGCGGCGACGCGAGGTCCGCGACGACGACCGCCAGCACGCCCGGGCCGACGTGGGCACCGAGCACCGCGCTCACGGGCGTCACCGCCACCTCCAGACCGGTGCGCGCGGTGAGGTCGGCCGCGAGCGAGCGAGCGCCGTCGTCGTCGCCCAGGTGGTGCACCGCGAGGACCGGGGCGCGCCGCCGCCCCGCCGACTCCGCGGCGACCGTCGCCAGGCGCTCGACAGCGGCAGCGCGCGTCCGCACCTTCTGGACCACCTGGATCCGTCCGTCCCGGACGGACAGGAGCGGGCGGACGCCGAGGACGGTGCCGAGCGCCGCGGACGCCGCGCTCAGCCGGCCTCCACGCCGCAGGTGGTCGAGCGAGTCGACGAGGAAGACCGTCCGGCCCGAGTCCGCCACGGCGAGCGCGCGGCGCGCCACGTCGTCGACGCCCGCGCCGTCGAGTGCTGCGTCCGCGGCCGCGCGGGCCGCGAAGCCGAGCCCCATCGCCACCGTGCGGGAGTCGACGACCCGGACCGGGACGGGCGCGTCGGCGGCGGCGAGCGCCGCCGCGTGGACCGTGCCGGACAGCTCGCCCGACAGGTGCACGGACACGACGGCCTCGGCGCCGGCCTGGGCGGCCGCCCGGTAGGCCGCGGAGAACGCCGCCGGCGACGGCTGCGACGTCGTGACGTGGCGCCCGGCCTGGAGGTGCGCGGCCACGTCGTCGGCGCCGATCCCCACACCCTCGAGGGACGACTCGTCCTCGACCACCACGTGCAGCGGGACCGTGCGCAGCAGCGCCGGCCCGCCCGGCGGCAGGGACGCCGTCGAGTCGGTGACGACGTGGACGTGGTGGGCCATGGCCGTCAGACGACGACGTTGACCAGCTTCGGCGCGCGCACGACCACCTTGCGCACCGGTGCGCCGTCGATCGCGCGCACGACGTTCGGCTCCGCGAGCGCCGCGGCCGTCAGGTCCTCCTCGGAGATCGACGGCGAGACCTCGAGCCGGCCGCGCACCTTCCCCTTGACCTGGACGACGCACGTGACGGTGTCCTCCACCAGGTACTGCTCGTCCGCCGTGGGGAACGGCTCGTGGGCCAACGACTGCTCGTGGCCGAGACGCTGCCACAGCTCCTCGGCGAGGTGCGGCGCGACGGGCGCCGTCATGAGCACGAGGGGTTCGACCGCCTCGCGCGGCACGCGGTCCAGCGAGGTGAGGTGGTTGTTCAGCGTGATGAGCTTGGCGATCGCGGTGTTGGGCCGCATGTGCTCCATCTCGACGCGCACGTCCGCGATCGCGCGGTGCACCGCGCGCAGGGTGGCCGGCTCGGCGGGATCGTCGGTGACGGTCACCTCGCCCGTGTCCTCGTCCACCACGTTGCGCCACAGGCGCTGCAGGAACCGCTGGGACCCCACGACGGCGCGCGTCTCCCACGGGCGCGACAGGTCGAGCGGGCCCATGGACATCTCGTAGACGCGGAACGTGTCGGCGCCGTACTCGGCGTACATGTCGTCGGGCGTGACGACGTTCTTCAGCGACTTGCCCATCTTGCCGTACTCGCGCTGGACGGCCTCGCCGTTCCAGCGGTACACGGACTCACCGGAGCCGTCGGCCGCGGGCTCCTCGGTGACCTCGGCCGCGGGGACGTACTGGCCGCGCGCGTCGGTGAAGGCGTACGCCTGGACGTAGCCTGGTTGAACAGCCGGTGGAACGGCTCGAGGCTCGACACGTGGCCCAGGTCGTAGAGCACCTTGTGCCAGAACCGTGCGTACAGCAGGTGCAGCACCGCGTGCTCGACGCCGCCCACGTACAGGTCGACCCCGCCCGCGCGTCCCGCCGACGGGTTGTGCGCCGGACCCATCCAGTACCGCTCGAGGTCGGGGTCGACCACCGTCGCCTCCGCGGGGCCGCCGTCGGCCGCGGCGTCCACCGGGTCCGCGACGCCCGACCACGTCGGGTCGAGATAGCGCAGGTAGTACCAGCAGGAGCCGGCCCAGTTCGGCATCGTGTTGGTGTCGCGACGGTACTCCTTCGGCCCGTCGCCGAGGTCGAGCGTGACGCGCACCCAGTCCTCGTTGCGCCCCAGCGGGGCCTCGGGCGAGGACTCGGCGTCGTCGGCGTCGAAGGTCCGGGGGGCGTAGTCCGGCACGTCCGGGAGCTCGACGGGCAGCAGGGAGTCCGGGACGGCGACCGGGCGGTCGTCGGAGTCCCACACGATCGGGAACGGCTCCCCCCAGTACCGCTGGCGGCTGAACAGCCAGTCGCGCAGGCGGTACGTCGTCGTGCCCTCGCCGAGGCCCTTCGCGACCAGCCAGTCGGTGATCGCGCGCTTGGCGGCCGGCACGTCGAGGCCGTCGAGCGAGACCTCGTCGTTCGACGACGCCACGACGACCCCGTCACCCGTGTACGCGCCCGTGAAGTCCTCGGGCAGGCCGCCCGCGGGCTCGACCGTGCGCACGACGGGCAGGCCGAACGCCTCGGCGAACGCGTGGTCGCGCTCGTCACCACCGGGCACGGCCATGATCGCGCCGGTGCCGTAGCCCATGAGCACGTAGTCGGCGGTGAAGACGGGGATCGTCGCACCGTTGACCGGGTTCACCGCGAGGTGGCCGGTGAAGACGCCCGTCTTCTTCCCCGCGTCGGCCTGCCGCTCGACCGCGGTCTTCGCGGCGGCCTCGCGCCGGTAGGCGGCCACGGCCTCGACCGGCGACGCGTGGCCGCCGGTCCAGGCGCTCGAGGTCCCGTCGGGCCAGTGCGCCGGGACCTCGTCGAGCAGCGGGTGCTCGGGCGAGACGACCATGAACGTCGCACCGAACAGCGTGTCGGGACGGGTCGTGAAGACCTCGACCTGCGTGCCGGCCTCGGCGGCGACGTCGTTCGCCCCGTCGCCGGTGCCGAGCACGGCGAAGCGCACGAGCGCGCCCTCGCTGCGGCCGATCCAGTTGCGCTGCATCGCCGTGACCTTCTCGGGCCAGTCGATGAGGTCGAGGTCGTCCGCGAGGCGGTCCGCGTACGCGGTGATGCGCATCTTCCACTGCCGCAGGCTGCGCTGGAACACCGGGAAGTTGCCGCGCTCGGAGCGGCCGTCGGCGGTGACCTCCTCGTTCGCGAGCACGGTGCCCAGCCCCGGCGCCCAGTTCACGGGCGACTCGTCGACGTACGCGAGGCGCTGGGAGTCGACGACGGCGCGGCGCTGGTCGGTCGTCAGGCCCGCCCAGTCGGCGCCCTCCTCGACGCCCTCGACGCCGGCGGGCACGGGTCGCGTCCCGTCGGCGAGCTCGGCCTCGAGCTCGGCGATGCGGCGGGCCCGACCGCGCCCTCCGTCGGGGCGCGAGGCGTCCGGGTCGTACCACGCGTCGAAGATCTGCAGGAAGATCCACTGCGTCCACCGCACGTACTCCGGGTCGATCGTCGCGAACGTGCGACGCGAGTCGTGCGCGAGGCCCAGGCGCCGCAGCTGGCGCCGCATGTTGGTGATGTTCGCCTCGGTCGTCGTGCGCGGGTGCTGACCGGTCTGCACCGCGTACTGCTCGGCGGGCAGGCCGAACGCGTCGTAGCCGAGGGCGTGCAGCACGTTGTCGCCGCACATGCGCCGGAAGCGCCCGACGACGTCGGTCGCGATGTACCCGAGGGGGTGGCCGACGTGCAGGCCCGCGCCGGACGGGTACGGGAACATGTCCATGATGAAGTACGGGCTCGCGCCCCGCGGGCCCTCGCCCGCGCCGTCCGTGAGCGGCCCCTGCGGGTTCGCGGCGAAGAACGTGCCGCGCTGCTCCCACAGCTCCTGCCACTTGAGCTCGATCTGCTCCGCGAGCGCCGGCGTGTAGCGGTGGGCGGGCTCGTCCGGCCGCGCGGGCTGACCGGGGGCGTGCGTGATCTCGGTGGCGTCAGGGGTGGTCACCCGGCCGATTCTACGACCCGGGGACGGTGGCCGGCGGCGCGCCCGTGGGCGGGTCCCGTGGCCGACGGGACCCTGCGTGACAGGATGGCGCCCGTGATCGTCGTGACGACCAACGAGGTCCCCGGGTACCGCGTCGACGCCGTGCTCGGCGAGGTGATGGGCCTGACGGTGCGCGCCGCGAACCTCGGCGCGAACGTCGTCGCGAGCTTCCGCTCCCTCGGCGGGGGCGAGGTCAAGGAGTACACGCGGCTCGTGCACGAGTCCCGCCAGGAGGTCATGCACCGCATGGTCGAGGAGGCGCGGCGCCGCGGCGCGAACGCGGTCGTCGGCATGCGGTTCGACACGGGCGAGATCGCGGCGTCGTTCTCCGAGGTGTGCGCCTACGGCACCGCGGTCGTCGTCTCGCCGATCCCGGCGGGCGAGGCGGGCGCGACGGCGCAGTCGGCGCACCTCGCGGGTGCGGGGCCGCAGGACGCACCGGACCGGCCCACCGCCTGACGCCTCGTCCCGGCCGCCGGGGACGGCGGACGCTCAGAGGCTCGCGAGCAGGTGCGGGCCCATGACGAGGAACACCCACGCGACGAGGGCGACGTAGCCGATCGCGAGGAACAGATGGCGGTTGCCGACGATCGTGCGCCGCGCCCCTTCGCCCACCCGCAGGTGTCCCTCCTGCACCGCGTGGACCACCTGGTACCAGAAGAGCGGGAGCATCGCGGCCCACACCACCATGCAGTACGGGCACAGCGCGACGAGCGCGTACAGGCTCGTCCAGACGAGGAACACGACCAGGCCGATCCCGACGGTCGTGGCGCCGAGCAGGGACAGCCAGTACCAGCGCGGCAGACGCGCCCCGGCGAGGACCACCACGCCGGTCGTGATGACGACCGGGAACGCCGCGACCCCGATGAGCGGGTTGGGGAACCCGAGGAGCGAGCCCTGCCACGAGTCGATCGCCTTGCCGCAGTCGAGGAAGACGCTGAAGCTGCACGACATCACGTGCTCGGGGTTCATGAGCTTGAGGTACCGCTCGACGGCGAGCGCCCCGGACGCGACGAGCCCCACGGCGCCGAGCACCACGAGGATCCAGCCGAGAGCGCGCGAGCCCATCGGGCGGGGCCCGAAGGCCGTCGGCTCGAGCCGGTCGGTGTCGGGCCCGACGCCGGTCGCCGCGGTGGCGCTCTTGCTCACAGGACGCTCCTCGGGGGTCGCCGGCTCCTCACCGGGCTGCAACGGCGCGCACCGGCGTGCGCGGTGCGGCCCAACCTACCGCGCCTCGCTGGGTCCTCGCTGTGAGCCCCGCGGGCTCAGCCGCCGGCCGCGGTCCGCTCCTGCGCGCGGTCCGCGTCGTCGTCGGTCACGGTCGCGACCACGACGCCCGCCGGGCGGCGACCGAGCAGCACGAGGATCGCCAGGCCGGCGAGGGTGAGGACGACGCCCGTCCATGCCGGCGCGAGGTAGCCCCACCCGGCGGCGATGACGAGTCCGCCGAGGTACGCGCCGCTGGCGTTGCCGACGTTGAGCGCGGAGTGGCACAGCGCCGCGCCGAGCGACGGCGTCCGCGGCGACAGGTCCATGAGCCGCGTCTGCAGCGCGAGGCCGAGCACCTGCGAGGTGACGCCGAGGAGGAAGAGGGCCGCGACCGCGGGCGCCGGGTGCTGTCCGGTGAGCGCGAAGAGGACGAGCGCGAGTGCGGTGGAGGCGAACCCGAGGTAGACGGTGCGCTGCACGGACCGGTCCGCGAGCCGGCCGCCCACGAGCGTGCCGACGGTCATGCCGACGCCGAACACCGCGAGCACGACGGGCACGGCACCGGAGGAGAGCCCCGTGACGCGCGTGACCGTCGGCTCGACGTAGGAGTAGACGGCGAACATGCCGCCGAAGCCGACCGCGGCACCGACGAACGCCGTCCACAGCGGGCCGTTGCGCAGCGCGCCGAGCTCGCGGCGCACGCTGGACACCTCGTGCCCCGCGCGGGCCGGGACGAGCCACCACAGCGCGGCGAGGGTCACGAGTCCGAGGACGCCGACGAGGACGAACGCCGCGCGCCATCCGAGCTGCTGCCCGACGAACGTCGACAGCGGCACGCCGACGACGTTCGCGATCGTCAGGCCGGTCATCATCATCGCGACCGCGTGCCCGCGCCGGCCGGGGCCGGCGACCGCCGCGCCGACCGCGGCCCCGACGCCGAAGAATGCGCCGTGCGGCAGGCCCGCGAGGAAGCGCCCGGCGACGAGGGCCTCGATGCTGCCCGCGGTCGCGGAGAGCACGTTGGCGAGGGTGTATGCCGCCATGAGCACGACGAGCAGCGTCTTGCGCGGCAGGCGGGCGGCGAGGACGGTGAGCAGGGGCGCGCCGACGACCACGCCGACGGCGTACGCCGTGATCGCGTGCCCCGCGGTGGGGATGCTCACGTCGAGGTCGCCCGCGATGTCCGAGAGCAGGCCCATCGTCGCGAACTCGGTCGTGCCGATGGTGAAGCCGCCCATCGCCAGCGCGAGCAGCGCGGGGCCGGGGCGCGTGGTCGGCGCCTCCTGCGGTGCGGTCATGGCTCCTCCGGGGTCGGGTCGTCGGGCCCTCGAATCGATTCGAGGAAGCATCGGCGTCGACGGCGACGAAGGATGCGGAAGCCGCCAGTCTAGGCGGACGCGGCGGCGTCGCGCACGACCCACACGTGCTCGGCGGCGCGCAGCCCGAGCTGGGACGGCGCCGTCGCCCCCTCGCCGTCGGCGCCCGTCCACACGACGGTGAGCGTGCCGGCGTACTCGCGGCGCCCGGTCACGGCGACGTGGGTGTCGAGACCGACGCCCAGCTCGGCGAGGTAGCGCAGCACGTCCGGGTCGGCGTCGGAGATGCGCGCGACGGTTCCCCGCTCCCCCGTGCCCAGCTCGGCGAGCGGCACCGCGGGCGGGCGCAGCACGACGCGTCGGCACCGGGGATCGGGTCCCCGTGCGGGTCGCGCGTGGGTCGCCCGAGGCGCGCGTCGATGCGCTCGACCATGAGGTCCGACACCGCGTGCTCGAGCACCTCCGCCTCGTCGTGCACCTCGTCCCAGCCGTAGCCGAGCTCGGAGACGAGGTAGGTCTCGATGAGGCGGTGCCGGCGCACCATCGCGAGCGCGAGGGACCGGCCCCGCTCCGTGAGCGCGATGGCCCCGTACGGCGCGTGCTCCAGCATGCCCTGCGCGCTGAGCCGGCGGACGGTCTCCGAGACGGTGGACGCGCCGACGCCCATGCGCTCGGCGAGGAGCTTGGTCGTCACGCGCTCGTCGGACCACTCCTGGGCGGACCAGACCACCTTGAGGTAGTCCTGCGCCACGGGGGTGAGGTCGTCCGGACGGTCCACGCCGACAACCCTAGGCCACGGCAGGCCGCGGCAGGCCATGCCAGGCCATGCCAGGCCCTGGCAGGCGACGGCTCTGTCACGCCGCGGAACGCGTGAGCGCGAGCCGCATCTCGACCGTGCCCTCGTCCTCCACCTGCACCGGCCCGGAGGGCGGCAGGGCGATCCCGTAGTCGGAGAACCGCACGGCGATCGCGCCGCGCAGCTCGACCCCGTCGCCCGAGCGCTGCGCCTCGAGCGCGACGGTCACCGGCTGCGTCTCGTCGAGGATCGTCAGCGTCCCGCGCGCCTCCAGCTCGACGGGCTCGTCCGAGCGCTCGACCTCCTCGACCTCGAGGGGCGCGGTGAGCGTGAAGACCGACGTGGGGAAGACGTCGGCCTCGAGCGCCTGGCGCAGCACCCGGTCCGGCACCGCGCTGCCGGTCTCCAGCGTCGCCGTGCGGACCTCGACCCGTCCCGCCGTCGCCTCGCCGGCGTCGACCTGGACCCAGCCCGCGACGTCGTCGGTGCTGCCGACGACGGTCCGCTCGTCGGCGGGGGCGTCCTGCAGGGTGGCCCGGAACCCCGCCGCCGAGCCCGGCCCGACGGACCACCGGCCGTCCACGTCGAACGGTCCCGGCTCCGGCTCCTCGACGTGGGGCGACGGCTCGGCGGACGTCTGCAGCCCGAGCGGCGGCGGGGTCCTGCCCTCGGAGAGCTCGGTCCAGACGAACGGCGCGAGGAGCACGACGACGAGCGCGAGGACCGCCGACACGACGATCCAGCGGTTGGTCCGGCTCATGCCCCCATCCTCCCGCGCGGCCGGCCGTGGGCGGAGGGCGACGCGCTCGTCACGTCCGGTCTCACCCGTCGTCGGCGGGTGATTCGGTGGTTCCCGGCGTCCCGGGGTCGGCCGGCTGGCCGGTGCCGGCGGGCGCGTCCGACCCGGACGGCGAGGCCGGGTCCGCCGGCACCGCGGTGGTGACCACGGGAGCCGGTGCGGGCCACGGCAGGCGCGGCCACACGCTCGCCGACATGTCGGTCCCGACCTGGACGAGCTGCCAGTCCACGAAGCGACGCTGCTGCGGGTCGAAACGCAGCACGGTCATCTCGGCCGTGCCCTTGAGCGGCCCGATGCGCAGCTCGTCCTTGACGGCTCCCGCGGTGCTGCCGCTCACGTAGCGGACCCCCTGGCCGAGGCGCTCGGGGCCCGAGCGCGTGTGCATGTGGCCCGAGATCTGGTTCGGCACGCAGCCCGACTCGAGCGCCTCGTTGCCCACGCGAGGGGTGTGGATGAGCAGCAGGTCGATGCCGTCCGGGGCGGCGCACGCGGTCTCGGCCATGCGCGCCGCGTACTCCTCGGGCGTCTCCTCGCGCGGGGGCTTCGGACCGAGGTCGCCGAGGCGCGAGTCGAGCGGGTCGCGGTCGCCGAGGATGCGCAGGCCGCCGACCTCGACGACCTCGCCCTCGAGCACGGTCTGGCCGTTGGCCCGCTCCTGGGCCGAGGTCTCGACGCTGTCGTGGTTCCCGTCCGCGACCACCACGGGCACCCCGTCCGGGACCGCGCCGGCGAACGCGTCCACGCAGTAGGACTCGACCGACGTCCCGTTCATCGTCGTGTCGCCCGCGTTGAGCACGACGTCCGCGTCCGACCGCTCGGCGACGGTCCGGATCAGCGGCGCCATGCCGATGTTGCAGTGCAGGTCGCTGAGGAGCAGGAGCGTGACGAGGTCCTCCTCCGCCGCGGGCTCCGGAGCGGGTGCGGAGGGGATGTCGGTCGGGTCGTCGGTCGGCTCCTCCGGCCCGGCGGGGTCGGCGGGGTCGGCGGCCGCGTCGCCGGGGGCGGCGGTACCCGGCGCGGCCTGCGGGCCCGAGCCGGGCGCGTCGCCCTGCTCCTCGCCGGCGTCGGACGTCGCCTCGGAGGCCGGAGAGGGCTCCTCCGCAGGCGCGGCGCTGCCCGCGGCGACCGTGCGCGGCGCGGTGAGCCGCTGGATCCGCGCCCGGCGGTCCCACGCGGCGACGAGGTTGTCGTTGGCGCGCGCGTAGAAGTCCTCGTTCTCGCGGTAGAGGTCGATGAGCATGCCGCCGTAGGTGTCGACGACCCCGGACAGGCGGCCGGTGATCCGGGCGCCTTCGAGCGGCGTGCCCGCGAACACGGCCGACGCCGGGCGGGACGGGCCCTGCGTCGTGGCCGGGTCGCTCGCGGACAGCGACGCGCCGACGAGCGCCACCAGCACGACGCTCGCGGTGGTCTCGTAGGTGCGGGGCGCGACCGCCCGGGTGAGCTCGCGACGCCGGGCGGCACCGAGCAGCAGGTACATCCCCGCGCCGGCCGCCCCCACGACGAGGATCGCGAAGCCCGTGCGGCGCAGCGCGTCGACGACGAGGGCTCGCGCGACGGCGCCGATCGTCTCCTGCGGGCCGCCGAAGAACCGCAGGTAGTCCTCGAGGTCCTGCTCGAGCCCGGCGAGCGAGTCGGCCTGCCCGACGGCGATGAAGTCCGCCGGGATCTCCTGCACCGTGACGTCGACGCCGAGGTCCAGGGGCAGCGGCGAGTCGATCCGCAGCGTGCCGAGCGGGCCGAGGTCGACGACGACGACCCCGTCGGTCGACACCTCGTACCGGGCCTCGTGCGGCCCGAGGCTGTTCTCGGTGGTGGCCGTCGTCACGCCCCACACGACGCACGGCACGAGCGCTGCGACCACGCCGAGCGTCCAGCGGAGCCAGCGTGGCGGGGTGCGGTGCGTGGTGTTCATCGGAGGTCAGCCTTGCTGATCGTATCGCCGACCGCCAATCGCTCGGACGGTCAGGACCGTGCGTGCCGCAGCGTGACGAGCGCCGTGGCCGCGGCGACCAGCATGAGCACGACGCCGATGAGCGACGTCGTGCCGACGCCGCTGCCGAAGGCGGCGTGCGCCGAGTCGAGCAGCGTCTGCGCGGTCCCGGCGTCGAGCGTCTGCGCGACCTGCGTCGCGCCACCCAGGGTCTCGGCGGCGGCTGCGGCGTCGGTGTGGGGGACGCCGTCGGGCACCACGACGTGCGCGTGGTACGACGCCGTGAGGATGCTCCCGAGCACCGCGGTGCCGAGCACCGCACCCACCTCGTACGCCGTCTCGGAGATCGCGGACGCGGCGCCCGCCTTCTCGGCCGGGACGGACGAGACGATGAGGTCGTTCGACACGGTCTCCGCCGCACCCACACCGAGGGACAGCACGACGAACGCGGCCACGAGGAGCACGAGGGTGCTCTCCCCCGCGCCTACGGCGACGACCGCGTAGCCGGCCGCGGAGAACAGCAGCGCGACGGCGACCACGTGCGCGGGCCGCACGTGTCGCACGACGCGCACCACGAGCAGCCCGGCGGCGACCATGACGGCGAGCCCGGGCAGGAGCGCGAGCCCGGCCTCCATGGGCGAGAGCCCGAGCACGAGCTGGACGTCCTGGGAGACGAAGAACAGGAAGCCGACGAGCGAGAACACGGACAGCAGGTTGACGAGCACGGCACCGCTGAACGCGCCGCGCGTGAAGAGCCGGACGTCGAGCATCGGGTCCGGGCGGCGCAGCTGGCGCCGCACGAACAGCGCGCCCGCGAGGAGCCCGACGGCGAGGCCCGCCAGGGCGAGGGTGCTCGGGCCGGACTTGGCGAGCGTCTTGATGCCGTAGACGACCGGGGCCATCGTCGCCATGGCGAGGGCGATCGAGAGCGGGTCGATGCGCCCGGGCGCGGGGTCGCGGGACTCGGGGACGAACGCCGGGGCGAGGACGAGCAGGACGACGAGCACGGGCACGGCGAGCAGGAACACCGATCCCCACCAGAAGTGCTCGAGGAGGAACCCGCCGACGATCGGGCCGAGCGCCGACCCGGCCGCGAACCCCGACGCCCAGATGGCGATCGCGAGCCGCCGCTCCTCGCGGTCGGTGAACACGTTGCGCAGCAGCGACAGCGTCGAGGGCATGAGCATGGCGCCGAAGAACCCGAGCCCCGCGCGCGTGGCGACGAGCGCCTCGGCGGACGGCGCGTAGGCGGCCACGGCCGAGACGGCGGCGAACCCGAGCGCGCCGGTGAGGAGCAGGCGACGGCGCCCGACGCGGTCGGCGAACGACCCCATGGGCACGAGCAGGCCCGCGAGCACGAGCGGGTAGATGTCGATGATCCACAGCAGCTGCGTGCCGGTCGGGCGCAGCGCCTCGGAGATCTGCGGCAGCGCGAAGCTCAGCACGGTGTTGTCGATCGACACGAGCAGCACCGGGAGCATGAGCACCGCGAGCGCGAGCCAGCGGCGGCGCGCGCCGGGTGCGGCCGAACCGGGGGTGTCGACGGGGCGGGTCGAGAGAGGGATCGCCGTCACGACGAGGTCCTTCCACGTGGGTCGGACGGCCGGGGCGGCGCGGTGGCGCCGAACTTCCAAACCGTCCAGACGGTATAGTAACGGTACCAGCGGACGTCTTCCATCCGCCGAGCGTGGTGACGTCGGGCACCACGGTTCGGCGCACCGCTCCCGACTACCCTCGGAGCCATGCCACCACCCCCCGCCGCCCGCGCCAAGGTGCTGCACGCGTTCGCCGCGCTGCTCGTGGAGAACGGCGAACGGGCCGCGACGATCGAGGCCGTCGCCGAGCGCGCCGGGGTGTCCAAAGGCGGGCTGCTGTACCACTTCGGGTCCAGGGACGCGCTCGTCGACGGGCTGATGGAGCATCTGCGCGAGCTCACCGACGCCGACGCAAAGCCATGCGAGCGGCGCCCGCCGGGCCGGTCGACTACCTGCTGCGCACCTCGACCGTCGTGGACAGCGAGTTCGAGCTCGTCTACCTCGCCGTCACGCGCCTCGCGCAGGGCGCGTACCCGCACGCACGCGCCGCGCTCGACGCCGCCCACGACGCCTGGACCCGCGCCGTCCTCGACGAGGTAGGCGACCCCGTCGTCGCGCGCGCCGTCGTGCTCATCAGCGACGGCCTGTACGCCCACGCAGCGCTGACCAGCTCCCCTCCCGCAACCGGCGCCGGCACCGGTGGCGGCCCGACGTCGGACGCCGGCACGGAGGAGCCCCTCGCCTTCCGCGCACCCCGGCCGGGCGAGGACGTCGACGATCTCCTGACCCTCGTCCGCGAGGTCGTCGCGATGCGGAACGCCAGGACGACCGACGGAGTGTAACACCTCTCGCTGCGGTGTTACTCTGCGTGTCATGCCCACCGTCAAGCCGCGGCACGCGATCACGGAGACCGAGTCCGTCGCCCGTGCGCTTGCGGTCGCGCGCCGACGATGGCCCGGTGAGCCGGCCACCAAGCTCCTCACCCACCTGATCGAAGAGGGAGCGTCAGCCGTCGAGCGCGAGGAGGCCGACGACCGCGCCGACCATCGACGCGCTGTCGCGGCTCTCACCACGCTCGGCGACTATTACCCCGACGGCTATCTCGACGACGTCCGTGCGGGATGGGACGAATGATCGTCGCCGACGCGAACGTGGTCATCGCGGTGTCGAAACCTGGGCACGTCCATCACCATGACGCCACCCGCATCGTGCGCGATCACGGCGTCGACGGCATCGTCCTCCACTCGCTGACGATGGCCGAGGTGCTCGTCGGGCCCGCGAAAGCGGGTGCGCACGCACAGGCGCGCAGACTCCTTGCTGCGGCCGGCTTCGCGCTCTCCCCTACAGGTGATCCGACTCCTGAGTCCCTCGCGCTCGTCCGGGCCACCACGTCGCTGAAGATGCCCGATGCCTGCGTGCTCGCGACCGCCGAGCATCTCGACACCGCGCTCGCCACGTTCGACGCGCGCCTCGCCCGGGATGCCTTCGCCCGCGGGGTGTCGATCCACGGGCTACACGGCTAACTGTCCAGGCCTTCGAGGTCGGTCAAGGTGTCCGGGAAATCAAGTCAGACTCCCTTGCCCGCGTCGTCGAGGTGAAGGCTGGGTCGACGGCGAGGTCGGAGCTGCGAAACCGCGGGTTCGCCCTTGCGAGGTGGCGAAACGTCACAAGCGCTGCGGGCACTCCGGCGATAATCATGATCGCAAGAAGGTGCGCGGCCCCTATCGCCACGAAAAGGATGGCGGCGAGAATGCTCATGGCGTATGCGGCGAACATGCCCCGAACTCGTGACCGGTGAAGGCTTGCTTGCAGAGCCGTAAGCTGCTCGGCACCATCCATCGAACATTCTCCAACATCCTCCGACTCCGCCGCACCGTCAACCGCCCGGACGGGGCGGTGCTGATGTCCGCTATCGCCCCCGCCACGCCTTCACGACGCGCTCCCTCGTCACCTGCTGTCCGTCGACATCCGTCGCGAAGGTGACCGTGACCGGCACGTCCTGCATCTCCGTGCGGAGCGGGTAGGCCTGGTAGGCGCTCGCGCCCGGCGCGACGTCGTGGAACGTGCGACTGCCGAGCGGTGTGTCGATCGTGACGTCCGCCAGGGTGTCGTCCTCGTTGAGCACCCGGACGGCGAGGTACGGCTTTCCCGCGAGGTATCGCTCGCGCGCCTCCACGCTGAAGTGCGGACCCGGGTCGTCGGCGCACGGGTCAGCCGTCGGCGCGTCCTCCCAGAGCGCGCGGTGGTAGCGCGAGTAGGCGCCCCGTCGACCTGGACCGTCGTCCCGAAGACCAAGTCGATGTCGTCGAGCCTCCAGTCGGGTGTGTGGTGCGGTGAGACGGTGCCGTCCTCGTTCGTGATGAAGGCGGGCCACGGCTGGCGGCTCTCGAACGGCTGGCCGAAGCCGGCCGACCCGTACACGACGTCGTACGCGGCGTCGGGCCCGACCCAGTCGAGAGGAGCGAGTCGGGGTCCGCGCCGGGCGGCGGCGTCACCACGACGTCGACGTACGGCGCGCCCTCGACGCACACCGGCGTCACCGAGACGACGTCGAGGTCGCACTCGGGTCGCACCACCGCGTACCAGCCGAGGAGCACCTGCCCCTCCCCAGCCGACTGCCACTGGTCCAGCCCCGCCCACGGGAAGGCGTACCCGGGCGCGGCGGTCGCGAGGATGCCGTCCGCGGTCCGCACGTAGGAGACGGCGTCCGTATCCGCCGGGAGCACCACGTCGTCCGGGGTCCCGCTGCACGACGTCACCGCGGCCGGCGTCTCGGGCAGCACCTCTCCCGGCTCGGTCCAGCACGGCTCCGACTCACCCGACTCCGTGCGGTCGAGGGTGTCGTCCTCGGCGTCGACGACGACCTCCCACGTGTGCGTCGCGTCGGCGCCGATCGTCCACGACCCCCAGAACTCGTCCCACTCGTTCACGACGCCGTCGGCGAAGGGAGCACCGTCGAGACGCACCTCGACCCTCGTCCCCGCCGGGTACCCGGCCACGCTGACCCAGAGCTGGTCGCAGTACGCACCGACGTCCACGCGCAACCGCGGGTCGACGTCGCACGGCTCCGTGACGCCCTCCCACACCTGGTCGAGCGCATCGTCCGCGGCGTCGAGCGTGACGGTCCAGGTGTGCGCGACCGTCCAGTCGATCAACCAGCTTCTCCCGTAGTAGCCCTCGACGGGATCGTCCGTCACGGTCTGCCCGTCGACCGAGACCACCAGTCGTGTGTCCGCCGGGTAGGACGCGGCGTGCGCCGTGACCTCGCCGCAGGAGGCGTACGCGTAGGCGTAGCGGTCCGGGTCGACGTCGCAGGGCGTGGTCGTGCCACCGTCCGAGAAGTCTCCGTCGCTCCCCTCGGGCGCGTCGACCACCACGCTCCACTCGTGAGGTGTGGACCAGTCGAACCCGCGCCAGGCGGAGTACCAGCTGCCCTCCGTGGTCTCGACGACGCTCTCGCCGTCGACGGTGGTCGTCACGGTGGTGCCGTCCGGGTAGCCGTCGAGCATCACGTCGAGCGACGAGCACGTCGTGGAGACGGTGGGAACGGCGGCGGAGGCGGACGGTGCGGCAGCGAGGCCGAGCCCGCCGAGGGCCAGCACCGTCCCGACGGCGCCGGCGATGAGCTTCTTCACTCGAGTGGGGTCCTTCGTGCGAGGACGGCAGGGCCGTCGTGAATCGACCTGCGCATTCAAGCAAAAAACCCACAACCGGACAGACGCGGCGCGAACTTCCCCCGGCGTGCTTCCGGTCCGTCGCCTCAGCCCGCGTACGCCGCCCGCAGCGGACCGAGGTCGAGCTTGGTCTGCGTCATCATGACGTCGACGACGCGCTGGACCTTCGCGGCGTCGGGGTCCTGCAGCATGGCGAGGAACTCGACAGGTACCACCTGCCAGGACAGCCCGAACTTGTCCTTGAGCCACCCGCACTGGGACTCCGCGCCGCCGTCGGCGGTGAGCACGGACCAGTAGTGGTCCACCTCGTCCTGCGACTCGCACTCGACGATGAACGACACCGCCTCGGTGAACGTGAACTCGGGTCCGCCGTTGATGGCGTCGAACCGCTGGCCGGCGATCTCGAAGCTTGCCGAGACGGGCGTGCCGTCGGGCTGGCGGTACACGTCGCCGACCTTCGCGTCCGGGAACACGCTGGTGTAGAACTCGACGGCGTCCTCGAGGTCGCCGTCGAACCACAGGCTCGGGATGATCGCGCGCATCGTGCTCTCCTCGTCGTCGGCGACGACCCGTGCGGCCGTCACTGCTCCGACGCCGCACGCGCGGCGAACTCATCGGCCCGGCGACGAGGCGGTCACTAGGCGGAGGCCTTCTTCCGCGACGTCGACCGCGTCGACTTCTTCTCTGAGTTCTCTGAGCCCTTCGTGGACGACGTCGACGACGAGCTCTTCGACCGCGAAGACCCCGAGCTCTTCGTCCCCTCGGAGCCCGACGACGTGGCGGTCCTGCGCGACGACCCGCCCTTCGCCGTCGTGCCCGAGCTGCCGGACGACCCGCCCGACGAGCCGCGCGAGCCCGACCCGCCCGAAGCGGTCTTCTTCGCGCTCTTCGACGACTCGACGGACTTGCGCAGGGCGTCCATGAGGTCGATGACCTCCGCGCCCTCGGCCTCGGCGGGCTGCTCGCCGAACGTCTCGGACACGTCGACGCCCTCACCCTGCTCGATCTTCGCGTCGATGAGCTGGCGCAGCTGCGCCTGGTACTCGTCCTCGTACTCCTCGGGCGCGAAGTCGGCCTCGAAGCTCGCGACGAGCTGCGACGACATCGCGAGCTCCTTGTCGGTGACCTTCGCCGGCTCGTCGAGCGACGGGAACGCGGCGTCGCGCACCTCGTCGGCCCACAGCAGCGTCTGGAGCACGAGGACGTCGTCGCGCACGCGCAGCGCGGCCAGTCGCGTGCGCTGGCGCAGGGCGAACTTCACGATCGCCGTGCGGTCCGTCTCCTCGAGCGTGCGGCGCATGAGCACGTACGCCTTGTTGGACTTCGAGTCGGGCTCGAGGTAGTAGCTGCGGTCGAGCAGCAGCGGGTCGATCTGCTCCGTCGGCACGAACTCGACGACCTCGATCTCGCGGCTGCGCTCGGCGGGCAGCGCGTCGAAGTCCTCGTCGGTGAGCATCACGGTCTGCTCGCCGTCGGTGTACGCCTTCGCGATGTTCTCGTACGGCACGACCTCGCCGTCGATCTCGCACACGCGCCGGTAGCGGATGCGGCCGCCGTCCTTGTCGTGCACCTGGTGCAGCGGCACGTCATGGTCCTCGTCGCGGAGTAGACCTTGACGGGCACGTTGACCAGGCCGAACGTGATCGCACCCTTCCAGATGGCCCTCATCGCTCCATGGTGGCGCGCTCGGTGCCCTCGCGCGACCCCTCGCACCCGGACGACGCCGTGCGCCTCCAGGCGGAGAAAGAGGCAGACGCTGTCGGACCCCCGCGCCATGATGGTCGAGGACGGGCGGTTCGCGGGCGAGCGCAGAGGTGAGCACGGTGGCGGGTACGGGCAGGAGCACGGCGGCCGGCACACGGTTCGAGTTCGAGGCCGAGCTGTGGCGCTGGCAGGCGCGCACGGACAGCTGGGTGTTCCTC
The DNA here is from genome assembly GCF_001942335.1 of Cellulosimicrobium sp. CUA-896. GTDB lineage: Bacteria > Actinomycetota > Actinomycetes > Actinomycetales > Cellulomonadaceae > Cellulosimicrobium. Next base: position 58,304 of record NZ_MKKH01000011.1, on the reverse strand, counting down.
GCCCTCCCCGAGCAGGTGAGCGACGAGATCGCCGACCTGCCCCTGCCACCGGCCGGCTTCGGCTCGGTCAAGGTCGCGGTGACGCTCGGCGGGTCCCGCTGGTCGACCTCGATCTTCCCGGACGCGGGTCGCAGGACCTACGTGCTGCCCGTGAAGGCGGCGGTGCGGCGCGCGGAGAAGGTCGACGTGGGCGACGTCGTGCGCGTCGGCGTCGAGACGCTCGGCTGACCGCGGCCGGGGTCGTCGGTCTCGGCGCCCGCGCCGTCAGCCGTCGCGGCGGCGCTCGTGCAGCGCGTCGTCCATGACGACCGCGGTCCGCAGGAACGACTCGATCATCTCGCGCGGCGTCGCGAGGGTGTCGCTCGCCTCGGGCGCGGTCGGGCGCCCGCCGTCGAGCTCGCGCACCTCGTCGTGGATGCGTTCCATCGTCGTGTCAAGGGTCGCGGCGACGTCGGCGGCGAGCTTGAGCGCGTCGGTGAGGTGGCTCGGCACCTCGCGCTCGTACTTGTAGTAGATCTTGTGCTCGAGACTCGCCCAGAAGTCCATGGCGATCGTGCGCAGCTGGATCTCGACGACGACGTCCTCGACGCCGTCGGAGAGGAAGACCGGCACCTCGACGATGAGGTGCAGGCTCTTGTACCCGTTCGCCTTGGGGTGCGCGATGTAGTCGCGCTCCTCCACGACGGTGATGTCGCGCTGGCCGACGAGCATGTCTCGCACCCGGTAGATGTCCGAGACGAAGCTGCACGTGACCCGCACGCCCGCGATGTCGCACAGGTGCTCGCGCACAGCCTCGGGCGTGAGCGCCACGCCCTTGCGCCGGGCCTTCGCGGCGATCGACTCGAACGACTTCAGGCGCGACCCGAGGTGCTCGATGGGGTTGTCGTCGTGGACGAGACGGAACTCGTCGCGCAGCACGGTGATCTTCGTCATCACCTCGTCGATCGCGAACTTGTACGTCATCATCAGGCGGCGGAACTCCTGGACCTGCGCACTCAGGTCGGCCGGCAGCGGCGTGTCGGCCGTCGTTCGCGTCACGTCGTTCCCTCTCGTCCACCGGGCGTCCGCCCGCCGCTCGGCCGTCGGCCGCGCTCTCCACACTGTCCCACGATCGGCGGCGCCGGGAGGTTCCCGGCGCGCGGACGCTCGTCGTGCGCGCCACGATGACCCCATGCCCTCCGCACGGTCCTCGACGACGCGCACCGCCGACGGGTCGTCCGGCCAGACGGTGAGCGTCGACGGCCACCGGCTCCGGCTGACGAACCTCGACAAGGTGCTCTACCCCGCGACGGGCACGACGAAGGGCGACGTGCTCGCCTACCTCGCCGGCGTCGCGGACGTCATGCTGCCGCACTGCGCGAACCGGCCCGCGACGCGCAAGCGCTGGCCCGACGCACGGACGGCCAGGTGTTCTTCCAGAAGAACGCCGGCCAGGGCGTGCCGTCGTGGGTGCGCACCCGGCGCATCCAGCACAGGAGCAGCGCGAACGACTACGTGCTCGTCAACGACCTCGCGACGCTCACCTGGCTCGGCCAGACGGCGTCGCTCGAGCTGCACGTGCCGCAGTGGCAGTTCGGCCGCACGGGCGTGCACCTCGACCCTGACCGGCTCGTGCTCGACCTCGACCCCGGGCCGGGCGCCGGGCTGGCCGAGTGCGCGGAGGTCGCCCGGCTCGCGCGGCAGATCCTGCTCGGCATGGGGCTCGACCCGCTGCCCGTGACGAGCGGGTCCAAGGGCATCCACCTCTACGCGGCGCTCGACGGCAAGCAGGACGCGGAGGCGGTCTCCGCCGTGGCGCACGAGCTCGCGCGCTACCTGGAGGCGGAGCACCCGGACCTCGTCGTCAGCGACATGAAGAAGTCGCTGCGCGGCGGCAAGGTGCTCGTCGACTGGAGCCAGAACAACGCGAACAAGACGACGATCGCACCCTACTCGTTGCGCGGCCGCGAGCGCCCCATGGTCGCCGCCCCGCGCACGTGGGACGAGCTCGACGACCCGGACCTGCGCCACCTCGACGCCGACGAGGTGCTCGAGCGCGTGCGCACGACCGGCGACCCGCTCGCGGCCCTCACCGCGGGCCACCTCGCCGCGCTCGAACCGACGCCCGAGCGGATGGCGACGTTCGACCGGCTCGCGACGTACCGGTCGATGCGCGACGCGGCGAAGACCCCCGAGCCGGTCCCCGACGACGCTCCCCCGCCGAGCGCGGGCATGACCTTCGTCATCCAGGAGCACCATGCCCGGCGCCTGCACTGGGACTTCCGGCTCGAGCACGACGGCGTCCTCGTCAGCTGGGCGCTGCCGCGCGGCGAGCGACGGACCCGAAGAAGAACCACCTGGCCGTCCAGACGGAGGACCACCCGCTCGCCTACGGATCGTTCGAGGGCACCATCCCGCACGGCGAGTACGGTGCGGGCGAGGTGACGATCTGGGACGCGGGCACGTACGAGCTCGAGAAGTGGCGCGACGACGAGGAGGTCATCGTCACGCTCCACGGCGAGCAGCACGGCACGCGACGTCTCGCCCTCATCCACACGCGCGGCCGCGGCGGCTCCGGCGAGGAGAACAACTGGCTGATCCACCTCATGCGCCCGCGAGGTCGGGTCGGTCGCACGGTGGTCGGGGCGCGGAGGCCGAGGAAGCGGCGCCGGGACCTGGGCCACGGGACCAGGGCGACACGGAGAAGGCGGGTGGGCGGCGCGCGCCGGGTCGTGGCGGGTCTGGCGGGAGCGGCGAGGGACGAGCCGCGGATGGTAGACCCGGCGCGCGCCGCCCGTCCGCCACCCCACCCGACCACGACCCCGACCCCGACCCCGGCACCACGGAACCGTCCCGCGCCCGCACGGACTGGCGGCCGATGCTCGCCTCGCCGGGCCGTCCGTCGGACTTCGCGGACGGCGACGACGCGTGGGCGTTCGAGATGAAGTGGGACGGGTTCCGGGCGCTCGCCGAGGTGTCGGCGGGCGCGGTGCGGCTGGTCAGCCGGTCGGGCAAGGACATGACGGTGACGTACCCGGAGCTCCAGGCGCTGGCGGAGCAGGTGCCCGCGGACACGCTGCCGCTCGTGCTCGACGGCGAGATCGTCGCGCTCGACGCGCGGGGGCGCCCGAGCTTCCGGCGGCTGCAGCAGCGGGCGAACATCGCGAAGCCGGGCGACGTCGCGGCGGCGCGGCGCTCCGTCCAGGTCGACCTCATGGTCTTCGACGTGCTGGAGACCGGCGGCCGGTCGCTCGCGAAGCGGACCTACGACGAGCGCCGGGAGGTGCTCGAGGACCTCCTGGCCGGGGCGGAGGCGCCGGTGCACGTGCCGCCGGCGTTCGACGGCGACCTCGACGCGGCGATGCGCACGTCGAGGCGGCTCGGCCTGGAGGGCGTGGTCGCGAAGCGGCGCGACAGCACGTATCTCGCCGGTCGCCGGTCGCAGCAGTGGCTCAAGCTCAAGCACGCGCAGTCGCAGGAGGTCGTCGTCGTGGGCTGGCGGCCGGGGCACGGCGAGCGCACGCACCTCATGGGCTCGCTGCTGCTCGCGGTGCCGGACGGCGACCGGCTGCTGTACGTGGGACGCGTCGGCTCGGGCTTCAGCGACGCCGAGCGGCGCGACCTCGTCACCGAGCTGGGCAGGATCGAGCGCTCGACGCCGGCCGCCGTCGGGGTGCCGCGCGAGGACGCCGCCGACGCGCGGTGGGTGTCGCCGCGCCGCGTGGCCGAGGTGGCGTACGGGGAGTGGACAGGGCCGCCGGAGGACGGGCCGGCCGGCGACACGCCGCTCGGCAAGCTGCGACACCCGGTGTGGAAGGGGTGGCGGCGTGACAAGTCCCCCGGCGAGGTGGTCGTCGAGCACCCCGCCGGGTGACCGTCCGTCAGGCGCCGGCGGGCCGCGGTGCCGTCGCGTGCGCGAGGGCCCACTCGAGCGCGCGGTCGGCGACGGCCTCCCACCCCGGGGCCGCGCACGTCCAGTGGTCACGGCCGGGCAGCTCGACGTACTCCGTCAGCGCCGGTGACCTCTCCCAGTGCTTCGCGTTCGAGCGGTTCACCGCCGGCGGCATGATGTGGTCCTTCTCCCCCGCGATGAACAGCAGCGGCGCGCGGTCGACGGAGAAGTCCACCCAGGTCTCCTGGCGGCCGGGCGTGAAGTTCGCGAGCAGGCCGTAGTCCCAGATCCACGCGCCCGGGGCCGGGATCGCGTACCGCTCCCAGACGGCCCGCGACTCGTCGCCGAGAGCGTGTTGGTGAACGCGTAGTGGAACTCCTCGGCCGTGAAGCCGACGGCGCGGTGCCGGTTCGCCGGGTTGCGCAGGGCGGGGAAGAGGGACCGCGCCTGGGAGGGCGGCGTGACTCGCACGCCCTCCGGCGGGGCCGAGTCGATCGCCACCCCCGCCGCCCGAGCCCGCGCGCGAGGAGCAGCTGCGTGAGCGTGCCGCCGAACGAGTGGCCGATGACGACCGGGGGCGCGTCGAGCGCCTCGATCACCCCGGCGAGGTGGTCGACGGTCTCGGGGACGGTGAGGTCCGCGATGACCCGCGGGTTCTCGCGCAGCGCCTCCACCTCGATCTCGAAGCCCGGGTAGCCGGGCGTGAGCACCCGCATGCCCTTCGCCTCGTAGTACGGGACCCACGCCTCCCAGCTGCGGGGCGTCATCCAGAGCCCGTGCACGAGGACGACGGTGTCGGGCGCAGCGCCGCCGGTCGCGTCGGGAGGTGTCACGGGACGGTCGGTGTCGGTCATGGCGCTTCCCTTCTCACGGGTGCTGGCCCCTCGCAGCCTCCTCGCCGGCGGGTCGCGCGCGGACCACGCGTCACGCGTAGTCCGTCAGCGGGCGGTGGCGGCGAGGCGTGCCCGGAGCTGGCGTCGGGACGAGACGCCGAGCTTGTGGAACACCTTGCGCAGGTGGTAGTCGACCGTGTGCGCGCTGATGAACAGCGTCGCGCCGATCTCGGCGTTCGTCCCGCCGTCGGCGGCGAGCCGCGCGACCGTCTCCTCCCGGGGCGTGAGCGGCGACCGACGGACGGCGCGGGCGTCGCCCGGCTCCGCCCCCGCCGCGGTGAGCTCCGCGCGCGCCCGTCGCGCGAACGCGGTCGCCCCCGCCGCCTCGAAGACGTCCTGCGCCGACCGGAGCAGGGCCCGCGCCTCGGCCCGTCTCCGCCGACGGCGGAGCAGCTCGCCCTGCAGGAGACGCGAGCGCGCAGCGTCGACGACCGCCCCGGCGTCGTCGAGGGCCTGCGCCGACTCCGCGTAGCGCGCGGACGCGGCGTCGTCCGTGCCGAGCAGCGCGCGGCAGCGCAGCGCCGTCCCGCGCGCCCACGGCGAGCCGTTCGCCGCCGCGACCGCCTCGAGCCGCTCGACGTGCCGTCGCGCCTCGGGCGCGCGCCCGGACCGTACGGCCGCCTCCACGAGGTCGGGCACCTGGAGGGGCGTGAGCTGGAGGAACGGGTCCTCGACGAGCGGTGCGAGGGTCGCGTACGCGTCCCGGTAGCGGCCCTCCGCCAGGTCGTGGACGGCGAGCGCGCCGAGCGCGGAGGCCTCGACGCCGCCGAAGCCCACGTCCCGCGCCGCCGCCGCGGCGCGCAGGACCTGCTCGCGCGGCGCGTCGACCCAGGCGAGGTGGGCGACGTTGACCACGTGCTCGCCGTCGTAGCCGATCGCCCGGCGCAGCTCGCGCACCTGCTCGAGGTACTGCTCGGCGCGGCGCGGCGTCCCGCCGGTGAGCTCGGCGAGCGACGACACCCACAGGCCGGTGTCCAGGGCCTGGAGCGACCCGGCGTCGCGCGCGGCCCGCGTCACCCGCGCGAGCCAGGCGTCCCGGCCGCGCAGGTCCCACAGCGCGGTCGTGAGGGCGACGCCCGCGGTGACGAAGGCGAGCGCACGGTCGTCGTCGAGCGCGTCGAGGGCGGCCGTCCCCCGCCGCAGCGCCGGGACGGCGGCCGCCTGGTCCTCCAGCACGAGGGCACCCAGGGCGCGCAGCACGTCCGACGTCGGTCCCGGTCGCACGGCCGCGCCCGCCTCCAGCCGCCGGCCGAGCTCGGGCAGCGTCGTCCCGCGCAGGCGCGGTCGGCCATCACGGCGTGCTCGAACGCGCGCACGAGGGCGTCCTGCTCGCGCGCCGCGTCGGTCCCGTGCAGCAGCGCGGCCGCGTCGAGCATGTCGGCGGCCGCACGGGTGACCACGGCGGGGTCGCTCGTGAAGAGCCCGAGGCCGACGCGCACCGCGACGACGCGGGCGCGGAGCACGGGGTCCGGCGCGACCGGTCCTTCGCGATCGGCGTCTGCCACCGGTCGGGCGGGCACCAGCCCGTCGAGCAGCGCCGCGCCGATCTGCGCCGCCCCGGCCGCCACCGCCGCCTCCGCCGCCGCGACCCGGCGCCGGTCCCGGTCCTGCCCCGGGGGCGTGAGCTCGGCCGCACGGCCGAGCACGCGTGCGCGGGAGACGACGCCGCCGCGAGCGCCGGCGGCATCGGCCACCGCCTCCAGGCGCTCGGCCACTCCGGCGTCCACGCCCACGGTCGCGCGCGCCGCGTGCCACGCGGCGAGCTCGGGGGTGCCGGCCGCGTGGGCGGCCCGCGACAACGCCGCGTGCACCCGGCGTCGCTCCTTTCCCCGTGCCGCCCCGTACGCGGCCGCGCGCACGAGCGGGTGCCGGAAGCGGGCCGTCGTGCCCAGCGCCACGAGGCCGAGGTCCTCGGCGGCCTCGCCGGCCCGCCCGTCGACGCCGAGCTCGGCGCACGCCCGCCCCACGAGCCCGAGGTCGCCCGTGCTGTCCGCCGCGGCGACGAGGAGCCACGTGCGCACGTCCGGCGCAGCGCCCCGGACCCGCTCCAGGTAGTGCGCCTGGAGGTGGCGCCCGACCGGCACCGGCTCCTCGGCCAGGCCCGAGTCGTGCAGCTCGCGCGCCGTGAGGTCGTGCGCCAGGTCGACGAGCGCGAGCGGGTTGCCGCCGGTCGCCCGCACGACGCGCGCGACGACGAGCGGGTCGACCGGCTCCCGCACGCGGGACGTGAGGAGCCGACCGGCGGACGCGTCGTCGAGGCCGCGCACGTGCAGGACCGGGATGCCGGCGACCGTCGCGTCGTGCTGCGGGTCGTCCCGGCACGCGAGCAGCACCGCGACCGGCTCCGCGTCGAGGCGGCGCGCGACGAGCGCGAGGACGGCTGCGGACTCCGCGTCGAGCCAGTGCACGTCGTCGACGACGAGCGCGACCGGCCCGTCGCGCCCGACGGCCGCCAGGAGCTCGAGCAGGCCCAGCCCGACGCCGAACCGGTCGGGAGCCTGTCCGGCGTCGAGCCCGAGCACGGTGCGCAGGGCACGCCGGTGCTGCGGCGGGAGGCCGTCGACCGTGCCGCGCCACGGCGCGACGACGCGGTGCAGCGCCGCGTAGGCGATCGACGACTCGGCCTCGAAGCCGTCGGCGTGCGCCACGCGCACCCCCGCGCCGGAGCCGACCGCCTCGGCGAGGAGGGCCGTCTTGCCGACGCCCGGCTCCCCGCGCACGACCAGGGCCCCGCCGTGGCCCGACCGCGCGGCGTCGACGACCGCGCGCAGCCGCGCGAGCTCGTCGTGACGCCCGAGGAGCCCGTCCGTCATGTCGCCACCCCTCCCGCCGGGAGCGCGCCGCGGGACGGTCCCTGCCGCCGACCGTCTGCGCCGGACAGTACCGGCCGCGACCGGCTCGGGACACCCCGTGACCGACGAGCGGACGGACCGATGAGTCCCGCCCGGCCCGCTCGTCTACCCGCGACACCGCCCCCTCGACACCGGAGGACCGCCATGAGCACCCAGATCTTCGTCAACCTGCCGGTCACGGACCTCGACGCCTCGAAGGCCTTCTACACGGCGCTCGGGTACACGATCGACGAGCAGTTCACGGACGAGAACGCCTCGTGCGTGGTGATCAGCGACAGCATCTACGTCATGCTCCTCACGGAGGCCTTCGCGAAGCAGTTCACGACCAAGGCGATCGCCGACGCCTCGGCGACCACCGAGGTGATCAACGCGCTGACCGCCGACAGCCGCGAGGCCGTCGACCGCCTCGCCGACGCCGCGCTCGCCGCGGGCGCGTCCCCGGTCAAGGAGCCGCAGGACGAGGGGTTCATGTACTCGCGCAGCTTCGCCGACCCGGACGGGCACCAGTGGGAGGTGCTCCACATGGACGCGAGCGCGCTCGAGGGCTGACGCCGCGACGCGGACCACCGGCCGGGCCGCGGCGGGGAATCGTCAGCGCGTGCGCGCCGTTGGGGCCCGTATGCGAGCCATCACCTACTCCCGCTACGGCGGTCCCGACGTCCTGCGCCTCACCGAGCTCCCCACCCCGAAGGTCGCGCCCGACTCCGTGCTCGTGCGCGTGCGCGCCGCGAGCGTCAACCCGGTCGACTGGAAGGTCCGCGAGGGGCACCTGGACGGCATCCTCGACGCCGTGTTCCCCGTCGTCCCCGGGTGGGACGTCGCGGGCGTCGTCGAGCAGGTCGGGCTCGACACGCCGGAGCTCCAGGTGGGTGACGAGGTGTTCGGCTACGTGCGCAAGGACGTCGTCGGCGGTGCGGTGTCCGGCGGGACGTTCGCGGAGCTGGTCGCCGCGCCCGTGCGGACGCTGGCGCGCAAGCCGGCGGCCTGGTCGTTCGAGGAGGCCGCCGCTGTGCCGCTCGCCGGTCTCACCGCGTACCAGACGATCCGGCGCGCCGGCGTCTCCTCCGGGCAGACCGTCCTCGTGCATGCCGCCGCGGGCGGCGTCGGGTCGTTCGCCGTCCAGATCGCCCGCGCGCTCGGCGCCCGCGTGATCGGCACGGCGTCCGAGCGCAACCACGACTTCCTGCGCTCCCTCGGCGCGGAGCCTCTCGAGTACGGGGACGGGCTCGCGGACCGGGTGCGCGGGCTCGCGCCCGACGGGGTCGACGTCGTCCTCGACTACGTGGGCGGGGACGCGCTCGACGTCGTGCCCGGTGTCCTGCGCGACGGCGGGACGGTCGCCTCCGTCACGGACCCGCGGGCGCGCGACGAGCTCGGCGGGCACTACGTGTGGGTACGGCCGGACGCCGCGGACCTCGCCGAGCTCGCCCGGCTCGGCGACGCGGGCGAGCTGCGGCCCGAGGTCGCCGAGGTGCTCGACCTCGCTGACGCGGCCGCCGCGCACGAGCTCAGCGCGACCGGCCACGTGCGCGGCAAGGTCGTCGTGCGCGTCTGACGCCGGCCGCCGGCGGTGGGAGGCTGGTCGGGTGAGCGACGACGACAGCACCACGCGTCCGCGAGCGCCGCCTTCGGACCGGACGTCTACGCGGCCCGGCGTGCCCGGGCGGCGGCGCAGGTGCGCGCCGCCGGCCTGGCGGGCCTGCTCGTGTCGCCCGGCCCCGACCTCGCCTACCTCACCGGCTACACGCCCACGGCGGTCACCGAGCGGCTGACGCTCCTCGTGATCCCGGCGACGCTCCTCGCCACCGGCCGGGCGTCCGTCGTCGTGCCGCTCCTGGAGCGCGGCGACCTGCGGCACGGCCCGGGCACGGACGGCCTCGAGGTCGTGCCGTGGCGCGACGGCGAGGACGAGCACGCGACCGCCGCGCGGTTGCTGGACCCGGACGGGACGTACGCGGTGTCGGACGCGACGTGGGCGCTGCACGTGCTCGGGCTCCAGCGCGCGCTCCCCCGCACACGCCTGGTGGCGTGCACCGACGCGGTGCCGATGCTGCGGGCGGTCAAGGACGACGTCGAGGTGGAGCGTCTCGCCGCGGCCGGCGCCGCCGCCGACGCCGCGTTCGCCGACGTCCTGCGCGTGCCCTTCGCCGGACGCCGCGAGAGGGACGTCGCGGCCGACCTCGACCGCTTCCTCCGCGAGCACGGTCACGACCAGGTCGACTTCACGCTCGTGTGCTCGGGCCCGAACGGCGCCGACCCGCACCACGAGGCCGGCGACCGGGTCATCGAGCCCGGCGACCTCGTGGTGCTCGACTTCGGCGGCCTGCGCGCCGGGTACGGCTCGGACACGAGCCGCACCGTACTGGTCGGCGGCGGCACCGACGAGGCGCTCCTCGCCGAGCAGCGCGCGGTCCACGAGGTGGTCCGCCGGGCGCAGCAGGCGGGCGTGGGCGCCGTCCGGCCCGGCGCGACGTGCCAGGACGTCGACCGCGCGGCGCGGGCCGTCATCGCCGAGGCCGGCTACGGCGAGCACTTCGTCCACCGCACGGGGCACGGCATCGGGACGACGACGCACGAGCCCCCGTACATGGTCGAGGGCGAGGACCGCCCGATCGAGCCGGGCATGTGCTTCTCCGTCGAGCCCGGCGTCTACCTGCCGGGCCGCTTCGGCGTGCGCATCGAGGACATCGTCGTGGCGTTCCCGCCGGACGTGCCCGACGGCGCGCGCCGCCTCAACACCTCGTCGCGCGCACTGCAGGTGGTCGGCTGACCGCGACGCCCCGCGCTCGCCGGGCGACGTCGTGTCAGGTCGCCGCCTGCGCCTCGGTCGCGCCGGACGCGTCGTCGCGCACGTGCTCGTTGCGGATCCCGACCCAGCTGAGCACCCCGCCCAGCACGAGGAGCGCCGCCGTCACGAGCAGCGAGCGGTGGAACCCGTCCAGGTCGAGCGCGCCCCCGGCGATCACGCCCGCGAACGCGATGACGACGAGACCCGCCACGCGCGACACGGCGTTGTTCACGGCCGAGCCGATGCCGGCGTCGGTCGCCGGGATCGAGCCGAGGATCGCGGACGTCAGCGGCGCGACGGTCATCGCGAGACCGAGCCCGAAGAGCGTGAGGCCGGGCAGCACCTGCGTGAGGTAGACGGCCTCCTCCGTCGTGGTGAGCAGCAGGAGGTAGCCCGCGCCGCCGACGAGCGGGCCGAGCGTCATGAAGATCCGCGGTCCGTACCGGCCGGCCAGCGCGCCGAACCGGGTCGAGAGCGCCAGCAGCAGCAGCGTGATCGGGATCTGCGCGAGACCGGCGGCCGTCGCGCTGTACCCGCCGACCTGCTGGAGGAACAGCGTGACGACGAACCCGCCGAAGTACAGCGCTCCGTAGATCGCCGCCGTGGCGAGGTTGCCCCACGCGAAGTTGCGCACGGTGAACAGGCGCGGCGGGAGCATCGGGTCCGGCGCACGGCGCTCCCAGAGCACGAACGCGACGAGGCACAGCGCGCCGCCCGCGAACGTGCCCCACACGAGGGGGCTGGCCCAGCCGTAGCGTCCCTGCTCGATGAGCGCGAACACCGTCCCGGCGAGCCCGACGGCCGCGAGCACCGCACCGCGCACGTCGATGCGCCGCGCCGCGCCGGCACCCTCCTCCTCCGCGGCCGCGCTCGGGATCCCGCGCAGCAGCCAGAGCGTCACGGCCACGGGCACGACGTTGATCCAGAACACCCAGCGCCACGAGAACGCGTCGACCAGCACGCCGCCGAGGAGGGGCCCGATGATCGACGCCGTGCTCGTCCAGGCCGTCCACGACCCGATCGCCCGCCCCTGCCGCTCGCCGTCGAACGTGGAGATGATCATCGCGAGGGAGCTCGGCACGAGCAGCGCGCCGGCGACGCCCTGCAGCGCCCGCGCGACGACGAGGAACAACCCGTCGGGGGCGACCGCGCACGCGACGGACGTCACCGCGAAGCCGACGAGCCCGATCCCCATGATCCGACGCCGCCCGTGCACGTCCGACAACGAGCCAGCGAGCAGGATCAGCGCGCCGAGCGTGATCATGTACGCGTCGACGACCCACTGCTGCAGGGCGAGCCCGGTCACCGGCCCGGTGGTGAGCTCGTCGGAGATCGCCGGCAGCGCGACGTTCACCACGGACCCGTCGAGGAACGACACGAACGAGGCGAGGATCGCGACCACGAGCACGCGCTGCGGCACCGTCACGCGATCACAGTACGACCAAGCGCCGCGCACGACCACGAGGGAGCACGAGGGAGAAGGCATGACTCAGCCCACCGACCGGCCGACCACGCTGCGGGACCGGCTGCGCGCCCTGCCCGTCCTCGGCGAGGACCGCCCCGGGCTCGACCCGGGCCGCGCACCCGAGGACCCCGTCGAGCTGTTCGTCGCCTGGCTGGAGGACGCGATCGACGCCGGGGTGCGGGCCCCGCACGCCGCGACGCTCTCCACCGCGGACGCGGGCGGCCGCGTCGACGCGCGCACGCTCCTGCTGCAGGACGTCGGCCCTGACGGCTGGGTGTTCGCGACGCGTGCCGACTCGCCCAAGGGTCGCGCGCTCGCCCAGAACCCGAACGCGGCCCTCACCTTCCTGTGGCCGGAGCGTGCACGGCAGGTCCGCGTGCGCGGCGCCGCCGTGCCGCTGGGGCCGCGCGCCTCGGCCGCCGACGTCCTCGCCCGCTCCGACCCGTCGCGCGCGACGGCGCTCGCCGGCCCCCAGAGCGCGCCGCTGCCGTCGGCCGCGGCGTACCGCGAGGCCTGGGACGCGGCGCTCGAACGCGTGCGCGGCGAGCCGGACCTCGTCCTCGACGTGTGGACCGCGTACGCGCTCGAGGCCACGAGCGTGGAGTTCTGGGCGTCCAGCCCCTCGCACGGCCAGGTCCGCCTGCGCTACGACGCCGCCCGCACCGGCCCCCGCTGGTCGCGGGAGCTGCTGTGGCCCTGAGGTCGGCGCGGGACCGGGCGCGGGACCGAGCCCTCGCACGACGGCGGGACCGAGGTCCCACCCCCGTGTGACGTACGCCCGTGACGCACCGCACAGTTAGTGCACTCTTTCACAAGCGTAGAATCGTCGGGTGTCGAGCCGAGCGAGCAACCCCGCAAGCACCGCAGACCAGATCGACGTAGCCCTCATCGGCGGCGGCATCATGAGTGCCACGCTGGGCGCCCTCATCAACGTCCTGGAGCCCTCCTGGACCGTGCGCGTGTACGAGCGCCTGGACGCCGTCGCGCAGGAGTCGTCGAACCCCTGGAACAACGCCGGGACCGGCCACGCCGCCCTGTGCGAGCTCAACTACACGCCCGAGAGGCCGGACGGCTCGATCGACATCACCAAGGCGGTGAAGATCAACGAGCAGTTCGAGATGTCGCGCGAGTTCTGGAACCACCTGCTCACCACGGGCGCGCTGCCGCAGCCGGCGAGCTTCCTGTCCCGCACGCCGCACATGACGTTCGTCCGCGGCGCCGAGAACGTCGACTACCTGCGCCGCCGGTTCGAGACCCTGAGCCGCCACCCGCTCTTCGGCGAGCTCGAGTTCTCGGACGACCCGGCGGTCCTCGCGAAGTGGGCCCCGCTGCTCGTCGCCGAGCGCGAGGGCGACGAGCCCGTCGCGGCGACGCGCGCGACGAGCGGCACCGACGTCGACTTCGGCGCCCTCACCGAGCAGCTCGTCGACCACCTCGTGGCGAACGGCACGCAGCTGTTCCTCGAGCACGAGGTCACGAACCTGCGCCGGACGAAGGGCGGGCGCTGGCGCCTGTCGGTCAAGGACCGCTCGTGGAACGCCCCGAGGCGCCGCTCGACCGTGGAGGCGCGGTTCGTGTTCGTCGGCGCCGGCGGCGGGGCGCTGCCGCTGCTCCAGGCCGCCGGCATCCCCGAGGCCAAGGGCTACGGCGGCTTCCCGATCAGCGGCGAGTTCCTGCGCACCGACGACCCCGAGCTCGTCGCGCAGCACCAGGCGAAGGTGTACGGCAAGGCCGACGTCGGCTCCCCGCCGATGTCCGTGCCGCACCTCGACACGCGCGTGGTCGACGGCAAGAGCTACCTCATGTTCGGCCCGTACGCCGGGTTCAGCCCCAAGTACCTCAAGAAGGGGAAGTACCTCGGGCTGCTCACCTCGCTGCGGCTGCACAACCTCGGCTCCATGGTCGGTGCGGGGCTCAAGAACCTCGACCTCACGCAGTACCTGGTCGGCCAGCTCCTCGCGAGCCCTGAGACCAAGTTCACGGCGCTCCAGGGGTTCATGCCGTCCGCGCACCCGAAGGACTGGGAGACGATCACCGCCGGCCAGCGCGTCCAGGTGATCAAGAAGGACGCGGACGGCAAGGGCGTCCTGGAGTTCGGCACCGAGGTCATCGCGGCCGCCGACGGTTCGATCGCCGGCCTGCTCGGCGCCTCGCCGGGCGCCTCGACCGCGGTCCCGGCGATGATCGACGTGCTCGAGCGCTGCTTCCCGGACCGCTTCGCGACCTGGCGCCCGCAGCTCGCGACCATGATCCCGAGCATCGGTCAGGCCCCGTGGGCTCCTGAGGAGCTCCAGAGCCTCGCGGGCGACGCCGATCTCGACTCGGCCTCCTCCCGCGCCTGAGCACCCTGCACGACGACGCCCGGACCTCGACGAGGTCCGGGCCGTCGTGCGTCCCGCGACCTCGCGCACGTGCGGCGGTGAGCTCCCCGGCGGCGCGCGCCGCGTCGCGGTCGGCGAGGAGGAGCCGCTCGGGGTCCTCCGGACGCCGCGACCACGCGCCGTCGGACCCTGCGGCGAACCACGGCCGCGCCGGGTCCGCGCGACGCACCGCGAGCGCGGCGGTGGTGGAACCGACGACGGCGAGCAACCCGATCGCACCCCAGATGATGTCCATGCGCCCACCGTCGTCCGTGGCCGCAGCGGCGACCAGTGGCAGCACCGACACCCCTCGACAACTTCCTGCCAACAGGCCTAGCCTCACCTTTATGCTGCGCACCGTCGCGGCCGTCGTGAGCGACGGCCTGGCCCCGTTCGAGTTCGGCGTCGTGTGCGAGGTCTTCGGCCTCGACCGCACGCACGACGGCGTGCCGCGCTTCGACTTCCGGGTCTGCGGCCCGGTCGCCGGGGAGGCCGTGCGCACGTCCGTCGGCGCCGGCCTCGTGCCCGAGCACGGCCTGGACGCCGCCGACGACGCGGACCTCGTCGTCGTCCCGGCGATCCGCATCGGGTCGCGCTATCCCGAGCCCGTGCTCGACGCGGTCCGCCGCGCGTCCGCCCGGGGCGCCACGCTCCTCAGCGTCTGCTCGGGCGTGTTCGTCCTCGCCGCCGCCGGTGTGATCGAGGGACGGCGCGTCACGACGCACTGGATGCACGCCGCGGAGCTGCAGCGCCGGCACCCGAGCCTCGACATCGACCCGGACGTGCTCTTCGTCGACGACGGTGACGTCATCACCAGCGCCGGCACCGCCGCCGGCATCGACGCGTGCCTGCACCTCGTGCGGCGCGAGCTCGGCTCGCGGGTCGCGAACGTCATCGCCCGCCGCATGGTGGTGCCGCCGCAGCGCGACGGCGGTCAGCGCCAGTTCGTCCAGCGGCCCGTCCCGGCGGCCGAGGAGGACTCCTTCGCGGAGCTGCTCGACTGGATGACGGAGCACCTCGACGAGCCGCTGACCGTCCGGGACCTCGCGCGCCGCGCCCACACGTCGGAACGCACGTTCGCGCGCACGTTCGTGGCGCAGACGGGGACGACGCCGCTGGCCTGGCTCACGGCGCAGCGCGTGGCGCACGCCCAGACCCTTCTTGAGGAGACCCGGCTCGACCTCGAGGAGGTCGCGCGACGCTGCGGGTTCGGGTCCGCCGCGCTGCTGCGCCACCACTTCCGCCGGGCCGTGGGCGTGACCCCGACGGAGTTCCGGACGACGTTCCGCCACGCCGCCTGACCCGGGCCGGGACGGCCGGGGCACCGACGATCCCGTCGTCACACCTTCGTCGGTCCTTCACGAGCCGGGGACGCACCGGAACCTACGGTCCCGTAGGGTGAGGGCATCTGCACGACGAGCGTCTGCTCACCTCCGCGGCTGGGAAGTCGACACCGACCGTCTGCGAGGACCTGTGACCTCTGCTGCAGTACGCCCGGGATTCCGGGCGACCCGCCCCCGGACCGCCGACGCCGCGGCCGTCACGAGCACGTACAGCGCGCTGTCGCGCACCGTGCGCGACGCCGGCCTCCTCGAGCGCGCGCGGGGCTACTACCTGTGGACCCTCGGCCTGCTGACCCTCGCGCTGGGCGGGATCGCGACCGGCTTCGTCCTGCTGGGCGACTCCTGGTTCCAGCTGCTCATGGCGGGCGCGCTCGGGCTGGTCCTCACGCAGTTCGCCTTCGTGGCGCACGAGGCGTCGCACCGGCAGGTGTTCGCCTCGGGCCCCGTCAACGACCGCGTCGGGAAGATCCTCGCGAACGCCGTCGTCGGCATCAGCTACTCGTGGTGGATGAACAAGCACACGCGGCACCACGCGAACCCGAACCGCCGGGGCAAGGACCCCGACATCGAGCCGGACGTCGTCGCCTTCCTCGGCGAGACGCGGCTCGCGCCACCGGGTTCCGGGCGCTGATCAACCGCTACCAGGGCTACCTGTTCTTCCCTCTGCTCACCCTCGAGGGCCTCAACCTGCACGTCACGGCGTACCGGAGCCTGCTCAGCGGATCGGGCGTCCGGGCGGACCGGCGGACCCGGCTGTCCGAGCTCGCGATCATCACCGTGCGCCTCGCCGCCTACGCCGCCGTGGTCTTCTGGGCACTGCCGCTGGGCATGGCGTTCGCGTTCCTCGCCGTGCAGCTCGCGGTCTTCGGCGTCTACATGGGCGCGTCCTTCGCGCCCAACCACAAGGGCATGGCCGTGATCCCCGAGGACAGCAAGATCGACTTCCTGTCGAAGCAGGTGCTCACCTCCCGCAACATCCGCGGCGGCGCGTTCATGAACGTCCTCATGGGCGGTCTCAACTACCAGATCGAGCACCACCTCTTCCCGAGCATGCCCCGGCCGCACCTCGCGCGGGCGCGCGAGGTCGTGCGCGAGCACTGCGCGCACCTCGGGCTGCCGTACACCGAGACGAGCCTCGCGCAGTCGTACGCGATCGTGGTGCGCTATCTCAACCAGGTCGGCCTGTCGGCTCGCGACCCGTTCGACTGCCCGATGTTCCACCAGCTCCGCAAGGTCTGACGCCGCGAGCGCAGGCGGCCGGCTCGCGTCACGACGACGCCGCGTGGCCGTGGCGCCAGTACCCCACGAAGTCGACGTTGGCCCTCGGCACACCGCGGTCGTCGACGAGGTGGCGGCGCACCCCCGTCGCGAGCGACGACTCCCCCACCGCGTACGCGTAGACGGGACCGGCCGGCAGGTCGGCCGCGCGCACGGTCTCGAGCGCGAGACGCCCCGGCACGGCGTGGTGCGCGTCGCCGGACGTCACGCCCGCACTCGCCTGCGCGCGCACCACCCACCGCAGCTCGACGCCGTCCGGCACCCGGAACTCCTGGGCGTCGGCCGCCTCCGGGATCTCGACGACCGCGAGGCCGCGCGCGTCGTCGGGCAGGGACTCGCAGATGCCCGCGACCGCGGGCAGACCCGTCTCGTCGGCGACGACGAGCGTCCAGTCGTGCTCGACGCGCGGGTTGTAGCCCACGCCCTGGTCGAGCAGTCCCACCTGGTCACCCGGCCGCGCGGTCAGCGCGAACCGCGACGCCGGACCCGCGTCGCCGTGGACGACGAGGTCGACGTCGAGCTCGCCGAGGTCGGGACGCACCGCGCGCACGGTGTAGTTCCGCACGAACGGGCGCCTCGGTCTCGGCGTCGCGAGGTACTGGACGTACCAGAGCCCGGAGGACCGGGTCGCAGGCGCAGCGACTCCTGGTCCGGGCGGGCGAGGAAGAGGCGGAACCACTGGTCGAACCCCATGGGCGTGAAGTGGTCCATGCCCTCGCCGCCGAGGGTCACGCGGACCATGCTCGGCGTCACACGCTCCGTGCCGACCACCTCGAGGGTCAGGACGTGCGCGTCGGCCGGCTTGACGATCTTGTAGCTGCCCACGCTGGCTCCCCGACTCGGCGGCACGACGTCGACGCGTGCCGGGCTCGTCGACGACCGGCCGGCCGTCGACGCGGGGTAAGGCTAGCCTCACCAGATCTCCGGAGTCGATGTGGCCGACCCCACAGGCTCCCGCGCGGTCCCCGCGGCTCACCGGCGGCACCGCTGTCGCACCGACCTGTCATGCTCGACGCGTGGAACTCCCTCTCGCCTGGTCGGTCGTGCTGATCGTCACCGCGCTGTGGAACGTGCTCATCTGGCCGCGCTTCTGGCAGCGCATCGCCAAGGACCCGCGCTCGCGAGACGCCGCCGGGCGCGCCACGCGCTTCCTCGTCGTGCACGCCGTGCTCATCGGCGTCTCGCTCGTGCTCGGGGTCGCCGTCGGCGTGCTCGGGGTGCTCACGCTCGTCTGACGACGGACGGGACGACGAGGGATCCCAACGACGACGCAGGCCGACGACGAGGGAGCCCGACGACGATGCAGGCTGACGACGGAGGCTGACGACCATGCAGGCTGACGGCACGGAGCACGTCGACCTCGCCGAGCTCCGGGCGCTGCTGGTGGCCGACCGCGAGCGCACCTCGGACACCATCGCGTCCCTCGGCCGGAGCTTCACGACGATCGTCGACGCCACGCGGGACACCGCGACCGACGACGAGCACGACCCCGAGGGGTCGACCATCGCCTTCGAGCGGTCGCAGACGACCGCCCTGCTCGCGGCCGCCACCGGTCACCTCGCGGACGTGGACGCGGCCCTGGGGCGGATGGACGCGGGCGGCTACGGCCGCTGCGAGCGCTGCGGCACGCCGATCCCGCGCGAGCGCCTGCTCGCCCGGCCGGCCGCCCGCACGTGCATCGCGTGCGCGTCCCGGGGGCGGTGAGCACGCCGGGCGACGTGTCGTCCGGCGTCCGCGCAGGCTAGCGCGGCGATCCCTGCCCGCGCACCCGTGCGGGCCGGCGGCGCCAGGGTCGACCTGTGAGGTCGGCGAGCGCGGAGTAGCGCGGCACCCACCGCGCGAGCGCGCCCGTGGACGCGACCCCGAGCGCGGACGCCGCCCAGATGCCCGCGGCGAGCGAGCCCAGCGCAGCACCGGCCGAGAGCACGAGCGGTCCGAGCGCGTCGCCCGAGTCCTGGAAGAGCCGCCACACGCTGAGGAACGTCGGGCGCACGTCCGGGGGCGCGACGTCCGCCCCGAGCGTCATGATGATGCCCGAGCCCATGCCGTTGCCGACGCCCAGCAGCGCGGCGACCACCGCGACGGCGGGCACCGTCTGGGCCAGCGGCATCACGGCGAGCGCGACGGCCATCGTCAGCATGGAGGGGATGGCGACCCAGAGCCGGCCGAACCGGTCCATGACCTTGCCCGCCGGGTAGAACAGCAGCATGTCGAGCGCGCCGGCGACGCCGAAGAGCACGGACGTGACCTCGGCGTCGAGGCCGAGGTGCTCGCCCCACAGCGGGATCACCGTCTGCCGTGCGCCGCGCACCGCTGCGACGAGCAGGATCGCCACGCCGAGCGTCCCGAACAGCCGGCGGTGGTCGCGCGCGACGTCGACGATGCGCACGCGCCGGCGCGGCTCCACGACCGGGCGCTCCTCCCCCGTCGCGCTCGCCCGCTCGGGCGGCACGACCGCGACGACCGCCACGGAGACCAGCGCGGCGCCCGCGCCCAGCCAGAAGGCGCCCCGCACCGACGACGCCGCGATGACGGCCGCGCCGGCGAACGGGCCGAGGAACAGCCCGATGCGGTGCACCCCCGCGAGCGTGGACAGCACGCGCGCGCGCCGCAGCGGCGGCGTGATCTCCGTGAGGTACGCCTGGCGCGCGAGGTTGAACACCGCCGTCGAGGCGCCGAGGGCGAGCACGCCCGCCGCCAGCCCCCACAGGGCGCTCGTCAGGGCCACCGTGGTGAAGGCGGCGACGGCGACGGCACCCGCGAGGAGCATGGCGGTGCGGTCCCCGAGCGTGTCGCGAGCGTCCCGGCGGGCAGGTCGAAGAGGATCTTGCCGACGGGGACCAGCGCGGCGACGAGCCCGGCGACCGTCAGGGTCGCGCCCCGGTCCGTCGCGGTCACGGCGACGACGGGCAGCATGGCGCCCACGCCGATCTCGAGGACGAGCGTCGGGACGAACGCCCCGAGCACGACGCTGCGGAACGGGAAGAGCGGAGCGGGCTCCCGCGGGCCGGATGCCCTGGTCACCGCGCGGCCGCCGCAGGCGCGGTGCTGCCGGCGGGCGTGTCGGCGAGCAGCTCGAGGAGCCGGGGGGCGGCTGCCGCGTGGTCGCGGCCGGTGACGACCGAGACGACCCAGCTCGGCGCGCCCTCCTCCGGCAGGGGGACCGCGGCGAGGCGCGCGGCCTGCGGCTTGGCGGACACGTGCTGCGGGACGAGGGCGATGCCGAGACCGCGGTCGACCAGCGCGAGGAGCGTGTGCACGTCGTTGACCGTGAACCGCACGCGGCGGTGCGCGCCGTGCGCCGCGCACGTCGCGTCGTTCACGGGGCGCGCTCCCCACGACACGTCGAAGTCGACGAAGTCCTCTCCCACGAGGTCCGACCAGTCCACGCGCCCGCGCCGGGCGAGACGGTGCTCCGGCGGGCACACCAGGACCAGGGGCTCGCTGCCGAGGACGGTCTGCGACAGCGCGCCCAGACCGTCCGTGGTGGCGACGAACGCGACGTCCAGGTCACCGTCGCGCACGCGCGCCAGGAGCTCGTGCGAGCCGGCCTGGACGAAGTGGATCTCGACGAGCGGGTGGCGGCGGTGGAACCGCTCGAGGAGCGCGGCGACGTCGACCACGCCGAGGCACTGCTCCGCCCCCACGCGCAGCGCACCGGAGACCTGGTGCGTCGCCTGTACGACCGCGTCGCGCGCGGCTGCGGCCGCGGCCAGCATCGCGCGGGCGTGCGGCAGGAGGGCGAGCCCGGCCTCGGTCGGCTCGACGCGGCGCGTGGTCCGTGTGAAGAGGCTCGCGCCGAGCTCCTCCTCGAGCCCGCGGATGGCGGCCGAGAGCCCCGACTGCGACACCCCGGAGAGCGCGGCGGCCCGCGTGAACTGCCGCGCGTCCGCGAGCGCGACGAGGTACTCCATCTGGCGCAGGTCCATTGATCGCTCTCAGTTCTGGATCGCACAACTGCCAATCGTTGGAATTCTAGGTGAGGTCTTCCTAGGCTCGCGACAGCGTCACTCGTCGGTCCTCGCCCACGGGGCGGCCACCCGCCGACGCACCACCACCCAGGAGGATTCCTTCATGCACCAGCGCACGATCGGACAGCAGACCGTCTCCGCGATCGGCCTCGGCGGCATGCCGATGTCGATCGAGGGACGCCCCGACGAGTCCCGCTCCGTCGCGACCGTCCACGCCGCGCTCGACGCCGGCGTCACCCTGATCGACACGGCCGACGCCTACCACCTGCACGCCGACGAGGTCGGCCACAACGAGGAGCTCATCGCCCGCGCGCTGCGCTCGTACGGCGACGACACGTCCGGCGTCCTCGTGGCGACCAAGGGCGGGCACCTGCGTCCGGGCGACGGGTCCTGGACGAAGAACGGCGACCCCGCCTACCTCAAGCAGGCCGCCAAGGCGTCGGCGCAGCGCCTCGGCGTCGACGCGATCGGCCTCTACCAGTTCCACCGGCCCGACCCGGCGGTCCCGTACGCCGAGTCGGTCGGGGCGCTCGCCGAGCTCCTCGACGAGGGCGTCATCCGCATGGCCGGCATCTCGAACGCCGACGTGGCGCAGATCGACGAGGCGAACGAGGTCCTCGGCGGCCGGCTCGTGTCCGTGCAGAACCAGTTCTCGCCGCGGTTCCGCTCCAGCCTGGGCGAGCTCGAGCACTGCGCGGCGCTCGGCGTCGCGTTCCTGCCGTGGAGCCCGCTCGGCGGCATCGCGAACGCGTCCGAGCTGGGCGCGGCCCACGCGGCGTTCCAGGACGTCGCCGACGCGCACGGCGTGAGCGTCTACCAGGTCACCCTCGCGTGGGAGCTGGCGCTCGCACCCGTCGTCGTGCCGATCCCGGGCGCGTCGCGCCCCGAGAGCGTCCGCGACTCCGCCGGCGCGGCCGACCTCGTCCTCACCGACGACGAGGTCGCGCGCCTCTCGGCCGCGTGACGCGGCGACCACGCCGCCCGACCACCACGAGGAGACTCCTGTGAAGACCTTCACCCTGCCCGGCACGGACCTCGTCGTCCCGGACGTCGTGCTCGGGCTCATGCGCATCCAGGACAAGACCGACGACGAGGTCCGCACGCTCGTGCGCACCGCGCGCGACGCCGGGATCACGTTCCTCGACCACGCCGACGTCTACGGCGACGACCTGCACGGCTGCGAGCGCCGCTTCGCCGAGGCGATGGCCCTCTCCCCCGCCGAGCGGGACGAGTGGGTGATCCAGTCCAAGGCCGGCATCGTGCCCGACGGCCCGTACTTCGACTTCTCGTACGAGCACCTCGTCGCGTCGGTGCACGCCTCGCTCGAGGCGCTGCGCACCGACCACCTCGACGTGCTGCTCCTGCACCGCCCGGACGCGCTCGTCGAGCCCGAGGAGGTGGCCCGCGCGTTCTCGGAGCTGCACGCGGCCGGCAAGGTGCGGGCGTTCGGCGTCTCGAACCACACGCCCGGGCAGATCGAGCTGCTGCGGCGCTACGTCGAGCAGCCGATCGTGGCGAACCAGCTGCAGCTGTCGATCACGCACGCGCCGCTGATCGCCCAGGGCGTCGCGTCGAACATGGCGGCGCTCGACCAGTCGGTGAGCCGCGACGTCGGCACGCTCGACTACTGCCGGCTGCACGACATCACCGTGCAGGCCTGGTCCCCCTTCCAGGCGGGCTTCTTCACGGGGACGTTCCTCGGCTCGCCCGAGTACGCAGAGCTCAACGCGGTGATCGACCGCCTCGCCGCGCAGTACGACGTCCCGCCGATCGCGATCGCGACGGCGTGGATCACGCGGCACCCGGCCCGGATGCAGGTCGTCCTCGGCACGACGACGCCCGAGCGGGTGGCGGGCGCCGCGCAGGGCTCGGACGTGCACCTCACGCGCGCGGAGTGGTACGAGCTCTTCCGCGCCGCCGGCCACACCGTCCCCTGACGGGCCGTCGACGCGTCACGGGCCCCGGCACCTCGTGCGCCGGGGCCCGTGCCGTGCTCAGCGGGCGAGGAGGGCGCGGAGCTCGGCACCGACGACGTCGGGCGACTCCTCCGCCATGAAGTGCCCGACGGCGAGGGTCCGGTGCACGAGGTCGGTCGCCCACGCGCCCCACAGCGCGGCGGCGTCGTACCCCAGCTGCGCGCCCCAGTCCTGCTGGACGACGAGCGTCGGCATGTCGAGGGTGCGGCCCTGCGCGCGGTCGGCACGGTCGTGCTCGACGTCGATCTCGGCCGACGCCCGGTAGTCGGCGACGATCGACGGCACCGCCTCGCGGGACGCGCGCAGGTACTCGGCGCGCGCCTCGGCGGGGATGGCGTCCGGCCGGCCCGTCCAGCCGTCGAGGAACGAGCCGAAGAACGCGTCCGCCGTGGCGGCGATCATCGCCTCGGGCAGGCCCGCCGGCTGGGCCATGAGGTAGAGGTGCCACGCGACGCGTGCGTCGGCACCGTGCAGGACCTCCCACATGTCGAGCGTCGGGAGCACGTCGAGCGTCGCGAGGTGCGTGACGGTCCGCGGGTGGTCGAGCGCCGTCCGGAACGCGACGAGCGCCCCACGGTCGTGGCCGGCGAGCGCGAACCGGTCGAACCCGAGCTCGCGGGCCAGCGCGACGACGTCGGCGCCCATGGTGCGCTTGGCGTAGGTGCTCCCGTCGGCCTCGGCGGGCTTGTCGCTCGCGCCGTAGCCGCGCAGGTCCGGGCAGATCACGGTGTGGTCGCGCGCGAGGTCGGCGGCCACGTGCCGCCACATGAGGTGGGTCTGCGGGAAGCCGTGGAGCAGGACGACGGGGTCGCCCTGCCCGCCGACGGCCGCGTGGAGGGCGACGCCGTCGGCGACCGGGACGCGACGGGTCGTGAAGCCGGGGATGGTGAGAGACATCGGTTCTTCCTTCCGAGGGGGACGCGACGAGCCTCGCCGCCGCGGATCAGCGGCCGATCAGCGCCGTGCGCCGCCTCCGGACCTAGGCTTGCCGCGTGCGGGACGAGGGGCAGCAGGCGGCAGGACGGACCGGCGCACGGGACGGGCTCCTTGCCCGCGTCCTCGGACCGACGGCGGCGTGGTCCGGCGACGGCGCCCCGCTCGACCTGCGCGGCCCGCGCCACCGCGAGCTGCTCGCGCGCCTCGTCGCCGCGCGGGGGCGCGCCGTCACCGTCGACGCGCTCGTCGACGACCTCTGGGACGACGCCCCACCGCCGCGCGCCGTGGGGACCGTGCGCACGTTCGTCGCGGACCTGCGCGCGGTGCTCGAACCGGGCCGGGTGCCCCGTTCCCCGGCGCGCGTCCTCGTCACCGAGGGCGACGGCTACGCGCTGCGGCTCCCGCAGGACGCCGTCGACGCGTGGCGGGCCGAGGCCGCCGTGGCGGGCACCGTGCACTCCCCCGCCGCGCACGTCGTGCGGGTGCTCGGCCCCGTCGTCGCCGGCTGGCCCGCCGAGGCCTACCCGGACCAGGCGGGGCGGCCGTGGGCGGACGCCGAGCGCGCGCGCCTGTCCGAGCGGCGCGCTCTCGCCGTCGAACGTCTCGTCGGTGCGCTCGCGGACACCGGGCGCGCGGACGACGCCGTCGCGCTCGCCGCGCCGCACACCGGGTCTTACCCGTGGCGCGAGGAGGGCTGGCGGCTGCTTGCCCTGTCGCTCTACCGCGCCGGGCGCCAGGTCGAGGCGCTCGAGACGCTCCGGCGGGCGCGGGACGTGCTGCGCGACGAGCTCGGCCTCGACCCGTCCCCGGCGCTCGCCGACCTCGAGGCCGGCTCCTGCGCCACGACCCGCACGTGCGCGCCCCCGCGGACGTCTTCCGCCGCGTCGCCGACGACTCGTTGCGCGCGCTCGCGCCGGGGTCGCGCGCCCGGCTCGAGACCACCGTGAGCATGCTCGGACGGCTCGCGGTCTCGGCGTCCGCGCCGGCGACGCCGCACGAGGACCTGCTCGAGGCCGCCCGCACCGCCGAGGCGCTCGGCGACCCGGCCCTCACCGCCCGCGTGCTCGGCGGCTACGACGTGCCGAGCGTCTGGCCCCGCAGCGACGACCCGGAGCGCTCGCTCGCGCTCGCCGACGTCGCCCTGCGCACGCTCGACGCCCTGCCCGCCGACGCCGCGACCGCCGCTCGCACCCGCCTGCGCGTGCTCGTCGCGGTCGAGACGCGCGGGCTGCCCGGCCGCGAGGGTCGGGAGCACGCCGAGGCGGCGGTGCGCGGCGCACGCGACCTGCGCGATCCCGGTCTCCTGTGCTCGGCTCTCGGCGCCCTCGCCCTGCACGCGTGCGACCGGGCGGGGCTCGCCGCCGAGCGCGACCGTCTCGGCGCCGAGATCGTCGCGCTCGCGCGCCGCCACGACCTGCCGTCCGCCGAGGTGCAGGGGCTCCTGGTCCGCCTCCAGGCGTCGGGGGCGCTCGGACGCACCGCGGAGGGAGACGCGCTGGCCCGGGAGCTCGACGACGTCTCGGCACGGCACGAGCGCCCGCGCGCTGCGGTCCTCGTGTCCGGGTACCGCGCGATGCGCGCGGCCGAGGACGGCGCGCCCGACGCGGGCGACCGCCTGACCGCCGCGGTCCGCGCGCTCGACGACGCCGGCATGCCCGGCGTCGTCGACGGGCTGCTCCCGCTCGCCCTCCTCGGCCTGGACCTCGTCCGCGGCCGGGCACGGCCGCTCCCCACCGACGGCTGGGGCCCGTACGCGCCGTGGGTGCGGCCGCTGGTGCGCGTGCGCACCGGCGACCGGCCCGGTGCGCGCGCCGCGCTCGACCGGCTCCCCGACCCGCCGCCCGGCCTGCTGCTCGAGGCGCTGTGGTGCGTCGTCGCGCAGGCTGCGACGGAGGCCGGGCACGCCGGCGCCCGCACGCGTGCCCGGACGGCGCTCGCACCCGCGCGCCACGAGGTCGCCGGCGCGGGGAGCGGGCTCGTGACGTTCGGACCCGTCGCCGACCGCCTCGACCCGGCGGTGGGGTCAGCGGCCGGCACGCCCTGACGAACCATCGGTCGGGGTCCGCCCGCCCTTGTGACCTGCACGGCTAGACGACGTTGATAACGGTTTGGTTACATGGGCCGCGTCCTTCCCCCCACGTCCGGAGCCTCCCCATGTCCCGTGCCCGCCATCGTTCGGCGACCGCCGCGCGTGCGCGCTCGCTCCGCCTGCCCGCTCTCGCGCTCGTGACCCTGCTCGG
Source organism: Cellulosimicrobium sp. CUA-896 (assembly GCF_001942335.1). Taxonomy (GTDB): domain Bacteria; phylum Actinomycetota; class Actinomycetes; order Actinomycetales; family Cellulomonadaceae; genus Cellulosimicrobium. The sequence continues at coordinate 32,331 of NZ_MKKH01000011.1, read as the reverse complement.
CGCCGGAGCGCTCAGCACCGGGTCGCAGGCCGCGGACGGCAGCACCGAGCTCGCCCCCGGCGCCGACCGGTCGAGCACCGCGTCCGGCGCGACCGGCCGAGCACCGCCGCCAGCCGCTCCGCCGCGCGCGCTCCGCTCACGACCGGCCCTGCGACGAGGTCGCCCGCGCCCGAGCCGATGCCGACCCCCGAGGTCGTCCCCGCCCCGGAAGCGGCCGCCCAGCCCGCCGTCGCGCCCGAACCCGTGCCCACGGTCACCGGTCAGCTGTGGACGACGGCGGCCGTCAACGTCCGGACGGGACCGTCGGTGGACGCCGCCCAGGTGACGACCGCCCCCGCCGCCACGGCCGTCGACGTCACCGGCGTGGCCCAGGACGGGTGGAGCCAGGTCGTCTGGGACGGCGCAGCCGCCTGGGTGAGCTCCCGGTACCTGGCCCGGTCGAAGCCCGCGCCTGCGCCGGCACCCGCGCCTGCTGCGGCCCCGGCGGCCGCCCCGTCGGGATCCGCCGGCACGTCGAGCGCCGCGTGCCCCGTGAGCTCCGGCATCGAGTCGGGCCTGCAGAGCAACGCCCGCGCGGTCTACCGGTCCGTCTGCGCGGCGTTCCCGGGCGTCTCCGCCTACGGGGGCGTGCGTCCGGGTGACGGCGGCGACCACGGCACCGGCCGCGCGGTCGACATCATGATCTCCGGCGACGCCGGGTGGGACATCGCCCGCTACGTGCAGGCCAACGCCGGTGCCCTCGGCGTCACCTACGTGATCTACCAGCAGAAGATCTGGATGGCGGGCGACCCGGCGAGCGCGTGGTCCGGCATGGAGGACCGCGGCGGCGCGACGGCTAACCACTTCGACCACGTCCACGTCAGCACGTCGTAGCGTCGTCGGCAGCACGACGGCTCCCGACGGCGAAAGGAGCCCGGCCGCCCGGCCGGGCTCCTTCGTCGTCTCCGTCGCACCCGGACTCTCATCGACTCGGGCCCGAAACGCGAAAGACGCGGGACACCGTCACCGGTGTCCCGCGTCCTCTGGTGGAGCTGAGGGGACTCGAACCCCTGACCCCCTGCATGCCATGCAGGTGCGCTACCAGCTGCGCCACAGCCCCGTGGACCCGAAGGTCCAGGTAGGTGCTCCTCCGGACAGAGGATCTGTGCGATCCCCGCCCTGCGGAGCGTCGCCAGTCTACGCAGAAACGGGCTCCAAGTTCCAATCCGGCCCGGCGTTCCACCGGTCGAGCGGGAAGCCCGCCCCGACGTTGTGCGCCACGAGCCGCCACGGCGGCACCGCGTCGGGCCCGGAGGCGTGCAGGTGGGCCCAGTGGACGTTGTGCAGGCCGAAGAGGCCGCGCCACCCGTCCGGGTCCAGGCCGAGCATCCTCGTCACCGCGAGCGTGATCGCCGCGCCGTGCGACACGACGACGAGCGTGTCGTCACGCCCCAGTGCCTCGGCGTGGTCCGCGACCGCGGTGACCATCCGCTCCGCGACGTCCGACTTCGCCTCGGCGCCCGCGCTCGCCGGCTCCTCGCCGCGGCGCCACGCCGCGTACTCGTCGGGCCAGCGGGCGGCGATCTCGTCGCCCGTGAGCCCTTCCCACGCACCGAAGCCGCGCTCGCGCAAGCGCGTGTCGAGCACGGGCTCCAGGCCCACGACGGCGCCGTACGCACGGGCGGTGTCCGCCGCGCGCACGAGGTCGGAGGACACCAGGAGCGTCGCCCGGTGGGCGCTCGCGAGGGCGTCGGCACCCTGCGCGGCCTGCCACTGACCGACGGCGTCGAGCGGGACGTCGACCTGCCCCTGCAGGCGCAGGGAGGCGTTGTACTCGGTACGGCCGTGGCGCAGGAGGACGACCGTGCCCGCGGTCACGCGAGCGGCTCCCCCGAGAGGCGGATCGCCCCGTCGTCGTCGTCGCGCTCGCCGGCGGTCCCGTCGCCGCCCCGCGCGTCGGCGGGCAGCTCGATCACGGGGCAGTCCTTCCAGAGGCGCTCGAGCGCGTAGTACAGGCGGTCCTCGGCGTGCTGCACGTGCACGACGACGTCCCCGAAGTCGAGCAGGACCCACCGGGACTCCTGCTTGCCCTCCCGCCGGATCGGCTTCGCGCCCGCCTTGTGCATCGCCTCCTCGACGGCGTCGACGATCGCCGAGACCTGGCGCTCGTTCGTGCCCGAGGCGAGCAGGAACACGTCGGTGAGGACGAGCTGCTCGCTCACGTCGAGCGCGAGGACCTCCTCGGCCTTGCGGTCGGACGCGGCGCGCGCCGCGATCACGGCGAGCTCGACGGCCCGTTCGGTTGCAGTCACGACTCTCCGTTCGTCGGTGCCGCTCAGCGGCTGGGGCGAGGGGTCCGGGCGGGCCGTCCGGCGCGGCGACCACGACCGCGGGCGCGGCCGGGGCCTGCGCGGCGGGGCCGGCGTCGTCGCGCGAGATGAGCTCCCACACGAGGAGGCCGAGCACGAACGCCACGGCGACCAGGACGAGGTAGTGCAGCCACGTGTACGAAGGACCGCGTCGCGCGTCGTCGGCCTCGTCCTCCTGGTCGGCCCGCTGACCGGTCCGCGGGAAGACCTCGTCCCCGGGCCCGGTCCCCCGGGTGCCGGGTGCGGCCGCGGTCGTCGTGGGGAACGGCGAGCCGGAGGACGACGTCGTCCCGAAGGGCGACGCGGTGCCGGTGCCGTCCCGCTCGGCGTGGCCGCGGTCGGCGCCGGAACCGGACGTGATCGCGGCCCACGGCAGGTCCGCACCCGGCGTCTCGGCCGCCGGGGACGCGGACCGGGCGGACGAGTCCGGGCCGGCGGGCGTGGCCGGAGCCTGGCGGGTCGACGCGGCGGCGTCGCCCTGCCCCGCGGACCAGGCGCCGGGGTGGCGCGCGGCGCCGCCGGGCCACCCGTCGTCCCGGCCGCGAAGGCGGACGTGCGCTGCGGCTGCTCCGGGGACGCCGACGTCCCGGCGGGCCGCGCGGCGGGCCCGCGCTCCGGCGGCGCCCCGAACGCGCCCGGGGCGGGACTGGGCGGACGCACCGGACCAGCAGGCCCGGTCGTCGTCGGCCGCTGCCAGCCCGACGCCGGGCGTGCGCTCGTCCGGTTCGGGGCGGCGGGCGCCGGTGCCGGTGCCGGCGGACGGATCGTGTGCCGCTCGGACGTCTCCTGGACCGGCGTCAGGCGCCCCGTCTCGTCGAGCCCGCGCATGCCGCCCGACGCGGCGGGAGGACGCACGACGGTCGGCTGCGAGGGCTGCTCGGCGGGTCCGGTCGACTCGCGCAGGGCGCGACGCGACGGCGGCGGACCGCTCGGCCGGGCGGGCGCGGGCGGGCTCCATCCCCCGCCGGACGCGCCGGGGGACGCGGGCGGCTGCGACGCGCCGCCACCCTGGGCGGCGCGCTCGGCGGCCGCCGCCTGCTCCCGCTCGCGGATCTCCCTCCGCGTGAGCGGGCGGACGGGCTGCATGTTGCTGCCGTTGTCACTCATCGTGCTGACCTCGATACAAACCGTGCTTGGCGATGTACTGGACCACGCCGTCCGGCACCAGGTACCACACCGGCCGGCCGTCCTGCGCGCGCCGGCGGCAGTCCGTCGACGAGATGGCGAGCGCCGGGACCTCGAGCGTCGTCACGACGCCGGACGGCAGCCCGGCGACGTCCAGCTGGTGACCCGGACGCGAGACAGCCACGAAGTGTGCCATCTTCCACAGCTCGTCGGCATCCTTCCAGGTCAGGATCTGCTCGATCGCGTCCGCACCGGAGATGAAGAACAGCTCCGCGTCGGGGCGCGCCTCGCGCAGGTCCCGCAGCGTGTCCACCGTGTACGTCAGACCAGGGCGGTCGACGTCGACGCGGCTCACCGTGAACCGCGGGTTCGACGCCGTCGCGATGACCGTCATGAGGTAGCGGTGCTCCGCGGCGCTGACGTGCTGGTGCTGCTTGAACGACGGCTTGCCCGTGGGGACGAAGACGACCTCGTCGAGGTCGAAGCGCGCCGCGGCCTCGCTCGCGGCGACGAGGTGACCGTGGTGGATCGGGTCGAACGTCCCGCCCATGACGCCCAGCCGGGGGCTGCGCGCGGTCATCGGTGCGTCATCGGTCGCGGGCGCCGTCCGTCGTGCCGTGTCAGTGGCGCGTGCCGACGCTGCGGAACGCGTAGGTCACGAGCAGCAGGGCCACGAGCCCGCCGAAGCCCAGCAGCCCGAACGCGAGCGGCGGGATGGGCAGGTGCGACGCGGCCTCGGCGCCTTCCTCGGCGGCCAGCACGACGGCTGAGATCACGACGTCCTCCTCGAGAGTCGTCCTCCCCGGGCGGGCCCGTGTCAGGGTCGGCGGCCGGGGCGGTACGTGGTTGGTGCGGGTCGGTGCGGTGCTTGCGGACGACCGGGCGTGCTCCGGTCGCCGACCAGTCTCTCACGGCCTCGCGCGGACGTGGTCCCGGCGGTACCGGGTACCGCGGGCGAACCGCTCGTCACGGGCGGACGTGGCCGTCCCCGTGCACGACCCACTTCGTCGTCGTGAGCTCGGCCAGGCCCATCGGGCCGCGGGCGTGCAGCTTCTGGGTCGAGATGCCGATCTCGGCGCCGAGCCCGAGCTGACCACCGTCGGTGAACCGTGTCGAGGCGTTGACCATGATCGCGGCGGAGTCGAGCTCCGCGACGAACCGCTCGGACGCCTGCAGGTCGCGCGCACGATCGCCTCGGTGTGCCCCGACGACCAGGTCCGCACGTGCTCGATGGCCGCGTCGAGGTCCTCGACGACGCGCACGGCGATCTCCAGCGCGAGGTACTCGGTCGCCCAGTCCTCGTCGGTGGCCGGACGCACCTCGAGCCCGGCCGGGGCGAGGGCCGCGGTGCGCTCGTCGCCGTGCACGACCACGCCCGCCTCCCCGAGGGCCGCGAGCGCGGCGGGCAGGAAGTCGCCGGCGGCGTCGGCGTGCACGAGGAGCGTCTCGGCGGCGTTGCAGACCCCGACGCGCTGCGTCTTCGCGTTGAGCAGGATCTCGAGCGCCATGGCCCGGTCGGCGCTCGCGTCGACGTACACGTGCACGTTGCCCACGCCGGTCTCGATGACCGGCACGGTGGACTCGCGCACCACGGTCCGGATGAGGTCCGCGCCCCCGCGCGGGACGAGGACGTCGACCAGGCCGCGCGCGTGCATGAGGGCGACGGCGCCGGGACGCCCGTGCGCGTCGATGGACTGCACGAGGTCGCCCGGCAGGCCGCGCGCCTCGAGCGCCCGCGCGAGCACGCCGACGATCACCTCGTTCGAGCTCGCGGCCGCCGACCCGCCGCGCAGGATCACGGCGTTGCCGCTCTTGAGGGCGAGCCCGGCGGCGTCCACGGTGACGTTCGGCCGTGCCTCGTAGATCATGCCGACCACGCCCATGGGGACGCGCAGCTGGCGCAGACGCAGGCCGTTCGGCAGGGTCGAGCCGCGCACGACCGCACCGACCGGGTCGGGCAGCCCGGCCAGCTCGCGCAGCGCGTCCGCGATCGCGGCGACGCGCTCGGGCGTGAGGGCGAGCCGGTCGAGCAGGCCCGGCGCCATGCCGCGGGCGCGCCCGCGCTCGAGGTCGACGGCGTTCGCGGCCACGATCTCGTCGGTCGCCCCGACCAGCGCGTCCGCGAGCGCCTCCAGCGCGGCGTCCTTGGTGGCGCGCGTCGCCGTCGCGAGCGCCCGTGAGGCGGTCTTGGCCCGCCGCGCGACGTCCTCGACCGCCGCCGTCACGTCCGGCTCGGGCCCGGTGACGACCTCGACCGCGGGGGCCGGGGCGGACGGGGTGACGCGCGCGTCGTCGGTGGTGGTCATGTCCCCGAGCCTACGTCGCGCGCCGCACGGCGGCAGCGCCGTCCGCACGCCGGGCACGCGCCCCGGCGGTGGCGTCCCAGCGGTGACGTCCCAGCGACGGCGTTCCAGCGGTGTGCCTCAGCGGTGACGCCGGCGCACGAGGACGAGGTCGTCGCGGTGCACGACCTCGCGGTCGTAGCCCTCGCCGAGCTCGTCGCGCAGGTCCGCCGTCGTCCGCCCGATCAGGCCGGGGATGTCGCGCGACTCGAAGGCGACCAGGCCTCGGGCGACGACGTGCCCGTCGGCGGCCACGATCTCGACCGGGTCCCCGGCGTCGAAGTCCCCCTCGACCGCGGTGATGCCGGCCGGGAGCAGCGACGCGCGACCGCCCTGCACGGCCCGGACGGCGCCGTCGTCGAGGACGAGCCGCCCGCGCGTCCGCGCGGCGTGGGCGAGCCACAGCCGACGGCGGGTCGTGCGCCGGCCCGTGGCGGCGAACCACGTGCCGACCTCCCTGCCGGCCAGGGCGTCCGCGGCGTGCGCGGCCTTCGTCAGCACGACGGGGATGCCGGTGCCGGTCGCGATCGACACCGACTCGAGCTTGGTGAGCATCCCGCCCGTCCCGACGGCGCTCCCCCGGCCCGTCACCTCGACGCCCTCCACGTCCGCGGGCGTGCGCACCTCGGCGATGCGGTGCGCGCCGGGGCGCGACGGCGGGCCGTCGTACAGCCCGTCGACGTCGGTGAGCAGCACCATGGCGTCGGCCCGCACGAGGTGGGAGACGAGCGCGGCGAGGCGGTCGTTGTCGCCGAAGCGGATCTCGTCGGTCGCGACGGCGTCGTTCTCGTTGACGACCGGCACGACGCCGAGGTCGAGCAGCCGCTCCAGGGCGCGCTGCGCGTTGCGGTAGTGGCCGCGGCGCACGGTGTCCTCGGCGGTGAGCAGCACCTGGCCGACGCGCAGCCCGTGCGCGGCGAACGCCTCGGTGTAGCGGGCGACGAGCATGCCCTGGCCCACCGACGCCGTCGCCTGCGCCGTGGCGAGGTCGCGCGGGCGCGCGGCGAGGCCGAGCGGGCCGAGACCGGCGGCGATGGCGCCGGACGTGACGAGCACGACCTGTCCCCCGGCGGCGCGCCGCGCGGCGAGGACGTCGACCAGCGCGCGCAGCGCGTCGAGGTCGAGGTGGCCGTCGGGGCCGGTGAGGGACGACGAGCCGATCTTGACGACGACGCGGTGGGCGGTGGCGATCTGCGACCGGGACGACAGGGCGTTCACCGACCCATCATCGCGGGCCGGCACCGGTGGCCGCTGCCGGTTTCACGTGGCAGGACGCCCGGCGTCGCTCGCCGCGGACAGCCGTCAGTCGCGTCCGGGTCCGTCCACGTGCCCGACTCGCGCTCGGTCCACAGCTCGCGGCGCGCCTCCGCCTTGGCGTCCATGCGCTCGTGGTGCTCACGCCGCTTCTCGGAGCGCGTGGGGCGCAGGCGCTCCTCGAGGCGCAGGTCGGAGCCGCGCGGGCCGCCGAGGAGCTCGGCGCCGGTCATGAGCGTGGGCTCCCAGTCGAAGACGACGGCGTTCGCGTCGCTGCCGATGCGCACCTCGTCGCCCGCCACGGCGCCGGCCTTGAACAGCGCCTCCTCGACACCGACGCGCGCGAGCCGGTCGGCGAGGTAGCCGACGGCCTCGTCGTTCGAGAAGTCGGTCTGGCGCACCCAGCGCTCGGGCTTGGCGCCGCGCACCTCGAACCAGTAGTCGGTCGCGCCGCCCTTGCGCCGCACGGTGAAGCCCGTCTCGTCGACGGCCCGCGGACGCAGCACGACACGCGTGGGCTCCGGTGCGGGGGCCTCGGCGCGCGCCGTCTCGACGAGCTCGGCGAGCGCGTAGGTGAGCGGGCGCAGGCCCTCGTGGCTCGCGGTCGAGATCTCGAAGACGCGCAGCCCGCGCGCCTCGATGTCCGGCCGCACCAGCTCGGCGAGCTCGCGCGCCTCCGGCACGTCGACCTTGTTCAGCACGACGACGCGCGGGCGCTCCATGAGCGGCACGCGCCCGCCCTCGATGCCGAGGTCGCCCGCGTACGCCGCCAGCTCGCCCTCGAGCACGTCGAGGTCGCTGATCGGGTCGCGGCCGGGCTCGAGCGTCGCGCAGTCGAGCACGTGGACGATGACGGCCGTCCGCTCGATGTGGCGCAGGAACTCCAGGCCGAGGCCGCGGCCCTCGCTCGCGCCGGGGATGAGGCCGGGGACGTCCGCGACGGTGTAGCGCGCACCACCGGCCTGCACGACGCCGAGGTTCGGCACGAGCGTGGTGAACGGGTAGTCCGCGATCTTCGGCTTCGCCGCCGAGATCGCCGCGACGAGCGACGACTTGCCGGCGCTCGGGTAGCCGACGAGCGCGACGTCGGCGATGGTCTTGAGCTCGAGCACGACGTCGCGCTCCTCGCCCGGCTCGCCGAGCAGCGCGAACCCCGGCGCCTTGCGGCGGGGCGACGAGAGCGCCGCGTTGCCCAGGCCGCCGCGACCGCCCGCCGCGACGACGTACTCGGCGCCGGTGCCGACGAGGTCGGCGAGCACCTCCCCGTCGGGGCTCTTCACGACCGTCCCGTCCGGCACGGAGAGCACGAGGTCGCCGCCGTTGGCGCCGTCGCGGTCGTCGCCCATGCCCTGCGTGCCCGACTGCGCGTGGCGGTGGGGCGAGTGGTGGTACTCGAGCAGGGTGGTGGTCTGCGGGTCGACGACGAGGCGGACCGTGCCGCCGTCGCCGCCGTTGCCGCCGTCGGGCCCGGCGAGGGGCTTGAACTTCTCGCGGCGCACCGAGGCGCAGCCGTTCCCGCCGTTGCCGCCGGAGACGTGCAGCACGACGCGGTCGACGAACGTGGCCATGGGTGGATCCTCTCGCAGGTACGCCTGGTGGAACAGCAGGAGGGGCGCACCGCCACGGTGCGCCCCTCCTGCGGGAAGTCTGCTCGGTGCCGCTCAGGCCTCGACGGAGACGATGTCGACGACCTTGCGGCCGCGGCGCGTGCCGAACTGCACGGCGCCGGCAGCCAGGGCGAACAGCGTGTCGTCGCCACCGCGGCCGACGTTGTCACCGGGGTGGAAGTGCGTGCCGCGCTGGCGGACGATGATCTCGCCCGACTTGACGACCTGACCGCCGAACCGCTTGACGCCGAGACGCTGGGCGTTCGAGTCGCGACCGTTGCGCGAGGAGCTCGCGCCCTTCTTGTGTGCCATGACGAACCTGCTTTCGTGCGAAGGGGAGGGTGCCTGGCGGCGTTCGGCCGGGCCGAGGGCCCGTCACCTCCCGCCGCGGGAGATCACTTGATGCCGGTGACCTTGAGGCGGGTCAGCTGCTGGCGGTGACCCTGGCGACGACGGTAACCGGTCTTGTTCTTGTACCGCAGGATCGTGATCTTCGGACCCTTCTCGTCCCGCACGACCTCGGCGGTGACCTTGACCTTCGCGAGCTTCGCGGCGTCGGTGGTCACCTTCTCCCCGTCCACCAGCAGGAGAGCGGGCAGCTCGACGGAGTCACCGACACCGGCGGACACCCGGTCCACCACGACGATGTCGCCGACGGAAACCTTCTCCTGACGGCCACCGGCCTTGACGATCGCGTACACCACGTTGCTGCTCATCTCTCCTAGTCTTGGCGTGCTCGTCACGGCGGGGACGTCTTGGGGACTCGAGCCACGCCGCAGCGTGCGAGTGCGAACCGTCCGTGGGCACACGGGACCGGCGCGCCCATGACGCGCCGACGTTCAAGACTACGGACGGGCGGCGAGCAGGTCAAATGCCCGTGGTCCCACGCCGACCGACGCCGACCGACGCCGACCGACGTCGTCCGGCGAGCCCCGGCCCGCCGTGCCAGTCTGGAGGAGGCGTGGACCGGGGAGGTGAGGTCGTGCGTGCGGAGGCGGGTCGCCCCGGGCGCGAGGACGCCGTCGCCGCGGCGATGCGCGCCGTCGACCGCCGCGCGTTCCTGCCGGCCGGGCAGCGGCGGTGGGCGGACCAGGACCGCCCGCTCTCCATCGGGCACGGGCAGACGAACTCCCAGCCGTCGACGGTCGCGGCGATGCTGCGGCTCCTCGACGTCCCGCGCGGCGCGCGGGTCCTGGACGTCGGCTCCGGCTCCGGGTGGACGACGACGATCCTGGCGCGGCTCGTCGGCCCCGACGGCGAGGTGCTGGGGCTCGAGCGAGAGCCCGAGCTCGCCCACCGGGGCGCCACCGCCCTGGCCGCCGCCGACGTGCCGTGGGCCGCGATCGAGCAGGCCGCCGGCGGCGTGCTGGGCCGACCGGGCGAGCGCTACGACCGGATCCTCGTCTCGGCCGCGGCCGACGCGCTGCCGCGCTCGCTCGTCGAGCAGCTGCTGCCCGGCGGCCGGATGGTCGTCCCCGTCCGGCACACCATGACCCTCGTCGTGCGCGACGCCGGTGGCACCGTCCGCACGAGCGAGCACGGGACCTACTCCTTCGTCCCGCTCGTGGAGGACCCGCCCGCCTGACCCGCCCGGTCCCCCGCCCGTCCGTCCCGCGTCCGCCCGCCCGCGGGAGCGGCTCCCCCGCTCCCGCGCCACGGCGCGACGGCGAGGTGGGCACGGCACCGGGCCTCGTAGGCCTCCGCGCCGCCCACGTGGGACGCCGCCGCGACGAGCGCGTCGCCCGCCCCGGGCGGGTCCGCCGTCGTGCGCAGGTGGAACGCCGCGTCCTCCCCGCACACCGCGCACACCGCGGTGAGCTTGGCGACGCGCTCGGCGAGCGCGGCGAGCGACGGCAGCGGCTCGAACGGGCGCGCGTCGAACGTGACGTCGAGCCCGGCGACGACCACCACCGCACCCGCGTCGGCGAGCCGCTGGACCGCGTCGACCAGCCGCGGGCCGAAGAAGTGGGCCTCGTCCACCGCGACGAGGTCCCACGGGCCGTCCCGGCCGACGACCTCCTCGAGCTCGTCCGGGCCCGACACGCTGCGCGACGGCACCGACAGGCCGGAGTGCGAGCTCACGACGTCGGCCCCGCGCCGCGTGTCGAGCACGTGCCCGACGACGAGCACGCGCCGCCCGGCGACCTGCGCCCGGCGCACGCGCCGCAGCAGCTCCTCGGTCTTGCCGGCGAACATCGGCCCGCACACCACCTCGACCCGTCCGGGCCGGGTGCGGGGTGCGGGGCGGGCTCCGGCGGCCTCCACGACGGGCACCGTCACGGTCAGTGGTGGCGCGCCAGGGTCGCGGACTGGCGGACGGGCAGCGGCTTCGGCTCGGGCCGGTCCGCGGGGCCGCCCTCGGCGCCGAGGACGGCGCGTCGGCCACGGCGCGAGTCGTCCCCGCCGGGCGCGCCGTCGTGCGCCAGGACCGTCAGCTCGGGCACGCGCGCCAGGACCGGGAGCTCGCGGGTCCGGTGGGGGCGGGCGGCGCCGTCCGGGACGACGAGCGCCGTCGTCGTCGCGGGACGGGTGGTCGTCGCCGGCAGGACGCGAGGGGGCTCCGCCGGCGCGGCCGGGCGGATGAGGGTGCGGACGAGGGCGAGGTGCGCGCGGCGGGCGCCGCCGGCTGCGCGCCTCCGGGCCCGGCCGCCGCTCGGCGACGCGCACGGGCACGTGCGCGGCGGGCATGTGCGCGGGGGGCATGTGCGGGAAGGGCATGGCGGCGCGGTCGCCCTGGCCGACCGCACGGAGGTCCCCGACGAGGACGTGCGGGCGCAGCACCGCGAGCACGTCCGACGGGTCGACGCCGGCGAGGAAGTACGCGTCGTCGAGGGCGACGCCCCAGGACCGGAGCGTCGTCACGGCGCGCTCGTGCTCCGGCGCGGGGCGGCCCGTGACGAGCGCGACGTGCAGGCGCGGCGCGTCGGCCGCGTCCGTGTCCCGCCGGCGGCGCTGGGCCTCCTGGAGACGGCGCACCCCGGCCAGCAGCCCCCGCAGCGGTCCACCGTCGGGCAGCGGATCCGTGCCGGCGCCGTCGCCGATGACCTGGTCGACGTCGAACACGATCCGCAGCTCCCCGCCCCGCTCGTCGGCCGACGCCGGGTCGAGCACGCGACCGGCGGGCAGCCCGCGGTCCACGGTCTCGCGCACCGACACCTCGTCCGCCGAGAGGAACAGGTCCACGTGCAGCGGCGCGACGAGCTCGTGCGGGGCGCGGCCCTGGCGGAACACCGCGCGCGTGATCGCGAGCCCGTGGTGGCGCGCCGAGCGCATCACGCGCAGCCCGGTCTCCGGGGACCGGCGCGACAGGACAACGACCTCGACCAGCGGGTCGTCCGCGGACGGCGCGAGGTCGTTGAGGGCGAGCAGGCGCCGCACGAGCCCGGACGCGACGCCCGGCGCGAGCGGGTCGTCCAGGCGCTCCTCCGGGAACGCGCGGGAGTCCGCCTCCCCCTCGGACCGCGTCGCGCGGTCCGACTCCTCGAGGTCGAACAGTGCGGACGCGGAGACGCCGACGACGAGACGGCCGGTGAGGTCGTAGCCCATGGCCGCATCATGCCAGGTGCGGGCGACGGCCTGTCCGCCCCGTGCGCCTGCCTCCCGTGGGCGCACGCCGCCGCGGGGACGTGCACCGCGCGCGGCCCTGCCCCGGGCCGCGCGCGGGCAGGCTCAGCGGCCGTCGTCCTCCGCGGGCACCGGCGAGGTCCCCGTGGTCCCGCCCTCGGTCACGTCGACGCGTCCGGCTCGGCGTCCGGCGCGGTGCCGCCGGTGTCCCCGCCGATCCCCGACACGGGCTCACCCGGGGCCGCGCCGGCCTCGGGGTCCTCACCCTCGTGCTCGTGGGCGTGCGCCGCGGCCGCCGCGATGGTCGCGAGGGTCGCCTTGACGGCCTCCCGCGCCTGCGACGAGACGTCCGGCAGCACCGGGACCCGGCGTGCGGCAGGGTGACGGTGTCCGTCGCGGCGCCTGACGCCGGTGCCGCACCGCTGCTCGAGCCGTTGCGCTTGCGGCGCGAGCGCGACCGGCCCTCGCCCGCGTCCTCCGACGACCCGCCGCCGTTGCCCTGCCCGCCCCCCGACCGCTCGATGGGCTCGGTGTGCACGACGAAGCCACGGCCGTGGCAGTGCTCGCACGTCTCGCTGAACGCCTCGACGAGGCCCTGACCGACCCGCTTGCGCGTCATCTGGACCAGGCCGAGCGACGTGACCTCGGCGACCTGGTGCTTGGTCCGGTCGCGGCCCAGGCACTCGACGAGGCGGCGCAGGACGAGGTCGCGGTTCGACTCGAGCACCATGTCGATGAAGTCGATGACGATGATGCCGCCGATGTCGCGCAGCCGGAGCTGGCGGACGATCTCCTCCGCCGCCTCCAGGTTGTTGCGCGTGACCGTCTCCTCGAGCGTGCCGCCCGAGCCGGTGAACTTGCCCGTGTTGACGTCGACGACCGTCATCGCCTCGGTGCGGTCGATGACGAGAGAGCCGCCCGACGGGAGCCAGACCTTGCGGTCCATGCCCTTCGCGAGCTGCTCGTCCACGCGGTGCACCGTGAAGACGTCCTGCTCGCTCGTCCAGCGCGTGACCCGCTCGCGCAGGTCGGGTGCGAGCTCCTCAACGTACGTGGAGATCTCGCCCCACGCCCCGTCGCCCTCGACCACGAGCGAGCTGAAGTCGTCGTTGAAGATGTCGCGCACCACGCGGATCGCGAGGTCCGGCTCGCCCTGGAGCAGCGCCGGGGCCGACGCGCTCTTCGCCTTCTTCTGGATGGCCTCCCACTGACCGCGCAGCCGCTCGACGTCCGCGCGCAGCTCCTCCTCGCTCGCGCTCGGCCGCGGTGCGCACGATGACGCCCGCGCCGTCGGGCACGACCTCCTTGAGGATCTTCTTGAGGCGGTTGCGCTCCGTGTCGGGCAGCTTGCGGCTGATGCCCGTCATGCCGCCGCCCGGCACGAACACCAGGTAGCGCCCGGCGAGCGTGATCTGCGACGTCAGGCGGGCGCCCTTGTGGCCGATCGGGTCCTTGGTGACCTGCACGAGCACGGAGTCGCCGGACTTCAGCGCCTGCTCGATGCGTCGCGGCTGTCCTTCGAGACCGGCGGCGTCCCAGTTGACCTCGCCCGCGTAGAGCACGGCGTTGCGCCCCTTGCCGACGTCGATGAACGCGGCCTCCATGCTCGGCAGCACGTTCTGCACGCGGCCGAGGTAGACGTTGCCCGCCATCGACGTCTGCGACTGCTGGGACACGTAGTGCTCGACGAGCACGCCGTCCTCGAGCACCGCGATCTGGGTGCGGCCGTCCTTCTCGCGCACGACCATCGACCGCTCGACCGACTCGCGGCGCGCGAGGAACTCCGCCTCGGTGATGATCTGGCGGCGCCGCCCGGCGTCGCGGCCCTCGCGGCGACGCTGACGCTTGGCCTCGAGCCGCGTCGAGCCCTTCAGGGCCGTGACCTCGTCCGCGAGGCTGCGGTCCCGCGAGCGACCACGCGCGGGGGCGTCGCCGTTCTCGCCACGCCCGCCACGACGGCGGCGGCGCCGGCGACGGCTCGTGCCGGACTCGTCCTCGCCCTCGGGCTCGCTGGCCTCGCCGTCCCCGGCGAGCGCCTCGGGCTCCTCGGCGTCGGCCGTGGTCCGGGTCTCCGCGGGGGTGGTGTCGGTCGCGTCGGTTCCCGCCTCGGACTCGGACTCGGTCTCGCGGGCGGCGTCGGGACGGCCCCGCCGCCCCCGGCCGCCACGGCGACGTCGACGGCGCGGAGCGGACTCCGCGTCGTCCTCCTCCGTCGCGTCGCGGGGCCCCTCCTCGAGGTCCGCGAAGTCCTCGGGCCCGAACGCGTCGTCCGGGACCTGCACACCCTCGGCGACGAGCTCGGACTCGATGAGCTCGATCTCCTCGACCGCAGCCCGGTCCTCGCCCGAGAGCTCGGTCGGGCCAGAGGCGTCGGCGGGCACGGCCGAGGCCTGCTCGCTCCGGCGGTCCTTGCGGTCCTGGGTGTCCTTGCGGTCCTGGGTGTCCTTGCGGCCCTGGGCCGGACGCTCGGTGACCGCGGGCTCCGACGTCGCCGTCTCCTGCTCGGCGGGCGTCGTGGCAGCCGGCTCCACGTGCTTGGGCGGACCGGCCGGGCTCTGCGCGCGGCGGGGACGACGCGGCGCCGCGGCGGGGTCGGGTGCCTGGAAGAGCAGGGCGGTCGTCGCGAGCCGAGGCGTGCCACCCGTCGTCGACGCGGGCGGCTCCACCGCCGGCGTGCCCGCCGACCCTGCCGGGCCCTCCGCCGTCGTGCCGGCCGTGCTCCCGGGCCTCTTCGCGCCGTCCTTCGCCCCGGCCTTGTCGCCGGCCTTCTTCCCCGCCTTCTTTCCGGCCTTCTTCCCGGCCTTCTCGTCAGCCTGCGTCGTGCCGCCGTCCGCCCCCGCGTCCAGTGCGGCGGGTGCGGCCGGCTCCGAGGCCTCCGCGGCAGCGGGCTCGGCGGCGCCGGCGAATCGCCGCCACGGCGCGAGCGACGTGCACGGGGGCGCTCCTCGGCGTCGTCCGCCGGGGGCGCCGCGGGCGCGCTGTCGGGCTGCGCGGCCGCCGGCTCGGCCGCCGCCTTCGTCGCGCGGCGCGACCGCCGGGCGGGCTTCTTCTCGGGAGCGCTCGCCACGTCGGTGCTTGCCTCGGTGGCGCTCGCCCCGGTGGTGCCGGGCGTCGCGTCCTCCGCGTCGGCGGCGGGCGCGGTGCCTGCCGGCGCCTCGGCCGGGGCGGCGGCGTCGTCGCGTCGGCGGACGTCGCACGACGGCTGCCGCGACGTGGCCGACGGGGCTCCTCGGGGGCGCCGAGCAGCGCCGCGGCGTCCGGCTCGGGGGACGGAGTCGAGGCGCCGGGCGCCGTGGTCCGTGCGGTCAGCCCGAACTCGGACAGCACGTCGAGCACGGGCGCGTCCGAACGGTCGGCCGGCGCGGTCGTCGACGTCGGCTCGTCCGTGGCGTCCCCGGAGCCCACCACCTCAGGGGTCGCGGCATCGGCCGACCGCTTCGCGGCGCCCGACCGTGCGCGGCCCGTCGCGCGACCGGCGGTCGCCTTCCTCGTGGAGCCCTTCTTCGCCGGCGCCTTCTCCGCCGCGGGCGTCCCGGCCCCTGACTCCTCGGCGTCGGCCGCCGCAGCAGACTCTGGCGCCGGGGCGGTCGCCGCGGACGTGGTGGAGGTCGTGTCGCGGGTCGCGCGTCGCGACCGGCGCGCAGGCCGCGACGGCGTCTCGGGCGTGGCGGTCTCGTCGGGTGCGGCGCCGGAGGCCGGCGCGGGCGCGTCCGCGCCGGTACCGGACCCTGCGGCGGGCGCAGCGTCGGCGGGCACAGCGTCGGCGGGCACAGCGTCGGCGGGCGCAGCGTCGGCGTGCTGGGGGGCGCGGCGGTCCGTGTCGCGCGGCGACGGCCGGTCCTGCGACCGCCGGTGGCGGCCTGCGGCGTGGAGGTGGTGTCGCCGGTCGTGTCGCCGGTCGTGCTGTCGGAGGTGCTGTCGAGCGTCACGCGTCGTGCTCCTGCTTGCTCGAGGCCCCGCCCCGCACCGTGCGGCCCCTCGAACGGTCGTCTCGCTCGGGCGGTAGCGCCCCTGAGCGCTCCTCCCCGCGACGGAAGTCGTCGGTCACGGCTGCGGCTCGCGAGCGCGGCGCGGGCGCCTGCCGGTCCGGGCCCTTCGCCCCGGGGCGGCGCTCCGCGAGCCGCTGTCCGCGGTTGCTACGAGCACGTGTGTGCCAGGGGACGATGCGGTGCCCTCCCGGCTCGCCCAGTATCGCACAGGGCCGACAGGTGGCTCTTCCGACACGCACCGCCCACCGGGACCCACGA
Source organism: Cellulosimicrobium sp. CUA-896 (assembly GCF_001942335.1). Classification (GTDB taxonomy): domain Bacteria; phylum Actinomycetota; class Actinomycetes; order Actinomycetales; family Cellulomonadaceae; genus Cellulosimicrobium. The sequence goes on along the minus strand of NZ_MKKH01000011.1, from coordinate 15,844 downwards.
CCCGTGCGCGGGACCAAGGTCCCGACACCTTGTGAACATGGTCACAAGGGGCATGATCTCGCCACTTTTCGTCGTCCACCGCGTGATCGATGGTGCAGATTGGAGTCATCGCAGGAAGCCGGACGCGCACCTCGCCGCCCGGAGCGGTGCCGTCCGTCCCGACCCCCGTCGGCCCTCCCGAGGAGCGCGCGTGGAAGCCCTGGATCTCGCCCGGTGGCAGTTCGCCATCACCACCGTCTACCACTTCATCTTCGTGCCGCTGACGATCGGCCTCTCGCCGCTCGTCGCGATCATGCAGACCGCCTGGGTCCGCACGGGCAACGAGCGGTGGCTGCGGCTCACCAAGTTCTTCGGCAAGCTGCTGCTCATCAACTTCGCGCTCGGCGTGGTGACCGGCATCGTGCAGGAGTTCCAGTTCGGCATGAACTGGAGCGAGTACTCCCGGTTCGTCGGCGACGTGTTCGGCGCCCCGCTCGCGATGGAGGCGCTGGCCGCCTTCTTCGTCGAGTCGACGTTCCTCGGCCTGTGGATCTTCGGGTGGGACCGCCTCAACAAGAAGGTCCACCTCGCCTGCATCTGGGCCGTCGCCCTCGCGACGAACCTGTCCGCCTTCTTCATCCTCGCGGCGAACTCGTGGATGCAGCACCCGGTCGGCGCGATCTACAACCCGGAGACGGGTCGCGCGGAGATGAACGACATCGGGGCCGTGCTCACCAACAACACCCTGCTCGCCGCGTTCCCGCACCAGATCACCGCGACGATGCTCACCGCCGGCACGTTCGTCACGGGCATCGCCGCGTGGTGGATGGTGCGGCTCGTGCGCACGCGCCGGGCCGGGAACGTCGATCTCGCGCGCGACGTCTACCGGCCGGCCGTGATCCTCGGCGTCGTGGCGATGCTGGTCGGCGGCGTCGGCGTCGGGATCTCGGGCGACATCCAGGGCAAGATCATGTACGAGCAGCAGCCGGGCAAGATGTCGTCCGCCGAGGCGTTGTGCGAGGGCGAGGAGGGCGCGGCCTTCTCCATCCTCACCATCGGCGACCTGTCGAACTCGTGCGAGAACGTCCGGCACCTCATCGAGATCCCCGGCCTCGCCTCCTACCTCGGCACCGGGCACTTCTCCGGCCCCGAGAGCTACCTGCCGGGCGTCGAGAACGTCCAGGAGCAGATGACCGACCGGTTCGGCGACACCACCGCGTCGGGCGACCCCGTGACCTACACGCCGAACCTCGCGATCACCTACTGGTCGTTCCGCCTCATGATCGGCATGGCCGCCGGGTCGGTCCTGCTCGCACTCATGGCCCTGTGGCTCACCCGCAAGGGCAGGGTCACCGACAACGTGTGGTTCGCGCGCATCGGCCTGGTCGCGATCCCCATGCCGTTCCTCGCCAACTCGTTCGGCTGGATCTTCACGGAGGTCGGGCGCCAGCCGTGGGTCGTCGCGCCCAACCCCACCGGCATCGACCAGATCCGCCTGCTCACCGAGCGCGGCGTCTCGACCGCCGTCAGCCCCGGCATGGTGCTCACGTCGATGATCGTGTTCACGCTCGTCTACGGCGTGCTCGCCGCCGTGTGGTTCCTCCTCATGCGCCGCTACGCGGTGGAGGGCGTGCCCCTGTCCGTCCGTGACGAGTCGCCCGAGGCGCAGCGCCGCGACGACGACCAGGACGGGGACGGCCCGTCCGACTCCGTCGACCGGCCCCTGTCCTTCGCGTACTGACGCGACCACGACACCCGACTCTCCGACACGCAAGGAGCACCCGCCGTGGATCTCGCCGTCGTCTGGTTCCTGCTCATCGCCGTCCTGTGGACGGGCTACCTCGTGCTCGAGGGCTTCGACTTCGGGGTGGGCATGCTCGTGTCCCTCCTCCCCCGGGGAGACACGGAGCACCGCGAGAAGGAGCGCCGCGTCCTCATCAACACCATCGGTCCTGTCTGGGACGGGAACGAGGTGTGGCTGCTCACCGCGGGCGGTGCGACCTTCGCGGCGTTCCCCGAGTGGTACGCCACCCTCTTCTCGGGCTTCTACCTCCCGCTGCTGCTCATCCTCGTCGCGCTCATCGTGCGCGGCGTCGCGTTCGAGTACCGCGGCAAGATCTCCGACGCCCGCTGGGCCCGGCGCTGCGACCTGGCGATCCAGGTCGGCTCCTGGGTGCCCGCCGTGCTGTGGGGCGTGGCGTTCGCCAACCTCGTGCGCGGGGTGCAGCTCGACGCGGACCACCAGTTCGTCGGCGGGTTCTTCTCGCTCCTGTCGCCCTTCGCCCTGCTGGGCGGTCTCGTCACGCTCAGCCTCTTCCTGCTGCACGGGTCCGTGTTCGTCGCGCTGAAGACCGACGGAGAGATCCGCCACCGGGCGCGCCGGTTCGCGGCCGGCGCCGGCCTCGCCGCGCTCGTCCTCGCCGGCGGGTGGGCCGTGTGGGCGCAGGTCGCGTACTCCGTGACGTGGACCTGGGTCGCGGTGCTCGCGGCGGCGGGCGGCTTCGTCGGCACCCTCGTCGCCAACCGGCGCGGGCGCGAGGGGCGGGCGTTCACCTGGTCCGCGGTGACGATCGTCGCGGCCGTCGTGCTGATCTTCGGCTCGATGTTCCCCGACGTCATGCCCGCGACCGACCCGGCGAACTCGCTCACCGTCGACAACGCCTCGTCGACCGACTACACGCTGACGGTCATGACGTGGGTCGCGCTCGTGCTGACCCCGCTCGTCGTCGCCTACCAGGCGTGGACCTACTGGGTCTTCCGCCGGCGCCTGTCGACGCACGACATCCCCGCCCCGGCGGGCCTGTCGCTGCGCACGGTGCGCGAGGCGGCGTTCGGCGGCGACTCCTCGGGCGGCGCGGCCGGCCGCGAGCTGACCTCCGGCGGCACGCCGGCGGACCCGCCGAGGGAGGCACCCCGCGCGTGAAGCCGCTCGACCCCCGTCTCCTGCGCCAGGCCCGCGCGGCCCGCGCCTACGTCGCGCTCACCGCGGGCCTCGGCTTCCTCACGGCCGCGCTCGTCGTCGCGCAGGCCCTCCTGCTCGCGGCGGTGCTCGCGCCGGCGGTGCAGGGCACGGCGGACCTGGAGGACGTCGTACGCCCGCTCGGCCTGCTCGCCGCCGTGGTCGCCGCGCGCGTCGCGACCTCGTGGGCGCAGGAGCGGTTCGCCCTGCGAGCCTCGGCCCGTACCGTCGCCGAGCTGCGCGAGCAGGTCGTGGCCCACGCGGCGGCCCTCGGGCCCCGGTGGCTCGCGAGCGGTCGGGGCCCCGCGGTCGCGACGCTCGCGACGCGGGGGCTCGACGCGCTCGAGCCCTACCTCGTGCGCTACCTTCCCCAGCTCCTGCTCGCCGCGACGGTCACGCCCGCGGCGCTCGCCGTCGTGCTCGGGCTCGACTGGGTCTCCGCCGTCGTGATCGCCGTGACGATCCCGCTGGTCCCGCTGTTCATGGTCCTCGTCGGGCAGCTCACGCAGGGCACCTCGGAGCGCCGGCTCGTCGTCATGCAGCGGCTCGGCGCGCAGGTCCTCGACCTCCTGGCCGGCCTGCCGACCCTGCTCGCGCTGGGCCGCGCGCGCGGCCCCGAGCGCCGTGTGCGCGCGCTGGGCGACGCCAACCGGCGCGCGACCATGGGGACGCTGCGCATCGCGTTCCTCTCGGGCATGGTGCTCGAGCTCCTCACCACGCTGTCCGTCGCGGTCGTCGCGGTGGGAGTCGGGCTCCGGCTCGTGCACGGCGGCATGGACCTCGAGCCCGCGATCGCGGTGCTCGTGCTCGCGCCCGAGGTGTACCTGCCGTTGCGACAGGTGGGCACGCACTTCCACGCCTCGACCGACGGCATCGCCGCCGCCCAGCAGGTCTTCGCGGTCCTCGACGAGCCGGCGCCGAAGCCGGGGCGTCGTCCCGCACCGCGCCTCGCCGGGTCCACCCTCACGCTCGCGGGCGTCGGCGTGCGCGCGGGCGACCGCGACGTGCTGGCGCCGGCAGATCTCGACCTGGTCGTCCCCGTGGGGCAGGGCGGACGCGTCGTCGCGCTCACCGGCGCGAGCGGGGCCGGCAAGACGACCGCGACGCTGGTCCTGCTCGGGCTGGTGCGCCCGGACCACGGCACGGTCACGTGGACGGACGCGGACGGGCAGACCGTCCCGCTCGAGGAGATCGACCCCGCGACCTCCTGGCCGCAGGTCGCCTGGCTCCCCCAGCGCCCGCCCCTGCGCCCCGGGACGCTGCGCGGCGCCGTGACGGACGGACGCGACGTCGACGACGGCACGCTCGCCCGCGCCGCGGCGACCGCGGGTCTGGACGACGTCGTCGCGACCCTCCCGCAGGGCTGGCAGACACCCGTCGGACGCGGTGGGACGGGCCTGAGCGTCGGCCAGCGCCAGCGGGTCGCGCTCGCCGCCGCGCTGCTCGGGGACCCGCCCGTACCCGCCTGGTGGTCCTCGACGAGCCCACCGCCCACCTCGACGCCCGCGGGGAGCAGGTCGTGCTCGACGCCGTGCGCACGTGGCGCGACCAGGGCCGCACCGTCGTCGTCGTCGCGCACCGCGCCTCGCTGGTCCGCGTGGCGGACGAGGTCGTGGAGGTCGCCGCGGCCCCCTGCGCGCCGGCCGTCCGGCCCTCGCCCCGACGGAGGTCCCCGCATGACCGAGATCCCGCGTCCGCTCGCCGACCGCCTCGCCCGCGACCCGCTGTGGCAGGCCGTGCGGCTGCTCGACGTCCGGTGGCGCCGCGTCGCCGCCGCCGTGACGCTCGGTGCCCTCGCGCTCGGGAGCTCGGTCGCGCTCGCCGCGCTCGCCGCGTGGCTCATCGCCCGGGCGTCGCAGATGCCGCCGGTGCTCACGCTGTCGGTCGCCGTCGTCGGGGTGCGGGCATTCGGCATCTCCCGCGGCGTGTTCCGCTACCTCGAGCGACTCGCGTCGCACGACGTCGCGCTGCGCGGCATGGCCGCGCTGCGCGCCAACCTGTACACCGCGCTCGCCGACGGGTCGGCGGGCTCCCTCGCCCGGCTGCGGCGGGGCGACCTGCTCGCCCGTGTCGGCGCGGACGTCGACGACGTCGGCGACGTCGTCGTCCGCGCGCTCGTCCCCGCGGGCGTCGCGGTCGTCGTCTCGGCCGGTTCGGTGGCGCTCGTCGCCGCGTTCCTGCCCGCGGCGGGCGTCGCGCTCGCGCTGTGCCTCGTGCTCGCCGCCGTCGTCGCGCCGTGGCTGTCGGCACGCTCCGCGCGGCAGGTCGAGGCGCGGGGAGCGGCCGCCCGGGCGGCGACGACCGCGACGACGCTCGAGATCCTCGAGGACGCCGGACCGCTCGCCGTCTCGGGCCGCCTCGGCGCGCGACTCGACGACCTGCGCTCCGCCGACCGCGACCTCGCCCGCGCCACCGACGACGGCGCCCGCACCGCGGGCGTCGCCGCGGGGATCGCGTCGGCGGCCGTGGGGCTCGCCGTGCTCGCGGCACTGCTGCTCGGCGTCCCCGCCGTCGTGGCGGGCACGCTGAGCCCGGAGGAGCTGTCCGTCGTCGTGCTGACGCCGCTCGCGGTGTTCGAGGCCGCGAACGCCCTCCCGGGCGCGGCGGTGCAGCTCCACCGCTCGCGCCAGGCGGCCGCTCGCGTCGTGGGTCTGCTCGACCGACCCGCGCCGCGGGTCGCCACGACGACCCGTCGCGTGGACGCGGAGGTGCCGGCGCGCGAGACGGCGGCCGAGCAGGTCGGAGTGGGCGGGGTCGCCGGGGGCCGGCTCGAGCTCGACGCCGTCGCGGCCTCCTGGCCCGGCCGGGACGGCCCCGTCGTGACCGGCGTCGACCTGACGCTGCGCCCCGGGCGCGCCGTCGGTCTCGTGGGTCCGTCCGGCGTCGGCAAGACGACGCTGCTCGCCACGGCCGCCGGCCTCCTGCCCCCCGTCTCCGGGCGGGCGACCCTGGACGGTGCCGACCTCGCGGCCCTGCCTCGCGCGGACGCCGCCCGCGGCGTCGTGCTCGTCGCCGAGGACGGCCACGTGTTCGACACGACCGTGCTCGAGAACCTGCGCGTCGCCCGCGGCGACGTGACCGAGGCCGACGCGCGGTCGGTGCTGCGCGACGTCGGGCTCGGCGGGTGGCTCGACGCCCTGCCGGAGGGTCTGGGCACGACGCTCGGGCCGGACGCGACCGACGTGTCGGGCGGGGAGCGCCGCCGGCTGCTCGTCGCCCGGGCGCTGCTCGCGCCCGCCCCGCTGCTGCTGGTGGACGAGCCGGCCGAGCACCTCGACGGCGCGACCGCCGACGCGCTCGTGCGCCACCTCGTCGCGACCACCCGGGAGGCGGCCGCGCCCGGCGCCGGGCCGCGCGGCGTCGTCCTCGCCACGCACCGGCTCGGCGCGCTCGAGGCCGTCGACGAGGTGCTCCTGCTGGGGCACCCGGACGACGACCCGGGCGGCCCGGCACGCGTCGTCGCGCGCGGCACGCACACCCAGCTCCTCGGTCTGGCCGCCTACCGCTGGGCCCTGGAGCAGGAGGCCCCCGCCGTCCGCTGACGGCGACGCCCCGGGCCGGTCCCGGTCACCGGGTGGGCGCACGATCCCGCTGGTACGTTCGCCGGGCCCGGGCCACCGCCGGGCACCGCCCGACGCGCTGGAGTGACGCCCGTGAAGATCCTCGTCCCCGACACCATCGACCTCGACGTGCGTCCCTCCCCCGGGGACGAGGTCGTCGCGTACGACCCGGGCGCGCCGCTGCCCGACGGTGCGCTCGACGCGGACGTGCTCGTCGCGTGGTCGAACTCCGGCGACAACCTCGCCGACGCCGCCCGGCGTCTCGAGCGGCTGCGCTGGGTGCAGACGCTCGCGGCGGGGCCCGACGCCGTGCTCGCCGCAGGCTTCGCCCCCGGGGTGACGATCACGTCGGGGCGTTCGCTCCACGACGGCCCGGTGGCCGAGCACGCGCTGGCGCTCGTGCTCGCGGTGGTGCGCCACCTCGACGAGCTCGGGGCCGCCCAGCGCGAGCACCGGTGGGACGTGCGGCACGCCGCCGCGCAGGCCGACCCGGTCACCGCCCGGCGGTACACGCTCGACGGGGCCCACGTCGTGGTGTGGGGCTTCGGGTCCATCGCGGCGCGCCTGGCGCCGCTACTCACCGCGCTCGGTGCTCGCGTCACCGGGGTCGCGAGCAGCCGCGGCGAGCGGCACGGCTACCCCGTCGTGACCGACGACGACCTGGCGGGCCTGCTCCCGACCGCGGACGTCCTCGTCTCGCTCCTGCCGGCGACGGACGCGACCCGCCACGCGTTCGACGCGCGGCGGATCGACCAGCTGCCCGCGCACGCCGTGCTCGTCAACGTCGGCCGCGGCGCGACCGTCGACGAGGACGCGCTCGTCGCCGCCTGCGGGACGGGCGCCTCGGCGGCGCGGCGCTCGACGTCACGGAGACGGAGCCGCTGCCGGCGGGCTCGCCCCTGTGGGACGCGCCGCGGCTCGTCCTCACGCCCCACATGGCGGGCAACCGCCCGCAGGGCGCGTCGTCGCTCGTGCAGGAGAACCTGGAGAACCTGCGCGCCGGCAGGCCGCTGCGCAACGTCGTCGAGCGCTGACGAGGCGGGCGGGCCGTCGGGTCACCAGCGCCCGTTGCGGGGACGCGGCTGGCAGCGCGGGCACGTGTACGACGAGCGGTTCATGAACTCGTCGCGGCGCACGGCGGTACCGCACCGCGGGCACGGCTCCCCCTCCTGCCCGTACACGGCGAGCGAGCGGGAGAAGTACCCCGACTGCCCGTTCACGTTGACGTAGAGCGCGTCGAAGCTCGTGCCGCCCTGGACGAGCGCCTCGCCCATCACCTCGGCGGCGGCGTCGAGCAGGCGGTGCGCCTCGGGGCGGCGCAGGGTGTCCGTGGCGCGCGCGTAGTGGAGCCGGGCGCGCCACAGCGCCTCGTCGGCGTAGATGTTGCCCACGCCGGAGACGACCGTCTGGTCGAGCAGCGCGCGCTTGACGCCGGTCCGGCGGCGGCGGATCGCGGCCACGACGTCGTCGCGGCGCAGTGCGGGGTCGAGCAGGTCGCGCGCGATGTGCGCGACGGGCTCGGGGACGGCGGCGAGCTCCGTACCGAGACCCCCGGGCGCGCCGTCGGGCGTCGGGACGAGGTCCTGGACCGACAGGTGCCCGAACGTCCGCTGGTCGACGAAGTCCAGGGCCGACGCCTCGCCGCCGCCCTCCGGCTCGAGCAGCAGGCGCACGCGCAGGTGGGACGACCGCGGCTCGCGGTCCGGGCCGGAACGGACGAGGAGCTGCCCCGACATGCGAGGTGCGCCAGCAGCGCGGCCGCGGGCCGCTCGTCGGCGGGTGCGCCGTACGCGCCCGTGGGGCGCAGCGGCAGCCAGAGGAACTTGCCGCGGCGCGCGGCCGCGTCCAGCCGCTGACCGACGAGCTGGTCGCGGAAGTCGCGGGGACCGCCCTCGTGCCGGCGCACGCTGTAGTCGCGCAGCACCTCGACGTCCGTCACGACGCGACCCAGCACGTGGCGGGCGAGGCCGTCGCGGACGGTCTCGACCTCGGGGAGCTCAGGCACCCGCCGGCTCGGCCGTCTCGTCCGTGCTGCCGGCGGCCGCGGCGGCACGCTGCGCCTGCTCGACGGCGAGCGTCCGGTAGGCGCGCTCCGCCGCCTCCTGCTCGGCGTACTTCTTGGCCGTGCCGCTGCCCGTGCCGTACAGGCGCCCGTCGAGGTGCACGTACGACGTGAACACGCGCGCGTGGTCGGGCCCGACGGCGTCGCTCGAGTACGCGGGAGCGCTCATCCCGGCGGCGGCCGCGGCCTCCTGCAGGGACGTCTTCCAGTCCAGCCCGGCACCGAGGTCCGCCGCCGCGGCGAGCCGCGGCTCGACGAGCCGCAGCACCAGCTCGCGGGCGGGCTCGAGGCCGTGGCTCAGGTAGACCGCGCCGATGAGCGCCTCCACCGTGTCGGACAGGATCGAGTCCTTGTCGTTGCCGCGCGTGCGGATCTCACCCTTGCCGAGCAGCACGAACCGCCCGAGGTCCAGCGCCCGCGCGATGACGGCGAGCGACTTCTGGGAGACCGTGGCGGCACGCATCTTGGCGAGCTCGCCCTCGGACAGGTCCGGGTGGCGTCGGTACAGCGTCTCCGTCACCACGAGACCGAGCACGGTGTCCCCGAGGAACTCGAGGCGCTCGTTCGTCGGGATGCCGCCGTTCTCGTGGGCGAACGACCGGTGCGTGAGCGCAAGCACGAGAAGCTCGGGGTCCAGCGGGACCCCGAGCTTCTCGAGCAGACCGGTTGCCGGTGCAGCCGGTGCCACGCGCCTCAGCCTGCGTGCTCGGAGCGCAGCGCCTCGGCGTACTGGCGGCCCTTGTAGGTGCCGCACGTCGGGCACGCGGCGTGCGACAGCTTGTCGCCCTTGCACTGCGGGCAGGTGGTGAGGTTCGCGGCGGTCGTCTTCCACTGCGAACGACGCGCACGGGTGTTGCTGCGCGACATCTTGCGCTTCGGAACAGCCACGGCTAGCTCTCTTTCGTCTCGTCGGACACGTTCGAGGTGTCGAACATGCTCTCCAGCGCCGACCACCTGGGGTCGACCAGTTCGTGTGCGTGCCCCGGGTCGTCCGCGAGACGGACGCCGCACTCGGAGCAGAGGCCCGGGCAGTCCGGCCGGCACACCGGACTGAATGGTAGTGCAGTCACCACGGAATCCCGTAGCGCGGGCTCGATGTCGGCGAGGTCGCCGTCGAGCTCGTACACGTCCTCGGCGTTCTCGAGGTCGTCGCCCGAGTCCTCGGCGGCCTTCGTGCGCTCCGCGTACGAGAAGAGCACGGCGAGGTCGACGCGCACGTCCTCGGTGACCTCGTCGAGGCACCGGACGCACTCGCCGACCGCACGGCCGGAGACGGATCCGGAGACGAGGACGCCCTCCATCACCGCCTCGAGGCGCAGGTCGAGCTCGAGCTCGCTGCCCTCGGGGATGCCGATGACGGCGGTACCCAGGTCGGCCGGCGCGGCCACCGTCCGGTGGACGGGCCGCATGCTGCCGGGTCGCCGACCGAGCTCGTGCGTGTCCAGCACGAGCGGCGACGTCTTCTCGGTGGCGATGGCGCGCTCCAGGATCGGCTCCCACGGCGGGAGGTTCGGTACGGTGCTCGGGCGGAGGACGGCGGTCGGCCGCCGGGCGCAACCGCTGGCGGGTGCGCCGAGCCCAAAGGACGATCTTAGGGCACGCGGGGCACCGGGCGCCAACGTCGTCCGGCGCCCGGCACCAGCCGACGGAACCCCGCGGCCGGGGCCCTAGCGGGAGGCCCGTTCCGGCCCGCGCGGCGCCATCGTGCTCGGGAACGGCGACGGCGCGGCGGGGAGCGCCCCCTCGAGCCGGCCCGCGAGCTTGGCGCGGCCCGCCTGGACCTGGGCCAGGACCTTGCCGAGGTCGACCTCGAAGTCGGCCAGCTGGCGGTCGCAGTAGTCGTCGGCGTCGCGGCGCAGCGCCTCCGCGGACCGCTCGGCCTCCTCCACGATCTCGTGCGCGCGCGACTGCGCCTGCACGACGACCTGCTCCTTCTGCACGAGCTCGAGGGCGCGGGCACGAGCCGTGGCGAGCGTCTCCTCCGCCTGGCGGTGGGAGTCCTCCAGGACGGCGTCCGCCTCCGCGAGGACCTCGTCGGCGTGCGCGAGCTGCTCCGGGAGCGCCGCCCGCAGCTCGTCGACGAGCGCGAGCGCGTCCCCGCGGTGCACGAGCACGGAGGCCGACATCGGCATGGTCCGCGCGTTCTCGATCAGGGTCGCGAGGTCGTCGAGGATCGCGTGGAGACCGGCGTGCGCCTCCTCCACGCCGGCCCGTCCCCCGTCGTCGACCCGCGCCCGCGCCCCGCCCTGCTCGCTCATCCGTCCTGCCCTTCCCGTCGTGCTCGTCCGTCGCTCAACGTCCCTCGGGGGCGAACGCGGCCCGGACCGCCTCGCCGACCCCCGGCGGGACGAGGTCGTCCACCGGTCCCCCGTGCCGCGCGATGTCCTTGACGAGCGACGAGGCGACGTGCTGCAGCGCGGAGTCCCCCGCGACGAAGACGGTCTCGACCGCCGCGAGGTGGCGGTTCATGAGCGCCATGGGCAGCTCCGCGTCGAAGTCGGCGCCGCCGCGCAGCCCCTTGACGACCGCCGTGGCGCCCACCTCGCGGCAGAAGTCGACGAGCAGCCCCGGCACGACCTCGACCCGGACGCCGTCCAGGCCCGCGTGCTCGACGGCCTGGCGCGCGAGCCGCACGCGCTCGTCGACGCCCAGCAGGGCGTTCTTCGACGCGTTCCGCGCGACCCCGACGACGACGTCGTCGAAGAGCGCCCGGGCGCGCGCGACGATGTCGAGGTGGCCGAGGGTGATCGGGTCGAACGACCCGGGACAGACGGCTGTGGTCACCTCGTCACGGTAGTACACGGGCCGGCGCGGGCCCCGCAGGCGTGCCGGGTGCGCCGGTCAGGCGCGCGCGCCGCCCTCGACCCCGCTCCCGGCGGCCTCGTCGTCCTCGTCCGCGTCGTCGACGGCCGGACCCGCGAACCAGACCGCGGTCTCGCCGTAGGCCTTGCTCGCGAGCACCTCCCACCCGGCCGGCCACGCGGGCTCGGGGGTGCGCGCCGACCGCTCGACCACGACCACCGCCGTCGGGTCGAGCACGCCGGGGACCGCGAGGCGGTCGAGGACGCGCTCCAGCGCCTGCGCGCCGAGGTCGTACGGGGGGTCGAGGAAGACGAGGTGGTACGGCCGGTCCCCGTCGGCGCCCCGCAGGTCACCGCCCCCCGCCGCGCCCGCCGCCGCGGCGGCGAACGTCTCGGCGGACTGCGCGACGACGCGCACGTCCGGCAGGGCGAGCGTGGCGACGTTGCGGCGCGCCACGTCGACGGCGACGCGCGCCGAGTCGACGAGCGTGACGGACGCCGCCCCGCGGCTCGCCGCCTCGAGGCCGAGTGCTCCCGAGCCCGCGAACAGGTCGAGCACCCGGGCACCGTCCACGACGCCGAGGTGCTCGAGCCGCGAGAAGATCGCCTCGCGCACGCGGTCGCTCGTCGGCCGCGTCCCCCGGGCCGGGACCTGGATGGTGCGCCCGCCCACGGTCCCCGCCACGATCCTCGTCACGCGCCCAGGGTAGCCACGTGCGCCAACGGGTCCGGCCCGCGCGTCGTCACGCCCGCTCGAGGAACTCCTCGCGCTCGGGGTCGAGCTGCTCGTGGATGGCGCGGTCGAGCGCGGGGTGCGTCGCGTGCTCCGGGTCGGCGGCGACGACGGCCGCGGCGTCGGCACGGGCGGTCGCGATGACGTCGGCGTCCTTGACGACGCGCAGGAGCCGCAGCGAGCTCGCGCGTCCCGACTGCGCGGCGCCGAGCACGTCGCCCTCGCTGCGCAGCTCGAGGTCGACCGTCGCGAGCTCGAAGCCGTCCGTCGTGCGGGCGAGCGTCTCGACGCGCGTCGCCGCCGGGGTACCCGGCTGTGCCGTGGAGACGAGGAGGCACAGGCCGGGCGCGGTCCCGCGACCGACGCGCCCGCGGAGCTGGTGGAGCTGGGAGATGCCGAACCGGTCGGCGTCGTGCACGACCATGACCGTGGCCTCCGGCACGTCGACGCCCACCTCGACGACCGTCGTCGACACGAGGACCTGCACCTCGCCGGACGCGAACGCGGCCATCACCGCCTCCTTGTCCGCGGGCGGCATCTGACCGTGCAGCACCCCGACGGACAGACCCGCCAGGCGCGGGTTGCCCCGCAGCTCCTCGGCCACCTCGAGCACCGCCCGCAGCGGCGCGCGGTCCTCGCCGGCTCCGCCGCCCGGCTCCTCCAGGAGGAAGTCGGGCACGTCGTCGAAGTCGCCGACGCCGGTCGCCGGCCCGCGCGACGCGGCGTCCGGCTCGTCGGGATGGATGCGCGCGCACACCACGTACGCGCGGTGGCCGGCGTCGACCTCCTCGCGCACGCGCGCCCACGTGCGCTCCACCCACGCCGGGTTGCCCGCAGGCACCACGTGCGTGGTGATCCCCGACCGCCCGGCGGGCACCTCCGTGAGCGCGGACGTCTCCAGGTCGCCGAAGACGGTCATCGCGACGGTGCGCGGGATCGGTGTCGCGGTCATGACGAGCAGGTGCGGGCTCGTGCGCGCCTTGGCGCGCAGGGCGTCGCGCTGCTCGACGCCGAACCGGTGCTGCTCGTCGACGACGACGAGCCCCAGGTCGGCGAACTGCACGTGCTCGGACAGCAGCGCGTGGGTCCCCACGACGATGCCCGCCGCGCCGCTCGCCGCGTCGAGCAGGGCCTCCTTGCGCGCCGCCGCGCCGAGCGAACCGGTGAGCAGCGCGACGCGCGTCCCGTGCTCGGCGCCGCCGAGGAGGCCGCCCTCGGCGAGCGGGCCGAGGAGCGCGCGCAGCGTGCGCGCGTGCTGCGCGGCGAGCACCTCCGTCGGGGCCAGCAGCGCGGCCTGCCCGCCGGCGTCGACGACCTGGAGCATCGCCCGCAGCGCGACGACCGTCTTGCCGGAGCCGACCTCGCCCTGCAGCAGCCGCTGCATCGGACGGGACCGCGCGAGGTCCGCGGCGACCTCGTCGCCCACCTCGCGCTGCCCGCGGGTCAGCGTGAAGGGCAGGGACGCGTCGAAGTCGGCGAGGATCCCGCCCTCCCCCGCGCGCGCGGCGGACGCGCCGTCGCGGGCTCCGCCTCGGCCCGCGCCCGGCGCTGCGCGAGGGCGGCCTGGAGCACGAACGCCTCCTCGTAGCGCAGCCGGTCACGGCCGCGCCGCCACTGCTGCTCGTCGTACGGCTCGTGCACGTCGCGCAGCGCCTCGAGCCGCGTCCCCAGCCCGTGCTGCGCGCGCACCGCGTCCGGGACCGGGTCCGGGACGTCCTCCTCGCGCAGCGGGTCGAGCACCGTGCGCACGGCGGGCTGGATCTTCCAGCTCGGGATGCTCGCGCTCGCCGGGTAGATCGGGATGGGCCGGCTCGCCTCGAGCACCGCGCTCTCGGCGTCCTCCGCGTCGTCGTCCATGCCGATGATGCGGTAGTCGGGGTGCGTGAGCTGTCGCGTGCCGCGGTAGTCGCCGACGACGCCCGTGAAGAGGCCGAGCCGACCCGCGGCCAGGCGCTGCTCGTGGTAGCGCAGCGCGTTCGGGCTCTTGGCGAAGAACGTCAGCGACAGCTGTCGCGGCCCGTCGGTGACGACGGCCTCGAGGATGGCGCCCGGCCGGTTGCGCATGCGGCGCACCGTCGTGCTGCGCACCTGCGCCACGATCGTCACGTGCTCGCCGAGGGCGAGCCCCGCGAGGTCGGTGAGCGTGCCCGGGTCGCCGTACCGGCGCGGGTAGTGGCGCAGCAGGTCGCCGACCGTGCGCAGGCCGAGCTTCGCGAGGGGGTTGGCGCTGCGTGCACCGAGCGCCCGCGTCAGCGGCTCGGCGAGCCGGTCGGTCGGTCGGCCGGTCGCGACGTCCGTGGTCGGCGAGGGCGCGGAGCCGTGGGTCCGCTCGGTCGGCTCGGTCGGCTCGGTCATCGCGGCTCCTCCGTCCGTCCGGCGCGGGCGTCCGCCGGGGGTTCCGCGCCGAGCACCAGGCCGCCGCCCCGGCGCCCGGATCGGAGCACGACCGGCTCGGCCCCCTCCTCAGCCGCCCGCGCGCCCACCGCCTGCAGCAGGACGGGGTCGACGTCGTCGTCGGCGAGCACGGTGAGCACCTCCGTGGGCCGGGCCAGCAGGTCGGCGACCACCGTCACGACGGCCGCCGGCAGCGCGCCGGCCGGGACCGCCCCGTCCGGGACGACGGCGCGCGCGACGCGCACGTGCGTTGCGGCCGACCGTGCGACCTCGACCCCGGTCCGCCCGGCTCCGGGCTCGACGAGCTGGCTCGCCGCGAGGGCCGCGACCACGTGCAGGTCCGTCGGGGCGTCGACCACGTCGACCCGCGTGACGCCGTCCTCGCGGGCCGCGTCCTGCAGGTGGCCGACGACGTCGGCACCGAGCACGGCGCCGGGGAGCAGCAGCACGTGCCGGGCGCCGGCGTCCACCACGGCGCGGTGCAGCGCCGCCGCGTCCACCTCCGTGCCCGGCTCGCGCAGCAGCACGACCGCTCCCGCCCGCGCGAGCTCCGTGACGAGGCCCGGGGCGGAGGTCACGGCGACGACGCCGACCCGGCCGTCGGTCGGGTCCGCCGGGGCGGCCGGTGGTGCCGCGGCGTCCGCCGCGGCCGCGGGGGCCGCGAGCGCCGCGTCGGGGCCGGGCCCGTCCCCGCGCGCGAGGTGGCGCACCCGGACCTGGCGCAGCAGGGCCGGGCCGTCGAGGTCCGCGAGCGCGTCCCGGCCGACGGCGACGGCGGCCTCGGGGTCGTCGGTGTGCACGTGCGCCTGCCAGAGGCCGCCGCGCACCTCGTGGGCGGCCGCCGTCCCGAGGTCGTCCGTGGCGTCGGAGGCGGCGGCCGGGGCGTGTCCCCCGACGACGACGACGGAGTCGCCGACCGCGGACAGACCGGTCCGCAGGCGTCCCGCGAGGTCGGGTCCGTCGCCGGGCGCGCGCGGGCCGGCCCCAGGCGCGGTGTCGACGACGAACATCACCTCGAACTCCCCTCCGCCGTCCCCGGTCTCCTCGTGGGCCGCCCGTCCGGCACCGGCGCGCGCGGCCGACGGCGTGCCCGGCACGGGCGCCGCGCCGGACATCATGGCGAGCACCTCCGACACGCCCGCCGGCGTGCCGGGCTCGGGCGCCGGGGCCCCGTCGGCCACGGTCTCGTGGGCGGCGACGAGCGCGTCGAGCAGGACGGTGAGGCCGAGCGCACCGGCGTCGAGCACCTCCGCGCGGGCGAGGACGTCGAGCTCGCCGCGGCTGCGCCAGCGCCGCCGCCCGGGCGCGTCGCGCGCGCGCGGCGACGCGGAGCGCGGACGCTCGCGGCGCCGCGGC
>NZ_MKKH01000010.1 GCF_001942335.1 Cellulosimicrobium sp. CUA-896 | reverse complement strand
GACGTCCGGCGCACGGCGCGCGCCGCGGCGCGGGCCGGCCGCGTCGCGGCCCGGGTCGGTCGCGTCGCGGGGCGCGCGGTGTCCAAGGCGGTGCGCGTGCGGCGGCCGGGCGACCTCACCGACGTCGCCTGGCGCGTCTCGTGGTCGCTGGGCTGGCGCCTCACGCGGCCCGACCCGGACCTGCCCCGGGTGCGGCGGGACGTGCCCGGGTCGCTCCGGGCCGACGCGGCCCGGTGAGCGGTGGCCGCGACCGGGGCCGCACGACGGCGGTGGCGCGCGACGCGTGAGCGCCGCTCCGCGACGCGGACCGTCATGGCCGAGCACCGGGAGCTCATGGCGCGGGGCGTCTTCGTGGCCGGCACGGACGGCCTCTGGCGCCGCCTGGGCACGCCCCTGCCCGGCCACCTGCGTCGGACCCGGTCGACCGCGGCGTCCGCGCT
Organism: Cellulosimicrobium sp. CUA-896; assembly: GCF_001942335.1. Classification (GTDB taxonomy): domain Bacteria; phylum Actinomycetota; class Actinomycetes; order Actinomycetales; family Cellulomonadaceae; genus Cellulosimicrobium. Next base: position 82,003 of record NZ_MKKH01000010.1, on the reverse strand, counting down.
CGTGCCCGTCGGGCGGGCCCGCGACGTGCTCGAGGACGCGGTCCGGCTCGCGCTGCACCTCGCGCCGCCCTGGCTGTGGGTGAACCGGTCGCGCGGAGCGTGCTCGGTGGCGACGTCCACGTTCGAGGGCGAGGTGCTCCTGCTCGCGCCGGGTGGGACCGTCGCCCGGACGATGCCCGCGCCGGGACCGGACTACGCCGAGCGACGGCGCCGGTACGCGCGGCACGTGCACACGCCGGGCTTCGCCCTCGAGGACGGGCTGCTCGTCGAGGACTTCGTCGAGGGCCGCCACTTCGACGAGCTCGGTCCGCGCAAGCAGGTGCGGACGCTGCGCAAGGTCGTCGCGGCCTACGCACGGCTCACCCGCGCGGAGGCCGTCGCCGACGGGCGCCCGCTCCTCGACGAGGCGGTCGAGCTGGTGGCGACGGCGCCCCGTCCCGTCTCGTTCCCACCCCTCGAGGACCTCCGCGCCGCCGCGGCGCACCCGTTCCCGCTCGTCCCCTCGGCGGCCGACCCGCAGGTGCGCAACGTCGTCGTCACCCGCCGCACGCGACCGGTCGTCATCGACCTGCCGTGATGATCCTCGCGCCGTACCTCGCGTTCCCCCTCGGCCTGCTCGTCTCCGCCGGCCCGTCCGCCCTGCGGGCCTACGGCGACGGCGCGTTCGACGCGGAGCTCGGACAGCTCCTCGTCGCCGCGGGCAGCCCGCTCGTCCCGACCGGCGCGACCCGCCGGACGCTGCTCGCGCTGTGGGCGGCCGTCACGACCCGCTACGAGGCGCGCCGGCTGGGCGTCACCGACGACCCGGAGCGCGTGGGCGTGCTCCTCGCCGAGTGCTGGGACGACGTCGGGTCGGCCGGCGGCGGACGACTCCTCGCCGAGTGCTGGGACGACGTCGGGTCCGCCGGCGGCGGACGACGCCGGGACGGACGAGGCCGGGGTGGACGAGGCCGGGGCGGCCGATCTCAGCGCGTGAGCCCGCGCGCACGGCTCGCGACCACGCGCAGCGGCGCGGCGGGCGCGAACCGGACGGCCCAGCCCGCCTCGGCCACCGCCGCGCCGGGGCGGCGGTCCGCGAGGGCGCCCCGGACGGCCCGGCCGGCGCTCCACCACGCGAACCGGTCGTTGGCGGCGAGCCGCTCGTCGTAGGCGACGACGACGTCGGTGCTCCCCGCCGCGAGCGCCGCGTCGCGGTGCCGGCGCAGGATCGTGCGGATGCTCGTCGCGAGGTCGCGGTGCGAGCGCGTCGTGTTCGTCGGGTGGTGCCGGTAGTCGACGAGGACGTCGTCGACGAACGCGAACGGGCCGAGGGCGGCGGCCCGGAGGACGAGGTCGAGGTCCTCACCCTGCCGGTACGCCGGGTCGAACCCGCCGACGGCGTCGAAGGCCGCGCGCCGGATCACGAGGTTGGGCAGCATGACGCCCGGGCCGCGCACGACGGCGGCCTGGTCGCGCGCGGGGCGCTGGTCGGCGGCGACGAGCTCGGCGCCGGCGGCGTCGATCGTGCGCATCCCGCAGTAGCTCACGACGGCGTCCGGGCGGGCGGTCATGACCGCGACGTGCCGCCGCAGCCGGTCCGGGTGCCAGCGGTCGTCGTCGTCGAGGAACGCCACGAGGTCGCCCGTGGTCGTCGCGACGCCCGCGTTGCGCGCGGCGGAGACGCCCGACGGCGGCCGGTGAACGAGCCGTGCGGCCGGCACCCCGGCGACGATCGCGCGCAGCGCCTCGGGCTCGGGCGACCCGTCGTCGACGACGACGAGCTCGGCCGCCGGGAGGGTCTGCGCGGCCACGGAGGCGAGCGCCTCGGCGAGGAACGGTCCGCCCCGGTTGGTCGCGACGACGACGGACACCCGCGGGCCCGGCGACCCGGCGCTCCCGGGCGCGACGCGGGCGTCGCTCGACTCGCTCATGGGGGCCTTCCGTCGCCGTCGGCCGCCCTCGGGCGGGCGGGGTGAAATCGGCGGAATCCTGCCGGATCCGCCGTGTCCTGGTGGACAATCTCCCACATGAGGGTCCTCCGCGTCTCGCACAGCGCCGTGGTCGACGCCTGGCGCGAGCGCGAGCGCGAGCTCCGCGCCGCGGGCGTCGACGTGCACCTGCTGTCCGCGCGCGCGTGGGACGAGGGCGGGGTGCCGGTGCGGCTCGTCCCCCGGCCCGGCGAGCCGGTGCGCGGGTTGCGGACGCTCGGCAGCCACCCGGCGCTGTTCGTCTACGACCCGCGGCCGCTGTGGCGGGCGCTCGGGCAGGACTGGGACGTGCTCGACGTGCACGAGGAGCCGTTCGCGCTCGCGACGGCCGAGATCCTGCTCCTGCGCCGCCTGCGCGCGCTGCTGTCGGGGCGCCAGGCCCCGCCGTACGTCCTGTACTCGGCGCAGAACCTGCGCAAGCGCTACCCGTGGCCCTTCCGGTGGTTCGAGGCGGCGGCGCTGCGCGGCGCCGCCGGGGTGTCGGTCTGCAACGCGGAGGCGGGCCGGATCGTGCGCGACAAGGGCGCGCGCGGCGAGGTCGCCGTCGTCCCCCTGGGCGTCGACCCGGCGGTCTTCTCGCCCCGTCCCCCGTCCTCCCCGGCGCCGGACGACGTCGCGGCGCCGTCCGGACCGTCGGGCCGCCTCCGCGTGGGGTACGCGGGGCGGTTGGCGCCGCACAAGGGCGTGGACGTCCTGCTCGACGCGGTGGCCGGCGACGACCGGCTCGACCTCGTGGTGGCCGGGGACGGCCCCGAGCGGGCGGCGCTCGAGACCGGGGCGCGCGTGCTCGGCGGCCGGGCCCGGTTCGCCGGCCCGCTCGACGGCGACGACCTCGTCGCGTTCTACCGCGCGCTCGACGTCCTCGCGGTGCCGTCGCGCGAGACCCCGGGCTGGGTCGAGCAGTTCGGCCGGGTCGCGGTCGAGGCCATGGCGTGCGGCGTGCCCGTCGTCGCGACGGCCACGGGAGCCCTCCCGGACGTCGTGGGCGACGCGGGGCTGCTCGTCCCGCCCGACGACCCGGACGCGCTGCGCGCGGCGCTCGTGCGCGTGCTCACCGAGGACGGCCTGGCGGACCGGCTGCGCGCGGACGGCGCGCGCCGGGCCGCGGCGTGCACCTGGTCGGCCGTGGCCGGGCAGTACCTCGAGCTCTACCGCGCCGCGGCTGGCGCCGCCCCCGGGCCCGCGAGCACCGCGGGGCGGACGGGCGCCGGGACCGGCCGCGCGGCACGGGCGCGCGGCGCGGCGGAACCGCCCGAGGTCGTCGTCGTGGCCTACGGCTCGCCCGCGATGGTGCGCGACGCGCTCGCCCCGCTCGCGGGCAAGTACCCGATCACGGTCGTCGACAACTCGTCGATGCCCGAGATCCGCGAGGTCACCGAGCTCGCGGGCGGCCGGTACCTCGACCCGGGGCGCAACGGCGGGTTCGCCGCCGGCGTGAACCACGCTCTCGCGCACCGGCAGGCCCCCGGCACCGACGTCCTCCTGCTCAACCCGGACGCGATCGTCTCGCCGGAGGACGTCGAGACGCTGCACGAGGCGCTGCGCGCCGACGCACGCGTGGCGAGCGTCGGTCCGCGGCAGGTCGACGACGACGGCGTGCCCGCCCGCGTCGTGTGGCCCTTCCCGTCCCCCGCCGCCACGTGGGTCGAGGCGGTCGGCCTCGCCCGCCTGCGCCGCACGCCCCGGGACCGGTCGTTCGTCATCGGCTCGGTGCTCCTGCTGGACGCGGACGCGCTCGAGGACGTCGGCGGGTTCGACGAGCGGTTCTTCCTCTACGCCGAGGAGACCGACTGGGCCTACCGGGCCGTGCGGCGCGGCTGGCGGCACGCCGAGGTGCCCGCCGCGCGCGCGACCCACCTCGGCGGTGCCACGAGCTCGGACCCGGCGCGGCGCGAGACGCACTTCCACGCCTCCCAGGAGCGGTACCTGCGCAAGCACCACGGTGCCCGGGGCTGGACGGCGGCACGTGCCGGCGCCGTCGCCGCGCCGCCGTGCGCGCGGTCGCCCTGCGCGGGCCGGCGCGGGAGCAGGCCGTCCGCCGCCTGCGCCTGTACCTCGTCGGGCCCGTGCGGGCCGAGAGCCTGCTGTGACCGCGCCGTCCTCACCGACCGCGCCGCCCTCACCGACCGCGGCGCCCTCACCGACCGCGTCGACCGCGCCGGCCTCAACGACCTCACGGCCCCGGCGGGTGCCGGGCGTCCGCCCGGTGCTGTACCGCGCCCCGCGCGCACCCGGGGCGACGGCGCGCCGCGTGCGCGGTGCCGCGGCCTGGGTCGCGGGCGGAGCGGTCGTCGTCGCGCTGCTCGGGGTCCTCGGGTTCGTCGTGCCCGAGCTCCAGCTCGCCGCCCTCGCGGGCGCGCTGCTCGTCCTCGTCGTCGGGCTCACCGCGTACGAGCCGGTCGCGCTGCCGATCCTCGCCATGCCGGCGCTCGTCGTGGTGCAGCGGGTCGGCGGTGGTGGCGTCGACCTGTCGCTGAGCGACTTCGCGCTCTTCGGCGCGTTCTGGTTCGCCCTGTTCTTCTCGCCGCGGCCGTTCTCGCCGCCGATGCGCGCGATGCTGTGGCTGTCGCTCGTCTACCAGGTCGCCACGCTGTTCACGGTGATCGTCAACCCGTTCACCGCGAACGTCGTCGAGTGGTTCCACGCCTGGCTCTCGGTCGCCGGCGCGCTCGTCCTCGGTTGGGCGGTGGGCCGCTCGGGCCGCGCGCGCCTCGGGCTCACGCTCTTCCTCGTCCCGTGCCTCGCGATCGCGGCCCAGACGTGCCTCGTGGCGCTCCAGCAGCTCGCGGCGGGCAACACCGGCCCCGTCTACATCGACGCGCCCCTCGCGATGCACAAAAACTTCATCGGCTGCGTGCTCGCCTTCGCCGCGCTCGTCGCGTACGCGCGGCCGTGGTGGGTGGGCTGGCCGCGCTGGTTCTCGCTCACGGCGTTCTGGGTGTGCACGCTCGGCGTGCTCGCGGCGCAGGCGCGCCAGGCGCTCGTCGGTCTCGCGATCGGCATCATGCTCATCACGCTGCGCGGAGACCCCGACCGCAAGCGCTCGAAGCTCATCCTGCTCGCCGCGATACCGGCCATCTACTTCGTCGTGCTCGCCGTCCAGGAGCAGCTCACCTCCGGGAACCAGTTCAACTCCGCCAACCAGCGCCTGACCTGGTATGCGGACTCGGTCGACGTGTGGCAGCGCAGCCCGTGGGTCGGCATGGGGCTGCGGTGGTGGACGGCGGGCGTGACCGAGTTCGTCTTCCAGCCGCCGAACGTCGAGCTCGAGGTGCTCACGTCGGCCGGGATCGTGGGGCTCGTCGGGTTCCTCGTGCTGTTCGTCGGCGGCATGGTGGTCCTGTGGCGCATCAACCCGCGGTTCGGCACGCTGGCGTTCGCGATGCTCATGATGCGCTTCGTCCAGGGCCAGTTCGACCTCTTCTGGGTCTCCGTGCAGGTCACGGTGCCGTTCGTCATCGTCGGGGTGTGCCTCGGCGCCGAGTCGTACGCGCAGGCGCGCCGGCGCGCCGCGAGACGGGAGCCCGCATGAGCTCGATCGACGACCTGCGCTCCGTGCAGGAGATGGTCGCCCGATGAGGATCGTGCAGATCGCGCCCGTGATCGCGCCGGGCAGCGGCGTGGGCGGCGTCGCGCACCACCTCGAGGAGGCCTTCGTCCGCGCCGGGGTCAGGACCGAGCGGTTCACGCTCGCCGAGGCCCGCGGCGCGTGGCTGCCCGAGCCCGGCGAGGGCCTGCGCGGCCGCCTCGCCCTGCTCGCCCGCGTCGTGTGGTTCTCCACCGTGGGCACCGCCCTCGCGCGCCGCCACCTCGCCGCGCGGCCCGACGCCGTGTCGATCTGCCACAACGACGTGCTCGCCGGCGACGTCTACGTCAACCACGGCATCCTGCGCGTCGCGATGCGGGCGCGGGGAGGCTACGCGTGGCGGATGGCGCGCAACCCGCTGCACCTGTTCACCGCCGCGCGCGACGCGCTGCGCTACCGGGGGCGCTACCACCGCGTCGTCGTCAACCTCACCGCGGCGGAGCGGGACGCGCTCCGGGCGACCTACCCGCGCCTGCGCGTGCCGACCGTCGTCGTCGGCAACGGCGTCGACGTCGACCGGTTCGCGCCCCCGTCCCCCGAGGAGCGGGCGGCCGCCCGCGCCGCGGCCGGGGTGCCCGACGGCGCCCCGCACGTCGTGTTCGTCGGGCACGAGTTCGACCGCAAGGGGCTCGGGCTGCTGCTCGCCGCCGCGGCCGGGGTGCCGGGCCTGCACGTGAGCGTCGTCGGCGGCACCCCGGACATGCTCGCGCCGGTCCGCGAGCAGGTCGCGCGCCTCGGCACCGCCGACCGGGTCCACCTCGCCGGACGGGTCCCCGACCCGCTGCCGTGGCTGCACGCCGCCGACGCCCTCGCGCTGCCCAGCGCGTACGAGGCGAACGCGCTCGTCGTGCTGGAGGCGCTCGCGTGCGGCGTGCCGGTCGTCGTGACCCCGGTGGGCTACGCGCCCGACGTCGTGGAGGACGGCCGCGAGGGCTGGCTCGTCGAGCGGACGGTCGAGGGGGTGCGGCGCGGCCTGCGGGCCGTCGCCGCGCTCGACGACGCCGGACGCGCAGCCGCCGGGAAGGCCGCGCGCGAGACGGCCGAGGGCCACGCCTGGGACGCCGTCGCCGCGCGGTACCTCGACCTCGCCGCGGCGCTCGCCGCGGACGGGACACCCGGCGCCGCGGGCGCCCCGAGGCCCTCGGAGGCGCCCCGGTGAGGATCCTGCACGCCGTGCGCTCGGACGGCTTCGCCGGCGTCGAGCGCCACGTCGCCCGCCTGGCGCGCGCCCAGTCCGCCGCCGGCCACGAGGTGGCCGTCCTGGGCGGCGACCCCGACGGGATGCGCGCGAGCGTCGACGACCCCGCCGTGCCGCTGCGCCCGGCCGCCACCACCGCGCAGGTCGCCGCGCTGCTGCGCCGCCACGGCCCGTCCGCCGACGTCGTGCACGTGCACATGACCGCTGCGGAGGTCGCCGCGGCCGTCGCCGCGCGCACCGTGCGCGGGTTCCCGCCCGTCGTCTCCACGCGCCACTTCGCCCGCCGGCGCGGGCACGGGCCGCGCGGCACGGTCGTCGCGGCGGTCGCGTCGTCGACCGTGCGGGAGCAGATCGCGATCAGCCGCTACGTCGCCGAGCACGTCGACGGTCCCAGCACGGTCGTCCCCGTCGGCGTCGAGCCGCGCCCGGACGGGCCGGCGGCCCGCGAGCGCGAGCGGGTCGTCCTCGCCGTGCAGCGGCTCGAGCCGGAGAAGCGCACGGACGTCGCGCTGGACGCGTTCGCGGCGTCGGGGCTCGCCGCCGACGGCTGGCGGCTCGAGCTCGCGGGCGACGGCTCTCAGCGGCCCGCGCTCGCGGCGCAGGCGGAGCGGCTCGGGATCGCCCGGGCGACGACGTTCCTCGGCACGCGCGACGACGTGGAGGCCCTGCTGGGCCGCGCGGCGCTCCTCGTGGCCACGTGCCCCGTGGAGGGCCTCGGGCTCAGCGTGCTCGAGGCGATGGCGAGCGGCCTCCCCGTCGTCGCCGCGGCCGCCGGGGGTCACCTCGAGACGCTCGACGGCACCGACCCGCTCACGCTGTTCCCCCCGGGCGACGCCGACGCCGCCGGGCACGCGCTCGCCGTGCTCGCCGGCGACCCCGACCGCCGGGACGCGAGCGCGGCGGCCGGGCTAGCGGCCCAGCGCGCGCGGTACACGCCCGCCGCTCAGGTGGCCGGGACGGACGCGGTCTACGCGCGGGTCCTCGGGTGAGCGCGGAGGGCGTCGTCGTCCTGTCGCTCGAGGCGTGGGACGACCTGTGGCGACGCAACCAGTACCTCGTGGCCGAGCTGTGCCGGGCCGACCCGGACCTGCGGGTGCTGTTCGTCGAGCCGGCCGCCGACCCGCTGCACCGGCTCAGCCGGCGGGCCCTCCCCCGGCCCGGCCGGGGGCTGCGCCCCGCGCCCGCCGTGCCCGGCGTCGCGCCCGGCCGGATCCAGCTCCACCAGCCGACGAAGTGGCTCCCCCGCCGCGTCGACCCGTCCGCCGACGACCGTCTCGCCCGCCGCGTCGTGCGCGCGACGGTGCGCGCCGGCCTGCGCCTCCCGGTGCTGTGGGTCAACGACCCGACGGGCGCGGCGGTGCTCGCGCGCACCGGCTGGCCCGCGCTGTACGACGTGACCGACGACTGGCTGGCCGCCGACCGCAGCCCCGCCGAGCACGAGCGGCTCGTCGCCGACGAGAGCGTGCTGCTCGACCGCTGCGCCGAGGTCACCGTCTGCTCGGCCGACCTCGTGCGCCGCAAGGGGGCGGCGCGGGACGTCACGCTCGTCACGAACGGCGTCGACCTCGACCGGTACCGCGCGGCGCACCCCCGGCCCGCCGACCTGCCCGGGGGCCGCGTGGCCCTCTACGTCGGCACGGCGCACCCCGACCGGTTCGACGTGCCGCTGCTCCTCGCGACGGCGCGCGCCCTGCGCGGGCGCGCGCGCGTCGTCGTCGTGGGCCCGGTCCTCGACGTGGGCCGCGAGGACCGCGACGCGCTCGCGCGCGAGGACGTGGTCCTGCTCGGCCCGCGCCCGTGGACCACGGTGCCCGCCTACCTGCGCCACGCCGACGTGCTGCTCGTGCCGCACCTCGTGAACGACTTCACGGAGAGCCTCGACCCGATCAAGCTCTACGAGTACCGCGCCGTGGGGCGCCCGGTCGTCGCGACGCCCGTCGCCGGGTTCCGGGACGAGCCCGCGTCCGCGTCGCCGGGGCGACGGCGTTCCCCGGGGCGGTCCTCGCCGCGCTCGACGCCGCACCCGCCCCCGAGCCGGGCGCCCTCACCGGCGCGCCGCCCGACGTGCCGACGTGGGAGGGACAGGCCGCGCTCATCGCCGCGGCGCTCGACCGGACACGTCGGTCCAGACGCCCGTGAGGACCTCGGCCGTGCGGGCGACGGGGAACCGGCGCCGGGCCGACGCGCGCGCCGGTCCGCGCGGGCGCGCGCCGCCTCGGGTTCCGTCAGCACGTCCCGGACCGCCGCGGCGATCGCGTCGACGTCGCCGGGTGCGACGAGGAGGCCGAGCGGCTCGCCGGTCTCGTCGGACTCGTCGGACTCGTCGGTGAGGATCTCCTCCACGCCCCCGGCGCGCGTCGCGACGACGGGCACGCCGCGCACCATGGCCTCCACGACGACCTGCCCGAACGGCTCGGGCACGGGCGAGGCATGCACGCACACAGCCGCGCGGTCGAGGTCCGCGCGCGTGTCGGGGACGAAGCCGACGAGGTCGACGGCGTCCTCGAGCCCCAGCGCGCTCACCTCCTCGCGCACGCGTCGCGCGTAGTCCTGCGCGCCGAACGCGGGCTCCCCGACGATCCGCAGCCGCGCGCCCGGGACCGCCGCGCGCACGGCCGGCATCGCCCGCACGACCTCGAGCTGCCCCTTCGTCGGGCTGAGCCGGCCCACCATGACCACGACCGGCGCACCGGTGCCGGGCCCGTCGCGGTCCGGCGCACCGCGGTCCGGCACACCGCGGTCCGGGACGGCGGCCGGCAGGTCCTGGGCCTGCTCGGGCGCGAACCCCGGGTACGCGACGCGGGCCCGCACCGGGAGCGTGGCCGCCGTCGCCCGGGAGTTGGCCACGACCGCGGCCGGCGCCACCCGCGCGAGGGCGCGCACGACGCGGACGAGGACCCCGGGCAGGTAGTCCGGCGCGATGCGGTCGTGCACGTGCCAGACGAGCGGGCGCCCGGCGGCCCGGGCGGCACGACGCCGAGCAGGTCGGCCTTGAGCGACGTCGTGTGCACGACGTCGGGCCGCAGGCGGCGCACGTGCCGCGACAGGCGCACGAGGAACGGCACGGTGCGCGCGGCCGCGACGAGCGTCCACGGCGAGAGCCGGCCGGCGCGCCGTCGGTCCGCGCCCGCCACCGCGCCCGGGAGCGGCAGCACGTCCACGCGGACGCCGACACCCTCGAGCCGCTCCCGCAGGGCCCGTCGGCGAACAGCACGGCGCGCACCTCGACATCGTCGCCGAGGGCCGCGCACGCGCGCACCAGCGCGAGCTCCGCACCACCCAGGTCGGCCGTGTGGTCGAGCACGAGGACGCGCAGCGGGCGGCTCGTCCGCGCGCTCACCAGCGGAACGGCCGCTTGCGGGGCGTGACCGCGTGCTCGGGGTCGTCCTCGTCCGGCGCGGCCGGCTCGACCTTGCTCCAGCTCGGCGAGAGCACCGCGCGACGCGCGTCCGCGGAGCCGTCCGCCGGCGCCGCGCGCTCGACGGCGACGGGCGCCGCGGCGACGCTCGCGCGCCGGGCGGACGCACCGCGCGACGTCGCGGTCGACCCGCCCTGCGCCGCGGGGCGCGCCTCGCGGCCTGCGTCCTGCCCGTCCGCCGCACCGGCGTCGGACCGCCTCCCCGCGGCGGCCTCGCGCGCGCGTCCGGGGTGTCGCCGCGCTCGTCCTCCGCGGCCCGGTGCCCGGCGCCCCGCCGCTGCTCGCCGCCGTCCTGCGGCCCGGCGTCCTGCGGCCCGGCACCCTGTGGCTCGGTGCCCTGCTCGACGGCGCCGGCGTGCTCGGCGTCCTCGGGAGCGACGTGGCCGTCCCCGTAGGTCGAGGCGTAGGTCATGCGGCGGTCGCCCTTGACGCCGGTCAGCGCGACGCCGAGGAGCGGGACGTTGCTCACGCGCAGGCGGTCGGTCGCGGCGACGAGCACCGCGCGGTCCGTGCGTCCGGCGGACGCGATGAGGACGACGCCGTTCGAGTACCCGCCGAGGATGGTCGCGTCGGCGGCGGCCAGCACGGGCGGCGCGTCGATCACGACGACCTCGGCGTGGTCGCGCAGGCTGCGCACGAGCTGGCGGGCGCGCGCCGTCGCGAGGAAGTCCGCCGGGTCCATCTCCTCCTCGGGCACCGGCATGACCCGCAGGTTCGGGACGGTGGTGGGCCGCAGCTCGTGCTCGTCGCCCTGCCAGGACTCGGTCGGCGGGAGCAGCGTGTCGAGCTGCGGGCGGCGGAGGTCGCCGGAGATGGCCACCGTCCGGCGGCCGCTGAGCGCGAACGACGCCGCGAGGTTCGCCGTGATGAACGCGCGCGGCGCGGACGGGTCGGCGGCCGTCACGACGACGACCGCGTGCTTGAGCCCGGCCGTCGAGACCTGGACGGCGGTGCGCAGCTCGCGGATCGACTCCGTGAAGGGGCTCGCGACCTTGCTCGCGACGGGCAGCGCGAGCGTGCGGGAGAACTCCTTCTCCGCCGGCCGCGCGCCGTAGAGCTCGGCGAGCACCGGGGTGTCGGTGAGGTGCGTCGACTCGGCGGCCGACCGCACGCGCACGTCGAGACCCCGCCGCCCGAACGCGAGCCCGACGCCGGCGAGCAGCCCGACGAGCACGGCGAGCGCCAGCACCGTCGGCGCGGACAGGCCCAGCGGCTCCGCGCCCGTCGCGGGCGCGACGACCTCGCCCGGGACCGCGATGCCGCGCAGCGTGTTGATCTCCACGGTGAGCGCCGAGTAGTCGTCGACGATGATGTCCTGCTCCGCGAGCGCCAGCGGGTCGTCCGTGTCGACGGCGAGGCGCTGGCGCACGGACCGCAGCTGCTCCGCGAGCGCCTGCCGCCGCGCGTCGAGCTCCTCCACCTGGGCGGCCTGGATCGCGACGAGGCGTGCGGCGTAGGCGTCGGCGAAGGCGTTCGCGACCTCGACGGAGCGCTCCGGGTCGGTCGTCGTCGCCTCGACGGCCATGGTGCTCGACTCGCCGTCGAACGACCCGTCGACCTCGTCGGCGACCGCGGCGGCCGAGTCCGGCTCGCCGAGCGCGGCGGCCGCGGCCTCCGCGACCTCCGGCGACGTCACGTCGTCCGCACCGGTGTCGATCGTCACCTGGACGAGCTCCTCGCCGCCCTGCGCGCTCTGGACGCCGTTGAGCTGGACCGTGGCGGTGGCGCGGTAGAGCGTCTCCTGGCGGGCCAGGTACAGCACGGCACCGAGCACGACGACGAGCACCGCGGCGAGCACGTAGTACCTGCCGGCCCAGATGGTGCGGAAGAACTCGCGGATGGTCATCGGTCGCTCCTCGCCGCCTCGGGGTCCCGCACGGCGGCGGAGCGGCCCGACGCCTCCTGCACGACGGCCCGCAGCCGCGCCGTGAAGCGGTCGCGCCCGAAGGTCGCGACGTGCGCCGTCACGGCGTCCTCGTCCCAGTCGCGCGCCGCCGCGGTCTCGACCGCGGCGGCCACGAGGTCGGCGCGCGGGGCGTCGAAGAACACGCCCGTGACGCCGTCCACGACGGTGTCCAGGTAGCCGCCGTCGCGCAGCACGACGCTGGGCCGCCCGAACGCGCCCGCCTCGAGCGGCGTCAGCCCGTAGTCCTCGTAGGAGGCGGCGACGAGCGCGGACGCGTTCCGGTAGACCCAGCGCAGCGTCGCGTCGTCGACGCGCCCGAGCAGGTGGACCGTGCCGGTGCGCGCGGCGAGCGCCGCGAGCGCCCGCGGTCGGGCCCGTCCCCCACCACGACGAGCGTGCGGCCCGTCGCCTGCGCGGCCTCGACGACGACGTCGACGTTCTTGTACGGCAGCAGGCGGGCGACGCACAGGAGGAACCCGGGCTCGACGCCGGGGACGGCGCGCTCCTCGCCGGCGGGGAGCATGGCCGGCGGCGGGGGCAGCACCTCGGCGTCGATGCCGTACGCGTCGCGGATCGCGCGCCGGGTCACGGTCGAGTTCGCGAGGTAGACGTCGGCGCGGCGAGCCGCGGCGCCGTCCCACCGGCGCAGCGCCGGGGACAGCGCTCCGAGCGCCACGGCCGCCGCGCGCCGCCGGGCCCGGTGGGCGGGCCCTCCCTCGTCCGTCCCGAGGTAGCGGTCGCGCTGGTAGAGCCAGCGCGCCGGGGCGTGGCAGTAGACGACGGTGCGGCGGGCGCCGCGGTAGCCGTGCGCCCAGCCGGTCGACGACGCCACCAGGACGTCCGCGTCGACCCGCTGGCGGTCGACCGCCGGGGCGAGGACGGGGAGGGCGACGCGGTGGTGGCGGCGCAGGAGCGGCACGCGGTCGAGCGCGGAGGTGCGCAGGTCGACCGCGGAGAACTCGGGGAAGGTGCCGTCCGGGTGGTGCAGCGTCGTGTACATCGGGGCACCGGGGAACGCCTCGGCGAGCAGCAGCGCGACGCGTTCCGCGCCCCCGCGCTGCGTGGCGTAGTCGTGGGCGAGCGCCACACCGTCCGTCATGCGACCTCCCTGCCGAGCCGACGTCCCAGCCTAGGTGCGGGACGGGCGCCCGGCGGCGGCCGCGGGGCGACCTCACCCGGGTGAAATGGCCGTTCCTGCGGCGGGGGTGCTTGCCCGGGGCGTCAGACGCGCGTGTGGAACCTGCCCTGCGCCGCCAGCAGGCCCTCCGTGAGCACCGTCTCGACGGCGTCGGCGGCATCGTCGAGCAGGAACGGCAGCTCCTTGGCCTCGGTCCCCGAGAAGTTCTTCAGCACGAAGTCGGCGGTGTCCATGCGGCCGTGCGGGCGGCCGACGCCCCCGCGCACCCGCACGTAGTCCTTGGTGCCGAGCGCCTTCGTGATGTCGCGCAGCCCGTTGTGGCCGCCCTCGCCCCCGCCGATCTTGAGCTTGACGGTGCCGAAGGGGATGTCCACCTCGTCGTGGACGACGACCACGTGGTCCGGGTCGACGCCGTAGTAGCGAGCGAGGCCGGAGACCGGCCCGCCCGAGACGTTCATGTACGTCGAGGGCTTGGCGAGCACCACGCGCGGCCCGGGCCGTCCGCCCGGCAGCGTGCCGATCCGGCCCTCCGCGACGGCCGCCTGGGCGCGCGGGTGGCGGGCGAAGCGCGCGCCCGCCCGGCCCGCGAGGACGTCGAGCACCATGTGGCCGAGGTTGTGCCGGTTCGCGGCGTACCGGTCGCCCGGGTTGCCGAGCCCGACGACGAGCCAGGGCTGGTCGGTCATGTCACCTCGTCCTTCACGTCTGCGGGCGCACGAACGCCCGGCACCGTCACGGTACCGGGCGTCCGGCTGGGGCCGGCGTCAGCCGGCCGCGGGGGTCACTCCGCCGCGGCCTCGGCGGCGGTCGCCTCGTCGCCGGTCTCCGCGGCGGTGTCCTCCGGCAGCTCCTCGGCCTGCGGGAGCGAGACCGTCACCACGATGAGCTCGGGGTCCGCGGTGAGCGTCGCGCCCTTCGGCAGCGTCACGTCGCCCGCCGTGACCGTCGAGCCGGCCTCGAGGCCCTCGATGGAGACCTCGACCGTCTCGGGCAGGTGCGTCGCCTCGGCCTCGATCGCCAGCGTCTGGAGGTCGACCAGGTGGATCGTGCCGGGGGCCGACTCGCCGACGACGTGGACGGGGACGTCCACGGCGACCTTCTCGCCCTTCGCGACCACGAGGAGGTCGACGTGCTCGATGAAGCCCTTGACCGGGTCCCGCTGGACGTCCTTGGCGATCGCGAGCTGCGAGCCGCCCTCGAGCTGGATCGAGAAGAGGGCGTTCGAGTGCTTGAGCGCCATCATCGTGTCGTGACCCGGGAGGGTCACGTGGACCGGGTCGTTGCCGTGGCCGTAGAGGACCGCGGGGATCTTGTCGGCACGGCGGATGCGGCGCGCGGCACCCTTGCCGAACTCGGTGCGGGCCTCGGCGGCGAGCTTGATCTCGGACACTGGATCACTCCTGAAGACAGTTGCGGGCCGGCCACCAGTGGGGAGCGGTCGGCTGTCCGGACGGTGAGAGGGCCTCCCGGACGGGCGGCTGCGTCGGCGCGGGACACGTGACGGACGCGCGCGAAGGACGACCGCCCAGTCGATAACGGAGATCCAACAGGTCTGGCTGACCCTCCGGACCGCGCCCCCGCCGTGCAGGTGCGCTCTCGCCGGCCGTCAGACGTCCCTCGCCGAGGCAACCGGACTACTGTACCCGGGGCCGCGGTCCCGACGAAACCCGCCGGCGCCGGGCGGTGGGCTCAGCCCGACGTCACCACCGTCGTCGCGGCGACCGACGCGCCGACCACGATCGCGGCCGTGACCTCCTCGACGTAGGCCTTGACGGCGGTGCTCGCCCAGCTCTGCGCCGCGATCTGCTTCGCCCGCGCGTCGACCGCCCGTCGCTGCCCTCCGGTCCATCCCGGTGCGCCGTCGACGACGGCGGGCGCGCCGCGGCCCCCGCCGGCCGCGAGCACGCGACCGGCCTGGCCGGTCGCGCCGAGGATCGCCACGAGCGCGGCGGTCCGCGCGCCGGGCTGCCTGCCGTCGACGAGGACGGCCCACAGGTCGCGGCGCACCGCGTCCTCGTGCCGGGAGTCGGCCGCCGGCCACCGGGTGGTCGGGAAGATGCCGAGCACCCGGCCCTCCTCGCGGCGCAGGACCCCGCGGTCGGCGAGGGAGGCGATCGCGCGCGCGGCCGGCTTGAGCTTCGCGATCGGCTCGACGAGCCCCTTCGGCTTCGAGCCCTCTCTCGACCGGACGACGTCGAGGGCCTCGTCGAGCAGCGCGTTGCCGGTCGGCGCGACGTCCCGGACGACGATCCGCCCGACGCGGCCGCCGTCGCCGTCGCCGGCGAGGTCGGCGCGTCCGAGGAGCGCCAGCTCGACGAGGAGCGCGCCCGCGGCGACCTGCTCACGGTACGAGGCGTCGACCACGGCCTTGCCGGTCTCGTCGTCCAGCGTCAGGAGCAGGTAGTCCTCGAGGATCAGCATGGTCCCCACGCTAGGGGACGCGCCGCACGGCCGACCCTGCCGAATGTCACGGGCCGGCCGTGCGGGAGCGCGTCAGCTGTTGCCGTCGAACAGCGAGGTGACCGACCCGTCGTCGAACACCTCGCGGATGGCCCGCGCGACGAGCGGAGCGATGGACAGCACCGTGAGCTGCGGGAACCGCTTGTCCGCGGCGATGGGGAGCGTGTCGGTGATGACGACCTCGCTCGCACCGCACTCCGACAGGCGCTGGGCCGCCGGGTCGGAGAGCACGCCGTGCGTCGCCGCCACGATCACCGACCGCGCCCCCGCGCCGAGGACGACGCGCACGGCCTCGGCGATCGTGCCGCCGGTGTCGATGAGGTCGTCGACGAGCACGCAGTCGCGGCCCTCGACCTCGCCCACCACGCGGTTGGCGACGGCCTGGTTCGGCCGCGTGATGTCGCGCGTCTTGTGCACGAACGCGAGCGGCCCGCCGCCGAGCTTGGCCGCCCACTGCTCGGCGACGCGGATGCGGCCGGCGTCCGGCGAGACGACCGTGACGTTCGACGTGTCGACGCGCGTGCGCACGTAGTCCGTGAGGATCGGCATGGCCCACAGGTGGTCGACGGGGCCGTCGAAGAAGCCCTGCGTCTGGGCGGCGTGCAGGTCCACGCTCATGAGGCGGTCCGCCCCGGCCGCGGTGAACAGGTCGGACATCAGGCGCGCCGAGATCGGCTCGCGGCCGCGGTGCTTCTTGTCCTGGCGCGCGTACCCGTAGAACGGCTGCACCACGGTGATGGTGCGTGCGGACGCCCGCTTCGCGGCGTCGACCATGAGCAGCTGCTCCATGATCCACTGGTTGATCGGCGCCGTGTGGCTCTGGAGGACGAACACGTCCGCGCCGCGCACGGACTCCCCGAAGCGGACGTAGATCTCGCCGTTCGCGAAGTCGTACGCAGCGGTGGGGAGGAGGTCGATCCCCAGCTCGCGCGCGACGTCGTTCGCGAGCTCGGGGTGCGCGCGCCCCGAGGCGAGGACGAGGGACTTCTCCCCGTTGCCGGCGATCGTGCTGCTCATGCGGTCATTTCCTTCGGTGTCCGGGTTCGGGTCGTTGTCCCGGACGCGCGACGCACGTCCGGGTCCGTCGTCAGTCGGTCGGGCGGGCGCTGCGCAGCGCGTCGAGCGTGCTCTCGAGGTCCGGGCCGGGCGGCGGCGGCGTCGGGCGCTCCGCCGACGCGGCGGCGGAGTGGTCGGCGAGCTGGGCCTGGGCCTGGGCGCCCACGACCGGGGCCTCCGGGTCGTTCTCGCGCGCGCGGCGGCCGCCTCGGCCGCGGGCGTGCCGGCGCGGCGTCGCTCGACCCAGCCCTCGATGTTGCGCTGCTGGCCGCCGCTGACGCCGAGCGCGCCCGCGGGCACGTCGCGACGGATGACGGACCCGGCCGCGGTGTACGCGCCGTCGCCCACCGTGACGGGGGCGACGAACATGTTGTCCGCGCCCGTGCGGGCGTGCGACCCGATGACCGTGCGGTGCTTGTGCACGCCGTCGTAGTTCACCGTCACCGACGCGGCGCCGATGTTCGTGTGCGCGCCGATCGTCGCGTCGCCCACGTAGGACAGGTGCGGCACCTTCGAGCCCTCGCCGATCTCGGCGTTCTTCGTCTCGACGAACGTGCCGATCTTGCCCTCGGCGCCGAGCACGGTGCCCGGGCGCAGGAAGGCGAACGGCCCGACGCTCGTGCCCGCGCCCAGCACCGCGAGGGTGCCGTGCGTCCGGGTCACGGTGGCGCCCGGTCCCACCTCGGTGTCCGTGAGCGTGGTGTCGGGGCCCACCGTGGCGCCCTCGCCGACGACCGTCGCGCCGTGCAGCTGGGTCCCGGGCAGGAGCGTGACGTCGCGCGCGAGCTCCACGTCGACGTCGACCCACGTGGTCCGCGGGTCGACGACGGTCACGCCGGCGCGCATCCACTCCTCGAGGACGCGGCGGTTCAGCTCCGCGCGCAGCGTCGCGAGCTGGACCCGGTCGTTGACGCCCTCGACGACCGTCGGGTCGTCCAGGACGAGGGCTCGGACCGGGCCGTCGGCCCGCGCCGCGGCCACCACGTCGGTCAGGTAGACCTCGCCCTGCGCGTTGTCCCGGCCGAGCCCGGCCAGGCCGCGGCGCAGGACCGCCGCGTCGAACACGTAGATCGAGGCGTTGACCTCACGGATCTCCCGCTCGGCCGCGCTCGCGTCCTTGTGCTCGACGACGCGCTCGACGTCGCCCGCGGCGTCGCGCACGACACGCCCGTACCCGGTCGCGTCCGCCAGCTCGGTCGTGAGCATCGTCACCACGTTGCCGTCCGCGACGTGCGCCGCCAGCAGCCGCGCGAGGGTCGCGCCGTCGAGCAGCGGGGTGTCGCCCGCCGTGACGACGACCGGGCCCTCGAGCCCGTCGCCGAGCCCGCGCCCCTCCTCGCCGTCGGGGACGCCGTCGACGACCGCGAGCGCGTGCGCCTTCGCGTCGAGCGCGGCGAGCGCGCACTGCACGGCACGGCCGGTCCCCGGCACCTCGTCCTGGTCGACGACGAGCACCCCGGCGTCGACGCCAGCGCGTGCTCGGCGACGCGGTCGCGCTCGTACCGCACCACGACGGCCAGCAGCGCCGGGTCGAGCGAACGCGTCGCGACGAGCACGTGCCGAGCAGGCTGCGCCCCGCGAGCGTGTGCAGCATCTTCGGGGTGGACGACTTCATCCGCGTTCCCTCGCCGGCGGCGAGGACGATCACGGCAGCGGGGGCGACGCGCGCGTCGGTGCCCTGCTGAGCTTCCATGGATGTTCCCCTCGGGATCGGTGGCACGTGCTCCGCCCCCAGGACTCGAACCTGGACCAAGGGCACCAAAAACCCTTGTGCTGCCGATTACACCAAGGCGGACCGGACCCTGACGCAGGACCGGCACCGGGCTGGCGCCCGGGGCCGCGGCGGCGTCGTGCGTCCGGGAACAGTCTGCCAGGTCGCGGCTCGTGCCCGGCGCCGCGGTCCCGGACGCCCGGGCGGGGCACGGCATGATGGTCCCGTGGCCGACTCCCGACGCACCCCCCGTTCCCGCATGACCGCGAGCCAGCGACGCGAGCAGCTGCTCGCCGTCAGCCGCGGGCTGTTCGCGGAGAAGGGGTTCGAGGGCACGAGCGTGGAGGAGATCGCCACCCGCGCGGAGGTGTCGAAGCCGGTCGTCTACGAGCACTTCGGCGGCAAGGAGGGCGTCTACGCGGTCGTCGTGGACCGGGAGGTCCAGGCGCTCACCGCGGCGCTGTCGGGCGCTCTCGCCGAGGGCGGGCACCCGAAGGTGCTCCTCGAGCGGACGGCGCTCGCCCTGCTGACCTACATCGAGACCTCGGAGGACGGCTTCCGGATCCTCGTGCGCGACTCGCCCGTCGCCCAGGCCACGGGCACGTTCTCGAGCCTCATCGGGGACGTCGCGACGCAGGTGGAGCACCTCCTCGCCGAGCAGTTCTCCACGCGGGGCCTGGACCCGAAGGTCGCCCCGATCTACGCGCAGATGCTCGTCGGCATGGTCGCGCTCACCGGGCAGTACTGGCTCGACGCGCGCAGCCCGCGCAAGACCGAGGTCGCCGCGCACCTCGTCAACCTCGCGTGGAACGGTCTCGCCGACATGGAGAAGCGGCCCCGGCTCACGACGACGACGAGGCGCTGACGCGGGCGGAGGCGCGTCGTCGCCGGCGGCGGGCGTCGACGAGGGCGAAGCCTCCGAGGACGAGCGCCCCGGCGGCCAGGATGGCCCCGATCACCGCGGCGCCCGTCGCCCCCATCCAGCCCGGCGACGCCTGCGGGGCTCCTCCCGCGTCGTCGGACGCTCCCGGCCGTGCCGCAGCGTCGAGGGAACCGACGGCGGCCACGGCTGCGGTGCCGACCGCACCGGCCGCGTCCGCACCGGCGGAGGGACCGCCCACCGACCGGTCCGGGCCGGCGGCGGCGTCGTCGGCGTCGTCGGCGGTGCCGGCGTCGGCGTCGTCGGCGGGCGCCGCCGTGCTGCCCGGCGCACCGGCGACGGGCGGCACCCCGGGCGGCGTCGACCCGGCGGGCTCGTCCGACGCGCCGTGGTCGGCGGACACGTCAGGGTTCCCGGGCACCGGCGTCCCGGGCACAGGCGCGCCGGGCGCGGACTCCTCCGGTGCGGCGTCCCCGGGCGCGGCCGACCCGGCGCGGGCCTCTCGGGCACCGGGGGGTCGGCCGGTCCCGGGGGCGCGACGGGAGCCTCCGACCCGGCAGGTGCGGAGGACCCCGAGCACACGGGTCGCTGGCCGCCCTCGCCGAAGTGCTCGTCGTGGTGACCGACCTGCACCCACGTGATGCAGAAGGCCCCGTCGGGGACCAGGACGCTCCACGGCAGGAAGGACGACCCGATGTACGCGCCGAGGGCTGCCCGTTGAGGCTGTCGAAGTGGATCCCGGCCTGGTGCGGCACCCCGCCGGCCGTGTAGGCGATGTTGACGTGCCCCGCGTCGGGGAACGAGTCCCCGTCGCGCAGCTGCAGGCCCCCGGGGAGGACGTCGTAGGGGGTCGGGGCGTCGGAGCCGCCGGCGAGGGCGGGAGGCGCCGAGAGGACAAGGAGGAGAGCAGCGCCGAGCGCTGCCCCCGTCGCCGTGCGCATGGGGCGGTGACGACCTTCCTGGAGGAGGACGGCCTTCTCGGTCCTCGCTCCGTCGCGAGAGGTCGAGCAGGCCGCGCGTGTGCGGGGGTGGCGCCACACTAGGGCCGAACTGGACGACCGTCCAACTTCGTTCGGAGGGGTACCTGGATGCGTCGTCGCAGGTCAGCGGCCCGGCGTGCCCGACGAGGCGGGGCCAGGCTTCACCCTCCCGTTTCACCCGTGGCGGTGCCGGCGCGCGCCGTCGCGACGCCCGCGGGCGCGACGCCACAGGCATCTCGTGCCGAGGACGTGACATCTGTCCCTCCCGGACGACCGCCCGCCGTGGTTCCGTGGTGCCATGGCGACTCTCGAGATCGACTCGCTGACCAAGTCCTACGGCTCCGTCCGGGCGCTGCGGGGCACGTCGTTCGACGTGCGCGCCGGGGAGATCTTCGGCTTCGTCGGGTCCAACGGCGCGGGCAAGACGACGACGATGCGGATCGTCCTCGGGGTGCTCGCCGCGGACGCGGGCGAGGTCCGGTGGGACGGACGGCCCATCGACGCCGACGCGCGCCGCCGCATCGGCTACATGCCCGAGGAGCGCGGCCTGTACCCCCGCATGCCCGTCGGGGACCAGCTGACGTACCTCGCGCGGCTGCACGGGCTCTCCGCCGGCGCCGCGCGCGACGCGATGACGCGCTGGACCGACACGCTCGGCGTGGCCGAGCGCCGCGGCGACGAGGTGCAGAAGCTCTCGCTCGGCAACCAGCAGCGCGTCCAGCTCGCCGCCGCGCTCGCGCACGACCCGGACGCGCTCGTCCTCGACGAGCCGTTCTCCGGCCTCGACCCCGTCGCCGTCGACGTGATGAGCGACGTCCTGCGCGACCGCGCCGACGCCGGGGTCCCCGTCGTCTTCTCCTCGCACCAGCTCGACCTCGTCGAGCGGCTCTGCGACCGCGTGGGGATCATCCGGGACGGCGAGATGGTCGCGGTCGGCACGATCGCCGAGCTGCGCCGCACCGAGACGGAACGGTGGGTCGTCGACGGCCCGCCGGGCGCCTCGTGGATCGGCGCCGTCCCCGGGGCGCGGGCCGTGAGCCTCGAGGGGTCGCGCACCGTCGTGGAGCTCGCCCCGGGTTCGCGGGCGGGCGACGCGCCGGGAGGCGAGCAGGCGGTGCTCCACGCCGCGCTCGCCGCAGGTCCGGTGCACGAGTTCGCGGTCGTGCGGCCGTCGCTCACCGAGCTGTACCGGGACGTGGTCAGCTCGGCCGGGGCGGACGGCGCCGCGGCACGGACGGAGACGAAGGAAGAGGTGCCGGCATGAGCACGACCCGTCCGACCACCGTCGAGCCGGGCGCGACGGAGCTCTCGTCCTGGGGCGCGATCCGTCTCGTCGCGGGGCGCGAGATCACGACGCGCCTGCGCTCGAAGTCGTTCGTGTGGCTGACCGTGCTGCTCGTCGCGGCCGTGGTGCTCGGCGGCGTCGTGCTGAACCTGGCGTCGTCGTCGGGGCCGAGCGCGCAGCGCGTCGGGCTCACGCCCGGGACTGCGCCGCTCGCGCAGACCGTCACGGCGACGGGCGACGCGCTCGGCACGCAGGTCGAGACGGTGGAGGTGCCGGACGAGGCCGCGGGCGAGGAGCAGGTGCGCGACGGCGACCTCGACGCCCTGCTCACGGGGACCGCCGAGGACTGGACCGTCGTCGTCGAGTCGGGGCTCGGCGAGACGCTCGGCCCGGTCCTGACGACCATGGCGCGGCAGACGGCGCTCGCCGACGCGGTGGAGGAGCTCGGCGGGGACCCGGCGGAGGTGTCGTCCGAGATGGCGACGGCCCAGCCGAGCGTGCGGACGATCGGCGAGCCGAGCGAGTTCGACCCCGCACGCTACGTCACCGGTCTCGTGACGGGGATCCTGCTGTTCATGGCCATCATGATCAGCGGCCAGCTCATCGCGCAGGGCGTCGTCGAGGAGAAGACGAGCCGCGTCGTCGAGCTGCTGCTCGCGACCGTGCGGCCGTGGCACCTCATGGCCGGCAAGGTCCTCGGCATCGGCCTCGTCGGGCTGGGTCAGGTCGCGCTCGTCGTCGCGGCGGGGGTGGGGACGGCGCTGGGGCTCGGCCTGGTGGACGCGTCGACGATCGACCTCGGGGCGGCGGCGGCCTGGGCGCTCGTGTGGTTCGTCGTCGGCTTCGTCAGCTACGCGCTGCTCATGGCCGGCCTCGGGGCGCTCGTCTCGCGCCAGGAGGACGTCGGCGCGGTCACCACGCCCGTCACGTTCCTCATGGTCGTGCCGTACGTCGTCGGCGTCTCGGTGGCGCCGTGGGCGCCGGACAACCCGCTCGTCGTGTGGCTGTCGTACGTGCCGCTGTGCTCGCCGCTGCTCATGCCGGTGCGCATCGCGCTCGGCAGCGCCGAGACGTGGGAGGCGCTGCTCGCGCTCGGCCTGTCCGTGGCCCTGATCCCCGTGCTGGTCTGGCTCGCCGCGAAGATCTACTCCAACGCGGTGCTGCGCACCGCGCCCGCGTGAAGCTCTCGGACGCGCTGCGCGCCGGCTGACGTGCCGAACCCGGGGTCGCGCACCGTTCGGAGCGCCGAGCGGTGCACGACCCCGGGTTCGGCTGCGTGACCCTCGCGACGTGCACGACGTGCCGTCAAGACTCTTGATGTCGAGACACGTCGAGTACCCTCGCGTCATGACGCCGCACGACGACCGCGCGCGACCCGACGGGCGACCCGACGAGGTCGACCGCATCGTCGCCGCCTGGCAGCACGAGCGGCCGGACCTGGACCTCGAGCCGCTCACGGTGTTCTCGCGCGTCGACCGCCTCGCCCGCCACCTCGACCGCGCGCGCCGCACGGCGTTCGCGCGCGGCCACCTGGAGACCTGGGAGTTCGACGTGCTCTCGGCGCTGCGGAGGGCCGGCGAGCCGTACCGCCTGTCCCCCGGCGCGCTCGTCACGCAGACCCTCGTCACGAGCGGGACGATGACCAACCGCATCGACCGGCTCGAGTCGCGCGGCCTCGTGGTACGGCGCCGCTCCCCCGACGACCGTCGCGGGGTGCTCGTGGAGCTCACGCCGGACGGGCTCGAGCGTGTGGACACGGCAATGACCGACCTCCTCGACGTCGAGTCGCGCATCCTCGACGTGCTCGAGCCCGGCGGCCGCCCGGCGCTCGCCGCGCTGCTGCGGACGGTGGTCGGGCAGTTCGAGAGCTGACGCGGCGCGCCCGCGACCGACCCGACGCCCGGAGGCGACCCGCATGAGCACCCCGCGCCGCCCCGGCGCGTTCCGCGGCGGGATCGACGGCGTGCTCCTCGTCGCCGTCCTCCTCGTCGCGGTGAACCTGCGCGCCCCGCTCACGGCCGTCCCGCCCGTCGTCGCCGAGGTCGCGGCCGACCTCGGCCTCACGGCGGCGACCGCCGGGCTGCTCACCGGGATCCCGGTGCTCTGCTTCGCGCTCGCGACGCCCGCGGTCGCCGGCCTGCTGGGCCGCTCGTCGCTGCGGACCGCGGTCGCGGTCGCCCTCGTCCTGGTTCTCGCCGGGACCGTGCTGCGCTCGCTCGACCTGTCGGGCGTCGCGCCCGGCGGCCACCTCGGCACGTTCGCGGGGACGGTGCTCATCGGGCTCGGCATCACGACCGCGAACCTCTCCGTCCCGATGATCGCCCAGCGCGACTTCCCGGGGCACGTCAGCACCGTGACCGGCCTGTACACCGCGGCCATCAACGTCGGCACGGTCGTCACGACGGCGCTCACCGCGCCGCTCGCCGGCGCCGTCGGCTGGCGCTGGGCGCTCGCCTCCTGGGGGCTGCTCGCCGTCGTCGCGCTGGCCTGGTGGTGGCGGGTGGTCCCGCCCGAGCCCGCGCGCGCCCGCCCGCCCCGCGCGGGGCGCCGACGCCGCGCCGACACCGCCGACACCGACGCCGCCACCGACGGGCTCGCCGAGGGCATGGCCCGAGGGGTGACAGGCACGGAGCCCGCGGCGGCGCGCGAACGTCACGTGCTCGCGACACCGTTCACCTGGGCGCTCTGCCTGATGTTCGCGCTCCAGTCGTCGAGCTTCTACGCCCTCACCGCCTGGCTGCCCCTCGTCCTCGAGGACCTCGCCGGCGTCCCGCGCAGCGCGGCGGGCGGGGCGGCGTCCCTGTTCCAGGCTTCGCCATCGTCGGCGGTCTCGCCGTCCCGCTCGCCCTGCGCCGGGTGTCGCTGCGCACGACGTTCGCGGGCATCGCCGCGCTCTGGCTGCTCCTGCCCGCCGGGCTGCTCCTGGCGCCCGGCGCCTGGGTCCTGTGGGTGTCCGCGGCCGGGGTCGCCCAGGCGGCGAACTTCGTCGTCGTGTTCACGCTCGTCGCGCACCGGTTCCCGACGGTGCGCCGCGGCCGCCAGGCGTCGGCGACGGTCCAGTCGGTCGGCTACTCGTTCGCCGCCCTCGCCCCGACGGCGGCGGGTGCGCTGCAGACGGCGACGGGCACCTGGACGGCGCCGGTCGCCGTCGTGCTCGGCGGCCTCGCGGTCATGACGGCCGTCGGGCTCGTCCTCACCGGCCGGGACCGAGCGTCGCGCTGAGCCCCGGCGGAGGCATGCCTGCGCGTCAGCGGGGCAGCACCGGTGCGCCGACGACCAGCACGGGGTCGTCGTGCGCCAGCGCGGCCAGCGCGGCCGGCAGGTCGTCGACCCCGCCGTCCACGTGCGCGGGCAGCGCGGCGACCATCTCGTCCCACTCGGGGGCGCCGTCGTCGACCTCGACGCTGTGCCCGTTCACGAGGTCGAACGACACGTAGCGGACCGTGCCGAGCGCGAACGCGGTCACGCGGTCGACGTCGCCCCAGGGCGCGAGCACCCCGCCCGCGCCGTCGTCGACCTCGACGCCGCGCGCGGACAGCGCGACGCGCATCCGGGCGCCCGTCATCCCGCGACCTCCGCCGCCTCGAGCCAGGCCGCCTCGAGCTCGTCCTTCTCCGCCGCCAGCGCGCGCAGCTCGCCGTCGAGCTCCGCCACGGCGGCGAAGTCCGTCGCCTGCGCGGCGATCCGCTCGTGCAGCCGGGCCTCGGCGTCCGCGATCTTCGTGAGCCGGCGCTCGATGCGGTTGATCTCCTTCTTGGCGGCGCGGACCTCGGCGGCGCTGGGCGCCGGCCCGCCGTCCGCCGCGGCGGCGTCGCCGCCGCCCCGTGGGCGTCGGCCGTTCGGGCCGCGGCGGTGCCCGCCGAGTTGCCCGAGGAGGTGCCCGACGAGGTGCCGCCGGTGGCGATCGCGGCCCGCCGCAGGTCGAGGTACTGCTCGACGCCGCCCGGCAGGTCCCGGACCTGCCCGTCCCCGAGCAGCGCGACCTGGCGGTCGGCGACGCGCTCGAGCAGGTAGCGGTCGTGTGACACGACGACGAGCGTCCCCGGCCAGCCGTCGAGCAGGTCCTCCAGCGCGGCGAGCGTGTCGGTGTCGAGATCGTTCGTGGGCTCGTCGAGCAGCAGGACGTTGGGCTCGGCGACGAGCAGGCGCAGGAGCTGCAGGCGGCGGCGCTCGCCGCCGGACAGGTCGCGCACGAGCGTCTGCGCGCGCTCGCGCGTGAACCCGAGCCGCTCCACGAGCTGGGAGGCCGTGAGCTCCTTGCCGTCGACGACGACCGAGCGCTTCTCGTCCTCGATCACCTGCACGACGCGGCGCCCGGCGATGTCGTCGAGCTCGCCGACGTCCTGCGAGAGCTCCGCGACGTGGACGGTCTTGCCCCGCTTGACCCGGCCCGCGTCGGGCTCGCGCCGGCCCGCGAGCAGCGCGAGGAGCGTCGTCTTGCCCGCGCCGTTGACCCCGACGACGCCGTACCGGTCCCCCGGGCCGAGGCGCCAGGTGATGTCGTCGAGCAGCACGCGCGGGGCGTCGGACTCCCCGCGCGCGGGCACCGTCACCGTGACGTCCTCGAGGTCGAGCACGTCCTTGCCGAGGCGCTTCGTGGCCGTGCGCGTCAGCTCGAGCGAGTCGCGCGGGGGCGGGACGTCGGCGATGAGCGCGGCCGCCGCGTCGAGCCGGAACTTCGGCTTGCTCGTGCGCGCGGGCGCACCGCGCCGCAGCCACGCGAGCTCCTTGCGCAGCAGGTTGTCCCGCTTCTCCGCGGCCACGGCCGCGGTCCGTGCCCGCTCGGCGCGCGCGAGCACGTAGGCGGCGTACCCGCCCTCGTAGCCCTCGACCTGGCCGGAGCCGTCGCCGCGCACCTCCCACATCCGCGAGCACACCGCGTCGAGGAACCAGCGGTCGTGGGTCACGACGACGAGCGCGCCCCGCGCACCCGGGCGCGCGAAGCGGCCCTGCAGGTGCTCGGCGAGCCACGCGACGCCCTCGACGTCGAG
Source organism: Cellulosimicrobium sp. CUA-896 (assembly GCF_001942335.1). Taxonomy (GTDB): domain Bacteria; phylum Actinomycetota; class Actinomycetes; order Actinomycetales; family Cellulomonadaceae; genus Cellulosimicrobium. Next base: position 55,427 of record NZ_MKKH01000010.1, on the reverse strand, counting down.
GTGGTTCGTCGGCTCGTCGAGGAACAGCACGTCGTGGTCGGCGACGAGCAGGGCCGCGAGCGCCACGCGGCGACGCTGCCCGCCGGACAGGGTGTCGGCGGGAGCGTCGAGGTCGAGGTCGGTGAGCAGACCGTCGTGGACGGCGCGCACGCTCGCGTCCGACGCCCACGCGTGGGTCGCCGCGTCGCCGTGGACGAGGTCGCGGATCGTCGCGCCGGTGCCGACGTCGTCGCGCTGGTCCAGCAGGCCGGGGCGCAGGCCGCCGACCCGGGTGACCCGCCCGGCGTCGGGCTGCTGGGTACCCCCGAGGAGGCGCAGCAGCGTCGACTTCCCGGCGCCGTTGGGGCCGACGATGCCGACCCGGTCGCCGTCGTCGAGACCGAGGGAGACGTCGTCGAGCAGGGTGCGGGTGCCGACGGTCAGCGAGATGCCGTCCGCGCCGAGGAGATGAGCCACGCCGTCGAGCCTAGGCGTCGCCCGGCGTGGGCGGGAAACGAGCCGGTAGGGTCCTGGCGTGCCGCTGTTCGACCTGCCCCTCGCCGAGCTCGAGACCTACTCCCCCGTGATCGAGGAGCCGGACGACCTCGACGCGTTCTGGGCGTCGACGCTCGCCGAGTCGCGCGAGGCGGGCGGTGACCCGGCCGCGACGGTCCGCCTCGAGCGCGTCGACGCCGGTCTCGACCTCGTCGACGTCGACGACGTGACGTTCCCCGGCTTCGGCGGGCACCCGGTCCGGGCGTGGCTCGTGCGGCCGGCCGCAGCCGCCCGGGCGGCCGACGCCGGCGACGCGGCTCGACTCCCCGCCGTCGTGGAGTTCCTCGGGTACGGCGGCGGGCGCGGCCTGCCGCACGAGCACCTGACGTGGGCGAGCGCCGGGTTCGCGCACCTCGTGGTCGACACGCGCGGCCAGGGCAGCGGCTGGGGCACCGGGGGCGGCACCCCGGACCCGGTCGGCGCGGGGCCCGCGGCGCCCGGTTTCCTCACCCGCGGCATCGAGGACCCGCACGACCACTACTACCGTCGCGTCTACACCGACGGCGTGCGCGCCGTCGACGCCGTCCGCTCGCTGCCCGGGATCGACCCCGCCCGTGTCGCGGTGACCGGCATCAGCCAGGGCGGCGGCATCACGATCGCGGTCGCCGCCCTCGTCGGCGACGTCGCGGCGGCCATGCCCGACGTCCCGTTCCTCTCGCACTTCCGGCGCGCCGTCGACCTCACCGACCGGGACCCGTACGGAGAGGTCTGCCGCTACCTCGCGGTGCACCGCGGCGCGGAGGAGACGGTGTTCCGCACGCTGTCGTACGTCGACGTCGCCCTGCTCGCGCGGCGGGCCACCGTGCCCGCGCTCTTCTCCGTGGCGCTCCGGGACGCGACGTGCCCGCCGTCGACCGTGTACGCCGCGTACGACGCCTGGGGCGCTCGGGCGTCAGGACGTCCCGGCGCCCGTCCGGGCGGGGTCCCCGGCACGCGGGAGATCGACGTCTACCGCTTCAACGACCACGAGGGCGGGCAGGGGTACCGCTTCCCGCGCCAGCGCGCGTGGCTGCGCACGCACCTGGGCCGCTGACCGCGCGACGTCGCGCCTCGCGAGGCGGCCGGGCTCAGTGCGCGACGACGCGCGCGCCCGGCGCGGGTGCCGTCGTGCACCACACGCTGTCGCACGCGTCGGCGGCGGTCCAAGCGGCCGCGATCGCGAGCGCGTGCTGACGGCTGCGGGCGAGGGCGGCGACGGTCGGCCCCGACCCGGACACGATCGCGCCGAGCGCGTCCGCCTCGCGCGCGACGGCGAGGGTGCGCGCGAGCTCCGGGCGCAGCGCGAGCGCGGCCGCCTCGAGGTCGTTGTGCAGCGCCCGGCCCAGCCCCACGGCGTCCCCGGCGCGCAGGGCCTGCATGAGCGCCGTGTCGTCGCCGAGCTCCGGCTCGGTGCCGCCGACGGTCTCGTCGAACGCCCGGTACACCTCCGGCGTGGACAACCCCTCCGCCTGCACCGCGAACACCCAGTGGAACTCCCCCCGCGTCATCGCGGGCGTGAGCACGTCGCCGCGGCCCGTGCCGACGGCGGTGTGACCCACGAGGCCGAACGCGACGTCGGCGCCCAGCCCGGACGCGAGGCGCGCGAGCTCGGCGCGCGGCAGCCCGGTCTCCCAGAGCGTGTCGCACGCGACGAGCGCCGCCGCGGCGTCCGCGGACCCGCCGGCCATGCCGCCCGCGACGGGGACGCCCTTGACGACCTGGAGGCGCACGTCGGGATCGATCCCGACGTGCCGGGCGAGCGCCTCGGCGGCGCGCCACGCGAGGTTCGTCGCGTCGGCGGGGACGACGTCGGCCTGCAGCCCGTCGACCGTCAGCGAGGTCCCGGCGCCGGGCGGCACCTGGTGCGCGATGACCTCCTCGCTCAGCCCGACGGCCTGGAAGATCGTCACGAGCGGGTGGTAGCCGTCGTCCTGCAGCGGCCCGACCTGCAGCGAGAGGTTGACCTTGCCCGCGCCCGCACCCGCACGAACGGCTCCGGCGCGGCGGCGAGGTGGGAGCTCACGCGTCCACTGTGCCAGGTCGCGCGCCGCGGGCGCGCGGGGAGACGTCCAGGTGCTCGGCGATCCGGGCGAAGGCGGCGACGTCGAGCGTCTCCCCCCGGGCCTGCGGGTCCACGCCGGCCGCCTCGAGCGCGGCGGCGGCCGCCGTCGACGACCCGGCGACGCCCGCGAGCGCGGAGCGCAGCATCTTGCGGCGCTGGGCGAACGCCGCGTCGACGACGGCGAACACCTGCTCGCGCGACGCGGTCGTCGCGGGCGGGTCGCGCCGCTCCAGCGCGACGAGCGCCGAGTCGACGTTCGGCACGGGCCAGAACACGGCGCGGCCGATCGTGCCGGCGCGGCGCGCGGAGACGTACCAGGCGGCCTTGACGGACGGCACGCCGTACGTGCGGCTGCCGGGCTGCGCGGCGAGCCGGTCCGCGACCTCGGCCTGGACCATGACGAGCACGCGCTCCAGGGAGTCGAAGCGCTCGAGGAACGTGAGCAGCACCGGGACCGCGACGTTGTAGGGCAGGTTCGCGACGAGCGCGGTGGGAGGCTCGCCCGGCAGCGACGTCACCTCGAGCGCGTCGGCGCCGACGACCTCGAGCCGGTCGCCGACGTCCGGGACGTGCGCGGCGACCGTCGTCGGGAGGCGGCCCGCGAGCACGGGGTCGATCTCGACGGCGACGACGCTCGCCCCCGCCTCGAGCAGGCCGAGCGTCAGGGAGCCGAGACCGGGCCCGATCTCGACGACGCGCTCACCGGGCTGCACGTCGGCGGTGCGCACGATCTTGCGCACGGTGCCGCCGTCGTGCACGAAGTTCTGGCCGAGCGTCTTCGTCGGGCGCACGCCGAGGCGCCCTGCCAGGTCGCGAATCTCGGCCGGACCCAGCAGGGCGCCTCTGGTGTCGTTCATGGGGGCAGAGCCTACCGACTGCCTACCGGCTCGGTCGGCCGCTCCCCTCGAGGCTCGCTCAGAGCAGCCCGAGCTTGCGGGCGCACGCGGGCCACTGGCCCCAGCCCGACTGGGCCTGGAGCGCCTGGGCGCGCTGCGTCTGCTCGGCGGCCGAGGCCTCCGACGGCAGACCGGAGCCGCCCATCGCCTGCCAGGTGGGCAGCGAGAACTGGTACAGGCCGTAGTAGCCGTTGCCCGTGTTCGTCGCGGGGTTGCCGCCCGACTCGCACTGCGCGAGCTGGGCCCACACGCCGGGGGGCGCCGAGCCGAGGTCCGCCGGGGCGGGCGCGGCCGAGCTGCCGCTGGACGAGCCGCTCGACGAGGCGCGCGGCTGCGCCGCGGGCTCCGGCTCGGGCTCGGGCTCGGGTCGCTCCTTGGTGCCCTGGACGAGGATCTTCGACACGGGCGGGGTGGTGACGCCGTCCGAGACGAGCTCGCGGGACTCCTCCACGCCGTCGACCGTCGTGACGCGGTGGACGGTCGTGTGGACGCCCTCGACGCCCTCCTGCTTCACGACCTGCTCGAGGTCCTCGAAGCGGTTCGGGTCCTCCTCGGTGACGGTCTCGAACGGCACCGGCTCGGTCGTCGGCACCTCCTCGACCTTCACGCGCTGCACGACGAGCGAGACCTCGGCCTCGTCGTCCGCGGTCGCCGTCTCGTCGCCGGCCGCGGTCTCGTCCGCCGTGGCCGTCTCGTCGCCGGCCGTCTCCGCGGAGGCGGGGGCGGCGGCGACCGCGTCGCTCTTCGCGACGTGCACGCGGTCGAGCTCGCCGAGCTCGACGCCCTGCTGCTCGAGGATGGCGTCGATGCCGACGCTGCCGTCGGGCGCGACCTGCGTCTCGCCGTCGGCGACCACGTGCACGGGGCCGTCCACGTCGAGACGGATCGGCAGCGAGGCCCGCTCGCCCGAGCGCGACGCGACGAGGCGCACGTCGCTGCCCCGCGAGCCGAGGGTGTCCAGGGCCTCCTCCGCGTCGAGCGCGGTGAGCCAGACGGAGGTCTGCGAGCCGTCGACCTGCACGGGCACCTCGCGCCCGTACCGCACGACGACGTCGGAGCCGCCGCGCAGCGCGGCGTCCGCGTCGGGGACGACCTGGTCGCGCTCGCCGACCGCGACGCCCTGCTCCTCGAGCAGGCCCTCGACGGAGCCGGCGAAGGTCGTGACGGTGGTGATCTGGCCGTCGACGTCGAGCTCGACGGTCTTGCGCGCGTTGCCGTACGCGACGGCGCCCGTCGCGAGGAGCACGACGGCGGTGGAGCCGGCCACGAGGGGCCAGCGGCGACGGCGGCGTGCCGTCGTGGTGGCCGCGGGGCCGGCGGGGCCCTCGGCGGCGGGGTCGGTGAGGTCGAGGTTCTGGGTCTCGGCGCCCTCGGGCGCGCCGGCCGCGTGCGCGGTCCGGTGGAAGGGGTTCTTCACTCGGGTCCAGTCGTCGTCATTCCCGGGCACGGCGTGCTCGACGGCGACGTGCGCCTCCCCGGGCGCGCACCGCGGTGCACGTCACGGGTCTCGAGCGGCCGATCCGGCTGCCGGCGCCTCCTCGACACCCCTTCCCCAGGGCCCGACGGTGGCGCGTCGCCCGTGCGGCGCGGGACCGACGAGGCCCCGGGAAGGGCTCACGACGGCGCCGCTCGCGCACCAGCGACGTTCGACCGTAACCGATCCGTTATCGAAGACCAACCGTGGCGGCGCTAGGATAGTAGGTTCTGTCCGTTTTTCGACGTGAATGTCGTAGCGTTCTCCACCGCCTCTTCACCAGCGCGCACAGCGCGTGACGCCCGCGCTGCGCGCTCCCCCGCGCTCGCGAGGGTCTCGCGCAGCGCGGGCGGGTCGAGCACGGTGAGCTCCACCTCCAGGCTGAGCAAGAACCCCACGAGGTTCGCGAGCGACGCCCCTCCCGTCTCCAGGACGCACGCGTCGGGGCCGTCGTCCGTCAGCACCCCGGCCGCGGGCGTGAGGCGGGCAGCCATCGCGGCCGCAGGAGCGTGCAGGCGCACCCGTGCGGGGTGCTCCCACGCCACGGAGCCGACGCCGCGCAGGACGTGGGCGACCGCGTCACCACCGGGGACCTCGCGGGGGCCAAACCGCGGCCCGCCGGGCGTGCGCAGCCGCAGGCGGTCCATCCGGAAGGTGCGCCAGTCGTCGCGGCCGGTGTCGAACGCGAGCAGGTACCACCGGCGCCCGACGTGGACGAGACGGTGCGGCTCCACGGTGCGCACGTCCGTCCGTCCGTCGTGCGTGCGGTACTCCAGCCGGAGGCCTCGCCGGTCCCGCACGGCCGTCGCCACGTCGGCGAGGGCCTGCGGGTCGACGGACGGGCCACCGGCGGGGACGCTCACCACCGCCGTCCGCAGGGCGTCCGCGCGGGCGCGCAGCCGCGCGGGCAGCACGGCGTCGAGCTTCGTGAGGGCGCGCAGCGATGCCTCCTCGGCCCCGGCCACCGTCCCGCCGGTCGCCGCCCGCAGCGACAGGGCGACGGCCGTCGCCTCGTCGTCGTCGAGGAGGAGGGGCGGCAGCGCGGACCCGGCGCCCAGCCGGTACCCGCCGGCGGCACCGGGCGCCGACAGCACCTGGTAGCCCAGGAGCCGCAGGCGTTCGACGTCGTTGCGGACCGTGCGCGTCGTCACGCCGAGGCGGTCCGCGAGCTCGGGCCCCGACCACGCCGCGCGCGTCGGCAGCAGGGCGAGCAGCCGCAGCAAGCGGACCGAGGTGTCGAGCACCGTCTCAGTCTTCACCCGTCGCCGGCCATGCGGAACCGCACGTTCCGCGACGGCTCGTACCGTCGAGGAGACGGCCCCGCCGGGGGGCCCGCCGCCGGGACACCGCCCCGCCGGCCGACCGAGGACGAGAGGGACGACCATGCTGCGAGGGATGGCGACGCTGAACCTGTGGGCCGACGACCTGGACGCCGCCGCGGCCTGGTACGCGAGGGTGCTGGGCGTCGAGCCGTACTACGCGGTCCCGGGCGGCTACGTGGAGTTCCGCATCGGGGACCGCCTGGACGAGCTCGGGATCATCGCCCGGGCGTACTCACCGCACCCGCAGCCGGACGCCCCGGGCGGGGCGATCGTGAACTGGCACGTCGACGACGTCCGCGCAACCTTCGCCCGGTTGCTCCACCTCGGCGCGACCGAGTACGAGGGCGTCGTGGAGCGCGGGAACGGTGAGGGGTTCGTCACCGCGGCGGTCGTCGACCCGTTCGGCAACGTGCTGGGGATCATGGAGAACCCCCACTACCTCGAGATGCTCGACCGCGGGCCGCGCTGAGCACGCCGGGACGTGGCGCGGTCAGTACCAGCCTTGGCCACCGAGTGCGACCACGCCGAGCACGGCGTGCCGTAGCGGCCCTCGATGTACCCGAGGCCCCATGTGATCTGCGTGGCCGGGTTCGTGCGCCAGTCGGCCCCGGCGCTCGCCATCTTCGAGCCCGGCAGCGCCTGCGGGATCCCGTACGCGCTCGACGACGGGTTGTCCGCGTCCACGCGCCAGTTGGACTCCTTCGTCCACAGCTTGTCGAGGCACGCGAACTGGTCGTCGCCCCAGCCGCGCTGGGCGGCGAGGGAACGCCCGACGGCGCGCGCCGAGCCGGGGTCCACGGAGACCGACACGTCCATCGTGCCGATCGTGATGATCTCGTCGCGCGGCTCCGCCGTCACCGTGCGCGTCAGGACCGTGCGGGACACCTCCGCGCCGCCGAGCGTCTGCACCGCGTACGTCGTGACGGCCTCCCCGACACGACCCGTCTGCGTGACGACGCGGTGGCCCTCCGGCAGGTTCGGGTCCTCGACCTCCTGGGTCGCGAACGGCAGCACCTCGGTGACCGTCGCCGACGTCGCCGCCGCACGGCTCACGAGGACGAGCATCTCGTCGACCGCCGCGGCGTCGAGCGGCACGGAGGTGTGGTCCTCCTCGCCGAGGACGATCCCCGCGGCCTGCAGCACGCCGCGGACCGTCGACTCCGACGTCGTGATGGGCAGCACCGCACCGTCCACCGCGACGTGCACCGTCTTGAGCGTGGAGACACGGACCGGCTCGCGCCCGAGCGTCGCGGAGCGCGACACGTCCGTCACGGCACCCTCGGCGCGCGGGCCCAGGGACGCGAGGAGCTCCCCGACCGTCCGCGCCGTCGTCGCGACGGTCTGCTCCTGGCCGTCGATCTCCACGACGAGCTCGCGGCTCGTGCGGACCAGGATCGTGCCGCCGTCGTGCGCGGCCTCCGCGAGACCCGGCTCGACGAGGTCCTGCGGCGCGACGGCCACGTCCTGGTAGTCGAGCACCTCCGCCACCGTGCGGCCGTAGGCGGACACGTCGTGCAGCTCGCCGTCGAGGTCCAGCGTGACGCTCTTGTGCAGCGTCGCGAAGGCGCCGGTCGTCCCCACGATCCCGACGACGACGACCCCCTGGGCCACGAGCCGCAGCGCGCGGCGACGCCTCGTCCCGTCAGGTGCGAGCACGCGTGTCGTCCCTCCTGAGCGGGCGGATCGGCGCCCGGGAAGCACCGGGCACGACGTCGAGGTCGGCGCCGACCTGCGGCGCACGGACCTGACCGTAGCGGAACGGCGATCCCGGACGAAACCACCCAGCCGTCCCCCGGACGGAATTCACCACGGCCCGTAGACCTCGACCGACGTCGCGGCGACGCGCGCGCACACGACGTCGAGCGGCGTGCCGGTCGCCTCGGCGACCGCGCGCACGGTCGCCGGCAGCACGTACGGCGCGTTGGGACGGCCCCGGAACGGGTGCGGCGTGAGGTAGGGCGCGTCGGTCTCGACGAGGACCTGGCCGAGCGGGACCTCGCGCAGCGCCGCGCGCAGCTCGTCGTTCGCCCGGAACGTCACCGGGCCGGCGAACGACAGGTACCAGCCCTGCGCGGCGCAGAAGCGCGCCATCGCCGCGTCGCCGGAGTAGCAGTGGAAGACCGTGCGCTCCGGCGCGCCGTCGCGCGCGAGCACGTCGAGCACCTCCGCGTGCGCGTCGCGGTCGTGGATCTGCAGGGCGAGCCCGAGCTCCTTGGCGAGCGCGACGTGCGCGCGGAACGCCTCGCGCTGGACCTCCGCGCCCCGCGGTCCCGTGCGGAACAGGTCCATGCCCGTCTCCCCGATCGCGCGCACCCGGTCGCCGGCACGCGCGACGGCCGCGACCTCGACGACCGCGTCGTCGAGCGACGTCGCGTGGTGGGGCTGCGGCTCGGGCTCGAGCCCGTCCGGACCCACCTCGCGCACGCCGCCGTGCAGGACGGCCTCGTTCGGGTGGATCGCGACCGCACCGAGCAGCCGGCCCACCGCGGCGTCGTCCGGACGCCCTCCCCAGGCCGCGGCGTCACCGCGCAGCAGGGCGTCCGTCCACCGCACGGCCGGCAGGTCGCACCCCACCTGGACCACGCGGTCCACGCCGACCGCGGCCGCGCGCGCGAGGTGCTCCGCCACCGTCGGGACGGGATCGCCGTCCCGCAGGACGTCCGCGATCGAGTCGAGGTGCGTGTGGTTGTCCACCACCGGGACGGCAGCGGCTCCGGGTCGGGCGGCCACCCGCGCTCGCGCTGCTTCGCCACCGTCAGGCCGACTCGCGCAGGCGCTCGAGCTCCTCCTCGACGATCGAGTCGTCGAGCTTGGTGAACACCGGCGACGGCTTGCCCACCGGCGTGCCGGGCACCACCGGGCGCGGCTCCCACGCCGGGAGCGTGCCGCCCTCGCCGCGCCGGTAGTCGCCCGTGATGACCGGGTAGTGCCGCGAGTCGTCGTCGAGGTCCGTGACCTCCTCGATGCGCGGCTGCGGCGCGATCGTGCCCGTGCCCCCGAAGGCCTCGTGCACCTGCTGCGCCGAGTGCGGCAGGAACGGCGACAGGATCGTGTTGAGGTCGCTCACCGCCTGCGTGACGGTGTGCAGCACCGTCGCGAGCCGGTCCGGGTCCGTCTTGAGCTTCCACGGCTCGGTGTCCGAGACGTACTTGTTCACCTCGCCGACCGTCTTCATCGCCTCCGCGACGGCGGCGCGCTGGCGGTGCGTCGCGATGAGCTCGCCCACGCGGCCGAACGCCGTCGTCGTCGTCGCGAGCAGGCCCTCGTCGACCGGCTGCCGCTCCGTGGGTGCGGGGATCTCGCCGAAGTTCTTGTGCACGAGGTTCGCCGTGCGGTTCACGAGGTTGCCCCAGCCCGCGACGAGCTCGTCGTTGGTGCGGCGCTGGAAGTCCGCCCACGTGAAGTCGACGTCCTGGTTCTCCGGCCCCGCCGCCGCGACGTAGTAGCGGAACGCGTCCGGCTGGTAGCGCGCGAGCATGTCGCGCACGTAGATCACGACGCCGCGCGAGGACGAGAACTTCTGCCCCTCCACGTTGAGGAACTCGCTCGAGACCACCTCCGTCGGCAGCTGGAGGTTCCCGTACGCGCCCGGCGTGCCGCCCTTGCTGCCCCGACCGTCGTAAGCCAGCAGCTCCGCCGGCCAGATCTGGGAGTGGAACGTGATGTTGTCCTTGCCCATGAAGTAGTACGACCGCGCGTCGGGGTCGTTCCAGTACGCGCGCCACGCCTCCGGGTCGCCCGTGCGGCGCGCCCACTCGATCGACGCCGACAGGTAGCCGATCACCGCGTCGAACCACACGTACAGACGCTTGCTCGAGTTCTGCTCCCAGCCGTCCAGCGGCACCGGGATGCCCCAGTCGATGTCGCGCGTCATCGCGCGCGGGCGCACGTCGTCGAGCAGGTTCAGCGAGAACTTCAGCACGTTCGGGCGCCACTCCGTGCGCGTGCGCAGCCAGTCCCCCAGCGCGTCCACGAACGCCGGCAGGTCCAGGAAGAAGTGGTCCGACTCGACGAACTTCGGCGTCTCGCCGTTGATGCGGCTCTTCGGGTTGATCAGGTCGATCGCGTCGAGCTGGTTGCCGCAGTTGTCGCACTGGTCGCCGCGCGCGCCGTCGTACCCGCAGATCGGGCACGTGCCCTCGATGTAGCGGTCCGGCAGCGTACGGCCCGTCGACGGCGAGATCGCGCCCATGGTCGTCTGCTCGACCATGTACCCGTTCTTGTGCACCGTGCGGAACATCTCCTGCACCACGGCGTAGTGGTTGCGCGTCGTCGTCCGCGTGAACAGGTCGTAGGACAGGCCGAGCTGGTGGAGATCCTCGACGATCACCCGGTTGTACCGGTCCGCCAGCGCCTGCGGGCTCACGCCCTCCTTGTCGGCCTGCACGAGGATCGGCGTCCCGTGCTCGTCCGTCCCCGAGACCATCAGCACGTCGTGACCCGCCATCCGCATGTGCCGGCTGAAGACGTCCGACGGGACACCGAAACCTGCGACGTGACCGATGTGGCGCGGGCCGTTCGCGTACGGCCACGCCACGGCCGAGAGGATGTGGGTCATGGGGCCCGATCCTAGTGGTCCGCTGTCCCGGGGCGTCGTCCGTCTCGCCGTGGTGGGGGTGCGGTGGTCGGGGTGCGGTGGTCGGGGTGCGACGGTCGCGTCCGGGCGTCCCGGGGTGGGAGGCGGCGGGCCTACCATCCGCCCGCTCGTACCTCGCGGGCTCCCGCCAGGCCCGCCACGGCCCGCCGCCTCCCACCCGTCCCGCCCTCGGCGGTCGGGTCGCCTGGTGCCGTCGCTCCCGTACGACGACGTCCCGCACCCGGCCCGGACGCGTCACCGGCGAGGCGGCGCGAGGGCGAGGTGTGGGACGAGCGGGCCGGAGTCGAGGGGCGCGCGGATCGTCACGCCGCGGCACGGTGCGGGACGAGCGGGCCGGAGCCGAGGGGCGCGCGGGTCGTGGCGAGCCTGGCGGGAGCCGCGAGGGACGAGCGGCGGATGGAAGACCCGCGCGCCCCTCGGTGCAGGACCGCGGGCCCAGCCCGCGCACCTCACCCGGCGGAACGGCTCAGTACCAGTTGTTCGCCTGCGAGTGCGCCCAGGCGCTGCACGGGGTGCCGTACGAGCCGGCGATGTAGTCCAGGCCCCACGCGATCTGGGTCGCGGGGTTGGTCGCCCAGTCGGCGCCCTTGCTCGCCATCTTCGAGCCCGGGAGGGACTGCGGGATGCCGTAGGCGCTCGACGTCGGGTTGTCGGCGTTCACGCGCCAGTTGGACTCCTTGGTCCACAGCTTGTCGAGGCACGCGAACTGGTCGCCGCCCCAGCCGCGCTCGGAGGCCATGAGGCGGCCGAGCGCGCGCGGGTCCTTCGGGCGCTCCTTGGTGCCCTTGACGACGACGTGGTCGACGGGCGCGGTGGTGACGTCCTCGGAGACGACCTCGCGCGACTCCTCGACGCCGTCGACCAGGGTGACGTCGAACACGGTGGTGGTGACGCCGTCGGCGCCCTGCTGCTCGACGACGGCCGGGTCGTCGCTGTACCGGTTGCCGTCCGCCTTCTCCACGGTCTCGTGCGGGACGGGCGCCGTCGTCTCCTGACGCTCGACGGTGACGCGCTGCACGACGAGGGAGACGGCGGGGTCGGCGGCCTCGTCGCGCTGCACGCTGACGCGGTCGAGCTCGCCGAGCTCGACGCCGCGGTCGGCGAGGAGCCGCTCCACGCCGACGCTGCCGTCGGGCGCCACGGTCGTCTCGCCGTCCGCGACGACGTTGACGGGGCCGTCCGCGTCGAGCTGGAGGTCGAGGGAGGCGCGCTCGCCGGAGCGGGACGCGACGAGGCGCACGTCGCCGCCGCGCTCGGCGAGGGTCCGCAGCGCCTCGTCGGCGTCGAGGGCGGTGAGCCAGACGTCGTCCTGCTCGCCGTCGGCCTGGACGGTGACCTGCTTGCCGAGGCGCACGACGACGTCCGCGCCCTCGCGCAGGGCGGCGTCGGGCTCGGGGGCGACGAGGTCTCGGTCGTCGACCTCGACGCCGGCGGCGTCGAGCGCGCCCTGCACGGAGCCGGCGGTGGTGGTGACGGTCGTGACGGTGCCGTCGACGTCGAGGGTCACGGTCTTGCTGGCCTGACCGTAGGCGACGGCGCCCGTGCCGGTGGCGACCGCGGCGACGGTGGCGGCGACGAGGACGACCGACCGGCGGCGCGACGCACGGCGACCGGCGCGGGCGGCGGCACGGGTGGGCGTCGCGGCCTCGGCGGTCACGAGGGCGTCCGGGGCGTTCTCGGCAGGAGTTCCGGCCGCGGGCGCGGCCGAGCGGAAGAAGTTGCGCACAGTGGTCCAAGTCGATCGGGGGGTTCCCGGCACGGCGGTCGACGGGCGCACGCGCACCGGCGCCTCTTGGGCGCTCTCTCGTCGTCCGGCCGATCCGGCCGTTCCACGGCGCCGCTCCACCGCCGTTCGGGCTGCTCCCGGGCGGACATGGCGCCTCGTCTCGGGGCGGGATCGCTACACCGGGCCAGGGCGCTCACCGCGCGAGACACTCGACCGTAACCGATTCGTTATCGAGGGCCAAACCGCGGCGCTGCGGGCACACGGTCTTCACGAGGGCTCCTCCGACCCCTCCCGCCGCGGCCGACGGTCAGCCCGTCGGCTGCACCCTCACCCGCAGGAGCCTGTCGTCGCCCTCGCGCGGGTCGCCGCGCCCGTCGGTGTTGTTCGTCAGCACGAACAGCACGGCGCTGCCGTCCTCTCCCGGTGGGTTGGCCGGGTCGGGGAGGACCGCCCGCAGGCGCCCACGATCCGTCAGCAGGGCCTGCGGCTCGCCGAACGCGTCGGCCCCCGTCCCGCCGTCGGGCGTGACGAACGGCACGCGCAGCAGCGCCTGGCCGCGCAGCCCGGCGAGGTACGCACCCTCGCGCGTCACCGCGAGGCCGCTGGGCGACGCGTCGTCCGTCGCCCACGTGGTCACGGGGTCGACGAACCCGGCGTCCGCGCCGCCGGCGCCCTCGACGTCGGGCCACCCGTAGTTCCCCCCGGGGACGATCACGTTGAGCTCGTCGAAGGTGTTCTGCCCGAACTCGCTCGCGAGCATGCGGCCCGTGGCGTCCCACGCGAGGCCCTGCACGTTGCGGTGGCCCAGGCTCCACACGGGTGACCCGGGGTCGGGGTTGTCGGGGGCGGGTGCGCCGTCGACCGTGACCCGCAGGATCTTGCCGCCGAGCGACGCCGGGTCCTGGGACGTGCCCTCCCGCTGCGCGTCGCCCGTCGCCACGTACAGGTACCCGTCCGGTCCGAACGCGATCCGTCCGCCGTCGTGGTTGCTCGCGGCGGGGATCCCCTCGACGACCGGGGTCAGGGCGGACAGCTCGCGCCCCGCGAGCGTGCCGCGCAGCACCTCGTTCCCGTCCGGCGCCGTGCGGTAGACGAACACCGCGCCGGGCGCGTCGCCCTCCGGCGGGCCGACGGCGAGCCCGAGCAGGCCCGCCTCCCCGTCCGCGACCGTGCCCTCGCGCAGGTCGTCGCGCCCGGCCCGCCCACCGGCTCGACCGCGCCCGTCGCCGGGTCGACGACGACGAGGGTGCGCTCGTCCCGCTGGGACACGAGCAGCGTGCCGTCCGGCAGCGGCGCGAGCCCCCACGGCGCGTCGAGTCCGGTGACGACGTCCTCGGCCGTCACCTCGGCCTCGGGCACGACGGCGAGCGCCGGCGCGGGCTCGACCGTGGGCGTGCCGGGATCGTCCGACTCCTGCGCGGGCGGCGACGGGGTGGTGCCGGTCGCGTCGGCGTGGGCCCGCCCGCGCCGTCGCCCGTGCACCCGGCGAGGAGCACGACGAGCACGACGAGCACGGCGCCGGCCACGACGCGGCGCGCACGCGTCGTCGTGCCGTGGGGAGCCGCCATGCCCCCCATGGTCACCGCCGCGCGACGGTCCCGCACCCGCGGCTCGGTCACGTCGGAGCACGCCCGAGGAGTCAGAGCCGCGTCAGGCCCCGCTTGAGGCCGCGGACCGCCTGCGCGATGCGCTGCTCGTTCTCGATGAGCGCGAACCGCACGAACTCGTCGCCGCCCGGGCCGAACCCGACGCCCGGGGACACGGCGACGTCGCACTCCTCGACGAGGTGGGTGGCGAACTCGATCGAGCCCATGTCGCGGTACGGCTCGGGGATGCGGGCCCAGGCGAACATCGTGCCGCCGGGCCGGTGGATGTCCCACCCGATCCGCTGCAGCCCGTCGACGAGCGCGTCGCGCCGGGACTCGTACACGGACGAGATCTCCTGCGGGTGCTCCGTGGCCTCGTTGAGCGTGACCGTCGCGGCGATCTGGATGGGCTGGAAGGTGCCGTAGTCGAGGTAGCTCTTGAGCTTGGCGAGCGCGCCGACGACGTCGCGCCGGCCCACGAGGAACGCGACGCGCCAGCCCGCCATGGAGAACGACTTCGTCATCGAGTACAGCTCGACCGCGACCTCGCGGGCGCCGTCGCACTCCATGATCGACGGCGGGCGGAACCCGTCGAACGTCATGTCGGCGTAGGCGAGGTCGTGCACGAGCACGACGTCCTTGTCGCGGGCCCAGTCGACGAGGCGCTGGAGCTCCTCCTTGGTCGCGACCGTCGTCGTGGGGTTGTGCGGGAACGACAGCACGACGACGCGCGGCTTGGGCCAGCCCAGCTCCCACGCCTCGATGAGCCGCTCGATGTACCCCGCGGCGTCGGTCCCGTCGCCGATGGGTACCTGCCGCGCGTCCGCGCCCGCGAAGTACGGCCCCCAGATGTGGATCGGGTAGCTCGGCGTGGGGACGAGCGCGACGTCGCCCGGCTGGAGGAGCACCCACATGAGGTGGCTGAACCCCTCCTTCGCGCCGATGGTCGAGATGATCTCGGTCTCCGGGTCGAGGCTCACCCGGAACCGGCGCTGGTACAGCCCCGCGACGGCCTCGCGCAGCTTGGGGATGCCGCGCGACGCGGAGTAGCGGTGGTTGCGCGCGTTCTGCGCCGCCTCGGCGAGCTTGTCGACCGCGACCTGCGGGCTCGGGAGGTCGGGGTTGCCGAAGCCGAGGTCCACGACGTCGCGCCCCGCTCGCCGTGCCTCGATCTTGAGCCCGTCGATGATCGTGAAGACGTAGGGCGGCAGACCGGGGATCCGGCGGAACTCCATCGCAGTGCTCCAGCTCTCTCGGGCGCGTCCGGGCGCGGGGTGCGCGCGGCTCGCGCGTCCCGGCAGGGTACGCCCGTGCCCGACGCCGCGGGCGGACGTCTCGCCCGGTGTGCCGGGCGGGCGCGTCAGCCGCCGTGACCGAGGTTGTGCGCCATCTGCCGCAGCGTCGCGAGGGTCGCCTCGAACTGCTCGGGCGGGATCCCCTCGGCGACGCGCTCCCGGGCGCGGGACACCCCCTCGAGCAGGTCGTGGTAGGCGTGGTTGCCCGCGACCGTGACGCCGAGCCGCCCGTCCGTGCGCGTCACCCAGCCGCGCCGCTCGAGGTCGTCGACCTCGGCGCTGACCGCCGTGGCGTGCGCGCCGGGGACACCGCCGGCGGACGCGCCGGTGAACGGCGACAGGACGCCGTCGACGGCCGTCTCCTCGCTCACCCCGTCCCGGATCATCGTGAGCACCTGCCAGTGCCGCCGAGTCAGGCCGGTGTGGTGGAAGACGTCGTCGAGGCTCTCGTCGATGAGCCGGTCGACGAGCTTGAGCCAGTACCCGATCGGTCGCTCCTGCGTCATGCCGTCCTCCCCGTCGTCGTGACGTCGTCGTCGCGTCCACCCTCGGGCACCACCCTGGCACCCCGCCGCCGACGCGCCCGGCGGGTGGCAGAGTGGGCGTATGAGCGAGAGCGAGAGCCCGACCGCGCACGTGGCACGCGCCCTGATCGTGGTCGACGTCCAGCCGACGTTCTGTGAGGGAGGCGAGCTCGGCGTCGAGGGCGGGAACGCCGTCGCGGAGCGCATCGGCGACTTCGCGCGGTCCCACCGGGACCGGTACGACGTCGTCGTCACGACGCAGGACTGGCACGTCGACCCCGGCGAGCACTGGAGCCCCTCCCCCGACTTCGTCGACACGTGGCCCCCGCACGGGATCGCGGGCACGCCGAACGCGGAGCTCCACCCGGCTCTCGCGGACCTGGCGCCGGACGTGAGCTTCAAGAAGGGCGAGTTCGAGGCGGCGTACTCCGGGTTCGAGGGCGTCGACACCCAGGGTCGCGCCCTGGCCGACGTGCTGCGCGACGCCGGGGTGCGCGAGGTCGACGTGGTCGGCATCGCCGAGTCGCACTGCGTGCGCGCGACGGCGCTCGACGCGCACGCCCTCGGGCTCACCACCCGCGTGCTCACCGACCTCACGGTCCCGGTCACCCCCGAGCTGGGCGCGCAGGCGCGCGCGGAGCTCCAGGCGGCCGGCGTCGACCTCGTGACCAGCGAGGACGCCGCCCGTCGGTGACGCACGTCACGACCCCGGCGCACGCCGGGCGGCTCGCGCTACCGTTCGGTGGCCCCCGGCTCCCGCCGGGTGGACGCACCACCGAGAGAAAGCACGACATGCCCTCCGCTGCACGCACCGCCCGCCGCCCGCTCGCCCTCCTCGGCGTCACCACCCTCGGCCTCGCCGGCTGCGGCCTGCTGCCCGCCGCCGACCCGGTGCGGGGCGACGACGGCGCCATCGTCGAGGCGGAGGCGAATGCCGACGTCTTCAGCATCACCGTCGGCGACTGCACGAACGACGGCGACGTGGACGCCACGGAGGTCTCGTCCGTCGAGGCGGTCCCGTGCGACGAGCCGCACGACAACGAGGTCTACGCGGCGTTCGACGTCGACGGGGACGAGTTCCCGGGCACCGACGAGATCCAGGTGATCGCGGACGAGCGCTGCCTCGCGGAGTTCGAGCCGTTCGTCGGCATCTCCTACGACGTGTCCCGTCTCGGCTACTGGCCCATGACCCCGACGGAGAGCAGCTGGGGCCAGGGCGACCGCGAGGTGCTGTGCCTCGTGTTCGACGTCGACCTCGAGAAGCTCACCGGCAGCGCCGAGGGCCTCGCGGAGTAGCCCGCGTCAGCGCCCCCGGGCCGCGAGCGCCGCCGCGTACAGCTCGCGCTTCGGCACGCCGCTGCCCGCGGCGACGTCCCCGACGACGTCCTTGAGCCGCTCGCCGCCGTCGACGCGCGCGAGCACCGCGGGCACGAGCTCCGCCACCGGGACGGGGCCGCGCGGCGGCGCACCCCCGACGACGACGCAGATCTCGCCGCGCAGCGGCTCGTCGGTCGCCCGGGCCGCCAGCTCTCCGAGCGTCCCGCGCAGCACCTCCTCGTAGGTCTTCGTCAGCTCGCGGGCGACGGCGGCCGGGCGGTCGGGGCCGAAGGCCTCCGCCATCGCGGCGAGCGCGTCGGCGACGCGGTGCGGGGCCTCGAAGAACACGGTCGTGCGCGGCTCGTCGGCGAGGGCCGCGAGCGCCCGCGCGCGGTCGCCGGCCTTGCGCGGCAGGAACCCCTCGAAGCAGAACCGGTCCGTCGGCAGGCCGGAGAGCGCGAGCGCGGTGAGGACGGCGCTGGGCCCGGGGGCGGCGGTCACGGGCACGCCGCGCTCCACGGCGCGCGCGACGACGCGGAACCCCGGGTCCGAGACGCTCGGCATGCCCGCGTCGGAGACGACGAGCACCGTGCCGCCGTCCTCCACGACGTCGAGCAGGTCGTCGGCGCGCTCGGCCTCGTTGTGCTCGTGGAAGCTCGTGACCCGCCCGGCGATCTCGACGTCGAGCCGCCCGGCGAGGGCGCGCAGCCGCCGCGTGTCCTCCGCCGCGACGACGTCGGCCGACGCGAGCAGCCGCCGCAGGCGTGGGCTGGCGTCCTCGACGTTGCCGATGGGCGTCCCGGCGAGCACGAGCCGACCGGACTCGGCGGGGCGGGCGTCGTCGGGCACGGCGGGGCTCGTCATGCGCCCAGCGTTCCACACCGGGCGCCGGGGCCCACCGCCTACCATGGCGGTCGTGCCCCACCCGCCCGCCGACGCCCGCTCCGGCGCGCCGACCGGCCCGCCGCCGGTGCCGGACCACGACGCCCCCGTGGGCCCGGGCGTCCCCGCCCCGGTGGACGGTCCCGCCGCACCGCCCGACGCGCCCGACCCGCCCGCCGCCTCGCACCGCGAGCGGCTGCTCCTCGCCCTCCTCGGTCCGCGCCGGCTGGCCCTGGGCGCCACGGCGCACGACCGCCTGTGGGGCTGGCTCGGCGTGGCGGTCGTCGCGGCCGTCGCGGCCGTGCTGCGCCTGTGGAACCTGGGGCGGCCCGGCACGCTGGTGTTCGACGAGACGTACTACGTCAAGCAGGCGTGGACGCTGCTGCAGGTCGGCTACGAGGCGGACTGGCCGGAGGAGCCGAACCCGGCGTTCGAGGCGGGCGACGTCGACTCGTACCTGCCGACGGCGGACTACGTGGTCCACCCGCCGCTCGGCAAGTGGATGATCGCGCTCGGCATGCGTGCGCTCGGGGGCGCGGAGAACCCGTGGTCGTGGCGGATCGCGTCGGCGGTCGTCGGGGTGGTCGCCGTCGTGCTCGTGGCGCGCATCGCGCGGCGGCTGTTCGCGTCGACGGCGATGGGGATCGTCGCGGGCGCGCTCATGGCGGTCGACGGCGCGGCGATCGTGCACGCCCGCACGGGCCTGCTCGACAACATGCTCATGCTGTGGGTGCTCGTGGCGTTCGGGTGCCTGCTGCTGGACCGCGAGCAGGCGCGGCGGCGGCTCGCCGACCGCTGCGGCGCGATCCTCGACGCCGGCGGCACGATCGGTCGCTACGGGCCGCACCTCGGCTGGCGCTGGTGGCGCCTCGCCGCCGCGGTCTCGCTCGGTCTCGCGTGCGGGGTGAAGTGGTCGGGGCTGTACTTCCTCGCCGTCCTCGCCGTGCTCTCCGTGCTGTGGGACGCGACGGCGCGCCGCACGGCCGGCATCCGTCGCTGGTGGGAGGACGCGCTGCTCGTCGACGCGGTCCCGGCCGCGCTCGTCATGCTGCCGACGGCCGCGCTCGCGTACCTGGCGACGTGGACGTCGTGGTTCGCCTCACCCGGGGCGTACCTGCGCCGGTGGGCGCTGGAGAACCCGGGCGAGGGCGTGGCGTGGCTCCCGCCCGCCCTGCGCTCGCTGGCGGAGTACCACGCGCGCATGTGGGAGTTCCACACCGGCCTCACGTCCGAGCACCCGTACGAGGCGCACCCGCTCGGGTGGATCGTGCAGTGGCGGCCCACCTCGTTCTACTGGCGCTCGTACGACCCGGGCGAGGCCGGCTGCGAGGTCGAGCGGTGCGCGCGCGCCATCACCTCGCTCGGCAACCCCGTGCTGTGGTGGGCGGCGGCGCTCGCCGTCGTCGTGACGGTCGTCCTGCTGGTGCGCCTGCGGGACTGGCGCGCGACCGCCGTGCTGAGCGGCCTCGTCGCCGGCTGGGCGCCGTGGTTCCTGTACGCCGAGCGGACCATCTTCACCTTCTACTCGATCGTCTTCACGCCGTGGGTCGTGCTGACGCTCGTGTACGTGCTGGCCGTCGGTCTCGAACGCACCGAGCACCGGCCGCGCGCCCGCGCCCGGGTGCGCACGGCCGCGGTCGCGCTCCTCACGGTGATCGGCGTGGTGAGCGCCTTCTTCTACCCGGTCTGGACGGCGTGGCAGGTGCCGTACTGGTTCTGGAACCTCCACATGTGGCTGCCGAGCTGGGTGTGACGCGCCGGGTCCGGCGCCTCACTGGTAGCTGATGAAGTCCGGCGTGGGCTGCACGGCCCACGTCTGCTCGGGCGTGAGCATCGGGACGTCCTCGTCGTAGAAGTTCTTCCAGCCCCAGAACACCCCGGCCGGCGCGTCCGTGTGCAGGTTCGCCCAGGTCCCGGCCTTCGCCTCCTGGCCGCCCTGCCCGTCGGCGTGGATGACGACGGCGAGCTCCGGGTGGGCCGTGTCGAGGCGCGCTCGGTCGACGATCATCGACGTGCGGAACTGGTGCAGCAGGAAGATCTTCTGCGGCAGGTCGCGCTCGCGCACGAGGCCCGCGAGGTAGTCCCCGACGGCGTTGACCTCGTCGATCCCGACCGACCCGATCTGCGCCAGGTGCACCTGGTCGGGTCCGAGCCGCCACTCGGGGTCGAGCGCGACGCCGACGTGCGGCTGCGCGACGAGGTCCTCGTACTGACGGACCTGCGTGAGGAAGTCCGTGCGACCGGGCTGGAAGTCGAGGACGACGTAGACGCCGGCCTCGCGCGCGGCGTCGACGAGCGGGCGGATCAGGTCCACCGGCCGCTCGTTCGAGTAGTTCCCGTCGCCGCCCGCCGAGCCGGACGCGACGGTCGTGATGATCTCGAGCGTGGGGACCACCGGCTCCCCCGTGAAGCCCTGGTACCAGGCCGCGTGCTCCTGGGCGCGCGCGATCGTCGCGGGCACGTCCTGCTCGCCGAGCACGCCGAGCACGGGGGCCTGCGGAGAGCCGTAGAGCGCGACGTAGCGCTTGCCGGGCAGGGCGATCTGGCCGCCGCCGGGCAGCTCCACGCCGGTCGCCGCGCTCTCGAGGCGCCACGCGAGGTCGTCCGCGCTCCCGAACGACGGCCCGACGCCGACGGTCGCGCTCGTCCCCGCCTCCTGCGCGTCGTGCACGGCCTGGACCGTGGCCGACGTCGCGCGCGGGTCACCGCCCGGCGCGTCGACGACCGTCGCCCCCGACGCGCGGGCCGTCGCACCAGCGAGGGCCGAGGCCGGGGTGGTGGCGACGTCCGTGAGCGCCAGCACGCCCGACGAGGTCTCCGCCTCCCCTGTCGCGGGCAGCTCGTCGAGCGCGGCCGCGACCGCGGCGTCGAGGGCGTCCTCGTTCACCGTCCCGTCGTCCGCGAGCACGTCGGCGGGCGCGACGCGGGCCGTCGGCAGGTCGCCCGCGGGCGCGGGATCCGCGCCGTCATCCGACGCGACGTGTCCTCCTCGGTACCCGGGGTGGCACCGTCCTCCCCGGTGCCCGCCGCACCGGCGGCGCCGGAGTCGTCGGAGTCGTCGGCTGCGACGACGACGACGCCGACCGCACCGAGCCGCTCGACCTCGTCCGCGACGCCCTCGCCCGCACCGCCGGTCACGAGGACGGGCGCGGGCACCGCCGCCGCGACCGCCGCCGCCGCGGTGCTGACGACGCCGTCGCCCGCGCTCGTGAGCACGACGACCGGCGCTGCCTCGAAGAACGTCCGGCTCGCGGCGAGCGTGAGGGCAGCCGGGTCGGCGTCGGGCAGCGTCGTCACGCCGTCGACCGCCGCGGCGCGGACGGCGGGCGGCGCGGGGGCCGCGGACGACGTGCCCGACGACCCCGTCGCCGTCGGCTCCGACGACCCGTTCGTGCACGCTGCGGCGCCCACGGCCAGCGCGAGCGCGGCGGCGAGGGCGAGGCCGCGCCGTCGGGCGCGCGCCCCGGGACCGGGGTGGTCCGGGATGACGGACGGGCGAGCGGTGCGGGAGGGCATCGGTCGATGCTGTCAATGACTCGGCCCGCGCGCTACCCCGGGACGCCTCCCCCACGCGTGACGGCGACCACCGCGCGGGCGCGGGTCACCAGGCCACCTGGGGCGTCAGGTGGAACGCGAGACCGTCGCGCCGCCACGCCGCCGCCTCCTGCGCGACGCGACGGCGGTAGTCGTCCCAGTCCTTGCGCCCGGGCGCGCTCCAGGCGACCTCCGCGACCGCCGAGAGGCGGGGCAGGAGCATGGTGAACAAGTCGTCCGTCGTGGTGAGCGTCTCGGTCCACACCGCTGCCTCGACGCCCTCGATCGCCGTCGCCGGCAGGCCGTCGACGAGGTCCTCCGGCTCCCAGTCGTACGCGTCGCGCAGCTCGACGAACCCGGCCCACTGCAGGCCGAGGGGAAAGCCCTCGGTGTACTTCATGTCGAGGTAGGCACGGTTGCCCGGCGACAGGACGACCCGGCGCCCGCGCGGGCCGCGTCGAGAGGTGCGTGAGGTCCTTCGCGTTCGTGTCCCAGTACTGCACCACCGCCCCGGGACCGAGCGGCGCCTTCGCGCCCTCCTGCCACACGACGGGCGTCTTGCCCTCTTCGCGCACCACCTGCGCGGCGAGCCCGACGAACCGCGCGTACTCGTCCGCCTCCATCGTCAGCACCTCGTCCCCGCCGACGTGCACGTGGTCGCCGAGCGTCGCGCGCGCGAGGTCGGCCAGGACGTCGCGCACGAAGGGCTCGGTCGCGGGCAGGTCGTACGTCAGCCGGGAGAAGCCGACCTCGATGCCCTGGTACACCTCGGTCGCGACGCCGTCGGGTCGGAGCTCGCCGTACGCGTGCGTCGCCGCGTTGACGTGACCCGGCAGGTCGATCTCGGGGACCACCCGGACGCCGCGCCGCGCCGCGTACTCCTGCAGCTCGCGGAACTCCTCGAGGGACAGGTGGCCGCCGGTGCCACCCGAGACGTCGCTGCCCGAGGAGCGGCGCACGAGCTCGGGCCGGGACGGGGTCTCGATGCGCCAGCCCTGGTCGTCGGTGAGGTGCAGGTGGAGCACGTCGAGCTTGTAGGCGGCGATGACGTCGACGACGGCGCGGAGCTGGGCCGGGCCGAAGAAGTGCCGCGCGACGTCGAGGGAGAGCCCGCGCCACGGGTAGCGGGGCGCGTCGTGCACGACGACGTGCGGCAGCCTCGCCGTCGGCTCGCCCCCGGCCACGGGCTCCACGAGCTGGCGCAGGGTGCGCGCGGCGTGCAGGAGACCGGCGCGGCCCGGCGCGGTGAGCCGCACGCCGTCGGCGTCGACGACGAGGGAGTACCGCTCGTCCCCGGCGGCGCCGTCCGGGCCGGCGGCCGGGTCGACGCGCAGGACGACGGGCACCGCGCCCGTCCCGGCGGTCGTCGCCGCGGGCTCGTCGGCGGCCGGGTGCGGCGCGACCCGGACAGGGAGCAGCTCGGCGACGAGCGACTCGACGTCACCGGCCTCGTCGCCCAGCCCCTCCGACCGCAGGTGCACGGCCTCCAGGAGGAGGTGGCCGTCGGCCACGTCGACGTGCAGGGGCTGAGGGATGAGCGCGACCATCGGGACCTCGGTGTCGTCGGGGCGGAGCAATTTGCGAGGACCCCACCCTAAAGGGGATCGTCGGGCCGGCCAAGGCGCGGGCCGCGCGCGCTCAGGACCGTGCGGCCACGTACCGCGGGGTCGGGTCGAGCGCGAGGACGCCGTCGGCGTCGAGCGCGGGGTCCGACGAGCCGGTCGTCCAGCCGCCCACCGCGCCAGCCGGCAGCGCGTCGAGGACCTCGCCCCAGGCGTCGAGCCGCGGCCCGTACCCGCCGCCCGCCACGGACTGCACGACGACGGCCACCTCGCCGGCGCCGGTGCCGAGGCCCGCGAGACCCTCGACGCGTCGGCGGCGGGCGCCTGCACCACGAGCAGCTTCTGCGGCAGGCCCTCGGCCCGCACGACGCCGGCCACCGCGTCGACGGCAGCCTGGAGCTCGGACGCCTCCACGGTCCCGGCCCGGCCGTCCGCGCGCCGCTCCGCGACGTCGAACGCCGCCCCGACACCCGGCCGCGCGAGCAGGTCCGCGTACCGGTCCACCTGCTCGTCGAACGTCGCGCGCCCCGGCTCGAACCGCAGGAGCACCTGCACCCCCGCCGCCGCCGCGGCGTCGACGAACGGGCGCAGCTCGTCCGCGGGCACCTCGGTCGAGTAGTCGCCGTCGGCCCCCGCGCGCGAGGACGCGACCGTCGCCGGGACCTCGACCACCGGGACCGTGGTCCGCGGGTCGAGCGCGTCGAAGGCGGCGGCGGCCGCCCGCGCCCGCTCGAGCTCGGCGCGGGCGTCGGCCTCGCTCACCGCGGCCAGACGCGGCGTGACCGCCTCGGCGGTCGTGACGACGTACCGTGCGTCCCCCGCGAGGGCGAGCTGCGAGCCCGTCGGCAGCAGGACGCCGGTCTCGGCGGCACGCAGCCGCCACGCGAGGTCCTCCGACGTGCCGAACCCCGCGCCGATACCGACGACCGCGAGCGCCTTCGCCGCCGCGATCGTCTCCACGACCGCCGTGTCCGAGCGCGGGTCGCCGTCGTCGACCTCGACGGGCAGCGCACCCGCCGCGCGTGCCGTCGCGACGGCCGCGACCTGGGCCTCGCCCGGCTGCGCGAGGACGAGCACCTCGGTCAGCACGTCCGCGTCGCCGCGCTCGGGGAGCGCCTCGAGCACGTCGTCGACGTCGCGCGGGTCGAGCTCGCCCCCGTCCGTCAGGGCGTCCGCGTCGAGGTGGACGGTGAGGACGCCGTCGAGCCCGTCGACCGCGGCCACCGGGGCGACCTCAGCGCCACCCTCGCCCGCACCCCCGGGCGGGAGCTCCTGCGCGCTGACCTCGACGACCGCGACCGCCCCCAGGCGCGCGAGCTCGGTGCGGACGCCGTCGTCGGAGATGCCCCCGCCCACGAGCAGGACGGGCGCCGTGAAGCGTGCCGCCGCCGCGGCGGCGGTGGCCTGGGCGGCGGGGTCCTGCGCGGAGGCGAGGACCACGACCGGCGCCGCGGCGAAGAAGGTCTGGCTCGCCGTGAGGGCGAGCTCCGCGGCGTCGCTCGACCCGAGCACGAGCACGCTGTCGGCCGGCTCGGCCGCCTGCGCGACGAGCTCCGCCCCGCGCGGTGCGCTGTCGGCCTCGGCCGTCTGCGTCGCGCAGGCGGCGACGACGGAGGCCGCCGCGGCGGCGAGGACGGCCGCCGAGACGATCGTGACGAATCGGACCTTCCGTAATTTCACGTGCCCCATCATGGCGCACGGTCCGCGTGCTCACGACCCGCGCCGGGTGAGGATCTCGTGACGGGTGCGGTGCGCTCGCGGCCTCCCGGTGGCACCGGCATACTGGCGCACGACCCCACCCATACCTCGAGGAGATCGCATGTCGACCCCCGACCAGCCCGAGCGGCCCCGCGACCCGCAGGACCCGACGCCGTCCGGGCCGCCGGCCTACGGCTCGCAGGAGCCCGGCGAGACGCCCCGGTACGGGCAGCAGAGCGAGACGCCTCAGTACGGCGAGGGCCAGACGCCCCAGTACGGGCAGGGCCAGGCACCCCAGTACGGGCAGGGCCAGGCGCCGCAGTACGGCGCGCCGCAGGCCCCGCAGTACGGCCAGGCGCCCGGCTCCTCGACCACCGGGGAGAACCCGGGCCGGACGATGGGCATCATCGGCCTCGTCCTGTCGTTCCTCGGCTGTCTGTCGGTCGTCGGCATCATCCTCAGCATCGTCGCGCTCAACCGGTCGAAGAAGGCCGGGTACGGCAACGGCGTCGCGGTGGCGGGCATCATCGTCGGCGCCGTCGTGCTCATCGCCACCATCGTCGGCTCGATCCTGTTCTTCAGCTTCGTCGGCGAGGTCGGCCAGGAGCTGGTGGACGCGTGCGAGGGCCAGCCCTCGGGCACGGTCGTCGAGATCCGCGGGGAGCCCGTCACCTGCCCCTGACGCGGCCGACGCCGAGACGCGAGAGCCCCGGACCGCCACGGTCCGGGGCTCTCGTGCGTCCGAGGGCCGAGCACGCGCGCGGCCGACTACCGGCGGCTGCGCAGCGCCAGCACGGGCGCGGAGAACAGCGCGATCCCCAGCACGAACCCGACGTCGTACCAGTTCCCGTTGTTGTCGACCTCGTACACGCTCACCGTGTCGGTGAACAGCGACACGATGAACGTGACCGGCAGGATCGCGCCCTGCCACAGCCCCCACCAGAACCCGTAGCCACCGGGGTTCTCCGCCACGTTCGGTCCGGCGGCGCACGCCCCGAGGAGCAGCAGACCCACGGCGAGCAGGGCGATCGTGCCCCCGCGCCTCGTCGATGCGGACATGTCCCTCACCTCCGCCACCAGTGAACCGCGGGCGGCCCGGGCCGTCGAGCGGGCGGGGCCCCGGCCGGCGCCCCTGCCCGGTGCCCGATGCCTCCGGACATGACGAAGGCCGCCGGTCGGTCGACCGGCGGCCTTCGTGATCTGTGGAGCTAGGGGGATTCGAACCCCCGACCTTCTCATTGCGAACGAGACGCGCTACCAACTGCGCCATAGCCCCTCGAGCGGTGTACAGACTAGCACCCCGATGGCAGGGTCTCGCAAACCGCGACGGCTCCTCGCGGC
The DNA here is from genome assembly GCF_001942335.1 of Cellulosimicrobium sp. CUA-896. GTDB lineage: Bacteria > Actinomycetota > Actinomycetes > Actinomycetales > Cellulomonadaceae > Cellulosimicrobium. The sequence continues at coordinate 29,098 of NZ_MKKH01000010.1, read as the reverse complement.
GCTACTGCCCCGCCGCCCGGCGCCGGGCCAGGATCTCGTTGAGGTCGAGGCCGAGCGTCTCCGTCCTCGGCTTCTGCACGTCGCCCTCCGCGCGCTCGGGCGCGGGCGGCGCCTCGACCGCGGTCCGCGCACCGGCCGCGGGTGCAGGGTCCTCCTGCGGCAGCGGCGCCGGCTCCCGGCGCGGCGCGCTGGGCTTCATCGTGTACGTCGGCCGCGGGACGGGAACGGGGTCCCAGGCACGGCCCGACGGGACGAGGTCCGCGCGCGCGCCGTCGGCGTCGCCGTGCTCGGCGTCCCCCGGCTCGTCGCGCGTCGCCTCGCCGCCCGTCGGCTCGGCGCCCGACCGACCGGCGCCGCTCGGCTCGGCGACGTCGGTCCGTGCGGAGCCCGGCTCCTCGGCGCCGTCCGCGGCGACGAGGCCTGCGGAGCCCTCCGGGGCGTCGTCCGCCGCGTCGTCCTGCCGGCCCGCGCCGACCGCCGCGCCCTCCGCGCCGCGCGAGACCGACGTCGCGGCCGCCGCGCGCACGGCCTCCTGCACGGAGACCCGCGGGATCATCTGCGTGGTCACCTGCGAACCGTGCACGGCACGACCGGTGACGCGGGGGCGTGCCGCCCGGGGTGCCGGGGGAGCGGCCGCCACCGGGCCGCGCGCGACGCGCGTCTCGGCGCGACGCTCGGCGAGCCACCGGGCCGCGCGCGACGCGCGTCTCGGCGCGACGCTCGGCGAGCCACGCGGCGTCGGACCGCTGCGCGGAGAGCACCGCGCGGCGGCCGAGCACGAGGACCAGGGCGAGGAGCGCCGTCGGGACGACGGCCGCCCACCAGGGCGCGAGCCCCAGCGCCACCACGACCCACGCGCCCGCACCGGCGAGGAGCAGCACCACGGTGAGCGCGAGCCGGCGGCGTGCGGCGGCGGCCCGGCGCTCGAGCATCGCGAGGCGCGAAGGCGACGCGCTGGGCGTGCTCACCGGAGGAGAGGTGCCCGCCGAGCGCGAGGCCGGCCCCCGTCGGGGCGCCGCGCTGACCGTGCCGTCCATGGCATCCTCTCCCTCCTGGTGCGCCCGGTGCTCCGACCGGGCCCGCTGTACCGCTCCGCCGGGCCCTCCTGGCCCGGGACCGAGGAGCGCGCGAGGCGCCCCCGTGGGGACCGCGGCCACCGCCGCGACCCCGCTGCCGACCACGTCCAGCCGGCCCGCCGACCCGAGGACCGGACGCGCGACCGCCGGGCCGACGACGGCCAGCACGCGCAGCGCTCCGGAGAAGCGGTCGTCCGTGCGCGCCTCCAGCAGCTGCTGCCGGTGCCCCGCCCGGTGCGGCACGTAGAAGCCGAACCACAGCAGGAACACCGCGAGCGCGACGATCCCCGAGGCCGATTCCACGTCACGACGGTAGGCGAGGCGAGGGGCGCGGCTCCGCACGCTCCCCGGCGTGTCGGGTTGTCATCCGGCCGCCCGCCGTGTTGCCTGCCACCGCGCGAGCAGCCCGCCGGGGACCTCCTCGGCGGTGATCGCGAACGAGCGGTGGTCGCGCCACTCGCCCTGGATGTGCAGGAAGCGCTCGCGCACGCCCTCGTCGCGCAGCCCCAGCTTCTCCACCACCCGGAGGCTCGGTGCGTTCTCCGGGCGGATGTTGATCTCGATGCGGTGGAGCCCCAGCACGCCGAAGCAGTAGTCCGTCGCCATCGCCACCGCCGTCGGGATGATGCCGCGGCCGGCGACGTGCTCGCTGACCCAGTACCCGATGCTGGCCCCGCAGAGCGAGCCGTACGTGATGGAGGAGACCGTGAGCTGGCCCACGAGCTCGCCGTCGAACTCCACGGCGAACGGCAGGGACGCACCGCTGCGGGCCTGCGCCGACAGCGTGCGGACGTACTCGGCGAAGGTCGGCGGACCGCCCGGTCCGCGGCGCGGCGCCGTGGCCTCCCACCGGTCGAGCCACTCGGCGTTGCGCGCCCGCAGCGCCATCCAGGCCTGGCCGTCGCGCCGGCGCAGGGGCCGCAGCACGACCGAGCCGTCGAGGGCGTCCTCGCGCAGGGTCACCGGCCAGGGCCTGGCGACGGCCCACGCCCGGCCCGTCCTCGCCGTCATCGCGGAGCCCCTCGTCCGACGTCCACCCGCGGCCCTCCTCGCCCGTGCCGAAGCACGGTCGGTCCGGCCTCGCTGACAGGGTGTACCACGGACAGGACCGGCGCCACCACCCGCGCGTCGGTGGGGTGCGCCACGGGACGGACCGGTGCGACGGACACCGGTTTCCGGGTGACAATAGGGACATGAGTGGCCCGGTCCAGCCGTACCCCCTGCACGGAAGCATCGAAGCCGAGGACGCGAAGGAGATCCTCCGCAAGGCCATCCGGACGAACCGGCAGTCCCGGTCCGACCGACTCCGCAAGGAGCGGCGGTCGCGATCGCGGACGTCGTCGAGACCATCCCCGAGGTCGGCGCCGCCGCGTGCGTCGCGACCTACGCCGCACGACCCTCCGAGCCCGGGACGCTCGACGTGCTCGAACGGCTCGCGGCGCGCGGCGCGCGCGTCCTGCTGCCCGTGCTGGGCGCCGGGCTGCAGCGCGACTGGGCGGAGTACGCGGGCCCCTCGGACCTGCAGGTCCGCGCGCCCGGACGGCCGCCCGAGCCCGGCACTCCCCCGCTCGGCCCCGAGGCGCTCGCGCACGCCGACGTCGTCATCGCGCCCGCGCTCGCCGTCGACACGCGCGGGGTGCGCCTCGGCCAGGGCGGCGGCTGGTACGACCGCGCGCTCGAGCACACGCGCCCGGGGACGAAGGTGGTGGCGGTGGTCTTCCCGGAGGAGGTCTACGACGCCGCGGACCGGCCCCTGCCGGTGCAGCCGCACGACCGGCCGGTGGACGCGGTCGCCACGCCGCTCGGGTGGCGCTGGCTGCCCTGAGCGCGCCGGCTCAGGGGACGAGCGTGAGCTCGTCCCGGCCGGCCTCGTCGACCGCGTCGCGGCTGAACGGCCACGGGAACGTCTCGCCCGCCGCCCAGGCGCGGAGCTGGTCGTCGTAGTGCGGCGACGCCGGGTGGCCCGACGCGCCGGTCACCGTCACCCACGTCGAGCGGTCGAGGTCACCGAGGTCGACCACCATGCGCATCGACGGTCCCGCGGTCACCTCGAAGGAGCCCGACGACGCGTCCCAGGACGTCGCGTTGACGATCGACGAGCTGCCGGGCATCCCGACCGGGTCGGGGTTGACGTACTCGCGCACGGGCGCCGGGACCGACTCGCCGCCGAGCACCGGGTGCTGCAGCGCGAGCACGTGCAGGTCTCCCCACGCCCAGTCGGCGGGCTCCTTGCTCTGCTCGACGGTGAGGTCGAGCCGTGCGGAGACCAGTGCCTGGGTGAGCACCTCGTCGCGCGTCTCCACGACGCTCACGGTCTGCCGGTCGTCCCAGAAGGGGTCGGTCGGGTCCTCGACGAGCCCCTGCACCACGGCGAGCCACCGGCTGCCGCCGTCGGGCCGGGCGGACGCGGGCAGGTCGTCCCAGAACGTCAGCTGGAGCAGGTTGCGCCACACGGCGGCGAAGTAGGCCGCGGCGGCGGAGTCGGTGTCGGTGCGGTAGTCCCACCCGGCGAGGAGCTCCTGGCCCTGCGCCGCGAAGTCGTCGTCGATCTCCTGGTCCAGCAGGATCGGCACGAGCGCCTCGGCGTACGGGCTGCGGTCGTCGACCTGGATCGTGTTCATCGTGTCCACGTCGATCGCGCCGCCCGCCGCGATCTCCTCCTCGAGGAGCTCGCGGATGCGCTGCGAGCGGTACCCGTAGTCCCAGTCGGTCGTGAGGAACGGCGCGACGCCCGCGGGCAGCACCGCCTGGTTCGCCGCCACGACGAAGCCCTCCGCCGGGTCGACGGCGCGCGGCATCTGCTCGCTCGGCACGTACCCGGTCCAGTCGTAGCGCTCGTCCCAGCCGGGCCGCGGCCACGTGCCGTCCGAGGGCACGGGTCCGGGCACCTGCTGGCGCACGGGGATCCTGCCCGGCGCCTGGTAGCCGATCTGGCCGTCGGTCGTCGCGAACACGATGTTCTGCGCGGGCACCTCGAACAGCGCGGCGGCGGCCTGCATGTCCGCGGCGTCCGCCGCGAGGTTGAACGCGAAGACCGCGTCGGCCGTGCGCCCGGGCTCGAGCGCCGTCCACTGCAGCGCGACGGCGTACTCCCCCAGCCGCGTCCCGTCGACGGGCGAGTCGGTGACCGCGTCCGTGCCGTCGAGCACCGTCGAGACGACCGGCCCGTGGACGGTCTCGCGCACCTCGAGCTCGACGTCCTCGCCGCCCGCGACGCGCAGGGTCTCCGTGCGGGTCTCCAGCGGCTCCCACCGGTCGCCGCGCAGGTAGGTGTCGTCCCGGACGCGCTCGATGAAGAAGTCGGTGACGTCGGCGCCCATGTTCGTCAGGCCCCACGCGAGCCGGGCGTTGTGCCCGATGATCACGCCGGGGAAGCCGGCGAAGGAGAAGCCCGCGACGTCGAACGCGCAGTCCGGGCCGACCTCGGTGCAGTGCAGCCCGACCTGGGCCCAGATGCCGGGCGCCCCAAGGCTCAGGTGGGGGTCGTTCGCGAGGATCGGGCTGCCGCTCGCGGTGTGCTCGCCCGAGACGACCCACGAGTTCGAGCCGGTGCCCTCGCCGCGGGCGACGAGCACGGGGACGGCGTCGAGGGCGCGCTCGGCCGCGTCCACGGCGGCCTGCAGGTGGTCCGAGCCGTACGTCCGCGCCCCGTCCGGCGTCAGCTCCTGCGCCACGCGCTGCGGGTTCTCGAGCTCGCCCGGGTCGAGGACGGTCGCGTGGACCTCCGCCGGGTACGGCGGGAAGAGCTCCGCGACGCGGGCCGGGTCCTGGAGCGTCCCGTAGGCGAGGGCGCGCTCGAGCTCGTCGCCGTAGTTGCCGCGCAGGTCCCAGGCCATCGCCTTGAGCCACGCCAGGGAGTCGATCGGGTCCCACGGCTCCGGCTCGGCGACCTCGACCTGGAGCCCGAGCACCGTGTACTCGAGCGCGACGTCGCCCGGGCTGCGGTTCTCGAGGTACGCGTTGACGCCCTCGGCGTACGCCTGGAGGTACGCGCGCGTCTCGGGCGAGACGAGCTCCCACTCCTGCTCGGCGACGCGGCGCCACCCGAACGTGCGCGTCACCGCGTCGGCCGCGATCGCGTCGGGGTTGTCGCCGACGAGCTCGGCGAGCCGGCCCGACGTGACGTGCCGCCGGTAGTCCATCTCGAAGAAGCGGTCCTGCGCCTGCACGTAGCCCTGGGCGCGGAACAGGTCCTCCGACGTGTCCGCGTAGACCTGCGGCACGCCGCGCTCGTCGCGCACGACGGTCGCCTCGGCGCCGAGTCCCGGGAGGGACACCTCGCCGCCGGCCTCCGGCAGCGGACGGCGCACCGTCACGACCGTGAGCGCCGCGCCCGCGACGAGGACCACGGCGAGCAGCGCCGCGACGACGACGAGCACCCGGCGTCCGCCCGCCCCGGGACGCGCGGCGGCGCCACAGGCGTCGGGTCCTCGGCCGTCGTGCCGGCAGGGTTCTCGGCGGACTCGTGGGCAGACACGGGTGCGAGACTACCCCGGCACGGACGCCGGGCCGCCCGCGTATGATTAGCACTCGGAAGTTTCGAGTGCCAGCGACTGTTGACCTGACGCCGGCCGTCTGCGGCCGCCCACCGTCACGTGAACGAGGAGACCCCGTGCCCACCTACGCGTACACCTGCACCGCCTGCGGTCACGCCTTCGACATCCACCAGGCCTTCACCGACGACGCCCTCACGGTCTGCCCCGAGTGCTCCGGCCGGCTGCGCAAGGTCTTCTCCTCCGTCGGGGTGACGTTCAAGGGATCCGGCTTCTACCGCACGGACTCCCGCGCGGGCTCGACGTCCGGGTCCGGGTCGTCGGGCGGCTCCGGCAGCTCCTCCTCGGGCTCGTCCGGCTCCGGCTCGTCCGGCTCCGGCTCCTCCTCCGCCTCGTCGAGCTCGTCGAGCTCGTCCACGGGCGCCAAGGCCGCGTCGTCCTGACCTGACCTGACCTGGGCGGCGCGAGCGCCCGCGGTCCTCGTCGGCCGACCACAGCACGACCGCGGAGGCCGACCCCGGCCGGCCGCGCCGCGACCGTCCACAGGGCGGCGGCGCACGGGCGGGCGCGGCGGCTACGGTCGCCGGCCATGACCTCCTCCGCCCGCCGGGGCAGCGCGCCGCCCGACGACGCGCTGGTCGCGCGCCCGCTCCGCCCGCCGCCGCGCGGGCGCGCTGTGGTGGCGGCTGCGCTTCGTCGTCGCGGCCGTGTGCTGCGGTCTCGCCGCGTCGCCGGCCGTCTCCGCGGCACGCCCCGCTCCCCCGGCGACCGTGCCCGTCGTCGTGGCCGCGCGCCCGGTGCCCGTCGGCACGGCGCTCGTCGCCGCCGACGTCGAGGTGCGCCGCGTGGCGGCCGAGGTCGCGCCCGACGCGCTGCGCACCGTCGACGACGCGGTCGGCCGCAGCGCCTCCGTCCCCCTCTCCCCCGGCACCGCGCTCCAGCCGTCGCTGCTCGCAGCGGGCGAGCTGGCGTCCGCCGCGCCCGACGGGACGGTCGTCGCGGCCGTGCGGCTCGACCCCGGGGTGGCGGCGCTGCTGGCCGCCGGCGACCGGGTCGACCTGCTCGTCGCGTCCGGGTCGGCGGAGCCCTCGCCCGGCGCGTCGAGGGGGCGGCCCCGACGGGACGGCCGGACCCCTACCTCGCGCGCGACGCGGTCGTCGTGCCGGGACGCGCCCCGGCGCCGTCGGGCGGGCTGCTGGGGTCCACCACGGCCCCCGACCAGGCCGCCACGCTCGTCGCCGTCCGCCCGGAGGAGGCGGAACGCCTCGCCGCCGTCGCCGGCTGGGGCACGGTGACCGCCGTGCTCGTGCCGTAGCCCGAGCACGGCACGCCGGTCCGTCTCTCGTTGCCGGCGCACGCGGTCGTTGGAAGGATCACGGTGCTCCGTCGTGGCGCCTTCGCCCGCGACGCATCGACATGAAGGGGAAGTGATGAAGGGCGTGCTCACCGGGTTCAAGGACTTCGTGCTCCGCGGCAACGCGATCGACCTGGCGGTCGGCGTCGTCATCGGCGCCGCGTTCACCGCGATCGTCACGGCGCTCGTCGAGGACCTGCTCAACCCGCTCATCGGGGCGGTGTTCGGCAAGCCCGACCTCACCGGGCTCTGGGACATCACGCTGCGGGAGGGCGACCCCGCCCGCGAGCTCGAGGCGTCCGTGATCTCGGTCGGCGGCGTGCTCAACGCGGTCCTGCAGTTCCTGCTCGTCGCGATCGCGCTGTACTTCCTCCTGGTGCTGCCGATGAACAAGCTCGCCGAACGGCGCAAGAAGGACGAGGTCCCCGAGCCCGAGGCACCGGCGGAGGATGTGCGCGTGCTCCAGGAGATCCGGGACCTCCTCGCGGCCCAGGCGCCCGCCGGCGGATCCGGTGGCGGGCCGGGCCCGGACGGCCGGCCGCGGCACGAGGCCTGAGCGGATCGAGCGCCGGTCGGCGCTCCGCCTCAGCGCTTCGTTCAGCGCTTCGATCAGCGCTTCAATCAGTGCCGGCCGTAGTGCGGCGGGACGTCGCGCAGCAGCCGGTCGTCGTTCCCGCCGCCCGTCCCGGGACCGAACGGCCGCTCGTCGCCCCAGCCGGCGGCACGCTCGTCGGCGCTCGCACCGGGCACGGACGTGCGTTCGGTCCCCCGCCGCACGGCGCGCCGGGGACGGCGGCCGGCCGGCCGGCGCGGGCCGTCTGCACGAGCGTCCGGCGGGCCCGGGTCGTCGGGACCTGCGCCCGACGCCGGGCTCGCGTCGTCGGGCTCGGTCGGGCTCGCGTCGTCGGGCGGTGCGGGGCTCACGCCCTCATCGTCCCACCGGTCGCGCCGCGGCCGGAGACCGTCGCAGTCGGAGATCGTCGCGGGAGCTCAGAGCGTCGGGTCGCCGTGGTCGGCGTCGTCGTCGAGCACCGGCACGACGACGATCTTGTCGCCCCCACCGGTCTGGGCGACGCCGCCGAGCTCCGGGAGCCGCGCGTCGCGCACCTCCTGCACGACGCGGCGGATGCGCTCGGCCTCCGTGGCGGGGTCGAGGAACGCCGCGGCCGACCACACCTGGGCGACGGTCCACCCCAGCCGCTCGAGCCGCTCGGCCACCTGGCGGTCGCGCACGCGGACGCTGCGCTCGGCGACGTACGCCGCGTCGTCCGTGAGGACGGCGACGAGCAGCTCGCCCGGCAGGTCCGGGTGCCCCACGACGAGCGGGACGCGGTCGCCGTCGCCGATGCCGTAGTCGGTCTCGACGACGAGGCCGGCGCGCCACAGGCGCTCCGCGAGGTCGAGCACGAGCCGGTCGGGGCTGCCCCCGACGTCGACGCCGTTGCCGAGCGTGACCTGGTCGGCCGCACCGCTGCGCCGTTCGGCCAGCTCGAGCACCTCGGCGAGCAGGCGCGCCCCCGCGCCGCGCAGGCGCTCGGGGTCGAGGTCGGAGGCGGTGAAGCACGAGACGACGTGGAGGCGGCGTCGCGCGGCGCCCACGGTGTCGAGCAGCATCGCCTCGGAGCCGGCCGTGTTGAGGATGCCGAACCGATGGAGCACGCGGCGGTGCGGCGTGCGGCCGAAGCCGACGGAGAACAGGATCGTGTCGCGCACGAGGCCCGCGACGCCGGAGACGTCGGCGACCACGACCGGTTCCGGCCGGGTCCCGGAGAAGAATGCGGACAAGGCCGGGTTCTGGCGGACCTCGACGGCGAGCGCGTCGCGCACCCGGTCGGCGTGCAGCGGCGTGACGGTGACGATCGCGAGCGACTCGTCGGGCCGCGTGAGCGCGTGCTCGATCGCGGCCTCGACGACGCGGTCCACCTCGGCCTGCGTGCTCTCGACCGCGCCGGACTCCTGGTCGGGCATGCCCGTGCCGTCGACGAGGTCGAGCTGGACCAGCTCCTCCGGACGCGGCAGCGGCGCCGGCCGCAGCACCCCCTCGTACCCGTGCCGGGCGAGGAACGACGTGACGAAGGGGTCGCGCCGCGACCCGTCCGCGAGGAGCGGGACGGCCGGCAGCAGCTCCGCGAGGTCGCCCACGGTCGTGGCGGACGCGGCCCGGGCGTCGCCGACGGCGACGACCTGCCGGCCGCGCGCGAGCGCCGCGAGCACGATCTCGACGGGCGTGTGCTCGATCGCGTCGAGCACCACGAGGTCGACGGTGCGCGTCGGGGGCAGCAGGTGCGGGACGAGCGTCGGGGTCGCCACGAGCACGGGGCGCAGCCGCGGGAGCACCGCCGGGTGCTGCTCCGCGGCCTCCCGCAGGCTGACGAGCCGGCCTGCGAGGAGCTCCGTGAACAGGGCCTCGGCCTCGTCCCGGTGGTCGCGCATGGCGCTCGCGAGGTGCTCGCGGACGGCGGCCCGCACCGGCACGGCGAGGGCGTCGACGTGGGCGCGGTCGAGGTCGCGGAAGCGACGGGCGAGGGCGTCGAGACCGGCGCCGTCCTGCCCCGCCAGCGCCTGGTCCTGCGCGAGGATCTGCTCGAAGACCGAGCTCCACCACGCGAGGTCGAGCTCGGCGCCGACGAGGTCGCCCTCGACGCGGCGCGCCATGAGGTCCTCGAGCAGGTCGGACAGGCCGAGGGCGGTGAGGCGGCGCAGCACGGCGGTGCGGGCCGGGAGGTGCTCGAGGGACTCGCTGTCCTCGGCGAGGTCGTGCAGGCGCGCGGCGAGCTCGTCGAGCGGCACGTCGAGCAGGCCGCCACCCTGGCGGGTGGTGGCGAGCACCGGCTCGAGCTCCTCGACGTCGATCCGCACGGCCTCGTGCGTGTCCTCGATCGACGCGAGGCCCTCGGGCAGGCGGGGCCAGCCGCCGCCGGGGGCGTGCGCCTGCCAGACGGCGCGCTGGGCCTGGACCTCGACGAGCGCCCCGTGCAGGTCGGGCACGCGCACGCCGGGCCGCATCATGTCCCGCGCCTGGCGGCGCAGGCGGCGCCGGGCGAACCAGCCCATCTCGACGCCGTGCTCCGTGCGCCACTGCTTGCTCGCGGTGGCCTCGACCATGTCCTGCGCGGTGCGCTCGAAGATCATCGGCTGGAACACGTCGAGCGTGCCGCGCATGCCCCCGAGCATGGTGAGCTGGTCGCCCCACTGGCGCAGCGTCGTCGCGGGGGTGAGGCCGGTGACCTCGGCGACGGTCGCGACCTGCGCGCGCAGCTGCGGCAGCGTGTGCGCGCGCACGCGCTCCACGCGCAGAAGGGCGTCGTGCGCCTCCTGCCAGGTGGTGAGGTCCGCGCCGTACCAGGGCGTGGCCGCGGCGCGGGCGGTGAACGCGCCCAGCTCTGCGGCCTCCCGCAGGTCGGCGGCGACGTTCGCGCGCTGCGGCCCGACGGCGACCACGACCTCGGGCGCGAGCCGCACCCGGGTGTCGGGCGCGGGGCGCTCGGCGACGATCCGCGCGAGCGCCTGGAGCGCGTCGTAGGCGGACACGTGCCACGGCTCGCGGACGAGGTGCAGCGCCTCGATGTACCCGGCGAGGCGTGCCCGTGCCCCGAGCAGCGCGTCGCGGGTGCGCACGACGTCGTCGCCCTCGGCGGGCTCGGCCTCCCCCGCCATCGCGGACAGCAGGCGGTGCGTCACGCTCGTGCGCCAGGTGGGCTCCGGCGCGACGTCGAGCACGAGGCCGCCGAGCCCGAGGCTCTCGAGCCGGGCGACGAGCTGGTCCGCGGCGCGCCGGTGGCCGGAGACGTAGAGCACCTGGCGACCGCTCGCCGCGGCCTCGGCGACGACGGCCGCGAGGGTCCCGGCGACGTCGGCGCGGCCGGGGCGTCGACGAACAGGTGCGATCCCGTCGCGAGCGCGTCGACGACGTAGCGCTGCGAGGGGTCGAGGTCGCCGACGCCGCGCTCCAGCTCCGGGTCGGCGTCGCCGACGCGCGGCGCGGGGAGCTCACGGTGGATCGCCTCGGCGGCGTCCGCGTCCCCGGCGAGCGCGGCGACGATCTCGTGCTCGCCGATGCTCGTGCCGTGCTCGTCGAGGTCGTCGACGAGCGCCTGCCCGGGGTGCACGAACGCGCCGGCGAGGACCCGGTGGGTGAGCTCGAAGTCGCCGAGCACCGCGCGGCCGAGGGCGGCGATGCGCGTCGTCGCGTCGGCGGGGTCGAAACCGGCGCCGGTGAACGTGCTGCGGGCCAGGGTGACCGGGTCGAGCAACGCGCCGTGGGCCCGCAGCGTGCGCGCGAGGAGCGGGTTGATCTCGGCGGTCGGCTCGAGGGTGAGCTCGTAGTCGGTCTCGCCGTCGCCGCGCGGCGTGACGGTGAGGGGGCGGCAGCAGCACGGGTGCGCGCACGGTGCGGGTGCGCGGCGCGTCGACCGCGGTGCCGGCGTCGGGGTGGGCGACGTCGTCCTCGCCGCCGGCGGTGATCTGCGGTCGGTCGGGGCCGACCTCGACGGTCGTGGCGGGGCGACCGGTGACGCGCGCGAGCGCGGCGACGTCGTCCTCGCGCACGGTCGGGGCGGGGTCCGCCTCGGTCCACGTCGCGACACCGATGGCGAGGTAGGTGGGCGCGACGCCGTAGCGCTGGGCGTGGTCGGCGCCCTGCGCGACCACGGCGCGGGCGCGACGGCGCGCGGCGGGCAGCGAGCCGCCCTCGCGGAAGAGGTTGGACAGGCGCGTCGGCGCCCGGCGAAGAGCTGCGCGATGCCGGAGGGGTGGGCGGCCGTCAGGTCGACGACGGCGTCGCCGAGCAGGGACACGTCGGCGAGCGACGAGCCCCCGGCGAGACGGACGAGGCCGGCGCGCCAGCGCCCGACGGCCTCCTCGACGAGCTCGGCGGTGGTCGGCTCGGGCACGAGGACCGGGCGGTGCGGCAGGTCGCCCGCGGGGGCGGGGTGCGCCCCGTCCGGGTCGGCGGGCAGCCGGGCAGGATCGGCCACGCTCGGGGCGGCAGAGCTGGTGCGGGCTGCGGCATTCACGCTCCGACGCTAACGGCGACAGGCCCCGCGCGGACAGAGGCACGCCGGGGCAAGAGCGCTCCGGAGGCCGGCAGGACCCGTTCCGGGGTCGGGTCGAGGCCTGGTCCGGGCAGGTCGGGCGTTCAGCTGGACGTGCGGCCGGGGCGGGGAATCGACGCCCCGGTCCGCGCCGCCGCCGCGTCCGGACAGGTGTCAGAGAGGGAAAGGCGAAGAGCCCTGGACCAGTGGTCCAGGGCTCTTCGATCCGGCGTACCGCCGGGACGTGTGAAACGACGCGCACCGCGCAGGGGGCAGGCGATGCGCGTCGTCGGGCTCTAGTTTGCACGCTGCCCCCGTGCACGTCAACTCGCCAGGACGCCCTGTGCACCGACCGCCGCGGAGTCACCCGCTCGACCCGGCGGACCACCTGGACGGCCGTTCATCTCCGCCGCTGAGAAATGCCGGGGAAGAATGTGGCGACCCGGTGCAGAAAATGTGCGCTCAGAACTGCACGACGGCGCGTCCGCGCAGCGTGCCGTCCCAGAGCTTGCCGTAGCCTCCGGCGCCTGGTCCACCGAGAACGTCTCCGTGTGCACGGTGAGCTTGCCCTGCTGAGCGAGGTGGATCACCTCGAACAGCTCCTGCCGGTAGCCCCAGTACGGGACGAGGAACGACGCCTCGTACGGCGACTGGAAGAACCCGACCTTCGCGGTGGGCGTGCCGTGGCCGATACCGACGAGCGAGAAGTCCCCGCCCACGCCGAGCATCTTCTGCCCGAGGTCGATGGTCGGCTGGATGCCGGCGAAGTCGATCACGAGGTCGGCGCCGCGCCCGTGCGTGAGGTCGCGCACGGCGTCGACGGCCGAGTCGTCGGACATCAGCGCGTGGTCGGCCCCCACCTCGCGGGCGAGCGCGAGCTTCTCGTCGTCGACGTCGAGCGCCACGACCTGCGCACCGCTCAGCGCCTTGATGATCTGGATGCCGACGTGGCCCAGGCCGCCGACGCCGAGCACGACCGCCGTCGTGCCGCCGACGAGCTTCGGCAGCGAGCGCTTGATCGCGTGGTACGGCGTGAGGCCGGCGTCGGTCAGCGGCGCGGCCTGGACGGGGTCGAGGTCGCCGATCGGCACGAGGTGGCGCGGCGAGTCGACGATCATGTACTCGGCCATCGAGCCGGGTGCCCCGAGCCCGGGAGGGGCGATGCCGAGCTCGGCGGCGCGCAGGCAGTAGTTCTCCTGGCCGGCGGCGCAGCGCTCGCAGATGCCGCAGCCCCACGGCCCGTACACGGCGACCGCGTAGCCGACGATGCTCTCGTCGACGCCCTCGCCGACCGCCTCGACGATCCCGACGCCTCGTGGCCGAGGTCAGCGGGAGCCCGTAGGCGTACTGGTCGGCGGGCTGCTCCATGACGAAGACGTCCGAGTGGCACAGACCGGAGGCCGTGACCTTGAGGAGCACCTCCCCCGGCTTCGGCTCGGGCTTGTCGATCTCGACGACCTCGGGTCGTGCGCCGATCTCGCGGTACTGGACGGCCTTCATGCGAGCTCCTCTCGAGTGCTGCGTGCAGTCGCCGGGCGGCCCGCCGAGGGGACGACGACCGGTCGCCGGGCGTTCTTCGACCGTAGGCACAGGGTGCTCCTGGACGCGCGTCCGGTGGCGAGGTGTCGGTCACACGGACGCCCCTCACAGGATCTCCGCGCGCCCTCACGGCAGGTGCACCGGCGCCGTCGGACGCCTGCACACCGCGCCGCTACCGTGGACGCGCCCGCACCCGACGCCGGACTGCGGCACGTCGGCACGCGCCGGACGAGACGAGCGGGCGACGACCCCTCGCTCTCGACGGACCTGGACGAACCCCTGACGTGAAGACACCACCCGCCTCCCGCCCCGCTGCCGTCGCCCCGGCCGACGGTGCCCCCGGTGCCCCCGACGCCCCCGAGGAGATGGCCGACGCGCCCGCGCTCTCGCTCACGCAGATCGTCGCGAGCGCGCTCGCGGCCGTGAGCACGACCGTGCTGCTGTCCTACTTCGGCATCGCCGGCACGATCATCGGGGCCGGCGCGGCGAGCGTCATCACGGTGCTGGGCAACTACGCGTACACGCGCTCGATCCAGAAGACGCGCGAGCAGCTCAAGCCGGTCGTCACGCAGCTGTCGAAGAACGGCGCCGTGACGAGCCGTCCGCGCGGCTCGACGACGGCGACGATGCCCGTGGTCCCGCGGGACGGCGGGACGCAGCCGATGACCGCGGTGCGCCAGGAGGTCACGGACGCGGCGCCCGTCACCGCACCGGTCCGGCGCGGGGCGGGCGACACCGCGGTGCTGCCGACCGTGCTCGCGAGCGGCGGCGTGCCCGACGACGCGGGCGTAGGGCCCACGGAGCAGCCGCGGCCGGGTCCGTGGTTCCGGCTCATCGACCGCCACGGCAAGGCCAAGGTGTTCACGCTGTCGGCGCTCGCTCTGTTCGTCGTGGTCATGGGTGTCGTGCTGGTCGCCGAGCTCGTCATCGGCAAGCCGATCTCGGACGCGGTGCGCGGCCAGGAGGGCTCAGGGACGACGTTCAGCCGCACGACGACCGACGACGGCTCGCGGGACGTCGTCCCGTCGCAGGAGCGGCCCGCCGACGGCACGACTCCGGCACCCGCGCCGACGACCGTGCCCGGCGAGGAGGCGCCGACGGTCCCGACGGACGAGCCCACCGAGGCCCCGACGGACGAGCCGACGCAACCCACCGAGCCGAGTACCCCGACGCCCGCGCCGACGGAGACGCCGGGCACCGGCGAGGACGAGACCAGTGACGGCGGGACCGGTGGGACGGACGGCTCGGGCGGCACCGCCGGGCCGGGTGCCGGTGAGACGGATGGGTCCGGTGGGACCGGCTCCGACGGGACCGGGTCGGGTGGGGCCGGGACGGGCGCCGACGCGTCGTCGGGCACCGCGGGCTCCGGCGGGACGGGCGGCGGCACCGCCCAGCCTGCGCCCGCGCCCTCGGCCGCCCCCGGGACCTGAGGCCCCCCGCACCGGGTGCTAGCGTCCGGCGGGTGTCTGCCGACGAGTACCTGGACGTCAACCGCACGAACTGGGACAGCCGCGCGCCGATCCATGCGCGGGCCTACGACACGGACGCGCTGCTGGCTGACCCGGAGCGCCTCTCCGGCGTCGTGGCGTTCGACCGCCCGCGGCTCGGGGACCTCGGCGGCCTCGACGTCGTCCATCTGCAGTGCCACATCGGCACGGACACCCTGAGCCTCGCCCGCCTCGGTGCGCGCGTCACGGGCGTCGACCTGTCGGGTGCGTCCCTCGACGAGGCTCGTCGGCTGGCCGAGCGCGCGGGCGCGGACGTCGAGTACGTGCATTCCGACGTGTACGCGGCGCCGCAGGCGCTCGACGGTCGGCGCTTCGACCTCGTGTATACCGGGATCGGGGCGATCTGCTGGCTGCCGAGCATCGACCGGTGGGCCCGGACTGTCGCCGACCTGCTGCGGCCCGGCGGCCGGCTGTTCATCCGGGACGCCCACCCCGTGCTGCTGTCGACGCTCGCGGTGACGGTCGGTGCTGAGCACGACGACCGCGCGCAGCAGGCGTGGATCAGCGGCCCGGGCGCGCTGACGCCCGCGCTCGAGCTCCCCTACTTCGAGCAGCCGGAGCCACTCGTCTGGGAGGACGAGTACAGCTACGCCGGGACCGACCGCGTCGCGCAGCCGCGCTCGATGGAGTGGAACCACGGCCTCGGCGAGATCGTCACGGCCGTGCTCGACGCCGGTCTCGAGCTCACCTCACTGTCCGAGCACGACAGCGTCCCGTGGGACGCCCTCCCCGGCCTGATGGTGGAGGACGCGCGCGTCGGCGAGTACCGCCTGCGCGACCGCCCGGAGAGGTGCCCGCGTCCTTCACGCTCACGGCGCGACGGCGCTGACCGGCGGGAGCATCGGCCAGTCGGCGGGAGGGTCCTCGCCAACGCGGCCGTCGATCGCCTCGCGCAGCAGGTCCATGTGCCCGGTGTGCCGCCCGTACTCCTCGATCATGTCGTGCAAGTGGCGCCGCACGGTGGGGCGGGTGTCGCCGAACTCGAGGTGTCCCGGCTGATCCAGGCCGCCGTCGGCGATGAGGTCGCGGAGCGTCGCGCGGGAGCGTCCCACGGCGTCCGCCCAGATCGCGTAGACCTGCTCGGCGGTCTCGTCGGGGTCGACGGTGAACTGCCACCGGGCGACGTCGTCCTCGGGCACGGCCATCCACGTCACCGGCGGGCGACCGGTCATCCGCCAGCAGAAGACGTCGTCCTCGACCACGGCGAGGTGCTTGAGCAGGCCGCCGACCGTCAGCTCGGACGTCGGCACCGCGCGCCGGCGCAGCTGGTCGACGTCGAGCCCGTCCGCCTTCCAGCGGAACGTCGCGCGGAGGCGTTCGAGCGTGCCGACCAGGTGCTCGGCGTCGGACCCGGCGAGCGGCGGGTCCCAGGCGGGGTGGGTCATGGCAGCGCCTCCGTGATCGACGATGTGACGCCCATCACCGTACGCGGGGGCACCGACGCGTCGTCAGCGCCGCCCGGTCGCGCCGGTCGAACCCGCGGAGCCGGTCGAGCCGCCGCGGTGCGTGAGCCGCCCGAGCAGCTCCTTGGCCTTGCGCTGGTTCTCCGGCTTCGACATCTCGCGCTGGGCGACGCGGGCCGCCTTCGCCGCGACCCCACTTTTCATCACATTCCTCAACAAGCCCATTGGTCTTGCCTCCTCTGGTGGTCCTTGTCCGAGCCTACGGCGGGCTCCACGGCCACGCGCGAGGACGACGTCGGACCGGAACGTCTAGCGTGGGTTGACCGCATGATCGGGTACGGACGCGCTCGCCGCGGGACGCGCGGCGTTTGCCCGGGGACGACCAGCAGGACGCCTACGCGCCCTGTCGTGTGCCGGCGAGGTAACCGAGCTCGAAGCACCGGACCTGGCGGTCCTCGGGGACGCCGCTGGTGGGTTAGCAGGGCGCAGGAGTCCCTCGAACTCACCGAGCTCGCGTCACGCGTCCTAGAGGAGGAGGGTGACGCCGCCGCCCGGAGAGCGCGCCGCGCGGGTACTTCTTCTACGCGGGGGCCGCGCTCGCGCTCGCCCGGTGGGACCTGGAGGGCCTGCGGCGGGCGGCTGACGACGTCGAGCGGACCGCCCGCAGCACCCACGACCTCGCGGTCACGTCCCTGACCTCGTCTCAGCGGGGATGAGCGACCCGCGGCGCGGCCGCACGGCGGCGGGGTTTGGCCAGCTCGCCGAGGCGATGCTGCCCATGCTCGCCGGGCCGCTCCACCGGAGTGGGCGACGAGATGTACTCCACGGTCATCCGTGCCTGTCACCAGCTCGGCGACCTGGACCGCACGAGGACGCGGGCCAAAGCGACCGGGCAGTGGTGCGAGCATTTCCAGGGCGAGGTCGTTCCCTCGAGAATCTGCGGCGTCCACCGCCTCCAACTCCTGTGCGCGGAGGGCGGCTAGACCGCCGCCGAGGAGCGGATCGCGCGGAGCGGGGTCGAGCTGGGGGCCGGAGCAACGTCGCGGTCCTCATGCAGCAAGCGACGATGATGGGTGAGATCGCGCAGGCGACGATCGAGAGGTTCCGCACGGCGGCGGCCTGTCGTACGCGGACTTCCCGCGCTTCCACCGCAATATGGCAGAGACGACCGCCGCGGTGCACAACGCCACCCTCGTCGACGCGACCCTGCCGCTCGCCGGCATGACCGACGCGCTGCGCGACAGGATCGACGTGGCCGACTTCGGGTGAGGGCGCGGGCACGCGATCAGCCTCATGGCGCTGGCCTTCCCGGCCAGGCGGTTCGTCCGGTACGCCTTCTCGCCCGTCGCGATCGGCGCGACCCGCGAGGAAGCACGGGAGCTCTGGATAACGAACGCGTCGGTCGAGGTACGTGACGTCGCCGAGCCAGCCTTGGACTCGGGGTTCGACCTCGTGACGGAGTTCGATGCCGTCTACGACCAGGCGCACCCGGCCGCGGTTCTCGCGAACGTGCGGCCCGCCGTGCGACCGGGCGGGACGTTCCTCATGGTCGGCATCAAGGCGTCGAGCCAGCTAGAGCAGAACGTGGGCTTGCCGTAGGGCACACCTATACGCGGTGTCGACGTACCACTGCACGAGCGTCTCCCTGGCCCTTGACGGTGACGGGCTCGGCACGGTGTGGGGCGTCGAGCGCGCCGCGGTGATGCTCGCCGAGGAGGGGTTCGGTCACGTCAAGGAGAAGGAGGTCGAGCCCGACCCGTTCCGCGCGTACTTCGTCGCGCGGCGGTGCGCCTGAACAGCGGTCGAACATGCGGAATCGGGCAGGAGTAAACGTCAGCGCACGTCAATCAGCTCAGACCTTCTGCCTGTGGAGATGATTAATTGTGCAACCGCCATAGCGGATCTCCATCCTCAGAGCGTCGGTCGCGACTGACGTGAACGGCTCACCGACATTCCTAGGGCGGCGATGGAGGTGAACTGAGAGCATTTGTCGAACGGCACGTGGGGCGAAGGCTTGCAACACGCGCGAAACAGAGCACTCTTGCGCGCAATCGCCAAGCGAAATACTATTGCGGCTCTGGTCGAAGCCGCGCGCGACTGTCACAGATTCAAAAGGGGGCCAACCGAAGCCCCTGGTGGCTACGCGGCCGGCAACAGCCTTCGCACCATTCCGTCGACTACCATAGTCGACATGGCTACGAACGACGTCGTAATCGACCACACGAACCATCGCGGCGAGCGCCTAACGCGTAGGATCAAACCCGTAAGGATATGGTTCGGCCGAACCGAGTGGCACCCCGTCGAACAGTGGCTGCTCGAAGCGCACGATTACACGCGAGACGCTACACGCCATTTCGCAATGTCTCAAATTCACAACTGGAATGAGGTGTATGGCGCTCATGCTCATTAAGCCAGGGGTCTACGCGCACTTTAAAGGCCGCCGTTACGAAGTCATCGGAGTCGGCCGCCACAGCGAAACGCAGGAGGAATTTGTGTTCTATCGGAAGCTTTATGGCGACCGAAGCTACTGGGTAAGACCCGCCGCAATGTTTACCGAGCACATCGTATGCGACGACTACTCAGGGCCGCGGTTCTTCGCGATCGATCCGTGATCCGCCTTGGCCGCTGGTTTGTATAGACGCACGGTAAAAGTCGATCGGCGATGACACAATCGAGCACCGACCGCAAGCGCAGGTCGAAACCTGCGGAGCGCATCGCCATCGGCGTCAACAACGCCGGCCGATTCGAGCCGCGCGCACGACTTTCTTGCCAAATGTGAAGCCGAGGCCATGTGTTGTTTTGCCCGCGTTTACCCACTTCCGTGGAGACGCTCCTCGCCACCAGTTTTCGCGCGCGTCACGACGCCGGAGCGACATGGCCATTCTTTGGGGAAAGTTCGCGCGAGGAACGCGGAGGCATTTCGGTCGGCATTGGGGGCGCTAGCCGCGTCAACCCTCTTCATTGAGTGATCCATCTGCACGGCGACGTTCCGGCCGACCGAGTACATGTACTGGCCACCCGCGGGAACAATACGGCCACCGCTTCGGACAAGCGACACCACGCCGTAGCCATATGACGTCGTCTGCATCGAAGTGACATCCCTAGTGGCAAAAACATAGTGGTATTCAAGGCTGACGAGATCGATGTAACTTGAAACCGTTCGCCAGTGGCAGAACGGCGAACCATCGTTGTTGTAATTGGTTCCGTCGAAAACGTAGCGCCGACGAATAATATCGTAGCGAATGAGCCCAACGCTGAATTGTCGACCCGCGCACCCCGGGACCCATTCTGCCCACGCGCCTGCAAGCATTAGCTTGCCATGGCGAACCCGCCCCCAGCAGGCGCGCGCAAACTCGTATAGCGCGCTTGCGGCAATTCCGATTGGTATCCCTAGCGCGAGCGTCAGAGCCCAAATGCCATCCATAGCGGAATGGTGGCACGGATCGCCATAATGTCAAGGGTGGATTGTGGGGCGCCACTTTCGCGACTAGCGATCACCGACAGGCGAGTCGCCCGGCGCTCTCGCGACGACGTCTTTCATGCAAGGGAACGGCTCAGGCGGCCCCCTCGCCGGCGAGCGCGTCGGTGAGCAGCGTGACGAGGGCCTCGAGCTGCACGTCCGTCGACGACGGGACGTCCTCCTCCGACGCGCCGTCGAGCGCCCGCGCCGCGAGCCCGGACTTGCTGTCGATGAGCGCGGCGATCGTGGCGTCGATGGTCTGCGCGGCGATGATGCGCCACGCCGTGACGGGCTCCGACTGGCCGATGCGGTGGATGCGGTCGATCGCCTGGGTCTGCTCGGCGTCGGTCCAGGACAGCTCGGCCAGCACGAGGTTGGACGCGACCTGGAGGTTGAGCCCGACGCCCGCGGCGGTCAGGGAGCACACGACGATCTCGACGTCGGGGTCGTTGGTGAACGCGGCGATGTTCTGCTCGCGCACCTTGGGCGTCTGGTCGCCACGGATCGAGGCGTACCGGATGCCGCGGTCGGCGAACGTCTGCTCGGCCTGGTCCATGACGTCGACGTGCTTGGCGAAGAACACGACCTTGCCGACGTTGCGCGCGAGCTGGGCCGCGTAGTCGGCGGCGAGCCCGGCCTTGGCCTGGCCGATGCGGCGCACCATCGTGAAGACGTTCTCGCCCTTGGCCTTGGAGCTCGAGTCCTTGAGCTCGGCGGCCGCGACACGGCGCGCGAGCGCGTGGTCGACGCCGTCCACGACCTCGCCCTCCATGCGCGCCTCCACGGCGGCCCGGTAGCGCTGGACCAGCCGGTTCGTGAGCGCCTCCTCGGACGCACGGATCGACCGGCCGGCGGCGTCGTCGAGCTCGACCGGCAGGTCCGCGACGCGGCGGGCCGGGATGTCGGCGACGACGTCGACCTTGCGGCGGCGCACGATGCCCATGTCGACGACGCTGGCCCGCGCCGCCGAGTAGAAGCCGGGGTCGGCCGGGGTGAGGCCGGTGTCCTCGAGCGAGGTCATGAGCTTGCCGAGCGGCTTCTCGTCGTCGATCCAGCCGAGGAACTGCCAGATGGCGCGGAAGTCCTCGATGTCGTTGATGAGCGGGGTGCCGGTGAGAGCCATGAGCAGCGGCCGGGCGGTGCGGGTGCGGATGCGCTCGGAGATCTCCAGCACGTTCTGCGAGCGCTGCGAGCTCTTGTTCTTGATGAAGTGCGCCTCGTCGACGATCATCCCGCGGAAGCCGTGCTGGCCGAGCCAGCCGGCGTGCCGGTCGAGGATCTCGTAGTTGACGATGACGACGTCCGCGAACGCGTCGACCTTGTCGCCGTCGCCGTGGACGACCGTGGCGCGACGCAGCGGCGTCCACAGCCCGACCTCGTGCGCCCAGTTCGTCTTCACCACGTTGGGGACGACGACGAGCAGCGGGAACGCGTCGGCCGCCTGCGCCGCGAGCAGGGCCTGGGCGGTCTTGCCGAGACCGGGCTCGTCGGCGAGGAGGAAGGTGCGGTGGCCGCGCGTGGTCGCCGCGACGACACGTGCCTGGTGCGGCATGAGGTCGCGCCCCTGCGGGACGGGGACGTGCCGCGGCTCGGGGAGGTCCATGCACGCGGGGGCACCCGGCGCGTCGCGCTCGAAGGACCGGAACAGCGGGTCGAGCAGCTCCCAGCCGGCGAGCCGACGCGGCTTCGCGGCGGCGCGCTCGGCGGCGGCCTCGAAGTTCGGGGCGAGGAACGGGTTCGCCATCTGGCGCGAGATGACCGACTGCGGGACCACGCGCTTCTCGGCGCGCTTCTCCGTGCGCCTGTCGGTCGCCTGCGTCGGTGCGGCGGGTGCCGGACGCTCGGGCTCCTCCGGCGGCTCGATGCCGCCGGCGCGCATCACGGAGGCCTTGTACTCGCGCGCCGCGTCGGAGACCCGGGCGTCCTCGGCGAGCAGGGCCAGCAACGACGTGTCGCGGGCGGCGATCTTGGCGAGGAGCGTCGCGACACCGTCGAGCCGCTTGAGCTCCTGGTCCCGCTTGGCGGGGGTCAGCGCGGTGTCGGCCTTCACCCGGGCGCGCTCCTCGCGAACGAGCAGCGCGGCGACCTGGAACTGCGTGCGCACGGCCGGGCGGACCGGCGGGCGCCGCACCGCGTTCTCCACCTCGCGCGTGATGTCGGCGAGCACGGGGATGAGCCCCTCCTCGTCGCGGCGGGGGGCGCGACGACGCTGCACCCCTGCAGGGCGCTGCGCACCGGACTGGCGCTTCCCGCTCCCCTGGCGCTGCCCGCCCGACTGGCGCTGCCCGCCGGACTTCGGCTGCGCGTCTGCGTCCGTGCGCGCGCGGCCGGACCGGCGTCGGCCTGCTCGAGCCACATCTCCTCCTTCTGCGACGTACACGTCGCAACGACGGCGCGGTGCGCCGCCAAACGCCAAAGGACGTGTCGTCCAGGGCATAACGGGCGTCAGCGTCGACGGGTCGCGTCAACGGGATGAGCCAGGCGCGCGCACGAGGCGCCGATCACCGCACAGCGTCCCAGGCCCAGTCGTCGGGCCTCTGTCGCGCCGGCGGCGACACACCGCCGCGCGCGTCCCCGTACCTATGGCAGGGGCGGGATCTGCTGGTTGCGGCCCTGTTCGAGCGCACGAATATCACCAAGCCTACCGCCGGGACCGGATCGCCGGCGCTCGCGGTACGCGACGACATCGACGATGCCGCGCGCTGGGCCACGAGGCACCGCACTCGGACGACCGCCCGTTCCACCAGCCGAGGCGGCCCGCGGAGCCCCGAACCGCGCTCGAAGCCGGACGGGCACAGACGGGCGAAGGTCATGCCCCCTCCGCCGCCTGTGGAGCAACTTCAGACATGTCCAACATCCCAGCCGCCGCGCAGGCTGCCGACATGATCAGCTTACGGGGAGTCGGCGCGTGTAGATACCATCCACCGTGCTAGCGTGCGAGACAGACCCACGTGCGATGCTGGGATGGAGTCGGCGAAGGTGCCGCCCCGATGGTCCACACGCCTTGATCGAAACAGTACAGCGACAGGGGAGCCAGAGTGAGCGCACAAACGTTGATGGGGATAGACCCGCGGGACGTTGTGCGAGAACTCTCGCGCGATGAGAGCGGCGGTCGCCGTGCGGTCACGGTGCTGACCTACGTTAGGCACATGGAAGCGATGGGCTATACCGGCGAGGCCGCGGTCCGGGCTCTCGAGGGCTTGGTGAAGGATGGCACTCTCAAGTTGACAAGCAAGTACACGATCGTCGAACCGTAATGGAGGGTGCAGTCGAGCGCCGCTCCGGCAGAAGCACTCGCGACCCGTCTTTCAGGAGCGAGACCCTTCGGGACCGCGACCGAATTTTGTACTCCGACTCTTTTCGGCGACTCGGCGGCGTGACACAGGTCGCGATAGGCGATCCCAGCATGGCGCTGCACAACCGGATGACGCACTCACTAAAGGTAGAGCAGGTCGGGTTTTCCCTTTATAGCAAACTGACCGCTCAGCCCTCCGATGTCGATGCGGACCCTGATGCGATTAGAGCCGCCTGCCTTGCCCACGATTTGGGACACCCCCCATTCGGCCACGCAGGCGAGCAGGAGCTCGACCGACTAGTTGTCTGCCCCGAGCACCGGGAAGGCCCACGCACCTTTGAGCGTCGCGCCGCTGACCCGTGCCCGAATTGCCTACTAGAGGACGGCTTCGAAGGGAATGCGCAGTCGTTCCGCATCCTGACCGCTCTAGCGGTCCACCGCGAGTCACCAGGACGCCCTATCGGCCTCGATTTAACGAGACGGTCTCTAGCAGCGACGACTAAGTACCCGTGGACGAGAGGCACTTCGGGCCGCAAGCAGTCTAAGTGGGGTGGCTATGATTGCGATGCAGGCGCTTTGGAGTGGGCGCTAGGCTCCACGGACGCCGACCCTACACTTGATGCTCAAATCATGGACTGGGCTGACGACATCTCCTACGCCGTCCATGACGTCGAGGATTTTTTCAGGGCCAGCCTTGTGCCTGTCGATGACTACAAGTCCAACACCGAGACGCTCGACATCCTCCTCGAATACGTCGAATCTCCGCGCGCTCTTGGACCGTTAACCGGAGAGGTCAAGGATGCCCTCACTAGCATGCTGGAGTTTTTTCCGGCGGCACGCTTCTCGGGCCGGACAGAGGATCTTGCAGCTTTGGACAGGCTACGCGGCGTACTCTTGACCCAGTTCATCAACGCGGCGTCTGTCGACGCCCAGGCACTCGTCCGGGAGCCAATCCAAGAGAGATTGAACTCAATTCTTAAGCAACTCATCTGGTTCCACATAATTGATGATCCGACGCTGTCGAACATCCAGGCGGGGCAGCGCCGAGTGCTGCGCGAGATCTTCGAAGCACTGCGCCCAGTCGCCGAAGAGGCATACGGCAGCGGGGGTACCGAGCCACCCGGCGAGCAGGCTCTGCGCCGCCTGCCGTACGGGCTCAGAAGAGCGATCGGTGTCGGGCTGTCGCAAGAATCGGGGTACACACTGCGGCAGAAGATCGTTCGCGGGCTGCTCGATTACATCGCAGGCCTCAGCGACTCAGAGGCGTACCATCTCCACGCAGTTCTCCGCGGACGTGAACATGCAGGCCAACTGCATCGCAACTGACGGTAGCGGAGTCCCCAACCCCGACGAGCGTCGAAAGCGCGACATCTGCGCGAGCGTTCGTCCGGGTGCTTGATCGGCGAGTCACGTTCTGAAGGAAGTCGCCGGGCAGAAGAGCGCCACATTTAACACCGGACTCGCCACTGCAACGGCGCCAGAACACCGGCTGACCCGCAATAGCGCGCTGTGCGCGTGGTCGACAGCCTCAGGATAGTGCTGTTGGAGCCGGCGTCGTACGTTGTCAGCTGTCAGGTCGAATGATCGGCGGGCCAAGGTGAAAGACACGCGGTCGGTGCTCATCAGAACGGAGACTCCTCGGCAGCCCACTCACCGCTGCCGGCGAAGTCGTCCCAGGGGTCGGAAGGGTCGGTCGGGTCGGTCGTCGCCGCGCCCGAGCCACCGCCATCGGGGTCGGTGCCGGGGATCCAGCCATCGGCCAAGGTCATCGTCTTGTTGTTCGGCTCGTAAGCAGCCGGCAACTTCTCGATGTCGACGACGACCGGCACCTGCGTGGATAGCCCGGAGAGGACGCACGAGCCTGTCGGAAGGATCGGCAGGGACTCAAATGAAACACGATCCAGGTACGCGACAGCTCGCTCGATTGCCATGATGTCGAGGTTGTTGACCAGGCGGTGCAGGAAGTAGTTGTGCAGCTGGGAAATGATCGTCTCGGAGATGTCGTGCGGTCGCTGGCTCGCGATCGTCAGAAAGACGCCGAACTTCCGACCCTCCTTGATGATTTCCTCGAAGGTCTCCAGCCGGTAGTCCTTCCACGCCTCGCTCTCGCGGGACGACACGTTCGACAGGATGTTGTGCGCCTCATCGACGACAATGTTGAGGTACCGCGATGGATCGCCGTCGCGCTTCTTCTCGTCGTAGAGCTGGCGGCAGATGAGGAGCGGGATGACCTTCCGCATCTCGACGTTGACGTCGCGCAGTGAGATCACAGTCAATGGCTTGTCCAGCAGCGTGCCGTCCGAGACTTCGATCAGGCGCTTCACGCGCGGTATGCGCGACTCCAGCCGCTTGATTAGCGGGCCGAGGTGTTCGCGGTTCGCGTAGCCGTGGAAGATGTCAGAGTAGTACTGCAGCACGAGCTTGAACCGAATGCGGTCGACGCTCTGCAGGGCGCTCGGATCGATGCCAAGCCCACCGATGCGGGTGTAGGTCAGCTCTTGGAAGTAGTAGTCGTACGACGGGTCATTGGCGTAGACGTTGATGCCGTTGCTTTGCCGGTAGTAGAAGCACTTGTTCTGGCCGTGGTAGCCAAGGTTCGACTGGATATCGCGGATGTAGCCGCCTAGGGCATCAGGCGCCTCCCCGCCCATGCAGCCTTCGACTTCCTCGAGGAACTTGACGACGAGGCCTTTGTCGAGCGCTGGGTCGGAACTGCGGATGGCGGCGTAGACAATGCCAGCGACTGCAGCCGCGAGATCCTCTCCCGTGTCCAACCGAGACTCCCAGTAGTCGCGCTGGAGCGTGCGCTGCACGAACGGCGCCTGGGTCTTCTCCGTTGCGTCAAGGAGCACCGTCCAGATGACCGGATCCTCCATCGCTTCCTTGCTCAGCGGGAGGCGGTCACCGTCGTCGTTTCGTGTAGAGAGCACGAATTCGGTCTTCAGGTCGTTGTCGGTGAGTACGGAACTGCTGCGCTCGCCGGCCGCGGTACCAGCCCGGTTGACGTACTCGCCGTTGAAGTCGATGACGAGCACTCGCGCCCTCTTCTTGAACGCTTTGGAGTCGCCGTAGGCGGCGAAGAGCTCGTGGTACAGCTTGGTCAAGGTGTACGACTTACCACTGCCGGTGTTGCCGAAGATGCCGATATGGCTGGCGAAGAGGCTGTTAACGCCAACCCGGACGTCCTGTCCTTTCTCCATCGCCAGGCGGCCGATTGTGAGCGCGCGGTCCTTCGGGTCGACGAAACTGTG
Organism: Cellulosimicrobium sp. CUA-896; assembly: GCF_001942335.1. Classification (GTDB taxonomy): domain Bacteria; phylum Actinomycetota; class Actinomycetes; order Actinomycetales; family Cellulomonadaceae; genus Cellulosimicrobium. The sequence goes on along the minus strand of NZ_MKKH01000010.1, from coordinate 2,686 downwards.
GATGCGATCGAACTCGTCCTCGTCGAGCAGGAAGCATTCGTTGCCTACGAGCGGCAGCTCGCGTACACCGCGGCGGAACTGGCCACCGGACATGAAGCCGATGAGACTGACAGTCAGGATCCGTTCGACCCGGTCGCGGGAGCTGCGGTAGCTGTCGTCGCCGCGCGCCTCAGCAACCTCTTCGCCATCGACCTTGCCGACCAGTTCGGCGAAGCCCTTGCTGATCTTGAGGAAGCCGCCGACACCAACGTTGCGCAGCAGCCGACCTTGGTAGATCAGGTGCGCACCGTTCTTAGCCTTGTCAACGCGAATGCGAACCGTCCGGCCCTGGATCCCGACGACCTCACCAACGCGAAAGACGGCATCGCGGGTAAGCAGTTCGTGGTCAATCATCGAGGTCGACCAGCGGCTCTTGCACCGAGACCTTCACTTCGACCGACTGCTTGGGAGCGGACGACGAGGGCGCGACCTTCGCGAAGAACTCGGATGTGACGGTCGGGAGGTCGTAGCGCAGCCGCTCTTCGCCCTCCGCGTCCGCGGGCGGCGCGATCAGCCAGATGTTGCTGTTGGTGATCGGGTAGCCGTCGAAGGCTTGCTCGATCTCCGTGGCGGCGTGCGGGCTGTAGGCGAAGATGACGATCTGGAGCGTTGGGTTGGTGCGAGCGGCGCGCACCATGAGCTCCCGGATGTGCTCGTCGCGGCAGGAGAAGCCGATGACGAAGAGGGCGGCATTCTCCTTCTCTAGCTCATTCGAAAAGATCCGAAGTAGGTCGTAGTAGTTCTGGTTCAGCACCGTCTGCTGAAACTTCGCCTTCGTCGGATTGACGATGGCCAGCTGGCTGTAGGCGTCCAGGAAGCGCGACAGCAGGTCCGCCGCGTCCGGTGGGACTGGGCCAGCGAGCAAGGACTCCAGGGTCGTATCTGCGTCGACCTCGGCCAAGATCGCGTCGACCTTGTCAAGCTCCTCCGCGACTTCGGCTACCTGTCGCAGGCGGATGTCGAGACCAATTTCGGGGCGGCTCGCCTCCTCCCCTATGGCTGACCAGCCGACCGAGCCATGGAGCTTGAGCAGGTTGAAGGTCGGTACCTCCGACAGATTGTCGTACTGGAGGCTGCGCCGCGAGACGACCGATCCGAAGTTCGAGGTGCTGAAGCGCGGCTGCAGCCGTCCTGCGAAGCCATCGTTGAGGTGGACCTGGAGGCTCTCGGCAGCGATCTCCGTGGCCAAGTCGACGTTCGTGGTGAAGAGGTTGACCTGCTTGTTGAGCAGCGAACTGCGGCGCTCGAGAAGCAGGCGATTGATCGTCTGGAGGAACGCCTCGTACCGCTCCAGGAGGTGGGGCGCCTCAGTTCCGCTCTGGTTGAGCAGGTCGTTGTTTCTGAGCACCACGCAGCGGAAGAAGCCCGAGTAGATAGATGCTCGCGCGTAGGCCTTCGCGTCGTGCGCGGCATCGGAGGAGTCAAGGCTCGTTAGCAAGTTCTCGATGTCACCGAGCAGGCGAAACATGGGAGCCGAAGCGCCGGCCCCAAACAGGAATGACAAATGGGCGTCCTGCACCAGATCGCGCAGACGCTCTGCCGTCAACTCCTTGACGACAAGCGTCATGCGGGCGCACCCCCATCGACGGAGGCGTAGAGCTCCGCCTGCTCAAGGACTAGCTCGATCGCCTTCTCCTCCAGGTCAGGCGGGTAGTCGTACTTGGCGAGCAGCCTGCGGACCTTAGTGCGCATCGCGGCGCGGACCGAGTCCTTGAGGTTCCAGCCCAGCGTGTCGCTCTGGCGGATCGAGGTCACCAGCTCCGCAGCCATCTTCTTCGGGGTGTCGTCGCCCATCTGCAGGACCGCAGCGTCGCTCTTGAGGAAGACCAGACCGAGGACGACGTGCTTGTACGCGCTCGGTCCCTGGTTCGCCCGAAGCGCGTCGGCGGCCTCCCAGAGGCGCTGCTCTAGCGTCTTGGCCTGCGCCGCCATCTTGGCTGCGCGAGCCATCAGAGCCACACTCCAGCCGTCGCGAGCGCTGGCGTTTGCGCGGTCATGCCTGTGTCCTCCTGGGATCTGACAACGAAAAGCCGAGAAAGATGACACAATACCTGCTTCCCCGCAAGGACGACTCTATCGAGGGCGGCCGCCGGATCGGGGACGAACGCGCGGGCCCGGGGGCGCCGTGGCTGCTCGTTGCCATTACATATGCCGAGTCATGGTGCCTCTTGCGAAGCACGCTGGTGCGCGACAACCCCGGTCAACTGCGGCCAGTGAGTCGGGGTGCACAGCCAGCTCTTGGCCGTCGGTTGCCACGGCGATGCACATGCCTCGCGACGCACGTCATCCGCAAGTCGGGCGCTCAAACTTCCGGGCTGAGATTGTCCCGTACCGTGTGCCCGGATATCGGTCCTGGGAACCGCCGCTCGAGAGCGATGAGACCGACACCGTGTTTGATGCGCTGGTCCGTCTGCGCATGAGGTCCGTTCCGTGTCGACGAGGTCCGTGAACCTTCGGCCGACTCGACCACAATGGGACTAGGGACTGCCCCAGGATCGGTTGACTCTTCGAGTCAGGCCGGGGACTGCTGCAGGATTGGTTGACACTTCATCTGTGGGACGAGGTCCTGCTGGAAGGATGTCGCTGTGCCCAAGAAGTTCCCGCCTGAGTTCAAGCGTGACGTCGTGCGGGTCGCCCGTCGCGGGGA
>NZ_MKKH01000009.1 GCF_001942335.1 Cellulosimicrobium sp. CUA-896 | reverse complement strand
ACGGCCGCGACGGCCGCGCCGACGGCGGCGACCGGGGCGACGGAGGCCGGGAGGACGGCGGCGTGGGCACGCGTGCTCGACGAGCTCGCGACGATGGCGGGCGACGCCGGCGAGCACGCGGGCGAGGAGGCGGTCGCCCGACTGGTCGCGTGGACCCCGCCCGAGGACCTCGGCCCGCTGCCCCCGTCCCTCGTCGAGCGCGCGCTCGACGTCGTCGCGCGGCTCGGCGGGACCGTCGGGAGCCTGCACGCGGCGATGGCGACCAACCGCCGCCACGCGCGCGCTCTCGAGGCCGTGCCCGCGGCCCACGACACCACGGCGGCCGCCTACCTGGACGTGAGCGCCTGAGCGTCGCGCCCGGACGCGGGCTCAGCGGGGAAGGGGCTGCATAGGGCGTCGCGTGAGCACACGACGCGCCCGCGGGCACGCGGTCCGCAGGACGTCGGGCGGCTCACGGCGGCCGGACGGCCGCCGACAGTCCAGGGTGAGCACGGACCGCTCGCCTCGCAGGCCATCGGACGGCCGACACCGACGACGTGGGGATGCCGCGCCCGTGTTCGACTCCGTCACCTCTCTCGCGCTCCAGAGCGCGCTCGACGGGCTGTCCGCCCGCCAGCGCGCGATCGCCGAGAACGTCGCCAACATCAACACCCCGGGCTACACGGCCCGCGCGTGCAGTTCGAGGAGGCCCTCGCCGCGTCGGTGCGCGAGGGCGACGGCCGCGCGGCCTTCACCGAGGCGCGCTCGCTCGAGCCGACCCAGCTCAACGGCTCGAACGTCAACCTCGACACGGAGACGGTCTCGAACGTCGACACGGTGCTGCGCTACCAGTTCGCGTCCCAGGCGGTCGGCGGCGAGGCGAACGCCCTGCGCGTGGCGATGAGGACGGCCTGACCATGACCTTCGACGCGCTCGGCATCGCCGGCACCGGCCTGAACGTCCACCGCAAGTGGCTCGACGCCGTCTCCGACAACCTCGCGAACGTCAACACCGTGCGCGCGACGGATGACGTCGCGTTCCAGGCGCGCTACGTCCTCGCGGTCGAGGGCGGCGACGACAACCCCGGCGCCTACGTGGCCGGCGCGGCGTGGGGCGACGCGGAGGGCCGGCTCACGTACGAGCCGGACCACCCGCTCGCCGACGACGAGGGGTACGTCCGCTACCCCGACATCGACCTGTCCGAGCAGATGGGCCACCTCATCATGGCCCAGCGCGGGTACCAGGCGAGCGCGGCGGTGGTCGACCGCGCGAAGACGGCCTACGAAGCAGCACTGCAGATCGGGAAGTGAGCACCGTGCCCATCCCCTCCGTGGAGCCCACGACCGCGACCGGTTACCTCACCGGCGTCACCGCGCCCGACCTTGCCGGGGCGACGTCCGCGGACCGCGCCGCCCAGGCCGCCGGCGCGTCGCGTTCGCCGAGGTGCTCGGCGGCGCGGTCGACGGCACCCAGCGCCTGCAGGCGACCTCCAACGAGCTCACCGTCGCGGCCGTGACCGGTGACCTCGAGGACGTCCACCGGGCGACGATCGCGTCCACCCGCGCCCAGACGACCCTCGAGCTCGTCGCGGCCGTGCGCAACAAGGCCGTCGACGCGTTCACCGAGATCATGAGGATGCAGGCCTGACGATGCCCGAGAAGATCAAGTCGTCGTTCGGGCGCGCGTTCGGCGCGGTCCGCGACTTCACCGTCGCCCAGCGCACCCTCGCCCTCCTGGCCCTCGCGATCCTCGTCGTCGCCGTGGTCGCGCTCGTCTCGTGGGCCTCGCGCCCCACCTACACCCCGCTGTACTCCGGGCTGTCGAGCGCCGACGCGTCCGCCGTCGTCGACCAGCTGCGCTCGCAGGGCGTGCCCTACGAGCTGACGGACGGCGGCTCGACGGTGCTCGTGCCCGAGGAGCAGGTGTACGAGCAGCGCCTCACGGCCGCGGCCGCCGGCCTCCCGGCCGACGAGCCGACCGGCGGCTACTCGCTGCTCGACGAGATGGGCGTGACGTCCAGCGAGTTTCAGCAGGACGTGACGTACAAGCGCGCGCTCGAGGGCGAGCTCGCGCGCACGATCTCCGCGATGGACGTCGTCGACACCGCGTCGGTGCAGCTCGCGATCCCGGAGGAGACCGTGTTCGCCGAGGAGAAGGGCACCCCGACCGCGTCGGTGTTCGTCTCCCCGGCGCGGGGCGCGTCGTTCACGACCGACCAGGTGAACGCCATCGTGCACCTCGTCTCCGCGTCGATCGACGGGATGGCGCCGACCGACGTCGCCGTCGTGGACGCGAACGGCGAGGTGCTCTCCGAGGTCGGCGTCGGGACCCGGTCCACGGGCCAGCAGGCCAGCGAGTACGAGCAGAAGGTGACCCAGCAGGTCCAGGCGATGCTCGACCGGGTCGTCGGGGCGGGGAACTCGACCGTCGCGGTGACCGCCGAGATGGAGCTGGCGAGCTCCGAGCGTCTCGAGGAGACCTTCGGCACGCCCGAGGACGCGCCCGTGCTCAACGAGGCGACGACCACCGAGGAGTACACCGGGGTCGGCGCCGGCGCCGCGGGCGTGCTCGGGCCCGACAACATCGCCGTGCCCGGGGGCGCGGGCGGGGACTCGACGTACACCTCCGAGGACACGACCCGCAACAACGCGATCGACAAGGTCACCGAGACGACGACGACCCCGGCCGGCGTGCTGACCCGGCAGACCGTCTCGGTCGCGCTCGACGCCGAGGCCGCGGGCGCGATGAACATCAACGCGATCGACGGGCTCGTGGCCGCGGCGGCGGGCATCGACCCCGAGCGCGGGGACGCCGTCGAGGTGCAGGTGCTGCCCTTCGACACCACCGCCGCGGAGGAGGCCCAGGCCGCGCTGGCCGCCGCCGAGGAGGCCGCGGCGGCCGAGCGGCAGGCGCAGCTGCTGCGCACGGCGGCGGTCGTCGGCGGACTGCTCCTCGCCGCCCTGCTGGTCCTCGCGCTCTGGCGCCGCTCGCGCCGGCGCCGCGAGCGGCGCGAGACCGTCGACATCGGCAACCTCGAGCTGCTCGGTGCGCAGGACGAGTTCGCGGCGCTGCCCGGCGGGGCCGGCGACGTCGAGCTCGAGCCCGCGCCCGAGCGCCCCCAGATCCAGCCGCCCACGCCCCGGTTCTCGAGCATCGACCAGCGTCGCGCCGAGGTGGACGCGCTCGCGGCCGCCGACCCCGACAAGACCGCGGAGTACCTGCGCGTGCTCCTCGCCGAGGACCGGGCGGGGGTGTCCTGATGACCGTGGCCACGGCGGAGCCGACGACCGCGACGGCGCTCGACGCCGCCCCCGCGATCCCGACGACCGTGCCCGCGCCCACCGCGGCCGCGGCGCGCAAGGTCGCGGCGATGAGCGGCGTGCAGAAGGTCGCGCTCGTCCTCATGCAGATGACCCAGGAGCGCGCGGCGACCATCATGTCGCTGTTCTCCGAGGAGGAGGCCGGCGAGGTCGCCGCCGAGATCATGCGCACCCAGGTGGTCGACGCCGACCTCGCGGTCGCGGCGCTCGACGAGTTCTACGACATGGCGCTGTCGGGCAACCCGCGCCCCCGGGGCGGCAAGGACTTCGCGGTCGGGCTGCTCGAGGCGTCCCTCGGCGCGGACCGCGCCGCCGACGTCGTCGACCGGCTCGTCTCCAGCATGCAGGGCAAGGCGTTCGAGTACCTCGACGGCACCGACCCGGGCCAGATCGTCTCGCTGCTCGACGGCGAGCACCCGCAGACCGTCGCGCTCGTGCTCGCGCACCTCGGCTCGGCCGCGGCGTCCTCGGTGCTCGCCAACCTCGCCGACGAGTACCGCACCGACGTCGCGCAGGCGCTCGCGACGATGGGCACCGCGTCGCCCGACGCGGTCAAGCTCGTCTCGGAGCAGTTCCGCACCCGGATGGGCGCGAGCATCACGCCGCGGCAGCCGGTCGAGATCATCGGCGGCGTCCAGCCGCTGGTCGACATCATCAACCGCTCCGACGCGGCGACCGAGAAGGCGGTGCTCGAGGGCCTCGAGGCGCGCGACCCGCAGCTCGCCGAGGAGGTCCGCTCCCGGATGCTCACGTTCGAGGACATCGCCTCGTTCGAGGCGCGCGACGTGCAGGTCATCCTGCGCGGCGTCGAGATGGCCGTCCTCGCGCTCGCGATGAAGGGCACGTCGGCGCGGGTCGTCGAGACCATCACGAAGAACATCTCCGAGCGCAACCGTGCCCTGCTCGACGACGAGATCAAGGGCCTCGGCGGCGTGCGCATGAGCCAGGTCGAGGAGGCGCGGGCGGAGATCGTCCGCATCGTCCGGGACCTCGAGGCCGACGAGAAGATCACCATCCACCGCACGGACGGGGACGAGCTTGTCTACTGACACGAGGTTCGTGCCGCAGGCCGTCCCGGTCCTGGCCAGCGCACGCCTGCAGGAGGTCGAGGCGTCCGCGTCCGCGCGGGGGTACGCCGCCGGGTACGCGGCGGGCGCCCGCGCCGCGCAGGAGGACGCCCTGCGCGTGCGCGCCGAGCTGGAGGAGGAGCACGCGCGGCGCGCGGCCGAGCAGGCGGCGCGCACGGAGCGCGCGCTCGCCGTGCTCCGCGAGGCCGCGCGGGCGCTCGGGGAGCGCACCGTGCCGGTCGCCGCGGAGGCGCAGGACGCCACGGTCCGCGGCGCGCTCGACCTCGCGGAGTCGATCGTCGGGTTCCAGCTCGCGGACCGCTCCCTCGCGGCGCAGGCCGCGCTGGAGCGCGCGACGTCGACGGCCGACGCCGCGGTCGTCGCGGTCCGCCTGCACCCCGAGGACGTTCGGCTGCTCGGGGAGACCGGCGTCGCGACGTGCGGCTGGTGGCCGACCCGCGGCTGCAGCGGGGGGACGCCGTCGCCGAGCTCGAGCACGGGTTCCTCGACGCGCGCGTCCGCAGCGCCGTGGAGCGCGCCCGCGCCGCGCTCGCCGAGCCGGGTGCGGGCCCCGCCGGCGCGGAGGCCGGTGCCGGGACGCCCGGGGGGACGGCATGAGCGTCACGGCGCCGCAGGCGCCGGCCCGGGGGAGGGCCGCCCCGCTGGGCGCGCTCCTCGCCGCCGCACGTCCCGAGCGCGTGGGCGTCGTGACGTCCGCGGTCGGTCTCAGCCTCGAGGTCGCGGGCCTGCAGTGCGCGATCGGCGACCTCGTCCGGGTCGGTGACGGCCGGCAGGGCGTGGACGCCGAGGTGGTGGCGACGGCGGACGGCCGCGCCCGCTGCATGCCGCTCGGCCGGCTGTCGGGCGTGAGCGCCGGCGACCCCGTGCGTGCGCAGGGAGCCGGCACCCTCGTCCCGACCGGTCGCGGGCTCGCGGGCCGCGTGATCGATGCGCTCGGCCGGCCCGTCGACGGCAGGGGGCCGCTCGTCGCGGCCTCCCGCGTCCCGGTCGACAACGACGCGCCGCGCGCGATGGACCGGGCCCGGATCGACACGCCCCTGCAGACCGGCGTGCGCGTGCTCGACACGCTCACGACGATCGGGCGCGGGCAGCGCATCGGCCTGTTCGCCGGCTCGGGCGTCGGCAAGTCGTCGCTGCTGTCGATGATCACGCGGGGCACGGACGCGGAGATCTCCGTCATCGCGCTCGTCGGCGAGCGCGGCCGCGAGGTGCGCGAGTTCCTCGAGGACGACCTCGGTGCCGAGGGGCTCGCCCGGTCGGTGGTGGTCGTCGCGACGTCGGACGAGCCCGCCATGATGCGCAAGCGCGCCGCGTTCACCGCGACCCGGATCGCCGAGTCGTTCCGCGACGCGGGCTCGCACGTCGTGCTGATGATGGACTCGCTCACCCGCGTGTCCATGGCGCAGCGCGAGATCGGCCTGTCCGTCGGCGAGCCGCCCGCGACGCGCGGCTACCCGCCGTCGACCTTCTCCCTCATGGCGAACCTCCTCGAGCGCGCCGGCACCGGTGCGACGGGGTCGATCACGGGGGTCTACACCGTGCTCGTCGACGGGGACGACCACAACGAGCCGATCGCCGACCAGGCGCGCTCGGTGCTGGACGGGCACGTCGTGCTCGACCGGGCGATCGCGTCGCGGGTCACTACCCGGCGGTCGACGCGGTCGCGTCCGTGTCCCGGGTCGCCGCGCGCGTCACCACGCCCGAGCAGCGGTCCGTCGCGCTGACGCTCCGGGCCGTGCTCGCGGCGCGCCGGTCGGCGCAGGACATGATCGACATCGGCGCGTACAAGAAGGGCTCGAACCCGCTGGTCGACGCGGCCCTGGAGCACGAGGGCGCGATCGACGCCTTCCTGCGGCAGGCCATGACGGACCAGACACCGTCCGCCGAGTCGTGGTCGCGCCTGACCCGGCTCGCGCAGGCACTGACCGCAGGGGAGGCATGATGGCCGGCAGGTTCCGGCTCGCGGGCGTGATGCGCCTGCGCAAGCTCGAGGAGGACCAGGCCCGCATGCGGCTCGCGGGGGCGGATGCCGACCTCACGGAGACGCTCGAGCGCGTGGGCGGCCTGGCCGCGTACGTCGAGGCGTCGCCCGAGCACGCCGGCAGCAGGGCGTCGCTCGCGGCGATCGCGGCCTCGCGCGCGGCGTCGGGGTCCCTGTTCGCGGTGCTCGAGGCCGAGGCGCGCCTGCGCGTGCAGGAGGTCGACGACGCGCGCGTCGAGCTGCAGCGCGCGCGCACCGCCTCGCTCGGGCTCGAGAAGCTGCAGGAGCGGCACGACGACGCCACGGCGCAGGCCGAGGGCCGCGCGGAGCAGGCCGCGCTCGACGAGGTCGCCGCGTCCTCGTGGAGCCCGACCGGCAGGACGGCCGCACCGTGAGCATGGTCCAGGCCCTCGCCCGCGTCGACGAGATCCGCTCGGGCCTCGTCGCGCTCCAGGACCCCGCCGGCCTGCGTGCGGGGGCATCCGCCACGGGCACGGGCGCCTCGGGCGGCGCGTCGGCCGGTGCCGCCGACTTCGCCTCGGTCCTCGCGTCCGTCACGGGCACGACGGCCGCGACGGGCGCGGCGGGCACCGACCTCACGGGCAGCCTCCTCTCGTCGCTGCCGGGCGCGCAGGGCGGCACGGACGACCTCGCGGCCCGGCTCTGGTCCGCGCTCGTCCCGGGCGCGACGGCGGGCGTCCCGACGACGGCGGCGTCCGCGAGCGGCGTCGGCGCGGCCGTCGTCGAGACGGCGCGCGAGTACCTCGGGGTGCCCTACGTGTGGGGCGGCGAGAGCCTCGCCGAGGGCGGGCTCGACTGCTCGGGTCTGGTCCAGCTCGTGCTCGGCCGCCACGGCGTGGACGTGCCGCGCGTCGCGGCCGACCAGATGCGCGTCGGCACGGAGGTCGCCTCGCTCGCCCAGGCGCAGCCGGGCGACCTCGTCGTCCAGCGCGGCGGCAAGCACATCGGCATCTACGTCGGCGACGGGCAGATGATCCACGCGCCGCGGCCCGGGGAGACCGTCGAGATCACGCCCGTGACCGACGCCTCCGTCACGACGATCCGCCGCGTCGTCGGCTGAGGAGGGCCCCCATGACCATCACGACCCTGCCGGCGCCCGCGCCCTCCCGGCCCTCGGCCGGCCCCGGGCACGCCCGCGCGGGCGGTGCCGACGACTTCGGCCGCGCGCTCGCGGCGGCCGCCGACGAGCCCGCCGGTCCCTCGCGCACCCAGGCAGGTGCGGCGCCGACGTCCCCGGGACAGCCGGGGTCTCGCGACCGCGTCCCCGGAGGCGGGTCGCCGGCCGCCAGCGCCGGCGGCACGGACGACCCGGGCAGGACGGGACCCGCGCCGACCGAGCCCGGACCGACCGAGCCCGGATCGACGAGGCCCGACGCGACGACGGGCGACGGGTCGGGCGCGTCGGACGGCGAGACCGCGCACGGCGTGGCCGCGGAGGCGAGCCAGGCCGTGCCGGGGGCCGGGGGACCCGTCGCGACGGTTCCCGCCCAGCCCGCCGGGCCCGGCGCGCCCGCCGGGCACGCTGGCCACCCCGGGCCCGCCGCACCCGTGTCCCCCGGTACCGCCGCGGACCCGTCCGCCGCCACGGCGGCACCGGCGGACGCGACGGCGCCCGCCTCGCCGGGCGCCGCGGCCGCCGGAAGCCCCACGGCCGGCGGGTCGGCGACCGTGACGGGCGCTCCCGGCGCGACGACCGTCCCCGGCACGGTCCCCGCCGGGGCGACCGCACCGGCGACGGTCGCCGTCGGCGCCGGGACGACGGCGAGCACGACCGCGGGGACGGCGGCGGCCGTCGAGGCCCCGGCACCGGGCACGCAGGCACGGGAGACGGCACGGCAGCCGGCACGGCAGTCGGCAGGGCGACCGGGCCGGCCGGGGTCGACGTCGTCCGCCTCCGCCTCCGCCTCTGCCGCCGGGACCGGGTCCGCCGCCTCCGCGGCGACGCCCGCGGCGTCGGCCCCGGCCGCGTCCCTGCCGGGCGACCCCGGCGCGCCGCACGCCGAGGTCCCGGCCTCCCCGAGCACCCCGGCGCCCGGTGCGGCGCCGGCCGAGAACCAGGTCCGACCGTCCCTCGAGGGCGCGCCCGACCTGCCCGTCGCGACCGCACCCGCGGTCCCGACGACGCCGGTGGCCGTCGCAGCGCAGGGGGCTGCGACGGCCACGGCCACACCTCCGGCGGTGCCCACGCTGCAGGCCCAGGTGTCGGGCCCGGTGTTCCAGCTCCTCGACGCGGGCGACGGCGACCACGTCCTCACGCTGTCGGTGACGCCGGAGCACCTCGGCCCGGTCACCGTGCGGGCGCACATCGCGGGCGGCGAGCTGCGCATCGAGCTCTTCTCGCCGCACGACGTCGGCCGTGAGGCGCTCCGCGCGCTCGTGGCCGACCTGCGCCGCGACCTCGCGGGCCTCGCCCCGTCGGCCACGCTGTCCGTCTCGACGTCGGACACGCCCCCGGCCGCGGGCGAGGGCGACGCCGCCACGCCCGACGGGCGCGGGACCGCGCCCGGCGACGGGCGCGAGAGCGGCGGCGGCGACGGGAGGGACGGTGCCCGCGCGCCGTCGCCCGGGGCCCGTCCCGCGGGCGGCTGGTCGTCCGTCGTCACCCCCACCGAACCGACAGCCGGCGACGGCACGCCGGGCGCGACCGTGCGCCTCGACGTCCTCGTCTGAGGAAGGAGCGACGTGCCCGTCGACCCCGCGACCGCGGTGACATCGTCCTCGATGTACGCCACCCCGCCCGTCCGCGCGCCCAAGCAGGACTACGACGGCGAGCTCTTCATGGAGCTCCTCGTCACCCAGCTGCGCAACCAGGACCCGTCCGCCTCCATGGACACGAGCGAGATCGTCAGCCAGACGACGTCGCTCGCCATGATGGAGGCGCTCAACACGATGAGCGACCTCGTCGAGCAGGTCGACCTGCGCCAGCAGGAGGCGTTCGCCCTCCAGATGCGCGCGGCCGCCGCCGACCTCCTGGGCAACCAGGTCTCCTACCTCGACGACAAGGGCGTCGAGCACACCGGGACGCGACCGCGGTGTCGTACCGCGACGCGGTCCCCACGGTGACGGTCGACGGGGTGACGGTCGATCTCGACCAGGTCTCCGGCGTCACCCGCACCGCCGGCCCCGGCGCCCCCGCCGATCCCGGCAGCCCGGCCGCCTCCGACGGGGCCACCGGCACCACCTCGACCCCTGCCAGCGGCGACGCCGCCTGACCCGGAAGGACCACCCTCGTGCTCCGCTCCCTCAACACCGGCATCTCGGGCCTGCGCGCCCACCAGAACATGCTCGACGTCACGGGCAACAACATCGCCAACGTCAACACCACGGGCTTCAAGTCCTCGCGCACGCAGTTCCAGGACACGCTGTCCCAGCTCGTCGCCGCGGGCGTCGCGCCCGACCAGGAGGTCGGTGGCGCCAACCCGGCGCAGATCGGCCTCGGCGTGACGACGGCGGCCATCACCACCCAGTTCACCCAGGGCGCCGCGCAGACCACCGGCGTGCCGACCGACCTGATGATCAACGGCGACGGCTTCTTCGTCGTCGAGCGCGCCGGGCAGCAGTACTACACCCGCAACGGGGCGTTCAACTTCGACCCCATGGGCCGTCTGGTCAACGCCAACGGCGACTTCGTCCAGGGCTGGACCGCGCAGGACGGCGTCGTGGACCCGGCCTCGCCGCTCGGCAACCTCACGATCCCCGTGGGCGACGTCATCCCCGCCCAGGCCACCACGAGCATCACGTTCGGCGGCAACCTGCCCGCCGACGCCGCGGACGGCACCGAGCTCGTGCGCGACGTCGAGGTCTTCGACGCGCTGGGCGGGTCGACGATGCTCTCGCTCGTCTTCACCGCGAACGGCGGGGCCTGGTCCGTGAGCGCCGTCGACGGCGAGACCGGCACGACCCTCGCCGGTCCGCAGGCGCTGACGTTCACCGACGGCGCGCTCACCGGCGGCGGCACGCTCGCCGTCGGCGGCGTGACGATCGCTCTCGACGACGTCACGTCGTACGCCGAGCTGTCGAACGTCGCGGTCGCCGGCAAGGACGGCTTCGCGGCCGGCTCGCTGACGTCGTACTCGGTGGCCGGCGACGGCTCGATCGTGGGCCGGTACTCGAACGGCCGCACGGAGGTGCTCGGCCAGGTCGCGCTCGCGACGTTCACCAACGCCCCGGGCCTGGAGAAGGCGGGCGACTCGCTCTACACGGCCACGCAGTACTCGGGCGACGTGGTCGTCGGTGCCGCGGGCGACGCCGGCATGGGCTCGCTCACGGCGGGCGCGCTCGAGATGTCGAACGTCGACCTGTCGCAGGAGTTCACGAACCTCATCGTGTCCCAGCGTGGGTTCCAGGCGAACTCGCGCGTCATCACGACCTCCGACGAGGTGCTCCAGGAGCTCGTCAACCTCAAGCGCTGACCTCGTTCCCGCGGGCCTCCCGGCTCCTGCGCGGGCGACCGCGCGCCGGCCGCCGCCGCCTCGACGCCGAGGCGACGGCGGCCGGTGCCGTTCCCGGGACGCTCTCACCCTCACGGGAGCGGGCGTCGTGCCGAGAGTGCAGGTGGGGAGCGGTGCTCCCCGCCCGACCGACCTCCGAAACCCGACCCCCCGACCCCGAAGGTGGAACCGTGATCGTCCTCACGCGCTTCAACTCCGAGCGCATCGCGGTCAACGCGGACCTGGTGGCCCGTGTCGAGACGAGCCCGGACACCCGGGTGACGATGATCGACGGCTCCCGGTACATCGTGACCGAGTCGATGGCGGACGTGATCCGGCTGATCGAGGAGTACAAGGCACGGGTGCTCGCGCTCGCGCGCTCCGTGCCCGACGTCGCCGACCGGGCGCCGCTCGAGCTCGTCCGGCGCGCGCCGCGCGACGCCACCGACCCCGACGACGACCGCCCGGTCGGCGTGACCCCGCTCCCCGCACCGCGGACGAAGTAGGCACCCATGGACCCCGCAACCATCATCGGCATCCTCGTCGCGTTCGGCTCGCTCGTCGCGATGGTCTACCTCGAGGGCGCCCACATCACCTCGATCCTCCTGCCGGCCCCGATCATCCTCGTGTTCGGCGCGAGCATCTTCGTCGCCATCGCGTCGGGGACGCTCAAGGACTCGATCGTGGCGCTCAAGGCGCTGCCGCGCGCTTTCACCGGGAAGGTGGCCAAGCCCGGCGAGGCGATCGAGGAGGTCGTGCGCGCGGCGGAGACCGTCCAGAACGACGGCGGCCTCCTCGCCCTCGAGGCCGAGTCGCAGAAGACGGACGACCCGTTCCAGCGCAGCGCCCTGCAGTCGCTCGCCGACGGCGCGGACGCCGACCAGCTGCGCACCATGCTCGAGGAGCGCATCGACACCAAGGCGCGCGAGGACGCCGTCGCGTACGACTTCTACAACGCGATCGGCGGGTACGCGCCGACGATCGGCATCGTCGGCACCGTCGTCTCGCTGACGCACGTGCTCGAGAACCTGTCCGAGCCGTCGGAGCTCGGGCACATGATCGCCGCCGCGTTCATCGCGACCCTGTGGGGCATCCTCTCCGCCAACTTCATCTGGCTGCCCATCGGCGCCAAGCTCAAGCGCCTGTCCGACCTCGAGGTCGAACGCCTCAACGTCCTCCTCGAGGGCTACATGTCGATCCAGGCCGGGTCGCGGCCGCGCGTCATCGACGAGCGCCTGCGGACGATGGTCCCCGAGCGGTACCTGCCCACGGACAAGGCGGCCTGATGGCACGGCGCGGCGCGCGGGGCCACGGCGGGGGCGGTGGCGGGGGCGGCCACGACACCGGCGGCAGCGGTCGCTGGATGGTCTCGTACATGGACATGGTCACCGTGCTGATGTGCCTGTTCATCGTCCTGTTCGCCATCAGCTCGGTGGACCAGGCCAAGTACCAGGAGCTCAAGTCGTCGCTCGCGGCCGGCTTCGGCACGGTCGAGGACGGCGTGGTCGTCGAGGCGGTGATCGAGAACCCGGCCGAGGAGCCCGTGGAGGACGGCGTCGAGTCCGAGCTCGAGACCGACCTCGAGCGGGCGATCGCCGAGGTCGCCGACCTCACGGCGCTGCGTGACGCGATGTCGCGCGACCTCGCCTCGGAGGGACGGTCCGACGCGGTGCGGTTCGAGATCGACGAGCGCGGCCTCACGGTGCGCCTGGTCTCCGCCGACACGTTCTTCACGCCGGGCAGCGCGGACCTCACCGCCGACGCCCGGGCCGTGCTCGACGCCGTCGGCCCCGTCCTCGCCCCGACCTCCTACGAGATCCAGGTCGAGGGCAACGCCGACCAGCGCGCGCACGTCGGCACGCGGTACGCGACCAACTGGGAGCTCTCCTCGGGCCGGGCGACGGCGGTGCTGCGCCACCTCGTCGAGCAGGACGGCGTCGCCGCGCACCGCATCGCGGCCCTCGGCTTCGGCTCCGCGCGCCCGATCGCGGAGGGCACGAGCGACGAGGCGCTCGCGATGAACCGACGCGTCGACATCATGGTGCTGTCGGCCCAGCCCGAGGCGGTGCGCGCGCTCATCCCGGGCGTGCTCAGCGGTGCGCTGACCGCGGCGGCTGCGGACGGCGGGACGGGCGCCGGCGGGACGGGCGACGGCGCGGCAGCGGCGCCGACGGCGGGAGCGGGGACGCGGCCGAGGCCGCCGCACCCGGAGGCGGTGCGCCCTCCGCCGAGGACTGATCCGAGCCGACGACCCCGCCGACGACCGCACCGCCGCCGGGCCCGAGCGCCCCGTCGCCCCCGCGGCGGCGCGCAGGCTCCGCCGCGCCCCGGCGCATAGGACGCGACGTGACCACCACGACACCCGTCCGCGTCGACCGGCCTGCCGGCCGGCGCAAGGTCGAGGTCTACGACTTCCGGCGGCCGACGACGCTCGTGCGCGAGCACTACCGCATCCTCGAGATGGCGTTCGAGAGCTTCGCGCGCCAGTGGGGGACGCAGCTCACGGCGCGGGTCCGCGTCGTGTCGCAGGTCGGGCTCACCTCCGTGACGATGCGGACGTACGACGACTACGTCGCCGACCTGCCGATGACCACGACGGTCGTCGTGTGCGACGTCGAGGGGATCGCCCCGCGCGCCGTGCTGGAGTTCCCGCACACCGACGCCCTCACGTGGATCGCGCACATGCTCGGCGCCGGCTCGTACATCCCCGAGATCGACCGCAAGTTCACCGACGTCGAGCGCACGCTCATGACGTCGCTGCTCACCGAGACGCTGCGCGACCTGCGCCACTCGCTGGGCCGGCTGCTCGAGAACCCGCTGAGGATCGCGTCGATCCAGCACAACTCCCAGTTCGCGCAGGCCGCGCCGACGGCGGAGCTCATGATCGTCGCCGAGTTCGCGCTGCGCGTGGGGGAGCGGTCGTGCCGCGCGACGCTCGCGCTGCCGTCCGTCGCGCTGCTGCCGAACATGGGCGAGGCGAACCCGGCCGACGACCCGTCCGACGCCGGCGCGCGCACCCGCCAGCACCTCGCGCGCGCGCTCGTCGACGTCAGCGTCGAGCTGGCCGCTGCGTCGATGACGCCGGCCGAGGTCATGGGCCTCGCCGTGGGCGACGTCGTCCGCCTGCCCCACCCGCGCTCGCGCCCGCTCGACGTCGTCGTCGACGGCCACGTCCTGGCCCGCGGCGCGTGGGGTCCTCCGGGTCCCGTCTCGCCTGCCGCATCGTCACCACCGAGGAGAACTGACCATGACCACCGCCAGCACGGTCGACCGTCCCGCCTCGAGGTCGCGACCGAGGCGGCCCGCGCGCTCGTCGCTCTCGTCCCGACGAGCACGCCGCTCACGGCCGCCCTCTCCGGCGGGGCCCCGTCGGGCCGCAGGCCACCCAGCCGTCGTCGCCTCGTACGTCGCGAGGCGAGCACCGACATGGCGCTGGCCCTCATCGACCAGGGGTCGCTGGCCGACGCGTCGGAGTCGGCGAGCGTCGACGTGACCGACGTGCTGCGCCCCGCCCTCGAGGCCGCCGGCGCGACGACCGGCGTGGGCGTGCTCGGCGAGCTCCACGTCGGCGACGCCACCGACCTCTTCGAGGACGAGCAGTCTGTCGTCCTCGAGCTGTCCACCACCGGTGGCGCGACGGCCGGGTGGTTCGTCGTGCGCACGCGCACGCCCATCCGCGGGCTGCCCGACGAGGCGGTGACGGGCGACCGGCTCGCCCGCATCTCCGGCGTCGAGATGAACGTCGCCGTCATCGTCGGGCACACGCGCATGCCGGTCCGCGACGTGCTCAACCTCGAGCCGGGCGCGTGGTCGAGCTCGACCGGTCCGCCGGCGCCCCGCGGACGTCCAGCTCAACGGGCGGACCATCGCCAAGGGCGAGGTGGTCGTCGTCGACGGCGGCGACTACGGCGTGCGCATCACCAAGATCCTCGACGCGGACGACTGACCGCCGTGGACCTCACCACCGTCGTGCGGGTCGTCTTCTCCCTGGCGGTCGTCTTCGGGCTGCTGTGGGTGTCGTACCGCGTGGCCGGCCGGGGCACGCGCTCGGCGTCCGCGGGACGCGACGAGCAGCTGACGGTCGTCGCGCGCCAGGGCCTGACGCAGAAGAGCGCGGCCGTCCTGCTGGAGGCGGGCGGCAAGCGCTACCTCCTCGGGGTCACCGAGGGGTCGGTCACGGTGATTGACGGCCCCGTGCGCACCGGCACGGTCCCGTCCGCGTCCGCGTCTGCGTCCACGCCTGCGGCGCTCGCGCCGGGACCGGCGCGGGACACGCCGGGGCCGGGCACCCCGGAGAGCTTCGACGACGTCGTCTCGGCCGCGGAGCGCTGGCTCGCCGAGGAGGCGCAGCGGCCCCACCCCTGGCCCGAGCTCCCGCCCCGGCACGAGGCGCCGACCCGCGCCGCGCGCACGGCCGCGGCACGGTCGGCCGCGACCACGGGGTCGACCGCTCTGGAGACGTTCCTCGCGCGCGACACCTGGCGCCGGGCGGCGCAGGCGGTGCTGGGCGGCGCCCGCCGATGAGTCCTGCCGCACCCGTGCGCGAGCACCTGCCCGGACGCCCGCGCGCCCTGCCGCGCGCCGGGCTCCGCACGGGCGTGCTCGTCGCGGTCGTGCTGCTCGTCGTCGTCGCGACGGTCCTGCTCGCCCCGCACGCCGGCGCCGCGCCCGTCGACCCGGACGCCCCGCACCCCCGGCCGACCCGGCCGACCCGCAGGACGCGGGCGGCGGCATCTCCCTCGAGATCAACGGCCCGAACGGCGAGCCGTCGTCGTCGCTCGTCACCCTGGTCGGCATCACGCTGCTGTCGCTCGCCCCGACGCTGCTGTTCATGATGACGTCCTTCACGAAGATCTTCGTCGTCCTCGCCCTGACCCGGAACGCGCTCGGGACGCCGACGGTGCCGCCGAACATGGTGCTCGCGGGCCTCGCGCTGTTCCTCTCGCTGTTCGTGATGGCGCCCGTGGTCGGCGAGATCAACGCGACCGCCGTGCAGCCCTACCTCGACGGCACGACGACGTTCACCCAGGCGCTCGAGGCGGGCGCCGCACCCCTGCGCGAGTTCATGCTCGCGCACACCCGCGAGGAGGACCTCGCGCTCATGACGCGCGCCGCCGACCTGCCGAACCCCGCGAACCCCGCCGACGTCGAGCTCACGACGCTCGTGCCGGCGTTCGTCATCTCGGAGCTGCGGGCCGCGTTCATCATCGGCTTCGTCGTGTTCGTGCCGTTCCTCGTCATCGACCTCGTGGTGTCCGCCGCCCTCATGAGCATGGGCATGATGATGCTGCCGCCCACGATGATCTCGCTGCCGTTCAAGCTGCTGCTCTTCGTCCTCGTCGACGGCTGGGGGCTCATCACGACCTCCCTCATCGGCACGTACGGGGCGGGGTGAGCCGTGGACACCACCGCCGTCCTCGACATCGCCACCCAGGCGATGGTCCTCGCCGCCAAGCTCGCCGCGCCGGTGCTCGTCACCGCGCTCGTCGTCGGCTTCGCCGTCTCGCTCGTGCAGTCCGTGACCCAGATCCAGGAGATCACGCTCTCGTTCGTGCCCAAGGCCGTGGCCGCCGCGGTCGCGCTCCTCGTGTGCGGCAACTGGATGATCAGCGAGCTCGTGACCTTCACGCACGCGATGTTCGACCTCATCCCGTCGCTGCTGAACGGCGGCTGATCCCGGTGGAGCTCGCCGTCGACCAGGCGTGGCTCGAGGCCACGATGCTGGCGGGCGTGCGCATCGCGGCGTTCATGGTGCTGGCGCCGCCGTTCTCGCACAACGCGGTCCCGCGCCAGGTGCGCGCCATCCTCGCCGTGTCCCTCGGCCTGGTCGTCTCCGCGCAGGTCACGCCCGCGTACGAGCCGGTCGGCACCGGCCGGTTCGTCGGCTACCTGGTCGCCGAGGCGCTCACCGGGGCGGTGCTCGGCGCCCTCGTCATGGTCGTGTTCTCGGCGATCACCGCTGCGGGCTCCCACCTCGACCTCTTCGGCGGCTTCTCGCTCGCGATGGCGTTCGACCCCCAGACGAACGTCAACGGCGCCCAGTTCACGCGCCTGTTCGCCCTCGCGGCGGTCGTGCTCATGTTCACCTCGGACGCCTACCAGCTCGTCGTGCTCGGCCTCGCCCGCTCCTACGACGCCGTGCCCGTCGGCTCCCTGGTCGCGATCCCCGCCGAGTCGTTCGTCGAGGCGCTCACCGCGTCGTTCCTCGCCGGGCTGCAGATCGCGGGGCCCATCATCGTGGTCCTGTTCCTCGCCGACGTCGGCCTCGGCCTCGTCAACCGGGTCGCGCCCGCGCTCAACGCGTTCGCGATGGGCTTCCCGCTGAAGATCTTCCTCACGCTCTCCCTGGTGGGCACGGTCCTCGTCGTGCTGCCGCATGTCGTGGCGACCCTCACCGGGCAGGCGCTGGCACGGATGGGAGGGGTGGGCTGATGGCCGACACCACCGAGGAGAGGACGGAGAAGGCCTCCGAGCGCAGGATGAAGGAGGTCCGGTCCAAGGGCCAGCTCGGCAAGTCCCAGGACCTCACGGCGTGGGTCGGGGTCGCCGCGGCGGCCGCCGTCGTGCCGCTCGTGCTCGGCGCTGCGTCGGACGCGGCCGCCGAGCAGGTGCTCTCCCTGCGGACGGTCATCGAGGACCCGCAGCCGGCCGTCGCGCTCGAGCTCCTCCAGGACGGGCTCGCCTCGCTGCTCCCGACGGCGGCCCCCCTGCTCGCCGCGACGGCGCTCGCGGTGCTCGTCGCCTCCGTCGCCCAGGGCGGGCTGCACCTGAAGAAGCTCCGCGGCGAGTTCAGCCAGTTCAGCCCGGTGAACGGGCTCAAGCAGACGTTCGGGCCCCAGGCGCTGTGGAACGGGGCGAAGGCGCTGCTCAAGACGACGGTCGTGGGCGTCGTGCTCTACGTCGTCGTCCAGTCGCTCATGCCCGTGCTGCTGTCCGCCGGCGGCCTGCCCGTCGCGTCGCTGCTCGAGGCCGCCGGGTCCGGGGTCCGGTCGCTGCTGCTGTGGGCGATCGCCGCGGGCGTCGGGCTCGCGCTGCTCGACCTCCTCGTCGTCGCGCGGCGCAACCGCAAGAAGACGCGCATGACGAAGAAGGAGCTCAAGGACGAGCACAAGAGCACCGACGGCGACCCGCTCGTGCGGTCGCAGCGCCGCTCGATGGCGCGCGCCATGTCGCGCAACCGCATGATCGCGTCGGTGGCGGACGCGGACGTCGTCGTCGTGAACCCCACCCACGTGGCCGTCGCGCTGCGCTACGAGCCCGGGCGCTCGGCACCGCGCGTCGTCGCCAGGGGCGCGGACCACGTCGCGGCCCGCATCCGCGAGAAGGCCGAGGAGTCGCGCGTGCCGATGGTGCGCGACGTGCCCCTCGCGCGCGCCCTGCACCACGCCTG
Source organism: Cellulosimicrobium sp. CUA-896 (assembly GCF_001942335.1). Taxonomy (GTDB): domain Bacteria; phylum Actinomycetota; class Actinomycetes; order Actinomycetales; family Cellulomonadaceae; genus Cellulosimicrobium. The sequence continues at coordinate 69,556 of NZ_MKKH01000009.1, read as the reverse complement.
CGACGTGGGGCAGGAGGTGCCGGTCGAGCTCTACATGGCGGTCGCGCGCGTGCTCGCGTTCGTCATGGCGCTCTCGCGGCGCGGCGCGGCGGTCTCGGCGGTGCCGCACCGCATGACGAAGCCGGCGATCGCGCCGGGGGAGTGGCCGCCGGCCGAGGAGGCGCAGGCCGCGTGAGCCTGCTGCGGGCGGCCGGGGACGCATAGGGCGTCCCGGTGGCACCCGCGGCGCCGCCCCAGGACCCGGAAGGACCAGCGTCCCGCGTGCGAAACAAGTCCCTGACCATGGTGGCCGTCCCGCTCGGCGTCGTCGGCATCGTGCTGCTGCTCGTCGTGCCGGTCCCGGCGGCGATGCTCGACGTGCTCATCATCGTCAACATCCTGCTGTCGCTCGTGATCCTGCTGACGTCGATGTTCGTCAAGAAGCCGCTCGACTTCTCGGTCTTCCCGTCGCTGCTGCTGGTCGCGACCCTGTTCCGGCTCGGGCTCAACGTCGCCTCGACGCGCCTCGTGCTCGGGGACGGGTACGCGGGCGAGGTCATCGGCGCGTTCGGCCACATCGTCGTCGACGGCAACTTCGTCATCGGCATGGTCGTGTTCCTCATCCTCGTCGTCATCCAGTTCCTCGTCATCACCAAGGGCGCCGAGCGCGTGGCCGAGGTGGGCGCGCGCTTCACGCTCGACGCGATGCCCGGCAAGCAGATGGCGATCGACGCCGACCTCAACGCGGGCCTCATCAGCGAGAAGGACGCCCGCGCCCGGCGTGCCGAGATCTCCGCGGAGGCCGACTTCTACGGCGCGATGGACGGCGCGTCGAAGTTCGTCAAGGGCGACGCGATCGCGGGCATCGTCATCACGCTCATCAACCTCGTCGGCGGCATCGTCATCGGCGTGGTGATGCACGGGCTGCCCGTCATGGACTCGGTCGACACGTACTCGATCCTCACCATCGGCGACGGCCTCGTGACACAGGTCCCGGCGCTGCTCATGGCGGTCGCGACGGGCATGATCGTCACGCGCTCGAACTCCGACGAGGGCGACGTCGGCTCCCAGGCCTCGAGCCAGCTCGTGCAGTCGAGCCAGGCCGTCGCCATCGCCGGGGTCGCGGCGATCGCCATGTCGTTCATCGAGGGCATGCCCCGCCTGCCGTTCCTCGTCCTCGGCGTCGGGCTGCTCGTCGCCGCGCAGCAGATCCGCGCGAGCCACCGGCGCGCCGAGCTCGCGCGGGCGGCGGCGGAACAGCTCGAGCAGAGCGAGGCGAGCGCGCCGGACAGCAACGAGAACCTCATCGAGCAGATGCGCGTCCACGCGCTGGAGATCCTGCTCGCGCCCGACCTCGTCGACCTCGTGACCGGCGCGCACGACGACCTGCTGGGCCGCGTGCGGGCGCTGCGCCGCAAGATCGCCATGGAGCTGGGCGTCGTCGTGCCGCCGGTCCGCACGCGCGACTCGATCGAGCTGCCGGCGTCGACGTACGCGGTGCGCATCGCGGGCGTCGAGGCGGGGCGCGGCCAGGCCCCGGCCGGCAAGGTGCTCGCCCTCGGCGAGGGCCTGACGACCCTGCCCGGGCAGACCACGGTCGACCCCGTGTTCGGCATGGAGGGCAAGTGGGTGCCGGTCGAGATGCGGCACAGCGCCGAGATGGCGGGCGCGACCGTCATCGACCGGGTGTCGGTGCTCGTCACGCACCTGTCGGCGATCATCACGGCCCACGCGGCGCGGCTGCTCTCGCGCGAGGACGTGCGGGTCCTCACCGACGAGGTCAAGCGGACGAACCCGTCCGCCGTCGACGAGCTCACCCCGGCGCTGCTGTCCCTCGCCGAGATCCAGCGCGTGCTCCAGGGACTGCTCGAGGAGCGTGTCGCCGTCAACGACCTGCCGCGCATCTACGAGGCGCTGGCGCTGGCCGCGAAGCGGTCCACCGAGCCGGAGCACCTGATCGAGTCCGCCCGGGCGGCCCTCGGGCCGGCGATCCCGGCGGGGCACACCGTGGGCGGCACGATCCGCGTGCTGACGATCGCCCCCGCGCTGGAGCAGGCGCTGCTCGCCGGCCGCCAGCCCGGCGGGGAGAACGGCTCGACGATCGTCGTCGACCCGGCCCGTCTCGACGCGTTCCGGAGCACCGTGGCCGAGCGCGTCCTCGCGGCCCGCCGGGCCGGCGACGAGGTCGTCCTCGTCTGCGCGCCGTCCCTGCGCCCCGCCGTGCGTCGCCTCACCGCGACGCAGCTGCCCGACCTGCCGGTGCTCTCCTACACCGAGGTCGTCGCCGGCAACGCCCTCGTCGAGACCGTGGGGGTGGTGAACGATGCCCAGGCGATTGCGGCTCGAGGGTGAGACCCTCCAGGCGATCCTCGACGAGGCGCGCCGCGCCCACGGGCCCGACGTCCGGATCGTCTCCGCGGAGCGCGTGATCACCGGCGGGTTCAAGGGGCTGTTCGGTCGCCAGCACTACGAGGCCGTCGTCGAGGTGACGGGCGGCTCGACGGCGCCCCTGCCCGCGGCCGGTGTGCGCTTCCCCGCCGCCCGCCGGGCCGGCATCGCGGCGCTGCTCGACGACGCGGACGACGGCGACCGCCTGCGCCCGTCGCGCGCGGACGACCTCGAGGTCTCCACCGGCGGCGAGGAGTTCGCCGCCCTGCTGGACGAGCTGGTCGCCGAGACCACGATCCTCGCCCCGCCCGCGGCGGCCGCGCCCGCGGGGCCGTCCACCGCGCCGGGCGACCTCGTGGCGCTCGTCGGGCTCGGGCAGGACGCCGTCCCGGTGGCGCGCGCCATGGGGGCGCGGCTCGGGCACCTCGTGGCGTACGCCGGCCTCGCGGACACCGGCACGGCCGACGCCGACGGGGCCCCACGTGTGGAGGACCGGCGCGCGGCCACCGAGGCGCGTGCCCGCGGGGTGCGCGCCGGGGCGGCGACCGCCGTCGCGCTGGGGATCGGCGTGGACGCGGCGGGCGCCCGGGCGCTCCTCGAGGAGCTCGGTCCCGAGGAGGTGTGGGTCGTGGTCGACGCCTCGCGCAAGCCCGCCGACACCGCCGCCTGGGTCGGTGCCGTCCGGCGCCTGGCGGAGGTGCGCGCGATGGTCGTCGTGGGTCACGAGCTCACGCTCACGCCCGAGAGCGTGGAGGTGCTGGGGCTGCCCGTCGGCTGGGACGCACGCTGACCCACGACGGGGTGCATAGGGCACGGGGGCGGGTCAGGAGGACCCGCGGGACGTCAGGAGGACGCGGATGCTGGTGCTGGGCCGGAAGGTGGGCGAGCGGATCCTCATCGGCGACGACGTCGTCGTCACGGTGGTGTCCGTGAGCAAGGACGGCGTGCGCGTCGGCATCGAGGCGCCCCGGGACGTACGCATCCACCGGGCCGAGATCGTGGACCAGGTGGCGGAGGACAACCGTGCCGCCGCATCGGCGCCGGCCGACGGCACGGACGTGCGGGCCCTGCTGGGGCTGCGCCGGGCCTCCTGAGGGGGCCGTCGACGCCGCTGGCGAGCCGGACTACCAGGAACCCCGCCAGGAGCCTTCCCAGCCGCCGTGCCAGTCTCGCGTGCGCGGCGCCAGTCGTCGCGCGCACGCTCCCACTCCTCGCGGGCGCGGTCCCACTCGTCCTGCAGGCGCTGCCACTCGTCGCGCGCCGAGTCCCAGCCGTCGCGCCCGGGCGTCAGACGGGTCGCCGCCCGGTCGGGGGCCGGCGGGGTGGCACCGGGCGACGGCGCCACGGGCGCCGGCGCGGGGGCCGGCTCGGGCGCGGGCTGCGGTGCCGCAGCGTCGGCGAGGCGCGGGGCCGGCTCGGGCGCGGGGCGGGCCGGCTGCTCCGCCGTCGCGCTCGGCGTCGGGGAGGGCTCCGGCGCAGGGACGACCTGCGGGACCTCCTCCACCTCCTCGCCCTCGGGCCCGGTCGTCGGCTCGACGCCGTCGAGGTCGAAGGGCTTGAGCCCGAACGGCTGGAGCTGGAGGCTGTCCAGCTCGAAGTCGCCGGTGGCGCCCTCCGGCACGTTGTCGTCGGCCGGCGCGATCGCGGCGCCGAAGATGAGCGTGACGCTGGACAGGGCGGCCGCCGCGCCGAAGCGGACGGACCGCGTGGCGTGGCTGCTGCGCGCCGGACCGGTCGCCGCGGCCGGGTGGCCGACGCCGCGGCGGACCGCCTGCGTGCGGGGGACGAGCGTCGGCGGCGCCACGACCTTCGGCACGGGCGGGAACACCATGCCCGGGAGGGCGGCGCGGCGGGGGGCGCCGGCCTGCGGCACGGCCTGGGCGATCGCGCGGTCGGTGGCGGCGGCCGCTTGGCGCAGCGCGAGCAGCGCGGCGCGGTCGGCGGCCAGCCGGTGCTGGTAGGGGGTCACGGCGAGCCGGCCCTGCGCGGCCTCGTGCCCGACGGCGCGCACCGCCTCGAAACGCACGGTGGGCGTCCACGACCGGCCGTCCACGGCACGGCGACCCGCGACCGCGTCGCGCAGGACGGCGCGCTGCACGGTCCCCACGACCTCGAGGGCGGCCGCGCGGTCCGGCTCGGCGACCCCGAGCGTGCGCACCAGGCGTCGGGCGTCGCGGTCGAGCTCCGCGTCGTGCTGCTCGACCACGACCGCGAGGGCGTGCTCGCGCGCCGCGCTCGGCATCCGCGCGACGCCGGCGAGCACCCCGCGCACACCGGGGTGCCGCCACCCCGCCCCTGCGTCAGACATTCCCTTGTCCCCCCGTACCCCTGCGTCCCCCTGCATCCCTGCGACGCACCTGCTACCCCGTGGTGCGCATTCTCGCACCGCTCACGCGTGCTCCAGCGCGCCGACGTCGATCCCCATGGTCCGCAGCTGCTCCACGGCGAGCTCGCGCACGCGCTCGATGTGCGCGAGCGTGCGGCGGCGCGGGAGACCGAGCGTGCGCGAGATCCACACCACGGTGTCCTGGCCGGGCAGCGGGCCCCCGCCACCGTACGCCTCCGACATCCACAGCGCGGCGACCCGTCCGCGGGCCGGGTGCTCCGCGCGCGCGGCGTCCACGACGGACCGCAGCAGCGCCGGGACCTCGACCGGGTGCAGCACGCAGTCCGGGTCGTCGTCGACGTGGGTGTCCGCGTCGAGCGCGTCGTCGAACGGCAGCGCGCCCCGCATGACGAGCTCGTCCGCCTCCGACACGACCATGCCCTGTCGCACCACGTCGGCGCGGTGGGCGCCGAGGCGCTCGTTCGTCGCCCGGACCGCCTCCTCGACGGACGGTGCCGTGCCGCGCAGCGCGGCGAGCTCGGACCGGGTGCGCGCGAGCTCGCGCCGACGCCGCTGCGCGGCCACCATGCCCGAGGCCGGCGCGGTCGCGTGGTCGACGAACGAGCGCACCTTCGGCCGCGCGGTGTAGACGACGATCGCGAGGAACGAGCGCATCGTGCGCAGGTAGCCGGGGTCCTGGCGGGAGCGCTCGAGCATCTCCCACGCGGTCGCGGTGACGATCGCGTCCACGTCGTCCAGGAAGCGCGCCGTCGGCACGGCGTTGGCGCGGCACAGGTGCACGGCCATCCGGCGCCAGTGCGTGCGGTGCTCGGCGAGGAACGCCGACACCTCGGCGCGGTAGCGCGCGTCGTCCTCGAGCGCGACGATGCGCTCGACCTCCGCGCGCACGGTGTCGCCGTCGACGACCTCCGCCGTCAGACCCTCCTCGACGGCGTGCACCGACGCCTCGCGCACCCGCTCGGGGTGCGTGCTCGGAGCAATCTGGTAGTTCACGGTTCAAGGATGGGGTGGCAGCAGGTCCTCCTGCACTCGTACACGCTTCTTTCACACTCTGGTTCACCCTTTTTTCATCCCCGCGGGCGCGCGCCACGGGGGTGCCGCGGCGGCGCACGGCGGGACCGGCGACTTCCCCCGACGCGTCCGCGGCGGAGCGTGCGGTGCTCCGCCGCGCCGCCTCGTGGACGCGGCGCGGCGTCGGTACACTGCGGCCTGGGCGAACGTCTCGCCGGGCGGGGGCACGGACACGGGGACGAGAGCAGGAGGTGGGGGCATGGTCGCAGCGGCCTGCACGCCGACCCGCCCGCCGCGCGTCGCGGTCCCGACGTCCGCCACGCCGCCTGCGTCGCGTCGCGCACGGGGCAGGGGTGCCCGGCGGCTCCGACGGGTGGAGCAGCGATGAGCCCCGACGAGGGCAGGCCGGCCGCGTGGGACGACACCACCTGGGCGGCCTGGGCCGTCGGCCTCGTCGAGCCGCTGCTCGACCCGGACGAGCGCGTCGCGACGCTCGAGGCGATGCGGGACCAGGCCCGCAGCCACCGCCTCCGTGCGGTCACGCTCCTCGCGGGGACGCTCACGGACATCGTCGACTCGCTCCCCGAGCACGACCCGTGGCGGCACGTGGACCCCGCCACGTTCGGCACGTACCGCGACGGCCTCGACCTCGTCCCGACCGAGGCGACGGAGATCCGCGAGGACATCGGGCTCGCCGCCCTCGCCCGGCCGCTCGGTCGCGACGGCGCCCGCCTCATGAGCGAGGCCGAGCACGGGTGGGAGAACACGGCCCACGCCGCGAGCGCGCTCGACGACCCGGTCACCGCCCTCTCGCGCGCTGTCGCGTGGGCGTCGTGGCGGCGTCGGGTGTACCTCGGCGACGACAGCTACCCGGTCCTCGTGCTGTTCTCCTGGCTGCGCCGGGCCGCGCTCGTCGCCGCCGGCGCCGAGATCGACGACGACCGGGCGCGGCAGGAGATGCGCGCGTCCGCGAAGATCGTCGACGACCTCGTCTGACGGTCCTGCGGCGCGGCCCGCACGCCGCGCCGGGTCTCGCCGCCCGGTCTCACAGATCGCCGAGCACGCTCGCCGGGTCGACGTGGTCCGCGGCGATGAGACCCAGGTCGATGCCCTTCGCCAGCGCGTCCTCGCGCCGGCGCACGCCGAGCTTGCGGTACACCGACCGCAGCTGGCTCTTCACGGTGTTCACCGAGACCATGAGGCTGCGCGAGATGTCGGCCGCCGTCGCGTGCCGCATCAGCGCGTCGAGCACCACGACCTCCCGGTCGGTGAGGGGCTGCGGGAGGTCCGTGACGGGCACGAACAGCTCGGGGACGCGGTCCGCGTCGGCGAGGACGCGCTGCGCCGTCTGGTCCCTGCTGCGTGCCGCGAGCTCCGCGAGCGCGAGCAGGTCGGCGTGCGGGGGCAGGGCGAGCGCGAACCGCAGCCCGCGGTCCTCCGCCACGGCCGCGAGCTTGCCGAGCGCGTCGCAGGCCGCGGTCTCGTCGTCGGCGTGCGTGAGCGTGGCGGCGAGCAGGGTCCAGTGCGCCACGCGCAGCCGCGGCGAGGCGTCCGGCCCGGGCGTGTGCTCCACGAGCACGTCGCGCGCGGACTGCCACCCGTCCGTGAGCAGGGCGACGTGCGCGCGGAGCAGGGGCGTGCGCGGGGACTGCGCCGGAGCGACCTTGAGCAGGGCGTGGACGGCCCCGATCCGCCCGCGCGCGAGGTTGAGCAGGCCCCCGGCGTAGCCCAGCTGCTCGATGTTGCGCGTCGAGATGCGCCGCGCACCGCGCTCGGACTCCACGTACCGCCGCAGGCGCTCGCTGCCGAGCGCCGTCTCGAACGCCGTCAGGTCGACGTACGCCTGGACCGTGGCGAACAGCGGGCGGGACTCGAGCGTGGGCAGGTGCGGGCGCATCACGTCGAGGTGCGCCTGCGCGCCGCGCGCGTCGAACCGCTCGAGGTGCACGAGCGCGCGGGCGAGGCGGTAGAGGTCGTCGTCGCGCCCGGCGTGCACCGGCTCGTGCGGCGACGCGTCGACGACGTCGAGGTCGCGCTCGGCCTCCGGCATGTCGCCGCGCAGGGCGTGGACGAGAGCCCGCAGGGACAGGCCGTACAGCGTGCGCGGGTTCTCCGTGGGCGAGTCCCCCAGGTCCTCGAGCACCGACAGCGCCTCGCCCGACGCGCCCGCGCGGGCGAGGGACAGGGCGATCTCGGCGCGCAGGCGGGGGAGCTCGCGCGTGAGCTGGCGGCGCTCGTCCAGCCGCAGCTCGCCGAGCGACCGCCGGGCACGGCGCGCGGGGTCGATCGCCCGCTGGGCCGACCCGGTGGAGCGCATCGCGACGGACTCGAGCACCTCGAGCACCACGCGCTCGGTCGGTGAGGCCGCCCGCGCGCGGGGCTTGATCGACGCGAGCACGAGGCGGTACAGCTCGATCGCCTCGCCGCGCTGGCCCGGCACGCTGTCGTGGTGGATCGCGAGCGCGCCGGCGAGGAGGGGATGGCGGCGCAGGTCGTGGACGGGGACGCGTCGCAGATGGCCGAGCCGCGCGAGCGTCTGCGGCTCGAGCAGCTCGGCCCAGTAGCGCGAGACGGCCGCTGACGCCACGTCGAGGTCGCCGGCCGTGACCGCGTGCACCAGCGCCTCCACGGGGTAGCCGTTCGCGAGGTACCAGCGCGCGGCGGCGAGCTCGAGCCGGTGGGACTCCTCCGGCTGCTCGCGCCGCGCCGTCTCCAGCACGAGCGTGCGCACGACGGGGAACAGCACGAACACCCGCCCCGAGGGGCGGCGCTCCCAGGTGCCGAGACCGCGCTCCTCCAGCACGGTCAGGAGGTCGGGTGCCTCCGGGTCGCGGGTGAGGGCCACCGCGAGGTCCGCGGTGAGGATCTCCGGCACCGCGCACCGGACGAGGAGCGTCTCCAGGCGGTGCCGTGCCGGTCCCTGCAGCTGCTTGTCGACGGCGGCGCGCAGGAGCTCGTCCGCGACCTGGACGTGCGCCGGCGTCCCGTGGGACCCCGCCATCTCCGCGGCGAGCATCGCGACGCGCAGGTACAGGGGCTGGCCACCCGTGCGCACGTGCGCCTCGGCCGGGTCCAGCGGGACCCGCGAGTGGCGCAGCACCCGCGCCGTCTCGTCGGGGGTGAACGGGAGCTGGTCGGCGGTGATCACCGTGCGGTCGAGCTCGAGCCCGACCGCGGGCGCCTCCAGCGGGGACACCGCGCGCGTCGCCACCGCGACGCACAGGGTGGGGCAGAGCCGGAGCAGCGCGAGCACGTCGGCGTGGACCTCGTCGCCCTCGACCTCCTGGTACTCGTCGACGACGACCACCACGTCGCCGGCCACCGCGAGGAAGGCCTCGGCGAGACGCTGCGGGATCTCCCCGGGCTCCAGCTCGCCCGGTCCGAACGCGGCGTCGAACCCCTCGAGCCCGGCGCGCGATGCCCGCCGGGCCACGGCGCGCCACAGGTCGAGGCGCGACGTGGCGGGCGTGGCGGTGAACCACACCCCGGTCGCGCCGCGGCGGCGTGCCCACTCGGCGAGCAGCGACGTCTTGCCGCTGCCGGCCGGGCCGCGCACGACGCGCAGGGCGGCGTCGGCGTCGAGCCGGTCGAGGAGCCGTTCGCGGACGAGCTCGAGGTGCGGAGGGCGGGGTGCGCCGTAGAGCCGCGACGCCCTCGATCCCACCTCCGGCATGCCGCCTCCCCGCTCTCCCTCGGTGCGGCCCAGGGACGTGACGTCGGCGGCGTCGTCGACGCGTCTCAGGAGCGGCACCGTGCCGATCCGACCTTCACCATAGGCGAGGTGCCGCGCGCGCTCGCGGGCAGCGCCCGATTTCGCCCGGTGCGCCCCGGCGGGCGCTGGCACCGCCGCGGTGCGCGACACGGTCCGCGTGTCGGACAGGCTGCGCCCGGGCGCGCACGCATAGGGTCTGCGGGGCCGTACCGGCCGCGACCCGAGCCCGGGGAGGAGGGTGGGCGCCGAGCCCGCACGGTGATGAAGCGAACCGCCCTGCGTCGCGTGCTGGTCGCGACGGCGGCCGCGTGCGCGGTCGCGGTGCCGTCCGCCGCGCTCGCGACGCCCGCCGCCGCGCGCCCGCGGACGCCCCCGGGCGCGTGATGGTCACCGCCGACCCCGCCGCGCCCGGGGACTCCGGGCCGCGGCCGAGCGGCTCGGCCCTGGTGGAGGTCGCCGTGCCCGAGGTGGTGGTGCGCCGCGCGCCGGACGGGGCGGTGACGGCGTACCTGGTGCCCCGGACCCCGGGCGTGCGGTGGGTGGTGGACGGCCTGCCCGTGGCCGACGTCGCGACCTCCGTCGACGGGCACTGGCGCCTGGACGCGTCCCCGGACGAGGCGCCGGACGTCGTCGTCGCCGTCGCCGAGGCGGGGCACCGGCTGCTGCGCGAGGACGGCACCACGGCCGTCGCGGTCGCCGCCCTGGACCGGCGGGTCGCGGTCGAGGCGGTCCGCCCCGAGGTGGTCGACGGCGACGCACCCGCGACGCGTACGTCGTGCCGGACGTGGCGGGCCTGGTCGTCGCCGACGCCCAGGGCGTCGTGCTCGAGCCCGGTAGCCGGCACGCGGTGACGGGCCACGTCGACCACGAGGCCGTCGTCGTCCTGACGCTCACCGCGGCGCCGGTCACCGCCTGGAGGTCGACGGGGTGCCGGTCGAGGCGGTCCCGGGCGAGGGCGCGCCGTGGCTCGTCGAGCTGCGGTTCTCCGGCACCGTCGCGGTCGAGCCGGTCGCGCCCACGTTCACGCCCGGCGAGGGCGCCGCGGGGACGGTCGGGGTGCCGGACGTCGAGGGCGTCGAGTACCGCGTCGACGACGTCCCCGTCGGCCCGGGCGAGCACGCCGCGGCGGGCGCCGTCACGGTGACGGCGGGCGCCTTCGACGGGTACGTCGTCGTGGGCGACGCCACGTGGTCGCACACCTTCGTCGCGGTCGCCGCGACACCGGACGAGACGGTGGAGCGGCGGCCCGGGGCCGTCGCGGCCGGCGCGGGGTCGCGGGGCGGGCCGGCCGGCGACCGGTCGTCGGGCGCCGGCGACGACGCCCCGCCCGTCGCGGCCGCAGGGCCGCAGGAGCCGGCGCGCAACGCCCCGCTGGACCCGCTGACGCTGCTCGTCGGCGGGCTGGTCCTCGGCGGGCTGCTGCTCCTGCGCGGCCGCCGCGACCAGATCGCCTGACCTCGCGACAGGGGACGCTGGGGCGGTCACCGGGCGACGCGGTGACCGCCCCGTGCCCTCAGAGCCGGACGGTCTCGTTCTCCCCGCCCTCGTACGGCTTGCCCGTGACCTTCGTCGTCACGAGCCGGAAGAGGGTGGCGACGCGTCCGCCGGGGGAGTCCCAGTACTCCGCCGTGTCGGCGTGCAGGCGGATGAGGACGACGCCTGGGGTGTCGGGGCCGTCGGGGAACCACGCGTCGGCGACGGCGTTCCAGAGCTCGCGGATCTTCGCGCGGTCGCGGACCACGCTCGCGCTCCCGGACAGCGACACCCACGAGCTCGACCCGGAGAACGCGGCGTTCGCCGCGGAGTCGTGCGCGATCTCTGCCACCTTGTGCGAGTCCTCCGCGGCGAAGAACCACAGGTCGCCGTCGAAGTCGACGGCCTGCACGCCCATGGGCCGGCTGACGAGGCTCCCGTCCTCGGCGACGGTCGTGAGCATCGCGATCCGCTCGTCCTTCACGAGCTCCCGGACCTTGGCGACCTCGTCCGCGCCGGCGTGCGGCTGCTCGTGGTGCGTGTCGGTCATGGCGTCTCCCGTCTTCGTGGGCCGCGGGACCGCGACCACCTCCGACGCTAGGCAGGTCCGGGCCGCCCCGCCCGCCGACCGCGGTCCTCGCCCAGGACGGCGACGAGGCGGACCGGGCCGCGGACCGCCGTCGCCCTCCTCCGGCGCGACGAGGAGGTCGCGCCACCACCCGCCGTCGTGCCGCGAGAAGGTGACACGCAAGGAGGGGGTGGGGTGGTGCCGCCGGTCGTGGCGGGTCTGGCGGGAGCGCGCGAGGGACGAGCGCGCGGAGGGAAGACCGGCGGCACCACCCCACCCCCTCCGGACGCGAAGGTGGAACCTCCGCGGGAGAGAGCGGGAACGCGAGGACTACACCTCGACGTCCTCGTCCACCCAGTCCATCGTCTTCGTCACGGCCTTCTTCCAGTTCCGGTAGAGCCGGTCGCGCTCGCCGGAGTCCATCGACGGCGTCCACCGCTTGTCCTCGGCCCAGTTCGCGACGACGTCCTCCTCGCCCTTCCAGAACCCGACGGCGATGCCGGCCGCGTAGGCGGCACCGAGCGCCGTCGTCTCGGCGACCTTGGGCCGCACGACGTCGACGCCGAGCTGGTCGGCCTGGAACTGCATGAGCAGCTCGTTGGCGACCATGCCGCCGTCGACGCGCAGCTCGGTGAGGTCGACGCCCGAGTCGGCGTTCATGGCGTCGACGACCTCGCGGCTCTGGTACGCCGTCGCCTCGAGCGCGGCGCGCGCGATGTGGTTGCGGGTCACGTACCGCGTGAGGCCGACGAGCGCGCCGCGCGCGTCGGGCCGCCAGTACGGCGCGAAGAGGCCGGAGAACGCGGGGACGAAGTACGCTCCGCCGTTGTCCTCGACCTTGCGGGCGAGCCACTCGACGTCGGGGGCGTCCTCGAACATGCCCAGGTTGTCGCGCAGCCACTGCACGAGCGAGCCGGTGACCGCGATCGAGCCCTCGAGCGCGTAGACCTGCGGCGCGTCGCCGATCTTGTAGGCGACCGTCGTGAGCAGGCCGTTCTTGCTCATGACCTTCTCCGTGCCGGTGTTGAGCAGGAGGAAGTTGCCGGTGCCGTACGTGTTCTTGGCCTGGCGACCTCGAAGCACGCCTGCCCGAAGGTGGCGGCCTGCTGGTCGCCGAGGATGCCGGCGATCGGCACGCCGGGAACCATGCCGCGCTGGCGGCCCTTGCCGTACACCTCGGACGAGGAGCGGATCTCGGGCAGCATCGACATGGGGATGCCCATGTCGGAGGCGATGTCCTCGCGCCACGACAGCGTGTCGAGGTCCATGAGCATGGTGCGCGAGGCGTTGGTGACGTCGGTGACGTGGACGCCGCCCTCGGTGCCGCCGGTCATGTTCCACAGCACCCAGGTGTCGGTGTTGCCGAAGAGCAGGTCGCCCTTCTCCGCCTTCTCCCGTGCGCCCTCGACGTTGTCGAGGATCCACTTGATCTTCGGCCCGGAGAAGTAGGTGGCGAGCGGCAGGCCCACGATCGACTTGTACTTCTCCGCGCCCTCGGAGCCGCCGAGCTCCTCGACGATCTTCTGGGTGCGCGTGTCCTGCCAGACGATCGCGTTGTAGACCGGCTTGCCCGTGGTCCGGTCCCACACGACCGCGGTCTCGCGCTGGTTGGTGATGCCGACGGCGGCGATGTCCTCGTGCGTGAGGTTCCCCCGCGTCAGGGCGAGCCCGACGACCTCGCGCACGTTGTTCCAGATCTGCTCGGGGTTGTGCTCGACCCAGCCCGCCCGCGGGAAGATCTGGTCGTGCTCGAGCTGGCCGGTGGAGACGATCTCCCCGGAGTGGTTGAAGACGATGGCACGGGAGCTGGTCGTGCCCTGGTCGATGGCGAGGACGTAGTCGGCCATGGTGGTTCAGTCCTTCACGTCGGTGTGTACGGGATGGTGGGCCGGCGTCGTGCGGGCCGGGCGGCCCGCACGACGCAGAGGGACGGGGGTCAGGAGTAGACGGGCGCGAGGAGGCCCGCGAGGACGCCGCCGATGATCGGGCCGAGCACGGGGACCCACGAGTACGACCAGTCGCTGCCACCCTTGCCGCGGATGGGCAGGAGGGCGTGGGCGATGCGGGGCCCGAGGTCACGGGCCGGGTTGATGGCGTACCCGGTCGGGCCACCGAGGCTCGCGCCGATCCCCACGACGAGCAGGGCCACCGCGAGGGGGCCGAGCTGGTGCGGCGTGTTGCCGAACATGAGGACGACGAACACGAGCACGAAGGTGCCGAGGATCTCGGTGACGAGGTTCCAGCCGTAGGAGCGGATCTCCGGCCCGGTGGAGAAGACGCCGAGCTTGGTGGCGGCGGGCGCCTCCTCGTCGAAGTGCTTCTTGTACGCGAGGAAGGCCAGGAGCGCACCGATGGCGGCACCCGCCATCTGCGCGGTGATGTAGAAGAAGCCGTTCGCCGCGGTCACGGGGATCCCGGGAGCGAACTCCTCGGCACCGCTCGCCCAGATGCCGAACGTCACGGCGGGGTTGATGTGCGCCCCGGACTTGTACGCGACGAAGACACCCGCGAACACCGCGAGGCCCCATCCGAAGTTGATGAGGAGCCACCCGCCGTCGAACCCCTTGTTGCGGGGGAGGATCACGTTCGCGACGACGCCTGCGCCTCCGAGGAGCAGGAACATGGTGCCGAGGAACTCGGAGAAGAGGAGCTCGCCTGTTGACACGTCCATCGTGTGCTCGCTTTCTGATCGGACTTCGCTGTCGCAACCCCGACGACGCTCGGTGCGTCGCGGTCCTCGTGCACCCGGGGACGGTGTCCCCCGGTCCGTGCGGGGTGCGGCCGAGGGGGTCGTCCCGGCCGCACCCGTGATGCAGTTGTGGGTCCGTGCGCTCAGCCGACGCGCAGCGGCTGCAGCGGCGCGACGTCGGCGGCGTCGAGGCGCGTGCGCTCGGCGCTCGGGTCGTCCGGCTGCTGCTCCGCGGCGGCCTCGGCGTCGGCGCGCTCGGTGTACTGGCGGACCTCCTCGTCGCGCGTCGCGTCGTCCCAACCGAGGAGGCCGGCGGCGATGTCGGCGATCTCCGGGAGGGCGGCGAGGCCGCGGTCGGACACCTCGTAGTTGAGGCGCGTGCGGTGCAGCAGGAGGTCCTCGAGGTGCAGCGCGCCCTCGTGCGAGACGCCGTAGGCGATCTCGGCGCGCAGGTACGCGGGCGCGTGCTCGAGGGGGCGGGCGAGGTCGGGCTGCGCCTCGCACAGCTCGACGATCTCCCGCAGGTTGGAGCCGTAGCGGTGGAGCAGGTGGTCCACCATCGCCGGGGTCCAGCGGTAGCGCGACGCCCAGGGGCGCGCCTGGCGGCGCACGGCCTCGAGCCCGACGGCTCCGAGGAGCGGGATCGTGTGGGTGATCGACGGCAGTGCGCTCGCCCGCTGGCCGATCGCGAAGTCGACCGCGTCCTTCGCCATGACGCGGTACGTGGTGAGCTTGCCGCCCGCGATCACGGTGAGGCCGGGCGTGGGGGAGGCGACGGTGTGCTCGCGCGACACCTTGGCCGAGCTCGTGCCCTCCTTCGTGCCCGGCTGCAGCAGCGGCCGCAGGCCCGCCCACGTGCCGATGACGTCGTCGCGCGTGAGCGGGTGCGCGAGCACGGCGTTCGCGTGCTCGAGTACGTAGTCGATGTCCGCGGACGTCGCGACGGGGTGCTGGAGCTCCTGCTCCCACGGCGTGTCCGTGGTGCCGATGACCCAGTACCGCGACCACGGGATGACGAAGAGCACGGACTTCTCGGTCTGCAGGATCAGGCCCACGTGGCCCTTGATCCGCTCGCGCGGCACGACGATGTGGATGCCCTTCGAGGCGAGCACGCGCAGGCCGCCCTCGCTGCCTGCGAGCGCCTCGGTGTCCTCGGTCCACACGCCGGTCGCGTTGATGACGGACCGTGCGCGCACGGTGAGCTCGTGCCCGGTCTCCAGGTCGACCAGGACGGCGCCGTTCACCGCGCCCGTGGCGCCCTTGGTCAGCGAGACCACCTGCGTGCGCGACGCGGCGTGCGCGCCGTACGACGCGGCGGTGCGCACGAGCGTGCTCACGAGGCGGGAGTCGTCGACGGACGCGTCCCAGTACTGGACGGCGCCCACGGCGGCGTCGTGCGCGAGGTCGGGGAACTTCTTCTCCATGCGGCGTCGGCTCAGGTGCCGGTGGAGGGGCATGGCGCGCTTGCCGGGGGCGACGCTCGCGAGGGTGTCGTAGAGGGCGATGCCGGTGCCGACGTAGGCGCGCTCCCACACGCGGTGCTCGAGCGGGTACAGGAACGGGACCGGCCGCACCAGGTGCGGGGCGATGTCCTTGAGCAGCAGGTCGCGCTCGGTGAGCGCCTCGTGCACGAGGTGGAAGTCGAGCATCTGCAGGTACCGCAGCCCGCCGTGCACGAGCTTGCTGGACCGGCTCGACGTGCCCGCCGACCAGTCCTGGGCCTCGACGATCGCGGTCGAGAGGCCGCGCGTGACGGCGTCGAGCGCGATGCCGGCGCCGGTGACGCCGCCGCCGATCACCAGGACGTCGAGCTCGGCGTCCGCGCTCGTGCTCGCCTCGAGCGCGGCCAGTGCCTGCCGGCGTGACTCCGCGGTGAGTCTCGTGGATGCCATCCGTCCAACCTCTCTTCGTCGCCCGCCGTGCGTGCGCTCCGAGATGCCGACGCACCTGGTGCGCTCAGAGCGACGGTCCCACGTCCGCACCAGGAGCGCGAGAGGAACCGTCTGCTCGGAGCCCGCCGCCCTGTGCTGCGACGTCTCCGCACGTCCTTCACACCACCACGCGGCGAACGGACGCGCAAGCGCTGTGCACGAACGTGCAGAATGAGGGGACGACCGGAGACGAGGAGGCGTCATGGTGGACCGGGAGCAGGACGTGCTGCGTGCGGCGTCGATGTACTACCTGCAGGACATGAAGATGGAGGCGATCGCCAAGCACCTGCGCACGTCGCGGTCGACCGTCTCCCGGCTCGTCAAGCGGGCTCGCGAGACGGGGCTCGTGGAGATCTCGCTGCGGCCCACGAGCAGCCGCGCCCCGGGCGTCGGGCAGCAGATCGCGAGCACGTGGGGCATCGACGCCTACGTCGTCCCGGTGCCGGACCAGGCGGCACAGGTGGACCGTCTCGAGCAGGTCGCGATGACGACCGCACGCCTGCTCTCGTCGTGGTTCGACTCGGACATGATCCTCGGCATCGCGTGGGGGACCACGCTCTCGGCGGTCTCGAGGCACCTGCCGCGGAAGGCGACGCGGGGCAGCGCCGTCGTGCAGCTCAACGGCGCGGCGAACACGCGCACGTCCGGCGTCCACTACGCGGGCGACCTCATCGCGGGGTTCGGCACGGCGTTCGACGCGCACGTGCACCATTTCCCAGTCCCGGCGTTCTTCGACTACGCCGAGACGAAGCGCGCCATGTGGCGTGAGCGGTCGGTGCGGCGCGTCCTCGACGTCCAGCACCGCGCGGACATCGCCCTCTTCTCGGTCGGGGCCGTCTCGGGCGGCGTGCCGTCGCACGTCTACGCGGCCGGCTACCTCGAGCCGGAGGACATCGCGGTGCTCGAGGAGGAGGGCGTCGTCGGCGACGTGTGCACCGTCTTCCTGCGCCCCGACGGCACCTACCGCGACGTCGCGCTGAACGAGCGGGCGACCGGGCCGTCGCCGGACGAGCTGCGCCGGGTGCCGCGCCGCGTGTGCGCGGTGGCCGGCGACAACAAGGTGGCCCCGCTGCGCGCCGCGCTGCGGGCGGGTGTCGTGACCGACCTCGTCGTCGACGAGATCACGGCGTCGCGGCTCGTCGCCGGCGGCTGAATCTATGCGTATTGGTGGATAGGTATGCATCAGAGCGTGTGCGCGCGTACAGTGACGGCGTGTCGTCCCACCCTCCCGCCGCGCTCTCGCCGGTGAGTGTCCGGTCCGCCGTGCCGGCGGACGTCCGCGCCATCCGCGCGCTCGTGCAGCCGTACGCGGAGGAGCGCATCCTCCTCGCCAAGGAGATGGTCGGCTACTACGAGTCGGTGCAGGAGTTCGTCGTGGCCGCTCCGGCGGACCCCGACGCCGACGCCGAGGTCGTGGGCTGCGGGGCGCTGCACGTCATGTGGGACGACCTGGCGGAGATCCGCACGCTCGCGGTCGACCCGGCGTGGCGCGGGCGGCGCGTGGGGGACGCGCTCGTCGGCGAGCTGCTCGCCCGCGCCCGCGCCCTCGGTCTGCGGCGGGTCTTCTGCCTCACGTTCGAGGTGGGCTTCTTCGCCCGGCACGGGTTTCGCCCGATCGACGGCGCCCCCGTGTCCGCCGAGGTCTACGCCGAGCTCCTGCGCTCGCACGACGACGGGGTCGCGGAGTTCCTCGACCTGGCGCGGGTCAAGCCGAACACCCTCGGCAACACGCGCATGCTCCTCGACCTCACCTGACCCGTCCGGGCGCGGCGTCGCTCAGGCAGGTAGGCGCAGGGCCTCGCCGTCCTGCTCGACGAGGCCGTCCTCCACGAGTCCGGCCACGCAGCGGTCGAGCTGCACCGCGTCGTGCCACACGGCGCCGACGAGGTCGCGGGGGACCGGGCCCTCCGCCTCGCGCAGCGCGGCCATGACGCGTCCGCGCACCTGCCGGTCGGTCCCGGCCCAGGCCTGGGTACGGCGGCGGTCCGCGTGCTCGTCCGCGGGGCGGCCCGCGGCCCGCCACGCGCACCGGTCCCGGACCGGGCACGCCCCGCACCGCGGGGCGCGCGCGGTGCAGACGAGCGCGCCGAGCTCCATCGACGCCGCGGCCCACCGCGTCGCCGCGGAGTCGTCCGGTGGCGCGACGGCGGCGGCCAGCGCTCGCTCGGCAGCGGTGTACGACGGCGCCGGCAGCGCCCGGCCCGCGAGACCCGGGCGAGCACGCGGCGCACGTTGGTGTCGACGACGACCGCGCGGCGACCGTGCGCGAACGCCGTGACGGCGGCGGCCGTGTACTCGCCGATGCCGGGCAGGGCGCGCAGCGCCTCCTCGCCGCGGGGCACCTCGCCGTCGTGGTGGTCCACGATGCGCGGGCGCACTCCTGGAGGCGCAGCGCCCGGCGCGGGTAGCCGAGCCGTCCCCAGGCCCGCAGCACGTCGGCGGTCGGGGCGGCCGCGAGGTCGGCCGGCGCGGGCCACCGTTCGAGCCACTCGCGCCAGACGGGCTCCACGCGCACCACGGGCGTCTGCTGCAGCATCACCTCGCTCACGAGCACGCCCCAGGCCGTGCGGTCGTCCGCGCGCCAGGGCAGGTCGCGGGCCGTGCGCGCGAACCACGCCCCGACCGCGTCGCGCACCGCGGCGACCGCGGCGCGTCGCGCGCGACGGCGGGGGACGACGCCCCGGCGCGCGACGCGCCCGGCGTCGGCGGCGTGGGTGCTGCGCTCGCTGCCGGTGCCATTGCCGGTGTCACTGCCGGTGTCACTGCCGGTTCCTCCGGTGGTCCTGCGCCCGTGGGCGGCTGGTGCGGTCGTGCGGTGGTGCGGTGGTGCGGCGTACGGCTGTGCGGGCGGCGTGGCGCCGCGCGGCGCGGCTCGGCCGGGATGGCGGCACGGGCCACTAGCGTAGGAGCCCACGTCCGACACGAGACTCCGGGAGCACGGGTGAGCACGCAGGGCACGCGACCGTCGCGAGCCGTCTTCGTGCGTCGTCGCGTCCTCGCCCTGGTCCTGCTCGCCGCGCTGGTGACGGGCCTCGTGCTGCTCGGCCGGGTGGTCGTGCGTGCGGTGCAGCCCATGGTCGGTGCCGACGACGTCTCGACGGGACGCGCGGCGCCGCCGACGCCGGAGCCGTTGGGACCACCGCGCGACTGCGGCGCGGGCGCCCTCGAGCTGACCCTGGCGCCGTCGGACCCGGAGTTCACGGTCGACGAGGCGGTCGAGCTCCACGTGACGATGCGCCACGTCGGCGCGCGCCCGTGCCTGGTCGACGGCTCCGACGCCGGCCGCCCGGTGCTCGTGCGCGCGGGCGACGAGGTGGTCTGGTCCTCCGCGCACTGCGCGACCCAGGAGCGGCCCCTGCTCATGAGCCGGGGCGACGAGGTGTCGGCCACCGTCCGGTGGGACCGCCGGCGCTCCGTCGAGGGCTGCGCACCCGACCAGCCCGAGGCGGGGTACGGGACGTTCACGGCGGTCGTGGGCCTCGCCGGCGTCGACGGGGCGACGAGCGCCCCGGCGACGTTCACGGTGCTCGACCCGAACCCGCCCGCGCCGCCGGCCGAGCCGGCCGAGCCGGCCGAGCCGGGCGGGACCGAGGGCGGGCCCGCGGAGACCACCGAGGAGCCGGCGCAGGGCGCGGACGGGAGCGGCGACCAGCCGCCCGCGCAGCCGGAGCAGACCGGCGAGCCCGCGGCCCCGGCGGAGACGCCCGCCGAGCCGTCCGCTCCGCCGGCGGAGGGGTAGGCGGAGCGTCCGCCGGGCCGCGCTGCGGTCGGCGGGACGCCCGTCAGACGTACCGCTCGAGGATGCTGGACTCGGCGAGCCGCGACAGCCCCTCGCGCACGGCCCGCGCGCGCTGCTCGCCCACGCCGTCCACCGTCATGAGGTCGTCGATGCTCGCGGCCAGCAGCTTCTGCAGCCCGCCGAAGTGCGCGACGAGCCGGTCGATGATCGTCGCCGGGAGGCGCGGGACCTTCGACAGCAGGCGGTACCCGTGGGGAGCGACGGCCGCGCGAGCGCGTCGCCGCCGCCCGGGAGGTCGAGCACGCGGCCGATCTGCCCGAGGTCGAGCAGCTGCGTCGAGTCCAGGCCGCCGAGGGCCTTCTGCACGTCGGCGAGGGAGCGGTCCCGGCGTGCGAGGTCCACGTAGTCGCGGATGACGAACTCGCGGTCCGAACCGATCCCGCCGATGAGCTCGTCGAGCTGGAGCGCGAGCAGCCGGCCGTCGGTGCCGAGCTCGATGACGTAGCCCGCGATCTCCTCGGAGATCCGCCCCACCATCTCGAGACGCTGGACCACCGCGCACACGTCGCGCACCGTGACCAGGTCCTCGATCTCGAGGGCCGAGAGGGTGCCGGAGACCTCGTCCAGGCGCGAGCGGTACCGCTCGAGCGTCGCGAGGGCCTGGTTGGCGCGCGAGAGGATCGTGTCGGAGTCCTCGAGCACGTGCCGCTGGCCGCCGACGTAGAGCGCGACGATCCGCATCGACTGGCTCACGGAGATGACCGGGAAGCCGCTCTGCTTCGCGACGCGCTCCGCGGTGCGGTGCCGCGTGCCGGACTCCGTCGTCTCGATGGTCGGGTCGGGCAGGAGCTGGACCGCGGCGCGCAGGATGCGGTTCGCCTCGTGGTCGAGCACGACCGCCCCGTCCATCTTCGACAGCTCGCGCAGGCGCGTCGCGGAGAAGCCGACGTCGAGCTCGAACCCGCCCGAGCACATCTCGTCGACGACGGCGTCCAGGCCGAGCACGATGAGGGCGCCGGTCCGGCCGCGCAGGATCCGCTCGAGACCGTCGCGCAGCTCGGTACCGGGCGCGACGGCGGCGAGCGTCTCCCGGAGCAGCTCGTCGGGGTGCGCGGGGGAGGTGACCACGACGCGATCCTACGCTGCGGCCCCGCGCGCGGCCCGGGACGACGCGGCTCCTCGCCCGGCGTCGGTCACGATCCGGTCACGCCGGGGAGCGGCCCTCGCTCGCGGCCCCCGACCGCGCGAGCTCGAACGCCTCGCCGAGGTGGCGAGCGGGCAGGACCGTCATGCCGTCCACCGGCCGGGGGAACGACCCCCGCGGCACGACGGCGCGCGTGAAGCCCAGCCGGGCCGCCTCGGCGAGCCGTCGGTCGAGCCCGGTGACCTGCCGGATGTCGCCCGCCAGGCCGACCTCCCCGAAGGCCACCGTCCCGGCCGGCAGCGCCGTGTCCTCGCGCGCGACAGCACCGACAGCGCGATGGAGAGGTCGGCGGCCGGCTCGGCGACCTTCGCCCCGCCCACCGTCGAGACGTAGACGTCCTGGTCGACGAGCCGCACGCCCGCGTGCCGGTGCATGACGGCGAGGATCATCGCGAGGCGGCTCGCGTCGACGCCGTTCGTCGTGCGGCGCGGGTTGGCGAGCGAGCTCGGCACGACGAGCGCCTGGAGCTCGAGCGCGAGCGGCCGCCGCCCCTCGACGGTCACGGAGATGCACGTGCCGGGCACGCCCGCGCCCGTGTGCGACAGGAACAGGCCGCTCGGGTCGGCGAGGCCGACGATCCCGTCCTCGGTGAGGTCGAAGCAGCCGACCTCGTCCGTCGGCCCGTAGCGGTTCTTCACGGCGCGCACCAGGCGCAGGCGCGAGTGGCGGTCGCCCTCGAACTGGCACACGACGTCGACGAGGTGCTCGAGCGTGCGGGGGCCGGCGACCGACCCGTCCTTCGTGACGTGGCCGACGAGGATCACGGGCAGGTCGCGCGCCTTCGCGGCGCCGATGAGCGCCGCGGCGACCTCGCGCACCTGGCCGACCCCGCCGGGCGCGCCCTCGACCTGTGCGGAGGCGATCGTCTGGACCGAGTCGACGACCAGGAGGTCCGGGTCGGTCGCCTCGACGTGCCCGAGGACCGTCGCGAGGTCGGTCTCGGCCGCGAGGAGCAGCCCCGGGGCGAGCGCGCCGACCCGCTCCGCCCGCAGGCGCACCTGGCCGGCCGACTCCTCGCCGGTGACGTACAGGACGCGCCTCGGGGGCGACGTCGCACCGGGCGCCGCTCCGCGGGCCGCCGTGGGCAGGTCGGACGCGCCGGCGGCGACGTTGCTCGCCACCGCGAGCAGGAGCGTGGACTTGCCGACGCCGGGCTCGCCCGCGAGCAGGACGACCGCCCCGGGCACGATGCCGCCCCCGAGGACGCGGTCGAGCTCGGCCACCCCGGTCGGCGCGGCCCGCGCCGCCTCGACGTCGATCTCCGCGATGGGCCGCGCCGGCGAACGCGTGGGGACGACCGCCGCCGTGCGCGGGCCCGCCGCCGCGGGCGCGTCCTCCGTGACCGTGCCCCACTCCTGGCACTCGCCGCACCGGCCCGCCCACTTCGCGGTGGTCCAGCCGCACTCCGTGCAGCGGTAGGCGGGCGGGTCCGCTTGGCGCCACCACCGGACCGGGAGGGCGCGCTCGTCGTCGACGTCACGCGGGCCACGGTAGCGACGGCCCCCGACACGGTCGCGGGCTCCGGCGCGACCCGCGGGAGCGGCTCCCGAGCGGTCCGCCCCGGGACGCGCCATCCTGGGCGCATGCGACCGTTCCCGCACGACAGCGCGTGGTGGACCCCGGTCCTCACGCTGGCCTCCACGGTCGCGTGCCTCACCGTGTACTACGGCGTCCCGCTCCCGCACGACGGGAGCCCGCCCGGCGCGCAGGTCGCGGTCTTCGCGGTCGGCCTCGTCCTGCTGTGCGCGGTGCTCACCGTGCAGGTGCGCCGGCAGGTGCGCGCGTGGCACGAACCGAGCGTGCGCGTGCAGTCCGTGGTCGGGCTGCTGCTCCCGCTCATCACCTTCTTCGCCGCGGTGTACTACGTCATGGCCGACCAGTTCGTCGGCATCGCCACCCGCACGGACGCGCTCTACTTCGCGGTCGTGACCCTGGGGACGGTGGGGTACGGGGACGTCCACCCGACGGGGGACGCGGCGAAGATCGTCACGATGGTCCAGATCGTCCTCGACCTGCTCGTCGTCGGCGTGCTCGTGTCGGTGGCCACCGGGCGGGTGCGCGCCCGGGCGGAGCGGCGGGCGAACGGCGGGGCGGGCGCCGAGGTCCCCGCTCCGAGGCACCCCGAGCCCTAGGCTGGGCGCCGTCGAAGGAGGAGCACCGATGGGCCAGCCGACCAGCAGCCGAACCCCCCACGGCCCGGTCCGGCCGCGCGACGCCGTGGGCGCGAGCGACCGCCGCCACACGCGGCCCGTCCCGCCCGCCGTCTACCGGCGCCGGCGCCTCGTCGTGCTCCTCGGCCTCGTGCTCGTCGTCGGGCTCGTCGTGACCCTCCTCGCGCTCGTGTGGCCGGGGTTCGCGCGGTCGGACGCGCAGGGCGAGCCGGCGCCGACCGTCACCGTCACGGCCGACGCGCCGACCCCCGCGATCGAGCCGGTCGAGCGCACGGCGAGCACCCCGTTCGCCCAGGCCCTGCCCGCGACCGTCCTCGACCTCGCCCTGCGCAGCGACGCCGGGACCGACGCGTGGACCGCCGCCGGCGCCCTCGAGGCGTACGAGCTCGTGTACGCCGACGCGGAGGGCGACGGCGCCACGACGGTGACCGTGGTCGCGGGGCAGTGGCCCACGCCCGAGGAGGCGGAGACCGCCGCGACCGCGCTCCTCGACGGTGCCGAGCCGACGTCGCGGGACGACGTCACCGTGGAGGGCGAGACCGTCGGGACCGTGGTCGTCGTGCCCGGCGACGGCGGGTCCGCCACGGTCACGTGGCGCAACGGCACCGCCGTCCTGCAGGCCACCGGGCCCGCCGACGTCGTCGAGGACGTCTACGACGCCTACCCGATGTGAGGCGCGGCCCGTCCCGGAGGCGCAGCGGCGCGTTCCCCGGCGGACGCATTTGCGCAAGAATGCCCTGATCACGCCGCCGACGGGAGCTGACGACGCATGACCGGCACCACCGACCCGACCGAACCGACCGACAGCCCGCACCGCCCACGCCTCGCCGTCCTCGGCGCCGGCGTCATGGGAGAGACCGTCCTGTCCGGTGCGCTCGCGGGGGGCTGGGAGCCCGGGGAGGTGGTCGCCACGGTGCGCCGCCCCGCGCGCGGCGACGAGCTCGCCGAGCGGTACGGGGTCGAGGTCACCGCGGACAACGTCACCGCCGCGCGGGGTGCGGGCGTCGTCGTCGTCGCGGTCAAGCCGAAGGACGTCGACGCGCTCCTCGCGCAGGTGCGCGACGCGGTCGCCCCCGGGACGGTCGTGGTGAGCGTCGTCGTCGGGCTGCCCACGGCGTTCTACGAGCAGCGTCTGCCCGCGGGGACGCCCGTGGTGCGCGTCATGCCGAACACGCCGTCGGTCGTCGGCGCCGGCGTGAGCGCGGTGAGCGGCGGTGCGTCGGCGACGCAGGAGCACCTCGCCCTCGTCGAGCGCCTGCTCGCCGCCACCGGGCTCGTGGTCCGCGTCGCGGAGAAGGACCAGGACGCGGTGGGCGCGCTGTCGGGGTCCGGCCCGGCGTACGTGTTCTACGTCGTCGACGCGCTCGCGGAGGCGGGGGTGCTGCTCGGCCTGACCCGGGCGACGGCGCTCGAGCTCGCGACCGCGACCGTGCGCGGCGCGGCGACGATGCTGGCCGAGACGGGGGAGCACCCGGCGCTCCTGCGCGAGCGCGTGTCGTCTCCCGGCGGGACCACCGTGGCGGCGCTGCGCCGGCTCGACGCCGGCGGTGTGCGGGCTGCGTTCCTCGACGCGCTCGAGGCGGCGCGCGACCGCTCGGCCGAGCTCGCGGCGACGCTGTCCTCCGGCTCCGGCTCCGGCTCCGGCTCGGGAGCGGGGACCGCGAGATGACCGCGACGGGGCCGTCCCCGCGCACGCGCCCGCCCGCGATGTCCGACGTCGCGCGGCTCGCCGGCGTGTCGCACCAGACGGTCTCGCGCGTGCTCAACGACCACCCGAGCGTGCGGCCCGAGACGCGCGACCGTGTCCTCGACGCGATCACGACGCTCGGCTACCGGCGCAACAGCGCCGCCCGCGCGCTGGTGACGATGCGCTCGGCGACGGTCGGCGTCGTGACCACCGGGTCGGCGCTCTACGGCCCGACCTCCACGCTCATCGCCGTCGAGGAGGCGGCGCGCGAGCAGGGCTACTTCGTGAGCGTCGCGACGATCCGCCGGTACGACGCCGCGACCATGCACCGCGTGCTCGAGCACTTCATGGACCAGGGCGTCGAGGGCATCGTCGTCATCGCGCCGCAGACGGACGTCGCCGCGGCGGTGGACTCCTTCCGCGCGCCGGTGCCGGTCATCATGATCGCCGCGCGCGACCACCCGGGCGGCGACGAGGACGACGCCGCCGGTGCCGGGCCGGTCGCACCGGGCACGCCCCTCGGCAGCATCCTCCCCATCGCCGTCGACCAGCGCCTCGGGGCACGGCTGGCGGCCGAGCACCTCCTCGGGCTGGGGCACGCCACCGTCCTGCACGTGTCCGGCCCGCTGGACTGGTTCGACGCGCGAGAGCGCGAGACGGGCTGGCGCGCCGCGCTGGAGGACGCCGACGCCCCGGTGCCGGAGCCCGTCCGCGGCGACTGGTCGTCGGACCGCGGCTACGCCGTCGGCCGCGAGCTCGCGGAGGCGGTCCGCTCGGGCGCCGGTCCCACGGCCGTGTTCGCCGGCAACGACCAGCTCGCCCTCGGTCTGCTGCGGGCGTTCTGGGAGTCCGGCGTGCGCGTGCCCGACGACGTGTCGGTGGTCGGCTTCGACGACATCGCGGGCGCCGGCCACTTCATCCCGCCGCTGACGACGGTGCGCCAGCCGTTCGGCGCGCTCGGCCGCCGGGCGATCGCCTCATGCTCGACGCGTTCGCCGGCGCGGACGTGCGCCCGGTGTCCATCCCGCCCGAGCTGGTGGTGCGCGAGAGCACGACCGGCCCGCGGCGGTGAGCGGGGATCTCGGCGCGCCCGACCGGGTCGGGCCCGACCACGTCGGGGCCTGCTCCACCCGCCTGCTTGGCCCCACGACGTGTGAGCGCTAACATCACGGGGACGGACAGGCAGGACGCAACGACGCGGCGAGGGAGACAGCGATGGTGCAGCAGGACGACGTGGCCGCGATCCGGGAGGCGGTCACCGCCGGGACGACGGCGCTGGGCATCGAGCTCGGGTCGACCCGGATCAAGGCCTGCCTCGTCGGGCCGGACGGGACGCCGGTCGCGAGCGGCAGCCACGCGTGGGAGAACGAGTACGCGGACCGCACGTGGACCTACTCGCTCGACGCCGTCGAGACGGGGCTGCGCGAGTGCTACGCGGAGCTCGTGGCGAACGTCGAGCGGCGCTACGGCGTGCGCCCGACGACGTTCGGCGCGCTCGGCGTGTCGGCGATGATGCACGGCTACCTCGCCTCGACGCGAGCGGCGGGCTGCTCGCCCCGTTCCGCACCTGGCGCAACACGTCGACCGGTCCTGCCGCCGCCGAGCTCACCGAGCTGCTCGGGTACAACGTGCCGCTGCGCTGGTCCGTGGCGCACTGGTACCAGGCCGTCCTCGACGAGGAGCCGCACGTGGGCGACGTCGCGTCGCTGACGACGCTCGCGGGGTACGTCCACCGCCGCCTCACCGGCCGCCACGTCCTCGGCGTCGGCGACGCGTCGGGCATGTTCCCCGTCGACCCGACGACGCGCGGGTACGACCGGCGCATGCTCGACCTGGTCGACGAGCGCGTCGCCGAGCGCCGGGCGCTGCCGAAGCTCGCGGAGCTGCTGCCCGAGGTGCTCGTCGCGGGCGAGGAGGCCGGCACGCTCACGCCCGAGGGTGCCGCGTGGCTCGACCCGACCGGGACGCTGCAGCCCGGCGTGCCGCTGTGCCCGCCGGAGGGCGACGCCGGGACCGGCATGGTCGCCACCGCGTCCGTCACCCCGCGCACCGGGAACGTCAGCGCGGGCACGAGCATCTTCGCCATGGTCGTGCTCGAGCGTCCGCTCACGAGCGTGCACCACGAGATCGACGTCGTGACGACGCCCGCGGGCGATCTCGTCGCGATGGTCCACTGCAACAACGGCGCGAGCGAGCTGAGCGCGTGGGCCTCGCTGCTCGGCGAGCTCGCGACGGCGCTCGGCGCCGCGGCGACGCCCGACGACGTGTTCGGCGCGTTCCTCCGCGCGGCGCTCGAGGGCGACGCCGACGGCGGCGGACTCCTCGCCTACAACTACCTGTCCGGCGAGCCCATCACCGGGCTGGAGGAGGGGCGCCCGCTCGTCGTGCGCACCCCGGACAGCCGCCTGACGCTCGCCAACTTCGCCCGCACGCAGGTCTACGGCGCGTTCGGGACGCTGGCCCTCGGGATGCGCGTCCTGGCGCGCGAGGGCGTCGCGGTCGACGCGATGTTCGCGCACGGCGGGATGTTCCGGACGGCAGGAGTGGCCCAGCGCCTGCTCGCCGCCGCGATCGACGCGCCCGTCACGGTCGGCCGCACGGCCGGCGAGGGCGGGGCCTGGGGCATCGCCGTCCTCGCCGCGTACCTGCGCGACCGCACCGCCGCGAGCGCCGGCGCGGGTGCGCGCGGTGCCGCCGACCTCGGCGCGTACCTGCGCGAGCACGTCTTCGCCACGGCCGAGCTGGACACGGTGGAGCCCGACGCGTCCGACGTCGCGGGCTTCGCCGCCTACCTCGAGCGCTACGACGCCGGCCTCGCCGTCGAGCGTGCCGCGACCGCCGCGCTCTGACCCGACGCGCCCCCGACGAAGGAGACCCGCAGCATGACCACCTCGACCCCCACCGGGCCCGCCGCCCCGCTCGCCGGCGTGCCGGACGAGCTCCGTCCCGCCGTCGACGCGGCCAAGGAGCGCGTCGCCGCGCTGCACGCCGAGCTGCCCCGCTGGGAGCTCGTCGTCTGGACGGCGGGCAACGTCTCCGAGCGCGTCCGGGGCGCCGCGCAGGACGGGAGCCAGGACCTGCTCGTCATCAAGCCCTCGGGCGTGTCCTACGACGACATCACGCCCGAGGCCATGGTCGTGTGCGACCTCGACGGCGAGCTCGTCGAGGGCGACCGCGCGCCGTCGTCCGACACGGCGGCGCACGCGTACGTGTACCGGCACATGCCCGAGGTGGGCGGCGTCGTGCACACGCACTCCACGTACGCGACGGCCTGGGCCGCGCGCGGCGAGGCCGTGCCGTGCGTGCTGACGATGATGGCCGACGAGTTCGGCGGCGACATCCCCGTCGGCCCGTTCGCGCTCATCGGCGACGACTCGATCGGCCGCGGCATCGTCGAGACGCTCCGCGAGTCGCGCAGTCCCGCGGTGCTCATGCGCAACCACGGGCCGTTCACGATCGGCAAGGACGCGCGCGCCGCCGTCAAGGCCGCGGTCATGTGCGAGGAGGTCGCGCGCACCGTGCACGTGAGCCGGCAGCTCGGCGAGCCGACGCGCATCGCGCAGTCCGACGTCGACTCCCTGTACGCCCGCTACCAGAACGTCTACGGCCAGCAGCCCACCCCGCGCTGACGCCGGTCGCCACGCCCCTGCACCACGCGTCCGGCACCACCCGGCACCCGGCACGACCCTCCGCGCCCCGCACCGACGCGGCCGCCGCACCCACCGACACGAGAGATGTGGACGAAGATGAGCAAGCCCTACGCGGACCGCGAGATCTGGTTCCTCACCGGCAGCCAGGACCTGTACGGCGAGGAGACGCTCCGCCAGGTCGCCGAGCAGTCACAGGAGGTCGCGCGGACCCTCGACGCGTCGCCCGACGTGCCGGCCACCGTGGTGTGGAAGCCGGTCCTCAAGGACGCGGCGTCCATCCGCCGCGCGATGCTGGACGCCAACGCGGACGACCGCGTGCTCGGCGTCGTGACGTGGATGCACACGTTCAGCCCTGCCAAGATGTGGATCACCGGCCTGGACCAGCTGCGCAAGCCGCTGCTGCACCTGCACACGCAGGCGAACGTCGAGCTCCCGTGGGACACGATCGACTTCGACTTCATGAACCTCAACCAGGCCGCGCACGGCGACCGCGAGTACGCGTACGTCGCGACGCGCCTCGGCGTCGCCCGCACGACGGTCGTGGGGCACGTGTCCAACCCCGCCGTCACGGCGCGCGTCGGTGCGTGGGTGCGCGCGCCGCGGGCTGGGCGGCCACGCACGAGCTCCGGCTCGCCCGGTTCGGCGACAACATGCGCAACGTCGCGGTGACCGAGGGCGACAAGACGGAGGCCGAGCTGCGCTTCGGCGTCTCGGTGAACACGTGGGGCGTGAACGATCTCGTCGCGGCCGTCGAGGCGGTCTCGGAGTCCGACGTCGACGCGCTCGTCGCGGAGTACGAGGACCTGTACGACGTCGTCCCCGAGCTGCGCAAGGACGGCGACCGCCACGAGTCCCTGCGCTACGCGGCGCGCCAGGAGATCGCCCTCGAGACGTTCCTCGAGTCCGTCGGCGCCAAGCGTTCACGACGAACTTCGAGGACCTGGGCGACCTGCGCCAGCTGCCCGGCATCGCGGTCCAGCGGCTCATGTCCAAGGGCTACGGCTTCGGCGCCGAGGGCGACTGGAAGACCGCGGTGCTCGTGCGCGCGGCGAAGGTCATGGGCGAGGGGCTGCCCGGTGGGGCCTCGCTCATGGAGGACTACACCTACGACCTCACGCCCGGCAGCGAGAAGATCCTCGGCGCGCACATGCTCGAGATCTGCCCGTCGCTGACGACGTCGACGCCGCGCGTCGAGATCCACCCGCTGGGGATCGGGGGCAAGGAGGACCCGGTCCGCATGGTGTTCGACGCCGACCCCGGCGTGGGCGTCGTCGTGTCGCTCGCGGACATGCGCGACCGGTTCCGGCTCACGGCGAACGTCGTGGACGTCGTCCCGCCGAGCGCGCCGCTGCCGCACCTGCCGGTCGCGCGCGCGGTCTGGGAGCCGCGACCCGACTTCGCGACGTCCGCCGAGGCCTGGCTCACGGCCGGCGGCGCGCACCACACGGTGCTGTCGACCGCGGCGGGCGTCGAGGCGTTCGAGGTGTTCGCCGACATCGCGGGCACCGAGCTGCTCGTCATCGACGAGAGCACCACGCGGCGCGGGTTCCGCGACCAGGTGCGCTGGAACCAGGTCTACTACCGCCTCGCCCAGGGGCTGTGAGGGCGACCGCCCGGGCGGTGACGCCCGGGCGGTCCCGTCGCTCGGCGCCGTGACCGGACCGTGATCGGCGCCCCTCTTCACGCGGGGTGTGTGAGCGCTAACATCGACACGGACGTCGGTGTGATCGCTCACACATCTCGGCCGGCGAACGTCCTCCGGCCGGGTCGTGGCGGGCGACGGCGGGAGTTACCGAAGAGTTATGCGCCGCAGGGCTGCGGGGCTTGCTTTACGGACTCCGACAACGCTAGACAATGACACATCTGAACACGTACCAACAAGACTCAACAGGCACCGCAGCCGGTTGGGTCGGGTCACGACCGGAACCCGGCACGGCGCCGGGCACCGCATCTCAAGGAGGAGAGCATGTTCAGCACGACCAAGGCGCGCACGCGTCTGACTGGTGTCCTCGCCGGCGCGGCGGTGCTCGCACTCGCGGCGTGCAGCAGCGGCGGCAGCGACGGCGGCGACTCCGCCGGTGGCGGCAGCGAAGGGGGCGGCAGCGGCGACCTCATCACCGTCGGCTTCTCCCAGGTAGGCGCGGAGTCCGGCTGGCGCGCGGCGAACACGAAGTCCATCCAGGACACCCTCACCGAGGAGAACGGCTTCGACCTGAAGTTCTCCGACGCGCAGCAGAAGCAGGAGAACCAGATCCAGGCGATCCGGTCCTACATCGCCCAGGGCGTCGACGTCATCGCGTTCTCCCCGGTGGTCGAGTCCGGCTGGGACTCGGTCCTCGAGGAGGCCAAGCAGGCCGGCATCCCCGTGATCCTCACCGACCGCGCCGTCGACTCCGAGGACGAGTCGCTGTACGAGTCGTTCATCGGATCCGACTTCGTCCTCGAGGGCGAGATGGCCGGCGAGTGGGTCAGCGAGAACCTCGCGACCGAGCCCATCAACGTCGTGGAGCTCCAGGGCACCACGGGCGCCGCCCCGGCGATCGACCGCAAGACCGGCTTCGAGAGCGCGACGGCGGACAACCCGAACGTCACGATCATCGACTCGCAGACCGGCAACTTCACGCGGACCGAGGGCAAGACCGTCATGGAGGGCTTCCTCCAGGCGCACGACGACATCGACCTCGTCTACGCGCACAACGACGACATGGGCCTGGGCGCGATCGAGGCGATCGAGGCCGCCGGCATGGTCCCGGGCGAGGACATCAAGATCGTCACGGTCGACGCGGTCAAGGACGGCATGCAGGCCCTGGCCGACGGCAAGATCAACTTCATCGTCGAGTGCAACCCGCTGCTCGGCCCGGACCTCGCCGAGGTGATCGAGAAGGTCATCGCCGGCGAGGAGGTCGAGAAGCGCATCGTCGTCGAGGACCAGTCCTTCACGCAGGAGCAGGCCGTCGAGGCCCTGCCGACCCGCGAGTACTGATCCGGCGTCGCGGCGCCCTCCGGGGCGACGCGCACGGGCGCAGGAGCGCACGGCGCTCCTGCGCCCCCGCGGACCGGTCGCGCGCCGGGTGTCCTCGAGGCCCCGGCGCGCGACCGCCATCAGGAGCGGCCGGCCGTGCGCCGGCCGTGAGCCGTCGATCGCGCTCGTCGATCGCCGTACGGAAGGTCAGCGATGACAACCCCCAGCACGGACGGTCCGCCCGTCGTCCAGATGACCGGGATCTCGATCGAGTTCCCGGGCGTCAAGGCGCTCGACGGCGTCGACCTCACGCTGCGCCCCGGCGAGGTCCACGCCCTCATGGGCGAGAACGGCGCCGGCAAGTCCACCCTCATCAAGGCGCTCACCGGTGTCTACTCGATCGACTCGGGGCGCATCGTCGTCGACGGCACCGAGCACACGTTCTCCGGGCCGGGCGAGGCCCAGGAGGCCGGGATCTCCACGGTGTACCAGGAGGTCAACCTCTGCGAGAACCTCTCCGTCGCGGAGAACATCATGCTCGGCCACGAGCCGCGCCGCGCCGGCGCCATCGACTGGCGCGCCACCCGGCGGCGTGCCGGGGAGATGCTCGAGCGGCTGAACCTGCGCATCGACCCCACGTCGTCGCTGGCGTCGCACTCGCTCGCCGTCCAGCAGCTCGTCGCGATCTGCCGCGCGCTCGTCGTCGACGTCAAGGTCCTCATCCTCGACGAGCCGACGTCGAGCCTCGACGCGACGAGGTCGCCCAGCTCTTCGCGTCGTGCGGCGCCTGCGCGACGAGGGCGTGGCGATCCTGTTCGTGTCGCACTTCCTCGAGCAGGTCTACGCGATCTCCGACCGCATGACGGTGCTGCGCAACGGCAGGCTCGTGGGGGAGTACCGCACCGCGGAGCTCGGGCGTCTCGAGCTCGTGTCGAAGATGATCGGGACGTCCCTCGAGGCGCTGTCCGAGCTCGACGAGTCGCCCAAGCGCGCCGCCGCCGACCGCGACGGCACCACGCCGTTCGTGCAGGCCGTGGGGCTCGGGCGCAAGGGCTCCATCCAGCCGTTCGACCTCGACGTCTTCCCCGGCGAGGTCGTCGGGCTCGCGGGGCTCCTCGGCTCCGGGCGCACGGAGCTCGCGCGGCTCCTCGCCGGCGCGGACCACGCGGACACCGGGCAGACCCGGATCGCCGGGGCGGTCGCGCGGCTGCGCTCCCCGCGCGCGGCGATGCGCCAGCGGATCGCCTTCTCGTCCGAGCACCGCAAGGCCGAGGGGATCGTCGGCGACCTGACGATCCGGGAGAACATCATCCTCGGGCTCCAGGCGGACCGCGGATGGGCGCGTCGCCTGCCCCGCCGCCAGGTGGACGAGCTCGTCGAGAAGTACATCGCGGCGCTCGCCATCCGTCCCGCCAACCCCGACGCGCTCATCAAGAACCTCTCGGGCGGCAACCAGCAGAAGGTGCTCCTCGCGCGGTGGCTCGCCACGGCACCGAAGCTCCTCATCCTCGACGAGCCGACGCGCGGCATCGACGTCGGGGCCAAGGCCGAGATCCAGAAGCTCGTCGCCGAGCTCGCGAACGACGGCATGTCCGTCGTGTTCATCTCGGCCGAGCTGGAGGAGGTCCTGCGCCTCAGCCACCGCATCGCCGTCCTGCGCGACCGCGTCAAGGTCGCCGAGATCCCCAACGACGACGACGTCACGGTCGAGGACGTCGTCGGGCTCATCGCGAGCGGAGGCTCCCCGTCATGACCGCCACGACCTCTCCCTGGCAGCGCGTGCTGCACCACCGGCTCTTCTGGCCGGTCGTCGCGCTCGTGGTCCTCCTGGCCGCCAACACGGTCAACCGCCCGAGCTTCCTGTCGATCCGGGTGCAGGACGGGCACCTCTTCGGGGCGCTGATCAACCTGCTGAAGAACGGCGCGCCGCTGCTGCTCGTCGCGCTCGGCATGACCCTCGTCATCGCGACCCGCGGCATCGACCTGTCGGTCGGCGCGGTCGTCGCGATCTCCGGAGCGGTCGCGCTGAGCTTCATCGCCTCCGCCCCCGACCCCGGCAGCATCACGACCGTGCTGGTCGCCGTCGGCATCGCGCTCGCGCTGTCGTTCGTCCTCGGCGTGTGGAACGGCTTCCTCGTCTCGGTGCTCGGCATCCAGCCGATCATCGCGACCCTCGTCCTCATGACGGCCGGCCGCGGTGTCGCGATGCTCATCACCGGCGGCCAGATCACCACCGTCAACAGCGCCCCGTTCAAGGCCATCGGCTCCGGCTTCTGGTTCGGGCTGCCCGTGGCGGTCATCCTCGCGGCCGTCGTGTTCACGGCGGTCGCGCTGCTCACACGGCGCACCGCGCTCGGCATGCTCATCGAGTCGGTCGGCATCAACCCCGAGGCGAGCCGCCTCGCGGGCGTCAAGGCGCGGAACATCACCTGGACCGTGTACGCGGTGAGCGCGCTGTTCGCCGGGCTCGCCGGTCTCATGATCAGCTCGAACGTCATGGCGGCGGACGCCAACAACGCGGGCCTGTTCATCGAGCTCGACGCGATCCTCGCCGTCGTCATCGGCGGGACGTCCCTGGCGGGCGGCAAGTTCTCGCTTTCCGGCACGCTCGTCGGCGTCCTCGTCATCCAGACGCTCACGCTCACGGTCACGATGCTCGGCATCTCGCCGTCCGTGACGCCGCTGTTCAAGGCGATCGTCGTCATCGCGGTCTGCCTCGCCCAGTCCCCGAAGATGCGCGACGTCGTCGCCGCGCGTCGACGTCGCGCGGCGCGCACGCCCGCGCAGACCGCGGAGGTGACCGCCTGATGTCCACCGTCAAGACCCCCACGCCGACCTCCCCGCGCGAGCCCGGCAACGAGCCGAGCACGGCTGCCGGGACCTCGGCGGGCATGGCCCGGCGGTTCGCCACCCGGGTCCGGCTCGACCGCCGCTACCTGCCCGTCGTCGGCACGTTCGTCGTCCTCGCGCTCATGCTCGCGGTCGGTGGCAGCCGGTACGAGAACTTCCTGTCCGGACGGGTCATCTCCAACCTGTTCATCAACAACTCGTTCCTCATCGTGCTCGCCGTGGGCATGACGTTCGTGATCCTCACGGGCGGCATCGACCTGTCCGTCGGCGCCGTCGTCGCGCTGTCGGGCATCACCGCGGCGTCGCTGCTGCAGAGCGGCTGGCCGGCCGCCGTCGTCATCCCGCTCGTCGTGCTCATCGGCACGGTCCTCGGCCTCGTCGTCGGCATCATGGTGCACGTCTTCGACATCCAACCGTTCATCGCGACGCTGGCCGCGATGTTCCTCGCGCGCGGCCTGTGCTACGTCATCAGCCTCGAGTCGATCCCGATCACCGACGAGACGTTCGTGTCGATCGCGAGCTGGAGCCAGCAGCTCGGGCCCGAGTGGCGGGTCACGACCGCCGTCGTCGTGGCGCTCGTCGTCGTGGCGGTCGCGTTCTACCTGCTGCACTACACGCAGTTCGGCCGCACGGTCTACGCGATCGGCGGCGGCGAGCAGTCGGCGATGCTCATGGGCCTGCCCGTGGCGCGGACGAAGGTGCTCGTCTACGTGGTCAGCGGCACGTGCGCCGGCATCGGCGGACTGCTGTTCGCGATGTTCTCGCGCTCCGGCTACTCGCTGACGGGCGTCGGCATGGAGCTCGACGCGATCGCCGCGGTCGTCATCGGCGGGACGCTGCTCACCGGCGGTACCGGCTTCGTGCTCGGGTCGGTGCTCGGCGTGCTGGTCCTCGGCCTGATCCAGACGATCATCACCTTCGAGGGCACGCTGTCGTCCTGGTGGACGAAGATCGTGATCGGCGCGCTCCTGCTCCTCTTCGTCATCCTGCAGCGCGTGCTCGTCGTCCGACGACGCTAGGCCCGCACCGGCGACGGATCCGGTCGGTCCTGCTCCCGATGACGCCCCGTCGACCCGCCGTGCGGCGGATCGACGGGGCGTCGTCGTGCCCGCCGGATCCGCGCCGATCCGAGGGCGCCGGACCATTGCGCGATGTGAGCGCTCACACTACGGTTGTGTCGTTGTGAGCGCTCACATGGCCGTGCGCGCCCAGGTCTCTCGACGAGGAGAGGTAAGCCCATGGAACGTCCCCCCAGCACGTCCCCGTCCCGGGTCGGCAGGCGCCGCCGACGGCACGTGGTACCCGCGGCGCTGCTCACCCTGACCCTCGGCGCCGTCGGTGCGCTCGCCGCGACCGTCCCGTCCGCCGGTCCGGCCACCGCGGCGGAGCCCGACCTGCCCGACGGCGCCTGGGTCGACCCGTTCGACGGCACGTCGCTCGGCCCCGACTGGACGGTCGTCAACCCCGTCCCGACGGCGCTCTCCGTCGCCGACGGGGCGCTGACGCTCACGTCGCAGGCCGCGACACCTGGCAGACCGGGAACAGCGCGAAGAACGTCGTGATGCTCGACGTCCCCGCGGGCGACTTCACGGTCGTCACGCACGTCGACGCGCCCGTGGACCGCGTCTACCAGGGCGCCGGGCTCATCGCATGGCAGGACATGGACAACTACGTCCGCTCCGGGCTGACCTTCGTCGGTGACCTGTCGCCCTCCGGGCGCGCGATCGAGAACGACGTCGAGAGCGGCGGCACGTTCGCCGCGAACGCCTTCACCGACCGCCCCGGCTCCACCGGCGAGACGCTGCGCATGCAGCGCACCGGCGACACGATCGCGACGTCGTACTGGGACGGGGCGGCGTGGCAGCCGGCCGGCTCGGTGGACGTCGACTTCCCGGTGACGCAGGTCGGCGTGTACGCGCTCGCCGCGCAGGACGGCACCGCCCACACGGCGACGTTCGACTACGTCGCTCTCGAGGCGGCGGAGGGCGCCGACCAGGTGCCCGAGGGCGGCTTCACGCTCGCGGGCCCCGGCGACGCGCGCCACCTCGTCGCGACCGAGGACGGCCTCGCCCTCGACGACGAGCGCCCCGCGACGACCGTCGTCCTGCAGGCCGCACCGGCGGGTACGCCCGCCGACGGCGTCGCCCCGGTGACGCTCGCCGTCGGCGACCGGCCCGTCGTCGTGACCGGCTCGCGCCTGGCGCTGGGCGACGCGGGCGCGAGGCGGCGCCGCTGCGCCTCACGGACGCCGGGGGCGGGAAGGTCTGGCTGCGCTCCGCGACCGACCCCGAGCTCCACGTCGGCGTGCGCGAGGCGGACGGAGCGCTCGTCCTCGGCCCGCGCGACGCGGCCACGAAGCTCACCGTCGCGCCCGCCGCCGTCGCCGACCACGAGATCACGGTCGACCTCGCCGGCGAGCGCACCGAGATGAGCGACGAGCTCTACGGCATCTTCTACGAGGACATCAACTACGCCGCCGACGGCGGCCTGTACGCCGAGCTCGTGCGCAACCGGTCCTTCGAGTTCACGACCCAGGACAACGCGTCCTTCACCGGCATGACGGCGTGGAGCGCGGCGAACCGCGGCGGGGCGACGGCCACCACCCAGGTGGTGAACGACGCCGGCCGTCTCAACGCGACGAACCGCAGCTACCTGCGCGTCACCACCACGGGCGCGGGCGCCGGCGTGCGCAACGCCGGGTACAACACGGGCCTGTTCGTCGAGGAGGGGGAGTCGTACGACTTCTCCGTGTGGGCACGGTCCACGACCGCGCAGACGCTCACGGTCCGCGTCGAGGACGCCGCGGGGACCACCGCGTACGCGACCGGCGAGGTCGCCGTCGACGGCTCCGACACCTGGAAGCAGTACGAGGTGACGCTCGACGCGTCGGCGACCACGAACGCCGGGCGCCTCGCGGTGCTCGCGGGCGCCGCGGGCACGCTCAACCTCGACATGGTGTCCCTCTTCCCGCAGGACACGTGGGTCGGACCGGTCAACGGTACGTCCGTGCTCCGCAAGGACCTCGCCGAGAAGATCGAGGCGCTCGACCCGCAGTTCCTCCGGTTCCCCGGCGGCTGCGTCACGAACGTCGGCACGTTCCGCACGTACGAGGAGTCGGGCTACACCGACCGCCGTCGCACGTACCAGTGGAAGGAGACCATCGGTCCGGTCGAGGAGCGCGCGACCAACTGGAACTTCTGGGGGTACAACCAGTCGTACGGCATCGGCTACCTCGAGTACTTCCTCTTCGCGGAGGACCTCGGCGCGACGCCGCTGCCCGTCGTCTCGGTCGGTGCCAACGGCTGCGGCAGCACGATCCCCGAGATGACCGACCCGGTGCAGATCCAGCGCTGGGTGCAGGACACGGTCGACCTCGTCGAGTTCGCCAACGGCGACGTGACGACCGAGTGGGGCGCCGTGCGCGCCGGGCTCGGCCACCCGGAGCCCTTCGGTCTCAAGTACATCGGGCTCGGCAACGAGGAGAACACGACGACGTTCGAGGCCAACTTCCCGGCCTTCCGCGACGCGATCGAGGACCGGTTCCCGGAGATCGAGATCATCTCGAACTCCGGCCCGGACGACACCGGCACCCGGTTCGACGAGCTGTGGGAGTTCAACCGCGCGCAGGGCGTCGACATGGTGGACGAGCACTACTACAACGACCCCCAGTGGTTCCTCGAGAACGACGAGCGGTACGACTCGTACGACCGCGAAGGGCCGCACGTCTTCCTCGGCGAGTACGCGTCGCGCGGCAACACGTTCGCCAACGCGCTCGCGGAGGCGGCGTTCATGACGGGCCTGGAGCGCAACTCCGACGTGGTCGAGCTCGCGTCGTACGCGCCGCTGCTCGCCAACGAGGACTACGTGCAGTGGTCGCCGGACGCGATCTGGTTCGACAACGACGAGTCGTGGGGCTCGGTGAACTACTACGTGCAGCAGATGTTCTCCGCGAACGTCGGGGACCAGGTGGTCCCGAGCACGCACACCGGCCCGGCGCCCGCGGACGCCGTCCTGGACGGCGGCGTCTTCCTGTCGACGTGGAACACCGCCGCGCAGTACGACAACGTCCGGGTCACCGACAACGCCACGGGCGAGGTGCTCTTCTCCGACGACTTCTCCGCAGGTGCGCAGCAGTGGGAGCCGCAGGCCGGCACGTGGGCCGCGCAGGACGGCGCGTACGTGCAGTCCGCGACGAACGTCACGGACGCGCGCTCGATCGTCTCCGGCGCGTACGCCAAGGCTGGGCGAGCTACACGCTCGAGCTCGACGCCCGCAAGACCTCCGGGTCGGAGGGCTTCCTCGTCGGCTTCGCCGCCGGCGGGCCGAACGACTACTACTGGTGGAACCTCGGCGGGTGGAACAACACCCGTCAGGCGCTCCAGCGGGCGTCGGGCGGCAGCGCGGGCGAGGTGAAGGCGGTCGAGAACCACAGCATCGAGGCCGGGCAGCCGTACCGCGTCAAGGTCGTCGTCGAGGGGTCCACGATCGGGCTCTACCTGGACGACGAGCTGCAGATGACCTACGAGCAGGCGACCACCAAGTCGCTCTACCAGGTCGTCACGCGGGACGAGGACACGGGCGACGTCGTCGTCAAGGTCGTCAACCCGACCTCCACGGCGGCCCGCACCGACGTGCACGTCGAGGGTCTCGCCGCGGGCGAGAGCGTCGGCGAGCAGGCGACGGTCACCGAGATGGTGGGCGCGCCGTCGGACACGAACACGAAGGCCGACCCGGAGCACGTCGTGCCGGTCGAGCGCACGCTGAGCGGCGTGGGGGAGGAGTTCTCGTACGAGTTCCCCGCCCACTCGATCACGTTCGTCCGGCTGGACGTCGAAGAGGCGTCGCCCGCTCTCGACCTCGAGGTGACAGCCCAGCCGCGGTGCCTCGCGGGCAAGGTCTACGTCGCGGTCCGGGCGACCAACGGCGAGGACGTGCCCGTCGACGTGACGCTCTCCACGCCGTTCGGCGAGAAGGCGTTCGCCGACGTCGCACCGGGCCGGAACGCGTACCAGGCGTTCCCGCGCGCGCGGCGACCGTACCCGCAGGCTCGGCCACGGTGACCGGCAGCGCGGCGGTCGACGGCGAGGAGGTCTCGGCGAACGTCGACGTCGCCTACGACGCGCTCGGCTGCGGCTGACGGTTCGCCAGGGGGCGGCGAGGTGGAGCCCCGGCCCGGGGCCGGGGCTCCACCTCGCGGGCAGGCCTGGTCGTACCGCACGTCGCGGTCCTTCCCGGCCCCCTCCCGGATCCACCTGGGTCTTTCCTCGCGGCTGGTCCGACGGGCCACGAGGCGGCGTCAGCGCGTTCGCGAGTTTTCACCGTGACCGAGCAGCCGTTCGTTCCTGATCGGTCGGGGCCGTGCCCTGTTCCCTCCTGAGCGATCCTGTTAGCGTTCACATGCGCTCGTCCGACGGCGGACGGGCGGCCCGGCGACGACGCCGGGGCACGACGACGAGGAGTCATCGATGACCTCACGCCACGCACCCCCACCCGTCCGGCCACGCACCGCGCGCCCTCGTCGGCGCGCGCTGGCCGGCATGCTCGGCCTCGCCCTGGTCGCTCCGTTCGCGAGCGCCGCGACCGCCACGGCGTCGCCCGCGCCCGGGACCCTGCCGGCCACCACGCTCGCCGCCGCGGCACCCACGACCGACGGGCTCCAGCTCTGGCTGCCCCTCGACGAGACCGCGGGCACGGTCGCGCACGACGCGTCGGGCCACGGGCTCGACGCCACCCTCGCGGGCACCGGGGGAGGGTGGCGCGAGGGTCAGGGCCTGACGTTCGGCGGCTCGAACCACGTGGACCTGCCCGACGACCTGCTCGCCGGCACGGACGCGGTGACGGTGAGCGCCGACGTGTGGGTCGACCCGGCGCTCTCCGGCAACTACTTCTTCTATAACCTCGGCAACCCCGCCGTGGGCAGCCCGCAGTCCGGGAACGGGTACCTCTTCTCGACCGGCAACGCGAACTACCGCGCCACGATCTCCGACCTCGCCTGGGGGCGGGAGCAGAACACCGCGAAGGCCCCGGCCGGAGCACTCCAGCGCGGGGTGTGGAAGACCATCACCTACACGCTCGCGGACGGCACCGCGCGGCTCTACGAGGACGGCTCGCAGGTCGGCCAGAACACCGCCGTGACGATCACGCCGGGTGCGATCGGCGGCGGCACCACGACGGCGAACGCCCTCGGGAAGTCGGCCTACGCCGCGGACGGCCTGTTCAAGGGCCGCATGAAGGACTTCCGCCTGTACGACCGCGCGCTCACCGCGCAGGAGGTCGCGGACCTGGCGAGCGACGCCGCGGACGACGCGGTGCGGGCCGACGCCGCCGCGCTCGACCTCGGCGACACGAGCGCCGTCGTCACCGACCTGACGCTCCCGGCGAAGGGCGTCGGCGGCTCGGCCGTCACGTGGACGACGTCGGACGACGGCG
Source organism: Cellulosimicrobium sp. CUA-896 (assembly GCF_001942335.1). Lineage (GTDB taxonomy): Bacteria > Actinomycetota > Actinomycetes > Actinomycetales > Cellulomonadaceae > Cellulosimicrobium. The sequence goes on along the minus strand of NZ_MKKH01000009.1, from coordinate 28,766 downwards.
TCGTCGCGGCGGACGGCACTGTGACCCGCCCGGCCGCGGGCGAGGAGCCCGCCACCGCGACGCTCACCGCCACGGTCGCGCTGCGCGGCGCGAGCGAGACGCGCACTGTCGACGTCACGGTGCTCCCGGGCGACGGCGACCAGGCGAAGGCCGAGGCCGCCGTCGCGGCGATCGAGGTGCCGAACCTCGACGACGTGCGCGGCAACCTCACCCTGCCGACGACCGGGCTGCACGGCGCGTCGCTCACCTGGGCGACGTCGTCGGGCGCGATCACGCCGACGGGCGAGGTCACGCGTCCCGCGCACGGCGAGGACGCCGAGACCGTCACGCTCACGGCCACGGCCACCGTCGGCGGCGCCACCGCGACGCGCGAGCTCACCGCTCACGTGCCCCCGCTGCCGCAGGACGAAGAGCTCGAGGGCTACCTCTTCTCGTACTTCATCGGCGAGGGCTACGCGGACGGCGAGCAGGTCTACTTCGGGCTCAGCCAGGGCAACGACGCGCTGCACTACCAGAACCTCAACGACAACGAGCCGGTGCTCACGTCGGAGCTCGGCGAGAAGGGCCTGCGGGACCCGTTCATCATCCGCTCGCCCGAGGGTGACAAGTTCTACCAGATCGCCACCGACCTGCGGATCTACGACGGCAACGGCTGGGACGCGGCGCAGCGTCAGGGCTCGCGGTCGATCATGGTGTGGGAGTCCACGGACCTCGTGACCTGGACCGACCAGCGCCTCGTCGAGGTCTCCCCGGAGACGGCGGGCAACACGTGGGCGCCGGAGGCGTACTACGACGAGTCCATCGGCGCGTACGTCGTGTTCTGGGCCTCGAAGCTCTACGCGGAGGACGACCCCGGCCACACCGGCGCCAGCTACAACCGCATGATGTACGCGACGACGCGCGACTTCGTGACGTTCTCCGAGGCGAAGGTATGGGTCGACCCCGGTTACTCGGTCATCGACTCGACGGTCGCGCAGGACGACGACGGCACGTACTACCGGTTCACCAAGGACGAGCGGAACAACACGTCGTCCACGCCGTGCTCGAAGTTCATCCTCGCGGAGGAGTCCGAGGAGCTGCTCTCGACCGACTGGGAGTACGTCACCGACTGCATCGGCAAGGCGAACGCCACCGGCCCGGGCATCAACCAGGGCGAGGGGCCGACGATCTTCAGGTCCAACACCGAGGAGAAGTGGTACCTGTTCATCGACGAGTTCGGCGGCCGTGGCTACGTGCCGTTCGAGTCGGACTCGCTCGACGCCGCCGAGTGGACCATGTCCACCGACTACGAGATGCCGTCGCGCCCGCGCCACGGCACGGTGCTCCCCGTGACGCAGGCCGAGTACGACCGCCTGCTGCGCACGTACCAGCCGGACGCGTTCGTCGAGTCCGTCGAGGACGTCGCGGTCACGGTCCAGACCGGGTCGGAGCCGGTGCTTCCCGACACGGTGACCGCGCGCTTCGCGGACGGCTCCACGGGAGCCGCGGACGTCACGTGGGACCCGGTCGACCCGGCGGCGTACGCGCAGGCGGGGACGTTCGAGGTCGGCGGCACGCTCGACGGCGGCGTGAGCGTCCGCGCCCGCGCGGTCGTCACCGTGACCGACGACGCCGTGCCGGTCGAGGGCCTGACCGTCTCGCCCGAGTCGGTGCAGGTGGGAGTCGGCGGGACGCGGCAGCTCACGGCGACCGTCACGCCGGCCAACGCGAGCGCCCGTGCGATCACGTGGGCGTCCGACGACGAGTCGGTCGCCACCGTCTCGGCGGACGGCGTCGTCAGCGGCGTCGCCGCGGGCCACGCGATGGTCACCGCGACCACGGCGGACGGCGCGCGCACGGTGTACGTCGCGATCGAGGTGACGGACGAGGTCCCCGGGCTCGTCGTGCGGTACGCGCTCGACGAGACGAGCGGCACGACGGCGGCCAACTCGGCGCCCGACGCCACCGTCGGCGCGGCGACCCTCACGAACGGCGCGGCCTTCACCGGCACCGGCGAGGGCGTCACCCTGGACGGGACCAACGACTACGTCGACCTGCCCGACGACGCGCTCGCCGGCCTGACCGACATCACCGTGAGCCTCGACGTGAAGATCGCGACGGACCAGGCGACGCCGTACTTCGTCTACGGCCTCGGCAACTCGAGCGGGTCGGCCGGCAACGGCTATCTCTTCACGACGGGCAACGCCTACCGGACGTCGATCGCGACCGGGAACTGGACCACCGAGCAGACGGTCACCAAGAACGCCGACCTGCAGCGCGGGGTCTGGAAGCACCTCACGTACACGCTCGAGGGCACGACCGCCGTGCTCTACGAGGACGGCGTCGAGGTGGGTCGCCAGCAGAACGTGACGATCGACCCGCAGGACATCGGGGGAGGGTCGACGCTCGCGAACTACATCGGCCGCTCGCTGTACTCGGGCGACCGCTACCTCAAGGGCTCGGTGCGCGATTTCCGCATCTACGACCGCGCGCTCACGGCGGACGAGGTGTTCCAGCTCGGCGCCGACCACACGGCGGTCACAGGGGCCGAGCTCGACGCGCTCAAGGCCCCCGCGATCGTCGACGGGGCGAGCTCCACGGTCACGCTCCCGGTGGAGCCGGGCACGGACCTCACCGTGCTCGCGCCGGTGCTCGCGGTCTCGCCGCGGGCGACGGTGTCGCCGGAGAACGGGTCTGCCCACGACTTCACCGAGCCGGTCGAGTACACGGTGACCGGGCCGGACGGGTCGTCGCGCACGTGGACGGTCCGGGCGACGGAGATGAACAGCCCGGTCCTGCCGGGAGGTACGCCGACCCGAACATCGCGCAGTTCGGCGACACGTTCTACCTCTACGCGACCACGGACGGCACGCCCGGCTGGGGCGGCAAGGACTTCTACGTCTGGACGTCCACGAACCTCGTCGACTGGGAGCGCTCGGCCGAGCCGTTCCTCACGCTCGACGGCGCGAACGGGAACGTCCCGTGGGCGACCGGCAACGCGTGGGCGCCGACGATCATCGAGCGGGACGGGAATTACTACTTCTACTTCTCCGGCCACAACCCGACGTACAACCGCAAGACGATCGGCGTCGCGGTGGCCGACAGCCCCGAGGGCCCGTTCACCGCGGAGCGACGGCGATGATCACCAACGGCGAGTCGATCGCGTCGGGCCAGGCCATCGACCCGGCCGCGTTCCACGACCCGCAGACCGGCAAGTACTGGCTCCTGTGGGGCAACGGCGGCCCGTCGAACGGCCCGGTCATGGCCGAGCTCACCGACGACATGACCGCGATCAAGCAGGAGACGCTGCGCCGCATCCCGGGGCTGACGGACTTCCGCGAGGGCCTGTTCGTCAACTTCCGCGACGGGATCTACCACCTCACGTACTCGATCGACGACACCGGGTCGCCGAACTACCGCGTGGGGTACGCCACCGCGACGAGCATGGAGGGCCCGTGGACCGCCCGCGGCGTCATCCTCGAGAAGGACGCGTCGCAGGGCATCCTCGGGACCGGGCACAGCTCGATCCTCAACGTCGCCGGCACGGACGACTGGTACATCGCGTACCACCGCTTCGCGATCCCGGGCGGCAACGGCACCAACCGCGAGACGACGATCGACCGCCTGACGTTCGGCGAGGACGGCCTCATCCAGAAGGTCACCCCGACGCTCGAGAGCGTCGACCCAGTCGACGTCGCCCCGCAGCCCGAGGTCGAGCTCACCGTCGAGGCCACCCCGCGGTGCCTCGCCGGCAAGGTCTACCTCGCGGTCCGCGCGACCAACGCGGGCGACGTGCCCGCGGACGTCACGCTCGCGACGCCGTTCGGTGAGAAGACGGTCGCGGACGTGGCACCGGGGAAGTCGGCCTACCAGGCGTTCGCCGTCCGCGCGACGTCGGTCCCGGCCGGCACGGCGACGGTCACGGGCTCCGCGGTGCTCGACGGCGAGCCCGTCACCACGGAGCACGAGGTCGCGTACGACGCGGCCACCTGCGGCTGACGCCACCCCCGAGGTAGAGGCGCAGGTCGCGAGGTAGAACCCGCCGGGTCCTACCTCGCGACCGCGGGTTCTACCTCGCGACAACGTTTCATCTCGACGAGGAGAAGGACGACATGACAGAGACGACGACGCGCCGACCAGACCGACGACGGCGCCGCACGGCGGGGATCGCCGTCGGGCTGGTGGGGGCGCTCACCGCGACGATGCTCGGGGCCGCCACGGCACCGGCCGTCGCCGACGTCGGCGGGCCGACGGACGAGGGGCTCGTCGCGTGGTACCCGCTCGACGCGGCCCACACCACGGGCGGGACGACGGCGAACCTCGCCGAGGGCTCGACGTTCGGCCCGGCCACGGTGCACGGCGCGACGGCGACCCCCGACGGGCTCGCGCTCGACGGCACGGACGACTACGTCGACCTGCCCGACCACCTGCTCGCCGGGCTCACCGACGCCACGGTGAGCCTCGACGTGCTCGTCGACCCGACGCACGGCACGCCGTACTTCGTCTACGGGCTGGGCAACACGAGCGGCACGGCCGGAAACGGCTACCTGTTCACGACGGGCAACGCGTACCGGACGTCGATCGCGACGGGGAACTGGTCCACCGAGCAGACGGTCACGAAGGGCTCGAACCTCGCGCGCGGCGTGTGGAAGACGCTCACGTGGACGCTGTCGGGCACCACGGCGACGCTGTACGAGGACGGGGTGCAGGTCAAGCAGGCGACGAACGTGACGACCGACCCCGGCCAGATCGGGGGCGGGCAGACCACGGCCAACTACGTCGGGCGCTCGCTGTACTCGTCCGACCGGTACCTCAAGGGCCAGGTCCGCGACTTCCGGCTCTACGACCGCGCGCTCACCGTGTCCGAGGCGGGGCAGCTCGCGGCCGAGACGTCGACGGCGGCGGCCGACGCCGACGTCGCGGCGCTCGACCTCGGCGACACGAGCGCGGTGACGGCCGACCTCGCGCTGCCGACGGCGGGCGCGCAGGGCTCGACGATCACGTGGGCGTCGTCCGACGCCGCGGTCGTGTCCGCGGCCGGGAAGGTCACCCGGCCCGCGGCCGGGGCGGACGACGCCACGGTGACGCTCACCGCCACGGTCACCCGCGGCGCGTGACACGGACCGCGGCCTTCGAGGTCACGGTCCTCGCCCAGCTCGAGCCCGCCGAGGCGGCGCAGTGGGACGCCGAGCACGTGGCGATCCCGCACCTGGACGACGTGCGCGGCAACCTCACGCTCCCGGCCACCGGGCAGAACGGCGCGTCGCTCGCCTGGGCGACGTCAGATGCCGCGACGATCTCCGCGACGGGCGAGGTGACGCGACCCGCCCACGGCGAGCAGCCCGTCGTCGTGCAGCTCACGGTGACGGCCACGAAGGACGGCGCGACCGCCACGCACACGTACGACGCGACCGTCCGGCCGCTGCCGGCCGACGCCGACTACGAGGCCTACTTCTTCCCCTACTTCGAGGGGGAGAGCACGCCCGACGGCGAGTCGGTCTACTTCAGCGTGAGCGACGGCAACGACCCGCTCGACTGGGTCGAGCTCAACGACGGCGAGCCCGTCCTCACGTCCGGGCTGGGGGAGAAGGGGCTGCGCGACCCGTTCATCATCCGCTCGCCCGAGGGCGACCGGTTCTTCCTGCTCGCCACGGACCTGCGGATCTACGGTGGCAACAACTTCGGCAACGCCCAGGAGCGGGGCTCGCGCGCCTGATGATCTGGGAGTCGACGGACCTCGTGAACTGGTCCGAGCAGCGCATGGTCACCGTCTCGAGCGCGTACGCCGGCAACACGTGGGCGCCCGAGGCGTTCTGGGACGCCGAGCGCGGCGAGTACATCGTCTACTGGGCCTCCGCCCTGTACCCGACGACGGACACGACGAACCGCCGCATCGCCGACTCCTACCAGCGCACGATGTACGCCACGACGCGCGACTTCGTGACGTTCAGCGAGCCGCAGGTGTGGATCGACGAGAAGCGCGGCAACGGCCTCGGCATGATCGACTCGTCGATCGTCGAGCACGAGGGCACGTACTACCGCTTCACCAAGGACGAGGCGTACATGATCCCGCGCCTCGAGAAGTCGACGGACCTGCGCTCGACCGACTGGGAGCTCATCGAGGAGAAGGTCGGCTACGGCCAGCCGAACCCGTGGGGCGGCACGCTCACGGCGGGCGAGGGCCCGACGGTGTTCAAGTCCAACACCGAGGAGAAGTGGTACCTCTTCGTCGACCAGCCGAGCTACCACGGCGGCCAGGGCTACCTGCCCCTCGAGTCGACGGACCTCGAGTCGGGCGAGTGGACGTCGGTCGACGCCCACCTGCCGAGCAGCCCGCGCCACGGCACGGTGCTGCCCATCACCGCCGCGGAGGAGGCCGCGCTCCACGCCGCGTACGGGGACGAGCCGCCCGCGCCGGAGCTCGCGGTCGACGTCGAGGTGTCGCCGCGCTGCCTCGCGGGCAAGGCCTACGTCGCCGTCCGCGCCACGCACGGCGAGGACGTGCCGGTCGACGTCACGGTGGAGACCCCGTACGGGACCCGGACGTTCGACGACGTGGCCCCGGGCCGCTCGGCGTACCAGGCGTTCCCCGTCCGGTCGACGGCGGCTCCGGCCGGGACCGTCACCGTCGCGGCGGCTGCGACGGTCGACGGCGAGGAGGTGTCGAGCACGTACGAGAGCGCGTTCGACGCGCTCGCCTGCGGCTGACGCCGCGCACCCGGCCGACGCCGGACACCTGGCCGACGTCTGGACGACGCCTGGCCCGCGCCCCGTTCGGGGCGCGGGTCGGGCGTTCGTCGTCGAGGGCTCGCCCTCGGCTCGTCAGGGGTGATCGGCGCACGCCCGGGGTGGCCGGGCGGACCGCTGGCGTGGCAGGATGCTCGGGACTGGACGGCCGTCCAGTCGGGTTCGGGGGGCCCATCCGGCTGCCTCCGGGCTCGACGACAAGGTTCACCGCGTGACGACCACCCGACGGCTCCTCGCCGCCGCGCTGCTCACCGCCGCCCTCCTGACGCCCGCCGCCTCCGCCGGTGCGGCCGGGCCCGACGCGCCGCTCCCGCCCGGCGAGGGCGTTCGCGTCACCGTCGAGATCGACGAGCGGGACGCGCCGTCCGCGCCCGAGGTCGCCGTCGTCACCGGGCAGCGTCCGCTCGTGCCCGGCGGCCCGCTCGTCGTGCGCGGGCGCGGCCACGCCGCGGGCTCCTCGCACGCCGTCGCCCTGCTGGCCGGTCCCGTTCCGCTGGGCACGGCCACGGCGGGCACGGACGGCGCGTTCGAGCTCACGACCCGGCTGCCGGAGGACACCGTCCCCGGTGTGCACCGCCTGCGCGTGCGCGCGCTCGCGACCGGTACCGAGGTGCTGTCCGCACCGTTCACGGTCGTCGCCGCGGGCGGCACTCCACCGGGCGACGACGGTCAGACGCCGCCGGCCGGCGGCGGCCAGGAACCTGCCGGCGACGGCGGGCAGGCCGGTGGCGGCGCCGGCGGCGCGGGTGGCTCCGGGGCGGGTGCCGGGGCGGGCGACGGCACGGGCAGCGGCGCGTCCGCCGCCCCGCCGGGCCGGCTCGCGACGACCGGCGTCGGGCTCGCCGCCGTCGCCGCTCTCGCAGGCGTCGCCGTGACGGCGGGCGTCGCGCTGCGACGCCGCGCGGGCAGGGGCCGCTGAGGACGCCGACGGCCCCGGCGACGGTCGCCACGCAGGATCTGCGAGGATCGACCACGACGACCGAGGGAACGACCAGGAGGGAGCCGGGGTGCCTCCCCGTGCGCACGACGGCCGCGAGCGTCCGGCGAGGACGACCCCGGTGCTGTTCCGCGAGAGCCGTGGCGCCGTTCCCACGCTGCGGGTCGCCGTCGCCGGACTCGGCGTCGTGCTGGCGGTGTGGTTCCTGATCAGTGCGCTGCCCGACGCCGAGACGCCGGCGGACCGCATCCTCTTCGTCACGATCGCCGGGGCGACGGTGCTGGTCACCGTGGCGATCGGCGGCATGAGGTCTCGTGTGGTCGTGGCGCCGGAGACTCTGCGACTGGAGTTCTCTCTCGGAGGCGTGACGGTCTGGCGGCGCGTGGTGCACGCGGGGGACGTCGCGCGCGCGGACGCGACCGGTCTCTCTGCGCTGAGTGCAGGGGGGTGGGGACTGCGTTTCCTGGGGCCGCGGCGGTGGGCTCTGTTCGTACGGTCCGGCCCGGCGGTGGGTGTCGCGCTCTTCGACGGACGTGAGTACGTCGTGGGTACCGACCGCCCGGCGGACCTGCTCGACGCGGTGGCGCAGCTCAGGCAGGGGCCGGGTCGCTAGACGGTTTCGTCAGGGGCGCGAGGCGAACCGCTCGAGCAGCTCCGCGTGGCCGGAGCAGATGAGCAGGTCGTTCGCGCTGATGCGCGTCTCCGGCGTCGCGTAGACGAAGTCCTCGCCGGGCGACTTCACGCCGATGACCGTGACGCCGTAGCGCTCGCGCACCTTCGACTGGGCGAGCGTGAAGCCCTGGACTCGCGTGGGGGGCGCATCTTGACGATGGTGAAGCCGTTCTCGACCTCGATGTAGTCGAGCAGCTTGCCGGAGACGAGGTGCGCGACGCGCGCCCCGGCGTCGGACTCGGGGAACACCACGTGGTGCGCGCCGATGCGCTGGAGGATGCGCCCGTGCTCGGCGGAGATCGCCTTGGCCCAGATCTGGGGCGTCCCCATGTCGACGAGGTTGCCCGTGATGAGCACGCTCGCCTCGAGCGACGTGCCGACGCCGACGACGGCGACGGGGAAGTCGCGCGCGCGAGCTGCTCGAGCGCGACGGGGTTGGAGGCGTCGGCCTCGACGAGGGGGAGCTGGCCGCTCCACTGGGCGACGAGGTCGCGTCGCGCTCGACGGCCAGCACGTCCTGGCCGAGACGGTCCAGCGTGGCGGCGATCGCGGAGCCGAACCGCCCGAGGCCGATGACGAGCACGCCGCCGTCCTTCGGCTGGTTGCGCGCCTCGCCGCGGCGCGCGCGCTCGGCGCGTCCGCGCTCGGCGATGCGGGCCGCCACGGGTTCGGGCGTCTCCGCCCGGTCGGGCAGGTTCTCGATCACGGTGTGCCTTCCTGGGATGTCGTCCGGTGGTTCCGCTCAGCCGATGATCGGCCGCTCCTCCGGGTACCGCACGATACGACGCCGGTCGCGCAGCGCGAGCGCCGCGGCGAACGTCATGGTCCCGGTGCGTCCGATGAACATGAGCGCGACGAGCACGTACTTGCCCGCGTCGGGCAGGTCGGGCGTGATCCCGGTGCTCAGGCCGACGGTCGCGAACGCGGAGATCGTCTCGAACAGGATGACGTCGAGCGTCTCGCCCGTGATCTCGAGGAGCAGCAGGCTCGACAGCAGGACCGCCGTCGCCCCGATGAACGAGACGGCGACGGCGAGGCGCAGGGTGTCGCGCGGGATCCGCCGCCCGTACACCTCCATGTCCCGGTCGCCCCGCGCCTCGGAGACGATCGCCACGAGCATGACCGCGAGCGTCGTGACCTTGATTCCGCCGGCGGTCGAGGCGGAGCCGCCGCCCACGAACATCAGCGCGTCGGTGATGAGCCAGCTCGCCTCGCGCATGCCGCCCGTGTCGACGGTCGAGAACCCGCCCGAGCGGGGCATGACGCCCGCGAACAGCGACGCGAGGATCTTGTCGCCGAACGACAACGGGCCGAGCGTGCGCTCGTTCGCCCACTCGACCGCGCCGTAGAGCACGGTGCCGATGCCGACGAGGGCGGCGCTCATCGTCAGCGTGATCTTGGTGTGCAGGCTCCACTTCGCGGCCCGGCGGCGGCTGCGCAGGACGTTGAGGATGACGGGGAAGCCGAGCGAGCCGATGAAGACGCCGAGGATGATCGGCAGGCACAGCAGCCAGTCGCCGACGTACGGCGCGAGGCCCTCGGGCGTCGGCACGAACCCCGCGTTGTTGAACGCCGAGATGCCGTAGAAGACCCCGTGCCACGCGGCCTCGCCGACGGACTCCTCGAGGACGAGGAAGCGGGGGAAGAGCATGAGGGCGATGAGCAGCTCGAGCGCGGTCGAGGTGATGATGACGACGCGCACCAGCGAGCCGACCTCGCCGAGCCGGGTGGTCTTCGTCTCCGACGCCGTGAGCAGCTTCTGCGTGAGCCCGATCCGGCGCGAGACCGCCATGCCGAGGATGGAGGCCAGGGTCATGATGCCGAGGCCGCCGACCTTGATGCCGACGAGGATGACGACCTGGCCGTAGGTCGACCAGTACGTGCCCGTCGGCACGACGACGAGTCCGGTGACGCACACCGCCGACGTCGCGGTGAACAGCGCGTCGACGAACGGGGCCGACCTGCCCGACGCCGTGGCCCACGGGGCGAGCAGCAGCGCGGTGAAGAGCGCGATGACCGCCGCGAAGACGGTGACGGCCAGCCGGGCGGGGGACTGCCGGGCGAGGCGGTCGACGAGCTCGCGGCCCTGGAAGAGCCGGCCGGTCAGGCCCGAGGCCATCGGACCTCCCTCACGGCGTCAGCGTCGACGCGCGTCGTGCCACGGTCGCCACTCTGCCACGGGCCCGGGGACCCGTCACGTCGCCCCACCGGTGACGTGGGGCCCGGGCGGGTGCGGGGCCGCCCCGCCCGCGCCGCGTCGTCGGCGTTACGGTGAGCCATGCCCATCTCCGCCCCGACGCCCGCCGAGGGGTCGCCGGCCGTCGCACCGTCCACAGGGTCCACCGCGTCGTCCGCCGCCGGGTCGTCCGCCGGGCCCGCCCGCGCGTGCGTGGTGTGGGGGCAGGACCTCCTCGGCTACGACTTCGGGCCGGGTCATCCCATGGCGCCCGCCCGGCTCGACCTGACGATGCGCCTCGTGCGCGAGCTCGGGCTGCTGGCCGGCCCGGGCGTGGACCTGGTCGCGCCGCCGCCCGCCGACGACGCGGTGCTCGCCACCGTGCACGACGCCGACTACCTGGCGGCCGTCCGCGCGGCGTCCGAGCACGGGACGCCGGACCCGCGGCGCGGGCTCGGCACGGAGGACGACCCGGTGTTCCCGGGCATGCACGAGGCGGCCGCGCGCGTCGTCGCCGGGTCCTGGGAGGCCGCCGGGGCGATCGCGTCGGGGCGCTCGCTGCACGCCGTGAACGTCGCGGGCGGCATGCACCACGCCAAGGCGGGAGCGGCCTCCGGGTTCTGCGTGTACAACGACGCGGCCGTCGCCGTGCGACGCCTGCTCGACGAGGGGGCGGACCGCGTGGCGTACGTCGACCTGGACGCCCACCACGGCGACGGCGTCGAGGAGGTGTTCTGGGGCGACCCGCGCGTCCTCACCGTGTCCGTCCACCAGAGCGGCGCGACGCTGTTCCCGGGGACCGGGCACCCCACCGACGTCGGGGGCCCCGGCGCCGAGGGGACCGCGGTCAACGTCGCCCTGCCGCCGCGCACGGACGGCGGGCGGTGGTGGCGCGCCGTCGACGCCGTGGTGCCCCCGGTCCTGCGGGCGTTCCGTCCCGACGTGCTGGTCACGCAGCACGGGTGCGACGCCCACGGGGACGACCCGCTGTCCGACCTCGACGTCTCCGTCGGGGCGCAGCGGACCGCGACGGCGGCGCTGCACGCGCTCGCGCACGAGCTCACGGGCGGGCGCTGGCTCGCGCTCGGCGGCGGCGGGTACGCGATCGCGCGGGTCGTGCCGCTCGCCTGGTCGGCCGTCGTGGGGGAGGTGGTGCACGCCCCGGTGGCGGACGGGCAGCCGGTGCCCGCGCCCTGGCGTGCCCTCGTCGCGGAGGTCACGGGCGTGGACGGGCCCTCGACGTTCGGCCCGGGCGTCGAGCGGCAGCCGTGGTCCGCGGGCTTCGACCCGGACGACGCCGTGGACCGCGCGATCCTCGCCACGCGGCGCGCGGTGTTCGGGCACCTCGGCCTCGACGCGCACTTCGACTGAACCCCGCCCCCGGCCCGCTCCGGTTCGGGCGAACCGGCGCGAGCGGGTACGCTAAGGGGCGGATTTCTCTCGTGTTGGTCGGCTCGTGGTGTACGAACCCTGATCAACCGTGGACCACCCGGCGGTCGCCCGTACCGGACCGACCCCGCCGACCAGCTCCGACAAGCATTGCGAGGACCACCTATGGGCTCCGTCATCAAGAAGCGCCGCAAGCGCATGGCCAAGAAGAAGCACCGCAAGCTGCTGCGCAAGACGCGTCACCAGCGCCGCAACAAGAAGTGACGTCGCGCGCCACGACGCGCGCGCCGACCGCCGAGCCCGGCACCCCGACGAGGGGTGACCGGGCTCGCTGCGTCCCCGGCCTCGAGGTGGCGGCGCGGTGCGCGAGGGGTGGGGTGCGGGACGTTCGCCCGACCGTGGCGGGTCTGGCGGGAGCGCCGCGAGGCACGAGCGGCGCGGATGGTAGGTCGGGCGAACATCCCGCACCCCACCCGTCCGGTGAGTCTCAGAGCCGCGCGAACCGCCGGTCGACCGCCCGGCGCACGGACCGCAGGACGAGCGCCCCCGCCCAGACGGCCCCCGCCCAGCTCGCGGTGCGCACGCTGCTGCGCGTCACGCGCCGCCGGCGTCCACGGAACTCGCGGATGGGCCAGCCGACGTCCTGGGCGTGCCGGCGCAGCCGCGCGTCGGGGTTGATGGGGCACGGGTGCCCGACCTCGTCCATCATCGCGACGTCGTTGAGCGAGTCGCCGTAGGCGTAGGACGCCTCGAGGTCGATGCCGTCGCGCTCCGCGAGCGCGCTCACCGCGGCGGCCTTCGCACGCCCGTGCATGAGGTCGCCGACGAGCCGGCCGGTGTAGAAGCCGTCCTCGTGCTCGGCCACGGTGCCGAGGGCGCCGGTCGCGCCGAGCCGGCGCGCGATGAGGTCGCCGATCTCGACGGGGGTCGCGGAGACGAGCCACACGTCGTGGCCGGCGGCGATGTGCTCGTCGAGCAGGCGCTGGGTGCCGGGGTAGATGCGCAGCGACAGGACGGTGTCGTAGACCTCCTCGCCGATGGACGTGATCTCCGCGACGGAGCGCCCGGCGATGAGGGAGAGGGCGCGCGAGCGGATGCGGTCGATCTGGCGCCGGCTCTCACCGAGGAGGAGGTAGCGGGCCTGGTGCGCGGCGAACCGCACGAGGTCGCCCGTGGAGAAGAACTCGCGCTGGTGCAGCGCCCGTGCGAGGTGGAACGACGACGCGCCGCGGATGATCGTGTTGTCGACGTCGAAGAACGCCGCCGTGCGGAGGGCGGGAGGCTGCCCCGGGGGCGTCGGCATGCCGTCACTCTATCGGCGCGACGCGCGCCCCGGGCGGGGATCTAGCCTGGGACCGTGAGCGCCGCCGACCCCTCCCCGGTCCCGCCCGTCCTGCTGTACGGTCGGGCCGGGTGCCACCTGTGCGACGAGGCGCGCGACGTCGTCGCCCGCGTGTGCGACGAGGCGGGCGTGGTCTGGGGCGAGGTCGACCTGGACGACGCGTCGACGCCGGCGGACGTGCGCGAGCGGTACTCCGAGTACGTCCCCGTCGTCACGGTCGGCGGGGTGCAGCAGGCCTTCTGGCGGGTCGACGCGCGGCGCCTCGCGCGGGCGGTCGGGCGGATTTCAGGAGCGCGACCGGACCTGGGATGATGTGCACCGGGTACGGCGAGCACGGTCGGACGATCGTCGACGGGGACGGTCCGGGGATGGCGGTGGTGGCGAGTGGCTGAGCAGGTCGTCGGTGAGGTGGCCCTCCCGGGTATCCCGAGCGCGACCGTGGCGCGACTCCCGTTCTACCTGCGCGCGCTGCGCGACCTCGTCGCGCGCGGCGTGCCGACGACGTCGTCGGCGGAGCTGGCCGAGCTGTCGGGCGTGGGGTCCGCCCAGCTGCGCAAGGACCTGTCGTTCCTCGGCTCGTTCGGCACGCGCGGCGTCGGGTACGACGTCGACTCGCTCGCCGGGTACATCACCGAGGCCCTGGGCCTGGCGGACGAGCACCGGATCGCGATCGTCGGGATCGGCAGCCTCGGGCACGCGCTCGCGAACTACTCCGGCTACGAGCAGCGCGGGTTCCACGTCGCGGCGCTGCTCGACGCGTCGCCCGACGTGGTGGGCACGCGCGCGGCGGGGATCGTCGTCGAGCACGTGGACGCGCTCGAGGACGTGGTGGCGCGCGAGGGCGTGTCGATCGTCGTCCTCGCCACGCCCGCGGCGCACGCGCAGGCGGTCACGGACCGCGTCGTCGCGGCGGGCGTGAAGGAGATCCTCAACTTCGCGCCGTGCGCCCTGCAGGTCCCACCGGACGTCGACGTGCGCGGGGTCGACGTGGGCAGCGAGCTGCAGATCCTCGCGTTCCACTCGCAGGCGCGGGCCCGTCGCGGCGGGCCGCTGACGCCGCGACGCGGCCCGGACGGCGCGACGGCCCGAGGGCGCGACGATCCGGAGAGCGCGGAGGCCCGGGGACGCGAGAGGCCGCGCGCCCGGTGTGCGCGCGGCCCCTCGGCGGGTGCGTGGTCGCTCAGGCCTGCTTGATGGCCGAGACGTCGAGCGTGATGGTGACCTTGTCGCCGACGAGCACGCCGCCGGTCTCGAGCGCGGCGTTCCAGGTGAGGCCGAACTCCTTGCGGGAGATCTGGGTGCTGGCCTCGAAGCCGGCGCGCGGGTTGCCGAACGGGTCGGTCGCGGTGCCGGCGAACTCGGTCGCGAGCTCGACGGGCTTGGTCACGCCGTTGATCGTCAGGTCGCCCGCGACGACGTAGTCGTCGCCGTCGGTGGTGACCGACGTCGAGGTGAAGGCCCACGTCGGCTTGTTCTCCGCGTCCCAGAAGTCCGCGCTGCGGAGGTGGTTGTCGCGGTTGTCGTCCCCGGTGCTCACGGACGCGGCGTCGAGCTCGGCGGTGACCGCCGTCGACTCGAGGTCGTCGCCGACCGTGATGGAGCCGCCGGTGATCGCGAGCGTGCCGCGGACCTTGGAGATGCCGGCGTGGCGGACGGTGAACGCGGCCTGGGAGTGCGAGGCGTCGAGGGCGTAGGTGCCGGAGGTGAGGCCGGAGGGCAGCGGCGTGGCCATGAGGGTGCTCCTTCGTGTCGGTCGTACGGGCGTCGTGCAGCGGGTCGGACGTCGTCCGCGTCGGCCGGAATGCGAGCTCCGGACAACTGGTTGAACATTCAACCACGCACGGGCGTATCAACTCCGGCCCGACCACCGTCTATTCCCGAGGAGGGTGGAAGAATCTTCCGGATGCTCGCCGGGCCGTCCCCCACGCCGGGACCGCCCCTGGATCGACCGAGGACCGCATGACGACGCAGCACTCAGACCGCACGGCCCCCCACGAGGACAAACCGCGCTGGCTCGACGCCGACCAGCAGCAGCTCTGGCGCGCGTACCTGGAGGGCACCGTCCGCTTCGTCGAGGCGGTCAGCCGCGAGCACGAGGAGCGGTCGGCCGTGTCGCTCAACGAGTACGAGCTGCTCGTGCGGCTCTCGGAGAGCCCCGGCCGCACGCTGCGCATGTCCGCGCTCGCCGAGGGCCTGGCCCGCTCGCGCAGCCGCGTGACGCACACCGTCGCCCGCATGGAGGCCCGCGGGCTCGTGCGCCGCTCGGCGACCGACGGCGACCGGCGCGGCGTGGACTGCGTCATGACGGAGGAGGGGCACCGCACGCTCGTCGAGGCGGCCCCGGCGCACGTCGCGGCGGTGCGCCGCTTCATGGTCGACGTCCTGACGCCCGAGCAGTTCCAGGCCCTGGGGGAGGCGATGGCCTCCGTCGCGCGCGCCTGCCGGGAGGACCACGAGATCTGAGCCCGCGGAGTGCGGGACACTGGTGCCCATGGTCTCCACCACCGTCCACCTCCTGCGTCACGGCGAGGTCCACAACCCCGACGGCATCCTCTACGGCCGGCTCGACGGCTACCACCTGTCCGAGCGCGGGCGCGAGATGGCGCGCCGCGTCGCGGCGCACCTCGCCGGCGAGCCCGGGCCCGACGGCGCGACCCGGCCCCGCGCCGACCTCGCCGTCGTCGTCGCGTCCCCGCTGCAGCGCGCGCAGGAGACGGCGACGCCCGCCGCCGAAGCCTTCGGTCTCGAGCTCGGCACGGACGAGCGGCTGCTCGAGGCGGAGAACCACTTCGAGGGGCTGCGCTTCGGCGTGGGCGACGGGTCGCTGCGCCACCCCGGCCACTGGCGGTTCCTGTGGAACCCGTTCCGACCGTCGTGGGGCGAGCCCTACGTCGAGCAGGTGGCCCGCATGCGCGCCGCGGTCGCGGACGCGCGCGACAAGGCCGCCGGCCGCGAGGCGCTGCTCGTGAGCCACCAGCTGCCGGTCTGGCTCACGCGCCTCAGCTACGAGGACCGTCGGTTGTGGCACGACCCGCGCAAACGAGAGTGCTCGCTCGCCTCCCTCACGTCGCTGCGGTTCGAGGACGACCGCCTCGTCGGGATCCACTACTCCGAGCCCGTCGCCGACCTCCTGCCGGGCGCCTCCGCGGTCTCGGGAGCGTGACGTTCGCCATGTCGACCGGCCACCGGGAGTGGTCCTGGCCCGTTGTGCCCGGTTCGTCCGGGCTCCCTCTCAGGGTGCGCCCAGGTTCGCGCGCGAGGGTGCGACCCGTGATGCTGCCGTGAGCCCCGTCGCCCGTCGTCGTGCCCTCGCCGCGAGCGGTCTCGCCCTCGCGGCCGGTCTCGCGCTCTCGGCCTGCACGGCCGAGTCCGGCGCCACGACCTCCGGGGACGACGTCGTGGGGCAGGGGTACGTCTCGGGCGACGGGTCGGTGCGCACGTGGGAGGCCGGCGACCGCGGCGAGGCCGTCGCGCTGACGGGCACCGACTACGAGGGCGCGACGGTCGACACCGCCGACTGGCAGGGCGACGTCGTCGTGCTCAACACCTGGTACGCCGCGTGCGCGCCGTGCCGGGCCGAGGCGCCCGACCTCGTGGCGCTCGCGGAGGAGCGCGCGGACGACGGCGTGCAGGTGCTCGGCATCAACACCACCGACGAGCCCGGCGCCGCCCTGGCGTTCCAGCGCACGTTCGACGTGCCGTACCCGTCGATCGACGACCGCAGCGGCGAGGTGGTGGCGCAGCTGTCCGGGACCGTCCCGCTCCAGGCCGTGCCCTCCACGGTCGTGCTGGACCGGGAGGGCCGCGTCGCGGCGCGCGTCATCGGTCTCGTCGAGGGCTCGACGCTCGACGCGCTCGTCGACGACGTCGTCGCCGAGGACGCCACGGGCGACGCCACGGCAGGTGGCTGACGTGCTCGGGACCGCCACCGCGGCGCTCGCCCCGGTCGTCGCGGCCGACGTCGGCGAGCAGTTCGCGCGGATCGCCTGGAGCGGGTCGCTGCTGCTCGCCGTGCCCGTCGCGCTCCTGGCCGGCCTCGTGTCGTTCGCGTCGCCGTGCGTCCTGCCGCTCGTGCCCGGCTACGTCGGCTACGTGAGCGGCATGGCCGCGGCGAACGCGGGCGGCGGGTCCGGGCGCGGCGGGCGCTCGTCGGGCGGGGGCGGCGGGACCGCGGTCGTGGCGGCCGCGCCGAGCCGGGGGCGCGTGCTCGCCGGCGTCGGGCTGTTCGTCGCGGGCTTCACGGTGGTGTTCGTCGGGCTGTCCGCCGCCGCAGGGGCGTTCGGGGCGTACGTGCTGCGCTGGGAGGACGTGCTCACCCGGGTGCTCGGCGTCGTCGTCGTCCTCATGGGACTGGCCTTCATGGGGGCCGTCCCGTTCCTCCAGCGCGAGCGGCGCCTGCACCTGAGCCCGCGCGCGGGCCTGTGGGGCGCTCCGCTGCTCGGCGTGGTCTTCGGCCTCGGCTGGACGCCGTGCCTCGGGCCGACCCTGGTCGCGGTGCAGGCGCTCTCGCTCAGCGAGGCGTCCGCCGGGCGCGGGGCGCTGCTGGGCGTCGCGTACTGCCTCGGCCTCGGCGTCCCGTTCCTGCTCATCGCGCTCGGCCTGCAGAGCTCGCAGCGCATGCTCGGGTTCCTGCGGCGCCACCGCCTCGCGATCATGCGCGTCGGCGGCGGGCTGCTCGTGGTCATCGGCCTCGCGCTCGTGACCGGCCTGTGGGGCACGTGGACGAGCGCGCTGCAGGGCTGGATCGGCGGATTCGTGACGGTGGTGTGATGCGGGACGAGACGACCGACGAGAAGGCCCCGGGCACGGACGCGCCCCGCTACCGCCCGGAGGGCATCGACGACGCGTTCGCCGAGGGCGGGGCGGGGGCCGAGGGCGGCGGGCCCCGGGCGGCCTCCGGGTCGTCCGCGTCCTCGCGGCCTGCGGCGCCCGCCCTCGGGCTCGTCGGCACCCTGCGCTGGACGTGGCGCCAGCTCACCAGCATGCGCGTCGCGCTCATGCTGCTCATGCTCCTCGCGGTGGCGGCCGTGCCCGGCTCGGTCCTGCCCCAGCGCCCGCAGGACCCGGCCGCCGTGCTGCGCTACCTGCAGGACAACCCGACGGCGGGGGAGTGGCTCGACCGCCTCGGGTTCTTCGACGTCTACGCGTCGGTCTGGTTCTCCGCGATCTACCTGCTGCTGTTCGTCTCGCTCGTCGGGTGCATCCTGCCGCGCACGCGCGCCCACCTCCAGGCGCTGCGCAGCCGCCCGCCGCGCACGCCGCGCCGGTTCGACCGCTTCCCCGCGCAGGGGAACGCGGTGACCGACGCGACGCCGGACGAGGTCGCCGCCGCGGCGCAGGCCCACCTGCGGGGTCGGCTGCGGTGGCTGCCGACGTTCCGCGTCGAGACGGGCACCGAGGCCGCGGCGCCCGCCGCCGGGAGGCGCGCCGCGCGACCGGCGGCCCGCACCGTCGCGGCCGAGCGCGGGTACGTCCGCGAGTCCGGCAACCTCCTGTTCCACCTGTCGCTGCTCGGGCTGCTCGTCGCCGTCGCGCTCGGCCAGCTCCTGCACTACCGCGGCCAGGCCATCGTCACGGAGGACCGCGGGTTCGCGAACGCGGTCGTCGACTACGACACGTTCGAGAACGGCGCGTGGTTCCGGCCGTCGTCCCTCGTGCCGTTCTCCATGACGCTCGACCGCTTCGAGGCGGAGTTCGCCACGGACGCCGTCGCGTTCGCCCAGTCGCGCGACTTCACGGCGTTCGTCACGGTGCGCGACCCCGACGGGGCGACGCACGAGGAGACGATCAAGGTCAACCACCCGCTCCTGGCGGGCGGCGCGAAGATCTACCTCCAGGGCAACGGGTACGCCCCCGAGGTCACGGTGCGCGACGCGGAGGGCGAGGTCGCCTTCTCCGGCCGGGTCCCGTTCCTGCCCGAGGACACGATGTACACCTCGCAGGGCGTCATCAAGGTGCCCGACGTCTCGCCGGGGCTCGACCAGATCGGCCTCGTCGGCTCGTTCCTGCCGACCGCCGAGCTGAGCGCGGACGGGACGACGGCGAGCTCGGTCTACCCGCAGCCGATCAACCCGCTGCTCGTGCTCGAGGTCTACCGCGGCGACCTCGGGCTCGACGAAGGGCTGCCGCAGAACGTCTACCGGCTCGACACCGAGGACCTCGAGGCGTCGGTCGACGCCGACGGCGAGCGCGTGAAGCTGCTCGTCGCGCCGGGGGAGACGGTCGACCTGCCCGACGGGCTCGGCACCCTCACGTTCGAGTCCGTCCCCCGGTACGTCGCCCTCGACCTGCGACACGACCCGTCGCTCACGTGGGTGCTCGTGTCCGCCCTGGGCGCGCTCGGCGGGCTCGCGGTCTCGCTCTTCACGCCCCGCCGCCGCGTCTGGGTGCGCGCGTGGCGCGAGCACGTCCCGCCGACGCGTCCGGTGAGGGGCCCGACGGCGGTGGGCCGCGCGAGCGGACCGTCGTCGCCGTCGCCGGGCTCGCCCGCGGCGACGACGCGGGCCTCCAGGGCGAGGTGGACTCGCTTCTCGCCGCGCTCCCGGGCGTGACACCATCGGGTGAGGGTGACCTCACCGCTCCCGCACGAAAGGCAGACCGATGACCGTGGCCGAGCTGAGCCAGGACCTGGTGTGGGCGGCGGCGACCGCGCTGACCGTCGCGCTCGTGGCGTTCGCGATCGACCTGGCGCGGCTCGCGGGCCGTCGTGACGAGGACCGCGCGATCGCGCCCACGGCCGGACGTTCAGCCGCGCCCGCGGCGGAGCGCACCGAGGCGCTCGTGGCCGCCGGGCCGGCGTCCGGCGGTGCCACCACGTCGACGGCGGCGGGCGGCGTCGACGCCGGCGCGGCGGGGTCCGCGGACGGCCCGGCGCCGGTGTCGCGGAAGGCCGCGAACATCGGCATCTCGCTCACGTGGCTGGGCACGGCGCTGCTGCTCGCCGCGATCGTCACGCGCGGCGTCGCCGCCGGCCGGACACCCTGGGCCAACATGTACGAGTTCACGCTCGTGGGCAGCTTCGTGGCGCTCGCCGTGTTCCTCGTCGTGTCGCTGCGGCGCGACGTGCGCTTCCTCGGCTCGTTCGTCACCGGCCTCGCGGTGCTGTTCCTCGTCGTGGCCCAGAACGCCTTCTTCGTCGCCGCCACCGGTGTCCAGCCGGCGCTGCAGAACTACTGGCTCGTCATCCACGTGGGCGTCGCGATCCTCGCGACCGGCGTCTTCACCGTCGCGTTCGTGACGTCGGTGCTCCAGCTCCTGCGTGACTCGCGCGACGGAGGCAGCGCCGTCCTCGGCGCCCGCGGCTGGCGCTGGCTCGACACGACGCCCCGGCCCGTGCAGCTCGAGGCGCTGAGCTTCCGCCTCAACGCGGTCGCGTTCGTGCTGTGGACGTTCACCATCATCGGCGGCGCGATCTGGGCCGAGGACGCGTGGGGCCGGTACTGGGGCTGGGACCCCAAGGAGGTCTGGAGCTTCGTCGTCTGGATCGTCTACGCCGCGTACCTGCACGCCCGGACGACGCGCGGCTGGTCGGGCCGTCGGGCCGCGTACTTCGTGCTCGTCGGCTACGCGTGCGTGCTGTTCAACTTCACCGGCGTGAACCTGCTCTTCACCGGCAAGCACTCGTACTCGGGCCTCGAGCCGGGCGACTGACGCCGCCACGCCCGTCGGGGCGCGCGTCCTGCCGGTGTCGACCTCAGCGGCTCCCCGGCCCGTCGTGGCCGGGGTTCGTCCCGCTCTGGTCGCCGTCGGGGTCGGCCTCCGGGCCGTCGTCCGCGCGGTCGCTCCCGTCGGTGCCGCCGGTCCCGGGGGCGCCGTCCTCCGCCGCGCGTCCGCCGGGCGTCCCGCTGCCGCTGCCGCTGCCGGGTCGCGTGCCGCGACCCTGCCGACGCTGCTCCTGCTCGAGCCGCCAGAGGAACTCGGGGTCGTCGTCGGGGGCGACGGGTCCGCTGCGGCGCCGCCGACCCGGCCCGGGACGTCCCGCGCCCGGCCTCCCGCCGGCGCCGTACCGCGAGGCCGAGCGCTGCGAGCGCTTGACGAGGACCCACGCGATCGCGCCGACGAAGGGCAGCAGGACGATGAGCACGACCCACAGCCACTTCGGGATGCCGCCGCGCTCGTCGTCGTCGCTCGAGGCCAGGTCGACGAGGGCGTAGACCGCGAGACCGACGGCCAGCAGGACGAGGAGCACACGTGCCATCCCTCAAGCCTAAGCGCCGTACCCTGGAGGGGTGCCTCTCGTCGTCTACTCCGTCCTGCGGCTGCTCCTGTTCGCCGTCGCGGTCGGCGCCCTGTGGCTCGTCGGCCTGCGCGGCTGGCTGCTCGTCCTCGTCGCCGCGGCCGTCGCGCTCATGCTCTCGTACCTGACGCTGCGCGGTCCGCGCGACGCCGCGTCGCGCTACCTCGCCGAGCGTGCCGAGCGGCGTGCGCGCACGAAGGAGCGCTTCTCCCGGGCGATCGAGGACGACGCCGCGGCGGAGGACGCCGCGGTCGACGCGGCGGACGGCAGCGACGCACCGCCCGCACGCTAGGGGGCGGCGCCGGGACGTGCCGACAGCACGACGCCGGCGCCTCCAGGGCGAGCCAGGCGCCTACAGCGCGAGCCCGGCGCCCAGCAGCACGCCGTACGCGAGCTCGTACATCCCCGTCCCGGCGAGCACCGGCACGAGCAGGGGCCCGCGGGCACCCGCGAGGACCGGCAGCGCGAGCAGCACCGCGGGCAGCAGCAGGACGAGCACGAGGAGCGTCCAGGCGGAGGCGAACGCGCACACCACGGCGAGCAGGAGGGGCAGCCAGATCATCGCGACGTACAGGCGGCGCGCGCGCCAGTCGCCGAGCCGGACGGCGAGGGTCCGCTTGCCCGCGACGACGTCGGTCGGGATGTCGCGCAGGTTGTTGACCATGAGGATCGCGCACGCGAGCAGCCCGACGGCGACGGCGCCGACGACCGACGGCCAGGTGACGACCCCCGCCTGCGTGTACGTCGTGCCGACGGTCGCGACCAGGCCGAAGAACACGAACACCCCGACCTCGCCGAGGCCCCGGTACCCGTACGGGTTGCGCCCTCCGGTGTAGTACCAGGCCGCGAGGATCGCGACGGCCCCGACGGCGATCAGCCACCACTGCCCGGACACCGCGCACAGCGCGAGGCCGAGCACGGCCGCGACCCCGAACGCCGCGAACGCCGCGGTGCGCACCTGACCCGCCCGCGCCGCGCCGGAGGCCGTCAGGCGCATGGGGCCGACACGGTCGAGGTCCGTCCCGCGGATGCCGTCGGAGTAATCGTTGGCGTAGTTGACGCCGACCTGGAGCGCGAGCGCGACGCCCAGCGCCAGCAGCGCCGGCAGGATCGCGAACGCGTCCACGTGGGCGGCCGCACCGGACCCGACGATCACCGGCGTCGCGGCGGCCGGCAGCGTGCGGGGACGTGCCCCGGCGATCCACTCGGCAGGACTGGCCATGGTGCTCCGTTCGTTCGGGAGGTCGACGAGGACGCGCGGTGCGCGGCCGCTCGCGGGGACCGGCGTCAGCCGCGCCCGGTCGTCCCGGGCAGGGGCCCGGCCCCGGACGCCAGCCGGGTGACCGCGGCGCGGTCGACCTTCCCCGGTCCGCGCCGCGGCAGGTCCTCGACGACGACCACGCGGCGTGGTGCGGACGCCCGTCCCAGCCTATCCGCGACGCGGCGCCGGACCGCCGCGACCAGGCCGTCCGGCGTCGTGCCCGGTGCCGTCAGGGTGACGACCGCGACGACCGCGGTGCCCCACTCGTCGTCGGGGACCCCGACGACGCACGCCTCGCCGACGCCCTCCACCGCGGCGATCACCTCCTCCACGGCCGCCGGCGCCACGTTGAGGCCGCCCGTGACGAGGACGTCGTCCGCGCGACCGAGGACCGCGAGCCGGCGGCCGTCGAGCCGCCCGAGGTCGCTCGTGCGGAACCAGCGGGTGCCGTCCGGGTCGACGACGAACGCCGCCGCCGTCGCGGCGGCGTCGCCCAGGTAGCCGTCCGCGAGGACCGGCCCGGCCACCTCGACGACGCCGGTGCCCGGTGCCAGCCGCACGCGCACGCCCGGGAGCGGGACGCCGTCGTACACGCACCCGCCGCACGTCTCCGTCATGCCGTACGTCGTCACGACGGCCGCGCCGGCCTCCCGGGCGCGGCGCAGGAGCGGGGAGGGGGTCGCCGCGCCGCCGAGCAGGACGGCGTCGAGCGCGCACAGGGCCTCGAGCCCGCCGGGCTCCCCGGCGTCGGCCGCGGCCACGAGCCGGTGCAGCTGGGTGGGGACGAGCGAGACGTAGCGCCGCACGCCGCGCGGGGACCGTCGCACGAGCGCCGCGAACCCGGCGGCCGTGAACGGCTCCCCGGCGGGCGCTGCGGTGAGCCCGTGGCCCGCGTGGGCGCGGGCGACCACCTGCACGCCCGCGACGTGCGTCGCCGGGAGCGTGAGCAGCCAGTGCCCCGGTCCGCCGAGGCGCGTGTGGGTGGCCGCACCCGACGCGCGCAGGGCGGCGGCCGAGATCGCGACCTCGCGCGCCGCGCCCGTCGACCCGGACGTGCGCAGCACGAGCGCGACGCCGTCGCCCGGCTCCGCGGACGACACGACGGGAACGGGCGCGACGGGCGGCCCGGCGTCGTCGAGCGCCGCGCCGACGGCCCGGGCGAGCGCGTCCAGGTCGGCGGGGACGACGGCGCGGGTCACCGGATCAGCCTAGGTCGCCGCGTAGGGTGACCCGGAACCGGCCAGGGGGCCGAGGGTGCACCGCCGGCGCGCGACCGGCGGTCGAGGGAGGTTCGACGGTGCGTACGGCTGCGGGACGAGGACGGGCCGCCACGCCGGCCCGGTCGGCGACGGGGGGTCTCGCGCTCCTCGCGGTGCTCGCGCTCGGCGCCTGCGGGGGCGGCGAGCCGGCGGCGCCGGTGACGGAGACCGTCGAACCGAGCACCGCCACGGCCAAGGGCGGGCCGCCCGAGCCGGAGGTGCCGGTGGTGTGGCCCCTCACGGGCGTGCCCACCGAGGAGGTGGCCGCGCGGCCGGCGCTCGCGGTGAAGATCGAGAACGCGCGCCAGGCGCGCCCGCAGACCGGTCTCGAGGACGCGGACATGGTGTGGGAGGAGGTCGTCGAGGGCGGGATCACGCGGTTCGTCGCCGTCTACCACTCGCGCGCCCCGGAGCTCGTCGGGCCGGTGCGCTCGGTGCGGCCGATGGACCCGGCGATCGTCGCCCCCCTGCACGGCGTCCTCGCGTACACGGGCGGCCAGCCGCCGTTCGTCGACGCCGTGGGCGCGGCCGGCGTGCAGTCGGTCGTCATGGACGAGGGGGACGACGGCTTCGTCACGACGCGCGAGCGCCGCGCCCCGCACAACGTCTACGGCGACCTCGCGAGCTTCTGGGCGCAGGCCGACGCGGACCGCACGTCCCCACCGCCCGCGCAGCTCGAGCACGCGCGCGAGCCCGGTGCTGGGACGGCGACGCGCGAGGGCGCACCGGCCGGCCGGCTCGACGTGACCCTGACGCACTCGAGCCGCGCGGTCTGGGACTGGGCCGGCGACCGCGGCGCGTACGTGCGCAGCGAGGGCGACGCGCCCGCCGTCTCCGCCGACGGCGACCGGATCGCCGCGACGAACGTCGTGCTCGTCGCGGCGACGATGGTGAACACCTCGTTCCGCGACCCGGCGGGCGTGCCCGTCCCGGAGACGCAGCTCGTCGGGTCGGGCGACGCCGTCGTCGCGTCGGGCGGCAAGCACGTCGCCGTGACGTGGTCCAAGGACGCCGTGGACGCCCCGCTCCGGCTCACCGGCGCGGACGGGCTCCCGGTGCACCTCGAGCCCGGGGCCACGTGGATCGAGCTCGTGCCGACCGGCAGCGGGTCGTGGGCCGTCGGCTGACGCGCTGCCTGCGGGCGCGGCCCGGGCGTCCCGGACGACGACGCGCTCCACCTCGGGGCGTACGCCGGCTCCACCCGCGGGGGACCGGCGGGCCCGAGGTCCCGTCCGGCAGGCCGACGCGCCGGGTGCCCCCGCCCGGGCACCGTGGAGTCATGGCAACCGTCGTCCCGGACCCCGTCCACCCGTCCCCGGCCCGCACCCTCCGTGAGGGTCCCGCGCAGTCCCCGCTGCCGCCGTCGTACGCGCCGCGCTCCGACGACCGCGAGCCCGGCGCCGCCCGCTCGGCCGTCCCCGTGGTCGTCTCCGTCGGGCTGCTCTTCGGCCTCGCCGTCGCGGCCGCGTTCGTCGGCCGTGGCCTGATCGACATGCTCACCGGGCTCGTCGGCGCGTGAGCGCCGCCCCTCAGAAGGCGTAGCCGAACCGGCCCCAGTCCGGGTCGCGGCGCTCGAGGAACGCGTCCCGACCCTCGACGGCCTCGTCCGTCATGTACGCGAGACGCGTGGCCTCGCCCGCGAACACCTGCTGGCCCATGAGCCGTCGTCCGCGAGGTTGAACGCGAACTTGAGCATGCGGACCGCCTGCGGCGACTTCGTCGCGACCACGCGCGCGTACTCGAGCGCGAGCGGCTCGAGGTCGGCGTGGTCGGCGACCTCGTTGACCGCGCCCCAGTCGTACGCGTCCTGCGCCGAGTACTCACGGGCGAGGAAGAAGATCTCGCGGGCCCGCTTCTGGCCCACCTGCCTCGCGAGGTAGGCCGACCCGTACCCGCCGTCGAAGGAGCCGACGTCCGCGTCGGTCTGCTTGAACCGGGCGTGCTCGCGGCTCGCGATCGACAGGTCGGCCACGACGTGCAGCGAGTGCCCGCCGCCCGCGGCCCAGCCGTTGACGACGGCGACGACGACCTTCGGCATCGTCCGGATGAGCCGCTGCACCTCGAGGACGTGCAGCCGCCCCGCGCGCGCCGGGTCGACGGCGTCGCGCGTGTGCACGTCGCCGCCGCCGTCGGGCGCCGTCGTGTACTGGTAGCCCGAGCGGCCGCGGATGCGTTGGTCGCCGCCCGAGCAGAACGCCCAGACCCCGTCCTTGGGGGACGGGCCGTTGCCGGTGAGCAGGACCGTGCCGACGTCGGACGTCATGCGCGCGTGGTCGAGCACGCGGTGGAGCTCGTCGACCGTGTGCGGGCGGAACGCGTTGCGCACCTCAGGCCGGTCGAACGCGACGCGGACGACCGGGAGGTCCCGCAGGACCGTCCCCGCCGCGTCGCGCTCCACGCCGCGGTGGTAGGTCACGTCCGTGAGGTCCTCGAAGCCGTGGACGTCGCGCCACGAGGCCGGGTCGAACGTGTCGGAGACCCGCCGGGGGAGCGGTGCGTCGGGGGGGAGTGCTGGGCTCGTGCTCACGTGCGCCACGGTAACCGCTCCGCGCCGCCGGAGAGCCGGGATCAAAGTGGTACGCTTGTACTACAAGCGCGCGACGGCGGGACCTGCCACCCGGCGCGCCGAGCCACGGAGAACCGCATGGCACTCGCATGGATCGTCCTCGTCCTGTCCGGCATGCTCGAGGCGGGCTGGGCCCTGAGCCTCAAGGCGTCGGAGGGCTTCACCCGGCTCTGGCCGAGCGTGTCCTTCGTCGCCATGCTCGCGCTGAGCATGGTCGGGCTGAGCTATGCCTCAGGACCCTGCCCGTGGGCGTCGCCTACGGCGTGTGGGTGGGGATCGCGCCGCGCTGACCGCCGTCCTCGCTATCGTGCTGTTCGGCGAGACGGTGAGCGCGCTCAAGATCGTCTCGCTGGTCCTGATCATCGCGGGCGTGGTCGGGCTCAACCTGTCCGGCGGAGGGCACTGACGCATGGCTGACGCGGCGACCGGCGGAACGGCGGCCGACGACCGGCGCACCCCGCGCCGTCAGGCGCGCGGCGCGGCGCGGCGGGACGCGATCGTCCACGCCGCCGCCCACCTCATCCTCCACGAGGGCCCGGGGGCCGTGACGCACCGCGCCGTCGCCGCGCGCGCCGACGTGCCCCTCGCCGCCACGACGTACTACTTCACCGGTCTGGACGACCTCATCGCCGCCGCCGGCCAGGTCGTCGTCGACGGCTGGGTGCAGCACGCGCGCGACGCCGCGGACCGCGCCGGACGGCGCGCCGCCGCACCGCACGACGCCCCGGCGGTCCTCGTGGACGCCGTGCTCCCCGCGGCCGACGCGGCCGAGGTGCGCGGCTTCTACGAGCACCTCGTCGGCGCGGGCCGCTACCCCACGCTCGCGCGCGCGTACGCGCAGGGGCGGGACCGCCTCGACGCCGCCCTCGGGCACGTCCTCGACGCGCTCGACGTCGACCGGGTGAGCCCTGGCGTGCTCGTCGCCGTCGTCGACGGCGCCGCGGTCAGCGCGCTGAGCGAAGGACGGGACGTGCGCGCGCTCGCCCTGCGCCTCGTCGCGGAGCTGCTGGAGGGCCGACCCGCCCCGCGGCCCGGGCGTGGGTAGCCTGGGACGCGTGCCCGACCAGCGCCCCGTCGTCTACCGCACCCGGCTGACCACGCGGTTCCGCGGCCTCGCGCCCGCGACGGCGTCCTCGTGCGCGGCCCCGCCGGTTGGGGCGAGTTCTCCCCGTTCTGGGACTACGACGACACGGAGTCCGCCGCGTGGCTGCGCGCCGCGCGCGAGGCGGCGTTCGACGGCTGGCCGGAACCGGTGCGCGACGCCGTGCCCGTCAACGCCACGGTCCCAGCGGTCGGTCCCGAGCGTGCCCGGTCGATCGTCGCCGCGTCCGGCGGCTGCCGGACGGCCAAGGTCAAGGTCGCGCAGCGCGGGCCCGACGGCACGGTCGAGCCGCTCGCGCCGAGGTCGCGCGGCTCGAGGCCGTGCGCGACGCGCTCGGGCCGGGCGGGAGGGTCCGGGTCGACGCCAACGGCGCGTGGGACGCCGCCGAGGCGCTGCGCCGTCTGCCGCACCTGGACCGCGCCGCGGGCGGGCTGGAGTACGTCGAGCAGCCGTGCGCCGACGTCGCGGGACTGGCCGCGGTCCGCCGCGGCCAGCGGGCCGACGCCGCGGTGCCGGTCGCCGCCGACGAGTCGATCCGGCGCGCCGGCGACCCGCTGGCCGTCGTGCGGGCGCAGGCGGCGGACGTCGTCGTGCTCAAGGTCCAGCCGCTCGGCGGCGTGCGGGCGTGCCTGGAGCTCGCCGCGCAGGTGGGCCTCCCCGTGGTCGTGTCGTCGGCGCTGGAGTCGTCCGTCGGCATCGCCGCGGGTGTCGCCCTCGCCGCCGCGCTGCCGGAGCTGCCGTACGCGTGCGGCCTCGCGACCGTCCAGCTCCTCGCCGACGACGTCGCCGACCCCCCGCTCCTGCCTCGGGACGGCGCGCTCCCGGTCACCCGACCCGAGCCGTCCGACGCGGGCCTCGCCCGGACGCACCCGGACGACGCGACCGCGCGCGCTGGCACGAGCGCCTCGAGCGCGTCGCCGCCGTGCTCGACCGCTCGCCACCGGGTCGCGCGATGAGCGGCGGCACCGGTCCGGCGCTCCACGAGCAGGGCAGCACCGTCGTCGTCGGCGGGCGCCGCACCGAGCTGCTCGAGCAGATCGCCGCCGAGCACCCCGGCATCGACACCGTCCGCATCGACACCACCGACCCCGAGAGCATCG
>NZ_MKKH01000008.1 GCF_001942335.1 Cellulosimicrobium sp. CUA-896 | reverse complement strand
GCAGCAGCGCCCCGCCGCCGGTCGCCGGCTGCTCGCGCCGCGCTGGTCGCCGGCGCGGCCGGCGGGGTCGCGGCGGACCGGGTCCTCGACCCGCGCCGGGCGCCGTCGTCGGCCTGCCCGCCGCGACCGTCGAGGGCGGCGGCACCGACCGGCCCGCCGGCTCCGTCGCGGACATCGCCTCGACGGTCCTGCCCAGCGTCGTGTCGCTCCAGGTCCGGGGCACCGACGGGGTCGCGACGGGCTCCGGCTTCGTGCTGCGCGAGGACGGGTACATCCTCACCAACAACCACGTCGTGGCCGGCGCCGCGGAGGGCGGCGAGATGATCGTGCTCTTCGCCGACGGCCACGAGAGCCCCGCCGAGCTCGTGGGCCGCACGGTCGACTACGACCTCGCCGTGGTGAAGGTCCCGGACACCGGTCTGACGCCGCTCGCCCTCGGTGACTCCGACGGCGTGGTCGTCGGCGACCCGGTCGTGGCGGTGGGCGCCCCGCTGGGCCTCAACGGGACGGTGACCACCGGCATCGTCAGCGCGCTCAACCGCCCCGTCCAGGCCGGCGAGGCGGCGGAGACGGCGTTCATCAACGCGATCCAGACGGACGCGGCGATCAACCCGGGCAACTCGGGCGGCCCGCTCGTCAACGGGCGGGGCGAGGTCGTGGGGATCAACTCGGCCATCGCCCAGCCACCGGGGGCGATGGCGGCGACGGGGAGCATCGGGCTCGGCTTCTCGATCCCGTCGAACCAGGCGCGGCGCACGGCGGAGCAGATCATCGCCGACGGCGTCGCGACGTATCCCGTGATCGGCGTGCTGCTCGACCAGCGCTACCAGGGCGAGGGCGTGCAGGTCTCCACGGAGGACCAGCAGGGCCAGCCCGCCGTCACGCCGGGCGGACCCGCCGACGCGCGGGCATCCGGCCGGGCGACGTCATCCTCGCGATCGACGACCGGCCGGTGACCGAGTCGGACGAGCTCATCGTCGCGATCCGGGCCAAGGCGCCCGGGGAGACCGTGGTCCTGCGGGTGCGCACGGGGGAGCAGGAGCGTGACGTGCGGGTCGTCCTCGACGAGGCGACGAGCGAGTAGTCTGGCGCCGTGTTCGGGATCAACGGGGCCGAGTTCGTCGTGCTCCTCGTCGTGGCGGTCCTCGTCATCGGTCCCGAGCGCCTCCCGCACTACGCCGAGCAGCTCGGCGGCTTCGTCCGGTCGGCCCGCGGCTACCTGCGCGACGCCAAGGCGAGGGTCGACGAGGAGATCGGCGCCGAGGTGGGCGACGTGGACTGGTCCAAGCTCGACCCTCGTCAGTACGACCCGCGCCGCATCGTCCGTGAGGCCCTCCTCGAGGACGACGACCCCCGCCCGGCGCGGACGGCGCCCCCGCCGCCGCCCGCCGCGGGTGCCCCGGCGAGCGGCGCTGCCGTGCCGTTCGACGACGAGGCGACCTGAGGCACCGGACCGTCGAGCAGGGCGTCGGGACGGCTCGTGCCGGCCTCGCGATTCGGCCGCCGCGCGGCGACCTGTCAGAATGGGCCAATGTCCATCGAGGCGACACAGGTCGAGGCGACAGCGGTCCAGAGGGCGAGCGGGCACGGCGCGA
This sequence comes from Cellulosimicrobium sp. CUA-896, assembly GCF_001942335.1. Classification (GTDB taxonomy): domain Bacteria; phylum Actinomycetota; class Actinomycetes; order Actinomycetales; family Cellulomonadaceae; genus Cellulosimicrobium. The sequence goes on along the minus strand of NZ_MKKH01000008.1, from coordinate 90,004 downwards.
CGGGCGGCACCACGCCCCGCATCCTCTCCGGGATGCAGCCCACCGAGGACTCGCTGCAGCTCGGGAACTACATCGGCGCGCTGTCCCAGTGGGTCGCCCTCCAGGACTCCTACGACGCGCTGTACTGCGTCGTGGACCTGCACGCGCTGACCGTGAACCCCGACCCGGCGCGGCTGCGCGAGCGCACGCGCCGCACCGCCGCGCAGTACCTCGCGGGCGGGGTGGACCCGGAGCGGTCCGCGCTGTTCGTCCAGTCGCACGTGCCGCAGCACGCGGAGCTGGCGTGGCTCCTGTCGTGCCAGACGGGCTTCGGCGAGGCCGGCCGCATGACCCAGTTCAAGGACAAGTCGGCGAAGCAGGGCGCCGAGGGCACGTCGGTCGGGCTGTTCACCTACCCCGTGCTCATGGCCGCCGACATCCTGCTGTACGACGCCGCGCTCGTCCCCGTCGGCGAGGACCAGCGCCAGCACCTGGAGCTCGCGCGCAACCTCGCGGAGCGGCTCAACGCCCGCTTCGGGGACGGGACGGCCGTCGTCCCGGAGCCGCACATCGTGCGCTCGGTGGCGAAGATCTACGACCTGCAGGAACCGACGGCGAAGATGAGCAAGTCGGCGTCGGGCGGCAAGGGCGTCGTCTGGCTCCTCGACGACCCGAAGGTCGCCGCGAAGCGGATCCGGTCGGCGGCGACGGACTCCGAGACGGAGGTCCGCTACGACCCCGCGGCGAAGCCGGGCGTCTCCAACCTCCTGACCATCTTCTCGGCGCTCACGGGCCGCGACGTCGACGCGATCGCCGCGGAGTACGACGGGCAGGGGTACGGCCGGCTCAAGGTCGATCTCGCGGACGCGTCGTCGACTTCCTCACGCCGTTCCAGGAGCGTGCGAACGCCTACCTCGCCGACCCGGCCGAGCTGGACGCCGTCCTGGCCCGCGGCGCGCAGAAGGCGAAGGAGATCGCCGGGGGCACGCTCGCCCGGATGTACGACCGCGTCGGCCTGCTGCCCCCCGGGGGGTCCGCGGCGTGAACATCCCGGAGCGCGGCCCCGGCCAGGCGAGGATCGGGGTGGCGATCGAGGTCCCCGAGCCGTTCGCGACCGAGCTGCAGTCCGCGCGCGCGCGCTTCGGCGACCCCTGGCCGCCGCCATCCCGCCCCACATCACGCTGCTCGGCCCCACGGTGCTGGACCCCGAGGTGCTCGACGACGCCCGCGCGCACCTCGAGCGCGTCGCCTCCGCGGCCGCCCCGTTCCACCTGCACCTGCGGGGCAGCGCGACGTTCCGTCCCGTGTCGCCGGTCGTGTTCGTCCAGGTCGTCGAGGGCATCGCGGAGTGCGAGCACCTCGAGCAGGCGGTGCGCGGCGGTCCGCTCGCGCAGGAGCTCCGCTTCAACTACCACCCGCACGTCACCGTCGCGCACGAGGTCGCGGACGACGACCTCGACCGCGCGTTCGACGAGATGGCGACCTACGAGGCACGGTTCGACGTGCACGCCTTCCACCTCTACGAGCACGGCGACGACGGCGTGTGGCGACCCCGGCGGCCCTACCTCCTGGGCGACGCCGCCGACAGGGCCGACGATGGCGCGCCCCGCCCGGTCGCCGGAGGTGTGGCGCGCGGGAGCCGCCCGTAGGGTCGTGGCGTGACCAGCGCCGACACCTCCACGGCGGGCGAGGCCCGCACCCAGGACCGCCCGTCCGTCGCCGACCGCGCCAAGGCCCTCGTCGCGCGGTGGAAGGCGTCCCGCCCGGGCCGGGCGCTCGCCTGGTACAACGCGCGCCACGGTGCGCTGCTGTGCGGGGGGATGGCCTACGCCGCGCTGTTCTCGCTGTTCGCCGCGCTCACGATCGGCTGGACCGTGTTCATGGCGGTGCTGGGCTCGCGCACCGACCTCCGGGACGCGGTCCTCGCGCAGATCGACACCTGGCTCCCCGGGCTCGTCGGGACAGGGGAGAGCGCGGTCCTCAAGCCCGACGACCTCGTGCTCCAGAGCGCGCTCACCGTCACGAGCGTCGTCGCCCTGGGCGTCCTGGTCTTCAGCGCGATCGCGTTCATGGCCGCGCTGCGCACGTCGGTCCAGTCGATGTTCGACGTGCCGCCGACCGCGCAGAACCCGGTCGTCGCCAAGCTGCGCGAGCTCGGCGGGTTCGCCCTGCTCGGCGTCGGCATCCTCGTGAGCGCCGCGGCGAGCGTCGTCGTCACGGGCCTGGGCGCGTGGCTGGCGGACCTGCTGGGCGGCTCGACCGCGCTCACCGTCGTCGTGCGCGTGCTCGGCCTCGGGGTCGCGCTGGCCGTGGACGCGGTCGTGGTGGCGCTCGTCGTCGTGCTCGTCGGTGGTGTCCGGCCTGCCCGCCGCGACCTCGTCGTCGGCTCGGTCGTCGCGGCGGCGGTCTTCGGCGCGCTGCGCCTCCTCGGGACGAGCATCGTCGTCGGCTCCGCGTCGCGCAACGCGCTCCTCGCGTCGTTCGCCGTGATCGTCACGCTGCTCGTGCTGGTGACTTCGTCGCGCGCGTCCTGCTCATGGTGTGCGCGTGGATGGCGGACCCGCCGCAGCTCGACGACGCCACTGACGACGCTGACGACCCCGCAGCCGACCCCGCCGCCGATCCCGCCGGCGAGCAGCCGGGCACGGCCCCGCGTCGCGCCGACGACGTCCGTCGCGGCGGCGGGGTTCGGGAGGACGACGACCCGCCTCTCGACGCACGGTCCTTCGACGAGCGCGTGTGGGCGGGGCAGGGTCGGGGCCGGCCGTGGAGCCCGGTCGTCCGCGGCGTCCGCAAGGGCCGCCTCGCGCGCAGCTGACGACGACGCGCCGCCACCCGATCGGGGTGACGGCGCCGTCGCGCGCAGGGCGCAGGGTCAGAAGGCGCGCGTGATCATCGCGCGCTTGACCTCCTGGATCGCCTTCGTGACCTCGATGCCGCGCGGGCAGGCCTCGGTGCAGTTGAAGGTCGTGCGGCAGCGCCACACGCCCTCCTTGTCGTTGAGGATCTCCAGGCGCTGCGTGGCGCCCTCGTCGCGGCTGTCGAAGATGAACCGGTGCGCGTTGACGATCGCCGCGGGGCCGAAGTACTGGCCGTCGGTCCAGAACACCGGGCAGGACGACGTGCACGCCGCGCACAGGATGCACTTCGTCGTGTCGTCGAACCGCTCGCGCTGCTCGGCGGACTGCAGGCGCTCCTTGCTGGGCTCGTTGCCCGAGGTGATGAGGAACGGCATGATCTCGCGGTAGGACGCGAAGAACGGCTCCATGTCCACGACGAGGTCCTTGACCACCGGCAGGCCCTTGATGGGCTCGACCGTGATGGGCTTGTCGGGGTTGACGTCCTTGAGCAGCGTCTTGCACGCGAGCCGGTTGCGGCCGTTGATGCGCATCGCGTCGGAGCCGCACACGCCGTGGGCGCACGAGCGGCGGAACGTCAGCGAGCCGTCGTGCTCCCACTTGATCTTGTGCAGGGCGTCGAGCACGCGGTCGGTGCCGTGCGCCAGGACGGTGAACTCGTCCCAGTACGGCTCCTCGCCGTGCGCGGACTCGGGGGAGTAGCGACGGATCCGCAGGGTGACCTCGAACGAGGGGATCTCCCCGGCCTTGGCCTCCGGTGCGGCCGTGCTCTCGAGTGTGGCAGTCATCAGTACTTCCGCTCCATGGGCTCGTACCGGGTCTGGGTGACGGGCTTGGAGCCCAGGGCGACCTTGTACCCGTCGAACTGCTCGACGTGGTCGAAGTAGCCGGCCACGTGCCCGTCGACCAGCCGGTCGTCGGCCGCCCCGGCCGCGGTGGGCCGGCGGTAGGCCATCGTGTGCAGCATGTAGTTCGCGTCGTCGCGGGCCGGGAAGTCCTCGCGGTAGTGGCCGCCGCGCGACTCCTTGCGGTTGAGGGCCGCGAGACCGTGACCTCGGCGATGTCGAGCAGGAACCCGAGCTCGATCGCCTCGAGGAGGTCGGTGTTGAACAGCCGGCCCTTGTCCTGGACCGACACGTCGCGGTAGCGCTTCTGCAGGTCGCGGATGTCCGCGAGGGCCTGGTTCAGCGACTCGCCCGTGCGGAACACCTGCGCGTTGGCGTCCATCGTCTCCTGGAGCGCCTTGCGCACGTCGGCCACGCGCTCGCCGTCGGGACGGTTGCGCATCTCCTCGAGCTGCGCGATGACGTTCGCGGCAGGGTTCTCCGGGAGCTCCGTGTACGACGCGGTCGCGGCGTAGGCCGCCGCGGTGCGACCGGCCCGCTTGCCGAAGACGTTGATGTCGAGCAGCGAGTTCGTGCCGAGACGGTTGGAGCCGTGCACGCTCACGCAGGCGACCTCGCCGGCCGCGTACAGGCCCTTGACGACGTGCGTGCTGTCGCGCAGCACCTCGCGTCGACGTTCGTCGGGATGCCGCCCCATCGCGTAGTGCGCGGTGGGGTACACCCGGGACGGGCTCGGTGTACGGCTCGATGCCGAGGTACGTCCGGGCGAACTCGGTGATGTCCGGGAGCTTGGCGTCGATGTGCGCGGGCTCGAGGTGCGTGAGGTCGAGCAGGACGTAGTCCTTGTTCGGCCCGGCGCCGCGGCCCTCGCGCACCTCGTTCGCCATCGACCGGGCGACGATGTCGCGGGGCGCGAGGTCCTTGATGGTCGGGGCGTAGCGCTCCATGAAGCGCTCGCCGTCGGCGTTGCGCAGGATGCCGCCCTCGCCGCGGGCGGCCTCGGACAGCAGGATGCCGAGGCCCGCGAGGCCCGTCGGGTGGAACTGGAAGAACTCCATGTCCTCGAGCGGCAGCCCGCGCCGGTAGGCGAGCGCCATGCCGTCGCCGGTGAGCGTGTGCGCGTTCGAGGTGGTCTTGAAGATCTTGCCCGCGCCACCGGTGGCGAAGATGATCGCCTTCGCCTGGAAGACGTGGATCTCGCCGGTCGCGAGGTCGTACGCGACGACGCCGGTCGCGGTGACGGTCTCGCCCTCGGGGACCTCGCCGGCCGACAGGTCGTGGTCGGTGATGAGGTCCAGCACGTAGAACTCGTTGAAGAACTCGACGTCCTGCTTGACGCACTGCTGGTACAGCGTCTGGAGGATCATGTGCCCCGTGCGGTCGGCCGCGTAGCACGAGCGGCGCACCGCCGCCTCGCCGTGGTTGCGCGTGTGCCCGCCGAAGCGGCGCTGGTCGATGCGGCCCTCGGGGGTGCGGTTGAACGGCAGGCCCATGCGCTCGAGGTCGAGGACGGCGTCGATGGCCTCCTTGGCCATGATCTCCGCGGCGTCCTGGTCGACGAGGTAGTCACCGCCCTTGACGGTGTCGAAGGTGTGCCACTCCCAGTTGTCCTCCTCGACGTTGGCCAGCGCGGCGCACATCCCGCCCTGCGCCGCGCCCGTGTGGGAGCGCGTCGGGTACAGCTTGGAGATCACGGCCGTGCGGACCGTGCCGGACGACTCCAGCGCCGCGCGCATCCCGGCGCCGCCGGCGCCGACGATGACGACGTCGTACTGATGGGTTTGCATCGGGTCCGATGCTCCTGGGAGAGAGCGGGGTGGGGCGGCGCCGGCGTCGGCCGACGGGGGGCGTGGGTCAGGCGGTGCGGGGGGTCACGCGGTGCAGAACGACGCGAGGAGGTCGGCCGGGGCGGCCGCGGGCACGGGTCGAACGTGAAGATCACGAGCGTGCCCAGCACGGTGACGACCGTGAACGCGAGGTAGAGCGCGAGCTTGAGCACGAGGCGAGTGCCGTCACGCTCGGCGTAGTCGTTGATGATCGTGCGCACGCCGTTGGTGCCGTGGAACATCGCGAGCCACAGCATCAGCAGGTCCCAGATCTGCCAGAACGGCGAGGCCCACTTGCCGGCGACGAAGCCGAAGTCGATCGCGTGCACGCCCTCGCCGACCATGAGGTTGACGAAGAGGTGGCCGAAGATCAGCACGATCAGCACGACGCCCGAGGCGCGCATGAAGATCCAGCTGTAGAGCTCGTAGTTGCTGCGCGTGGCCTTGCGGCGCTGGTACGGGTCGCGCGGGCTGTCGATGGTCTGGGCGACCGGAGCCGTGGACGTCATCAGTGACCCCCTCCGAAGACGTTCATGAGGTGACGCGGGAGGAAGCCCGCCATCGTGACGACGAAGAGCCCGACGACGACCCACAGCATCGTGCGCTGGTAGCGCGGGCCCTTGGCCCAGAAGTCGACGAGCACGATGCGGACGCCGTTGAAGGCGTGGAAGACGATCGCCGCGACGAGACCCGCCTCGCCGAGGCCCATGATCGGCGTCTGGTAGGTGCTGATGACGGCGTTGTACGCCTCGGGGGAGACCCGGACCAGCGCCGTGTCGAGCACGTGGACGAGCAGGAAGAAGAAGATGAGGACGCCGGTCACGCGGTGCGCGACCCACGACCACATGCCTTCGCGGCCGCGGTAGAGCGTGCCGGCAGGTGCACTGGGCACTGTGGGGGCCTCCTGTGGCGAGGTCAGGGGAGAGATGCCGGGTGATCCCGGAGCCGGCCCGGACCGGGGCGGGGCCGTCGTCGGCTTCGGTCTCTGGGAATCACCATAGGACCTCGACGTCGCCTCCCGGACGCCGCCGGGCCGTCGTCACAGGTCCCGGGGGCCGTTTGTGAGGGATCCCACAGGCGACGGGGGAACTCGCCCTCTCATTATGCTGCGGACATGGGCCCTTCTCCGACACGCTCCGCGTCCGCCCCGATCCCCGGGTTCCACGCCGTCGTCCCCGCCGGAGGAGCGGGACCCGGCTCTGGCCGCTCTCGCGCGCGGGCTCGCCGAAGTTCCTGCTCGACCTGACCGGTTCCGGACGCACGCTCCTGCAGGCCACGGTCGACCGGCTCGCGCCGCTCACCGGGGCGGAGGGCGTCGTGCTCGTCACGGGGGACCGGCACGTGGCCGCCGCGCGCACCCAGCTCCCGGAGATCCCCGCCGCCAACGTGCTCGCCGAGCCCTCGCCGCGCGACTCCATGGCCGCGATCGGCCTCGCCGCCGCCGTCCTGGAGCGCCGCCACGGCGACGTCGTGCTGGGGTCGTTCGCGGCGGACCAGGTCATCACGGGCCGCGACGCGTTCGAGGCGTCGGTGCGCGAGGCGGTCGAGGCGGCCCGCGCGGGCTACGTCGTGACGATCGGCATCGCGGCGTCGCGCCCCTCCACGGCCTTCGGGTACGTCCACAGCGGCGACGCGCTCGGCGTCGACGGGGCGCCGTCGGCGCGGCACGTGCGCGGGTTCACGGAGAAGCCCGACGCGGCGACCGCGCAGCGCTACCTCGCGTCCGGCGAGTACCGCTGGAACGCCGGGATGTTCATCGTGCGCACGTCGGTCCTGCTCGGGCACCTGGCGGACCAGCGGCCCGAGCTGCACGACGGCCTGCGCGCCGTCGCCGCCGCGTGGGACACGCCGGAGCGCGAGCGGGTGCTCGCCGAGAGGTGGCCCGCGCTCGAGCGCATCGCCATCGACCACGCCGTCGCCGAGCCCGTCGCGGCGGTCGGCGGTGTCGCCGTCGTGCCGGGGACGTTCGGCTGGGACGACGTCGGCGACTTCAACTCCCTCGCGGCCCTGCTGCCGTCGGTGGACAACGCCGGGTCCAAGGTGCTCGGCGACACGGGCCGCGTCGTGCGCCGCGAGAGCGCGGGGTCGGTCGTCGTCCCGGCGACCGACCGCGTCGTCACCGTCCTCGGGCTCGACGACGTCGTCGTGGTGGACACGCCCGACGCGCTCCTGGTGACCACCAGGGCACGTGCGCAGCAGGTGAAGTCCATGGTGGACGCGGTGCACGAGCTCGGGATGGACGAGCTCCTGTGAGCGGGCGGCAGACGGTGGTCCCGGACCTGCTCGCCCGGTCGGCGGCGCGCTACGCCGACGAGCTCGTCGCGACGCGCCGCGACATCCACGCGCACCCCGAGGTCTCGCGCGCCGAGACGCGCACGACCGCGCTGCTGGCCGAGCGGCTCGAGCGCGCCGGGCTCGAGCCGCGGCTGCTGCCCGGCACCGGCCTCGTCTGCGACCTGGGCCCCGCACCGGGCGAGCTCGTGCCCGGGCCCGCGGGCACCTCCGTCGCCGCGGCCGGGCGGGTCGCGCTGCGCGCGGACATCGACGCGCTGCCCCTCCAGGACCGCTGCTCCCTCCCGTGGGCGTCGACCGTGAGCGGGGTGGCCCACGCGTGCGGCCACGACGTCCACACGGCCGTCGTGCTCGGCGCGGGGCTCGTGCTCGCGGACCTGCACGTGCAGGGGCTCCTGCGGCGCGGCGTCCGGCTGATCTTCCAGCCCGCCGAGGAGGTGCAGCCGGGCGGTTCCCTCGACGTCATCGCGGCCGGCGGTCTCGACGAGGTGGACGAGATCTACGGCGTGCACTGCGACCCGAAGTCGGACGTCGGCACCGTGGGCACGCGCATCGGGCCGATCACGTCCGCGTCGGACGAGGTCTCGGTGACCATCGCGTCCCCGGGCGGCCACACGTCGCGCCCGCACCTGACCGGGGACGTGGTGTACGCGCTCGGCCAGGTCATCACGCAGGTCCCGGCCGTCCTCGGGCGGCGCCTCGACCCGCGGTCCGGCGTGAACCTCACGTGGGGGGCGGTGCACGCCGGGTCGGCGCACAACGCGATCCCCAGCACGGGGACGGTGCGCGGGACCTGCGCTGCCTCGACGTGCGGGCGTGGGAGTTCGCCGGCCAGGTCCTGCACGACGCGGTCGAGCAGGTCGTGGCTCCCTACGAGGTCGAGGTGACGGTCCACCACACGCGGGGCGTGCCGCCGGTCGAGAACGACGCGCGGTGCACCGGCCTGCTCGAGGCCGCCGCGCGCGACGTGCTCGGGCCCGACTGCGTGACGCTCACGGAGCAGTCGCTCGGCGGCGAGGACTTCGCCTGGTACCTGACGAAGGTGCCCGGCGCGATGGCGCGCCTGGGCACGCGCACGCCCGGCGGCCGCTCCTACGACCTGCACCAGGGAGACCTGCAGGTCGACGAGCGGGCGATCGACGCCGGGGCCCGGCTCCTGGCGCGGGTCGCGCTCGGCGGGGGCACCCCGGCCGCCGGCGGCAGCACGGCAGCGGGCACGGCGGCGGGAGCGGGCCGGTCGCCGGACGCGGGCTCCGCCTGACGGTCCGCCACGTGGACGCGGGCCCTGCGGGCCTGAGACGGGCGATGACGCTTGGATAACGAAGTGGCCGCGTTACCGTCACGTAACGTGCAGGGCACACGGGGCTGGTTAGTGTTCCGTCTCATGGAGGCCGACGACCGGTCCTCCCGCGCAAGGGCGCGCGGGGAGTCCCAGGGGTCCTTCCCCGCGCGGCCCGGGAAGACGACAGCGACAGGAGCAAGAGGGTGAAGAGAGCGACTCAGGCCACCGCGCTCGCGGCGGTCGCCGCGCTCGCGCTGGCGGCGTGCGGTGCGGCGCCGGAGGACGACGAGACCACCGGTGGCGGCGGCGAGGCGACCGGGGGCAACTCCGACTTCTCCGCGTGCATGGTCTCCGACCAGGGCGGCTTCGACGACCAGTCCTTCAACCAGGCCGGGTACGAGGGTCTGGAGCAGGCGGAGGAGGAGCTGGGGATCACGGTCCGCGAGGTCGAGTCCCAGGCGGACACCGACTACGGCCCGAACATCGACAACCTGGTGCAGCAGGGCTGCAACCTCGTGATCGGCGTCGGCTTCCTCCTCGAGGACCCGATCCAGTCGGCCGCCGAGGCCAACCCGGAGACGAACTTCGCGCTCATCGACTCGTCGTTCTCGGACGCCGAGCAGAACCCGGTCGAGCTCGAGAACGCCAAGCCGATCCTGTTCAACACGGCCGAGGCCGCGTTCCTCGCCGGTTACCTCGCCGCGGGCATGAGCGAGTCGGGCACGGTGGCGACGTTCGGCGGCATCCAGATCCCGTCGGTGATGATCTTCATGGACGGCTTCGCGGACGGCGTCGCGAAGTACAACGAGGACAACGGCACCGACGTCACGCTCCTCGGCTGGGACAAGGAGGCCCAGACGGGCACCTTCACCGGTGACTTCGAGAACCAGGCGAACGGCCAGAACGTCACGCAGGGCTTCATCGACCAGGGCGCCGACATCATCATGCCGGTCGCCGGTCCGGTGGGCCTCGGCGCGGCCGCGGCCGCGGAGGGCGCGGGCGCGCGGCTCATCTGGGTCGACTCGGACGGCTTCCTCACGACCGACTACGGCAGCCTCATCATCACCTCGGTGATGAAGCAGATCGGGCCCGCGGTCTTCGACACCGTGAGCGAGGCCGCGGAGGACAGCTTCACGAACGAGCCCTACGTCGGCACGCTCGAGAACGAGGGCGTCGGCCTGGCGCCGTTCCACGACTTCGAGGACGAGGTGCCGGTGGAGCTGCAGGACAAGCTCGCGGAGTACCAGGAGCAGATCATCGCGGGCGACCTCGTGGTGGAGTCCCCGAACGCTCCGTGACCTGACGTCACGAGCACGACGCGGCCGGGGCCGGTTCTCCGGCCCGGCCGCGCCGACGGTGGCCCGGGCGCTCGCCGCCCGGGCCATCGTCCTGACCAGCGGGGCGTCGCGACGGCGCCCCGGGCCACGGGCGGCAGCAGGTCCGGCACGACGCGACGTGCGGACCGGGTTGCGGTTCGAATGGAGTACGCGGACGAACGGAAGAGGCCGGCCGGTGAAGCTGGAGCTGCGCGGGATCACGAAGGTCTTCGGGTCCCTGGTCGCCAACGACCACATCGACCTGGTCATCGAGCCGGGCGAGATCCACGCCCTGCTCGGTGAGAACGGGGCCGGCAAGAGCACGCTCATGAACGTGCTCTACGGGCTCTACGACCCCGACGACGGCGAGATCGTCGTCGACGACCGTCCGGTGCAGTTCGCCGGGCCGGGCGACGCCATGGCGGCCGGCATCGGCATGGTCCACCAGCACTTCATGCTCGTCCCGGTCTTCACCGTGGCCGAGAACGTCGCGCTCGGCCACGAGCCGGTGCGCGGCGGCGGGCTCATCGCGCCCGGCGCGCGCGGGGACTCGTGCAGGAGATCTCCGACCGCTTCGGGTTCGAGGTCGACCCGGACGCGATGGTCGAGGACATCCCCGTCGGGGTGCAGCAGCGCGTGGAGATCATCAAGGCGCTCTCGCGCGACGCCCGCGTCCTCATCCTCGACGAGCCCACCGCCGTGCTCACGCCGCAGGAGACGGACGAGCTGATCGCGATCATGCGCCAGCTCAAGGAGGCCGGGACCTCCATCGTCTTCATCACCCACAAGCTGCGCGAGGTCCGCGCCATCGCCGACCGCATCACGGTGATCCGCCGCGGCAAGGTCGTGGGCACCGCGGACCCGTCCGCGAGCGAGACCGAGCTCGCGTCGCTCATGGTCGGACGGTCGGTGGAGCTCGGGGTCGCGAAGGAGCCGGCCCGGCCGGGTGACGCGACGTTCCGCGTGCGCGACCTCAGCGTGCTCGACGACGCGGGCACCGCCGTGGTGGACGACGTCGACCTCGACGTCGCGCGCGGGGAGATCCTCGTCGTCGCCGGCGTCCAGGGCAACGGGCAGACCGAGCTGACCGAGACGATCGTCGGCCTGCGCCGTCCGGTGGCCGGCTCGATCGTGCTCGACGGCACGGAGCTCGTGGGCCGCGGGGTCTCGGACGTGCTCGGTGCCGGGGTCGGCTACGTGCCGGAGGACCGCAGCACCGACGGCATCATCGGCACGTTCTCCGTCGAGGAGAACCTCGTGCTCGACCTCGTGTCGTCCGCGCCGTACTCGCGCGGCGGGGCGATCAGCAGGCCCACGATCCGCAGCAACGCGGAGCAGCGCGTCGTGGAGTTCGACGTGCGCACGCAGTCGGTCGAGGCGCCGGCGGGCACCCTGTCGGGCGGCAACCAGCAGAAGGTCGTCCTCGCGCGCGAGATGTCGCGACCCCTGCGTCTGCTCATCGCCTCCCAGCCGACGCGCGGGCTCGACGTCGGGTCCATCGAGTTCGTCCACCAGCGCATCGTCGCCGAGCGCGACAAGGGCACCCCCGTGATCATCGTCTCGACCGAGCTCGACGAGGTCGTGGCGCTCGCCGACCGCATCGCGGTGATGTACCGCGGCCGCGTCGTCGGCGTCGTCCCCGGCGACACCGACCGTGACGTCCTCGGCCTCATGATGGCCGGGGTCCCCCTGGACGAGGCGGTGGTCCAGGCCGCGCAGCACCACACGACGCTCGGCGAGGCGGAGCGTGCGCCGTCGGGCATCGAGGCCGAGGACGCGGCCGCCGCCGCGTCCCGTGAGGAGGAGACGCAGTGAGCCAGCAGCCGATGGCCGACGACGAGGGGACGCCCACCGTCCCGCCGACGGCCGCGCCGCCGAGCGACGTCGCGAGGCCCGAGCGTCCGGCCGGGCAGACCGTCCTGCGCGAGATGCTCGAGAGCAGCTGGCTGGTCTCGCTGCTCGCGATCGTCGCGGCCCTCGTGCTCGGCGGCGTCCTCATCGCGGCGGCCGACCCCGAGGTCCAGGAGGCCGCGACCTACTTCTTCGCGCGGCCGGTGGACACGCTCGAGGCGATCTGGAACGCCGTGTTCGGCGCCTACAGCGCGCTGTTCCAGGGCTCGGTGGTCAACTTCCAGGCCTCCGACCTGCGCGGCGCGCTGCGCCCGCTGACCGAGACCATGACCGTCTCCGTGCCGCTCATCCTCGCGGGCCTGGGACTGGGCATCGGCTTCCGCGCGGGGCTGTTCAACATCGGCGCCCAGGGCCAGATCATCCTCGGTGGCATCTTCGCCGGGTTCATCGGCTTCACGTTCGACCTGCCGCCCGGCCTGCACCTGCTGCTCGCCGTGCTGGGGGCGGCGCTCGGCGGGGCGCTCTGGGCGAGCATCGCCGGCGTGCTCAAGGCGCGCACCGGCGCCCACGAGGTCATCGTCACCATCATGCTCAACAACATCGCCGTGTACCTCGTGGCGTACCTGCTGACGCCCCGGCGTTCCAGCGCGAGGGCAGCTCGAACCCGATCAGCCCGCCCATCCCCGGCAGCGCGGCTTCCCGCTCCTGCTCGGCGAGGGCTTCCGCCTGCACCTCGGTTCGTGCTCGCCCTGCTCGCGGCCGCCGGCGTGTGGTGGCTCATGGAGCGCTCGACGCTCGGGTTCCGGTTCCGGGCGGTCGGCGAGAACCCCCACGCCGCCCGCACCGCCGGCATGTCGGTGCCGTGGGTCACCGTCTGGGTCATGGCTCTCGCGGGCGCGCTCGCCGGGCTCGCGGGCTCGGCCCAGGTGCTCGGGACCGAGCAGGTCCTCACCGCGGGCGTCGCGGCGAGCTTCGGCTTCGACGCCATCACCGTCGCGCTCCTGGGGCGGTCCCGTCCCCTCGGCACGGTCCTCGCGGGCCTGCTCTTCGGCGCGCTGCGGGCCGGCGGGTTCGCGATGCAGGCGCGCACCGGCACGCCGATCGACATCGTGCTGGTGGTGCAGTCCTCATCGTGCTCTTCATCGCCGCCCCGCCCCTCGTGCGCTCGATCTTCCGCCTGCCGACGCCGGGCGGCCCCACGCGCGCCGAGCGGCACGCCGCGCGGCGCCGCGCCGCCCGCCCGACCACCCCCACCACCCAGGAGGCCGGCGCATGACCGCCGCGACGACGTCCCCGGCACCCGCGACCCCCGGCACGGCCGCGGGCCGGCCGCTCGCGCCGATCAGCTGGCGCGCCCCGGTCACGTACGCGGTGATCGGTCTGCTGTCGCTGCTGCTCTTCGCGATCCTGCCCGCGGGCGGGACCACGACGACGTTCCGCCTGTCGACGGCGGGCGACTTCTTCCAGATCCAGCCGGTCACGGTGAGCTCGACGGGGGCGGCGCTGTTCCTCACGATCCTCGCCGTCATGCTCGCGGGGCTGTCGTTCTGGGCCGCGGCCGAGCGCCGCAGGACCGGGGCGTGGCTGCCCGTCGTGTTCGGCGTGCTCGTCGTGCTCGCGTTCCTGTGCTGGGCCGGCGCGGGCAAGTCGGCCATCCCGCTCACCGGGCTGCTACAGGGCTCGCTGTTCCTCGCCGTCCCGCTCGTCTTCGGGGCGCTGTCCGGGGTGCTGTGCGAGCGCGTCGGCATCATCAACATCGCGATCGAGGGCCAGCTCCTCGCCGGTGCCTTCCTCGCCGCCGTCGTCGCGTCGCTGACGTCGAGCGCCTACGCGGGGCTGATCGCCGCGCCGGTCGCGGGCGCGCTCGTCGGCGCGCTGCTCGTCGTCTTCTCGGTCCGCTACTGGGTGAACCAGATCATCGTCGGCGTCGTGCTGAACGTGCTCGTGGTCGGCGTGACGAGCTACCTGTACTCGACGGTCCTCACCGAGGACGCCGCGACGTGGAACTCGCGCACGCCGCTGCCGGTCATCGAGATCCCGGTGCTGTCGCAGATCCCCGTCGTCGGCCCGGTGCTGTTCCGCCAGACGCTGCTCGTCTACCTCATGTACGCGGCCGTCGTCGTGCTGCAGATCTTCCTCTTCCGCAGCCGGTGGGGCCTGCGCCTACGCGCCGTGGGGGAGCACCCGAAGGCGGCGGACACCGTGGGCATCAAGGTGAACGCGACCCGCGTGAAGAACACCCTCCTCGGCGGCGCGGTCGCGGGCCTGGGCGGGGCGTTCTTCACCGTCGCGGCCGGCCTGGCGTTCGGCAAGGAGATGACCGGCGGCAAGGGGTTCATCGCGCTCGCTGCGATGATCCTCGGGCGCTGGAACCCGGTCGGTGCCCTCGCCGCGGCGCTGCTCTTCGGGTTCGCCGACAACCTGCAGACGGTGCTCGGTATCGTCGGGACGCCCATCCCGAGCCAGATCATGCTGATGACGCCGTACGTCGTGACCATCTTCGCGGTCGCCGGGCTCGTGGGCCGCGTCCGCGCGCCCGCCGCCGAGGGCGTCCCCTACATCAAGTGAGGTGGGCATGACGGACGGTCCTGCCGTCGACTGGGAGGGCCTGCGCGCCGCGGCGCGCGAGGTGATGACGCGCGCGTACGCGCCGTACTCGGGCTTCCCGGTGGGCGCCGCGGCGCTCGTCGACGACGGCCGGGTCGTCGTGGGGTGCAACGTCGAGAACGCCGCCTACGGCGTCACGCTGTGCGCCGAGTGCTCCCTCGTCAGCGCGCTCGTCGGGTCCGGCGGCGGGCGTCTCGTGGCGTTCGCGTGCGTCGACAAGCACGGCGCGACGCTCATGCCGTGCGGGCGCTGCCGCCAGCTGCTGTGGGAGCACGGCGGCCCCGACCTGCTGGTCGACTCCATCCGTGGTATCACGACGATGAGGGACGTGCTGCCCGACGCCTTCGGGCCCGACGATCTGGAGGAGCGTTCGTGACGAGCGAGGACACCGGGGGCACCGTGGACGCCGGAGGCGGCACCGTCGACGCCGGAGGCGCTGTGGACGTCGAGGCCGTCGGGGGCGTGGCGGCGGAGCCCTTCGACGCCGTCGACGTCATCCGGACCAAGCGCGACGGCGGTCTGCTCGACGGGGCGCAGATCGACTGGGTGATCGACGCCTACACGCGCGGGGTCGTCGCGGAGGAGCAGATGGCGGCGCTCGCCATGGCGATCTTCCTCAACGGGATGGACCGCACCGAGATCGGCCGCTGGACCCAGGCGATGATCGCCTCCGGCGAGCGTCTCGACTTCACCGGGCTGTCGCGCCCCACGGTCGACAAGCACTCGACGGGCGGCGTGGGGGACAAGATCACGCTCCCGCTCGCGCCGCTCGTCGCGTCGTTCGGCGTCGCGGTGCCCCAGCTCTCCGGGCGCGGGCTCGGGCACACGGGCGGCACGCTCGACAAGCTCGAGTCGGTCCGCGGGTGGCGCGCCGCGCTGACGAACGCGCAGATGATGGACGCGCTCGAGCACGTCGGCGCGGTCGTGTGCCAGGCGGGGTCGGGCCTCGCGCCGGCCGACCGGCTCCTGTACGCGCTGCGCGACGTCACGGGGACCGTCGAGTCGATCCCGCTCATCGCGTCGTCGATCATGAGCAAGAAGATCGCGGAGGGCACCGGCGCGCTCGTCCTCGACGTCAAGGTGGGCTCGGGCGCCTTCATGAAGGACCTGGGCACCGCGCGCGAGCTCGCGCGCACCATGGTGGACCTCGGGACGGACGCGGGCGTGCGCACGGTCGCCCTGCTCACCGACATGTCCACCCCGCTCGGCCTCACCGCGGGCAACGCCCTCGAGGTGCGCGAGTCGGTCGAGGTCATGCACGGCAAGGGCCCGCAGGACGTCGTCGACCTGACGGTGGCGCTGGCGGTGGAGATGCTCGCCGCGGCCGGCCGCCCCCAGGACCCCGACGACGTCCACCACGCCCTCGTCGGCGGCCGCGCGCTGGACAGGTGGCGGGCGATGATCGCCGAGCAGGGCGGGGACTCGCGCGCCCCGCTGCCGGTCGCGCGGGAGAGGGAGCACGTCGTGGCGGACCGCGACGGCGTGCTCGAGCGGCTCGACGCGTACGCGGTGGGCGTCGCGGCATGGCGTCTCGGAGCGGGCCGTGCGCGCAAGGAGGACACGGTCCAGGCGGGCGCCGGCGTCGAGCTCTTCGCCAAGCCGGGCGACGCCGTCCGCAAGGGCCAGCACCTCATGACCCTGCACACCGACACGCCCGAGCGCTTCGGGCGCGCCGTCGAGGCGCTGGACGGCGCGTGGGCGATCGCCCCGCCGGGAACCGCGGTGGAGCGCACCCCGGTCGTGCTCGACCGCGTCGGCTGACGTGGCGGGCGAGGACGCGGAGCCGGGGGACAACCGGCGCCCCCGGTCGGTCTACGGGGTCGGGACGGAGCCCGACGCGCGGTTCAGCCTCGCGAACGAGCGCACCGCGCTCGCGTGGGTGCGCACCGGGGTGGGTCTCGTCGCCGGGGGAGTGGCGCTGACGTCGTTCTCGACGTTCGCAGACCTGCCCGGGCTGGTCGACCTCGTCGCCGCGGTCGCGTGCCTCGTCGGCGCGAGCTGCGCGACGTACGCGCTCGTGTCGTGGCGGCGCAACGAGCGCGCGCTGCGTCGGCGCGAGCCGCTCCCCGCACCCGGCGGGCTGCCGGTGCTGGTGGTCGGTGTCGTGCTGCTGGCCGTGCTCATCGCGGCCTATGCGGTCGCCGCGGGTCTCGGTGCGGCGGCGTCCCTGCCATGACGCCGCCCGAGGGGGCGAGGCCCGGGGAGCGCCCCTCGCCGCCCGAGCGCGACGAGGGCCTGCAGCCCGAGCGGACGGCTCTCGCCTGGCAGCGCACCGTCCTCGGCGTCGTGGTCGGTGCGCTGCTGCTCGCGGCGTCCGGGCTGCGCGCGGGGAACGGCGCGGTCGTCTGGGCCGCGGGGGTCGTGGCCGTCCTCACGCTCGTCCCCAGCGTCCTGCGGCCCCCCGACGGGCGGCTGCCGTCCCACGGGCGCCTCTACGCGTGGTCGTTCCTCGTGCGCGTCGTCGGCCTCGTGCTCGCCCTCGCGGTCGTGGGTGCGGCGTGGGCGCTCTCGCAGGCGTTCGGGGGGCCGTGAGCGGCGGGCGGGCCGGGTCCCGGGCACGGCTGACGACCGTCGCGGCGGCTCTCGGCCGAGTCCTCCCGTCCACGCCCGTCGTCGAGGTGTCCGTCCCGCCGGACGACCCCGCGGGACGGGCGCGTGCCGCGGGGCACCTGGACGGCGCCGTCGCCGAGCTCGAGCGGGTGCTGTCCGGGCTCGGGGACGCGGGACGCCGGGCCGTGCTGGATCCGCTGGGCCGCGGGGACGACGTCGCGCGCACGGGCGGGGCCGCGGTGCGTCCGCTCGTCCTCGGCGGCGCCCGGCATGCCAGGTGGACGGCACGACGTGCGGGTCGGCGGTCCTCGCCCTGCTCGCGGCCGCCGGCGACCCGGTCCTCGCGCTGTGGCTGGTGACCGGGACGGCCGTCGGCCGGCCGGTCGCGGACGGCGCACCGTCGAGGACCGGCGGCGGCCCGACCGGCGGCGGCCCGACCGACGCGGCCGAGCGCTGGGTACGGCTCCAGCAGGTGGTCAAGCGGCGCACGTCGCGGCGTGCGCTCGGCCCCCTGCCGTGGCCCGCGGCGCTCGGCACGCCGCCCTGGACCGCGGCGCGCACCGCCCGGTACGCCGGGGTGCGGTACACGCACCGGGTCGTCGACGGCGACGCCGCCCCCGCGGTGCTCGACGACGCCGTGCGCGCCGCGGCGCGCGGGTACCCGGTGCCGCTGTTCACCGGCGGCGACCTCTCGGGCGGTCCCGCGGCGGCGGTCCCGCGCCACGTCGTGCTGCTCACCGCCGTCGACGCGCGGCGGCGGTGCTGGCTGTACGAGCCGTCGTCCGGGTCGGTCCACCGTCTGCACGCCGACCGTCTCGCCGCCGGGGCCACGGACCGCGTCGTGCGGCGCGCGCTCGGCGGGTGGCCGCACGTCGTGTGGGCGCTGCTGCCGACCGGGCCGCCGGACGAGCTCGCGACCGGACTGGCGACCGGGTCGGGGCGGCGTGAGGATGGGGGCGCACCGCACCCCCGCTCGAGAGGAGCCGCCATGAGCACGGTCCCCGGAGACGACGCCCGGCGCGACGCCGGCCTGGTCGAGCCGGACGAGGAGGTCGTCAACCTCGTCGAGGAGGTCGAGACCGACGACCCGGGAGTCGACGACCCGGAGCACGACCCGGACGAGTACCGCCCGGGCTCCGCGCGCCCGGACCTCGCCGGGGAGGCGAGCGAGGCGGACGTCGTCGAGCAGGCGTCCGCGGTGCCCGGCGAGGAGGACGACTACGCGTGAGCCGCGGCGGCACGCGGGCCGGTAGCGTGGGCGCATGACCACCGACATCCGTCCGCTGACCGCGGACGTCATCCGGTCCCTGCCGAAGGTCGTGCTGCACGACCACCTCGACGGCGGCCTGCGTCCCGCGACGGTCCTCGAGCTCGCGGCGGAGGTCGGCCACGAGCTGCCCGCCGCCGACGCCGCCGCGCTCGCGACGTGGTTCGCCGAGTCGGCCGACTCCGGCTCGCTCGTGCGCTACCTCGAGACGTTCGACCACACGATCGCCGTCATGCAGACGCCGGAGGCCCTCGCCCGCGTCGCCCGCGAGGCCGTGCTGGACCTCGCGGCCGACGGCGTCGTGTACGCCGAGCAGCGCTGGGCGCCCGAGCAGCACCTGCAGCGCGGCATGTCGCTCCAGGAGACGGTCGACGCCGTCCAGGCCGGGCTCGAGCAGGGCGTCGCCGAGGTCGCGGCGTCGGGCCGCACGATCCGCGTCGGCCAGCTCGTCACGGCGATGCGCCACGCGGACCGCTGGCAGGAGATCGCCGAGCTCGCCGTCGCGAACCGGGCGAACGGCGTCGTCGGGTTCGACATCGCCGGCGCCGAGGACGGCTTCCCGCCGTCGCGGCACGCGGAGATCTGGCGCTACCTGGCCGAGCAGAACTTCCCGGCGACCATCCACGCCGGGGAGGCGGCCGGCGTGGAGTCGATCGCGGAGGCCGTGCACCTCGGGCAGGCGAGCCGCGTCGGGCACGGCGTGCGGATCGTCGAGGACGTCGCGCGCGACGAGCGCAGCGGCACCGCGGCGCTCGGGCGCCTCGCCCACTGGGTGCGCGACCACCAGATCCCGCTCGAGCTGTGCCCGTCGTCGAACGTGCAGACGGGCGCCGCGACGTCGGTCGCGGACCACCCGATCACGTTCCTCAAGGAGCTCGACTTCGCGGTGACGCTCAACACCGACAACCGGCTCATGTCGCGCACCTCCATGACGCAGGAGATGACGCTGCTCGTCGAGCAGGCGGGGTGGACGCTCGACGACCTCGCCGACGTCACGCTCACCGCGGCGTGGAGCGCGTTCGTGCACCACGACGAGCGCCAGGCGCTCGTCGACGACGTCATCCTGCCGGGGTACCAGCTCGTCGAGGGGGCGCAGCGATGAGCGCGGCACCCCTCGACGCGGCGGCGCTCGCCCGGTTCGTCGACCACACGCTGCTCAAGCCCGAGGCGACGCCGGCCGACGTCGCGGCGCTCGTCGACGAGGGCGCACGCCTCGGGGTGTACTCCGTGTGCGTGTCCCCGTCGATGCTGCCGCTCGACCCGGCGACGACGCGCGAGCGCGGCGTGCTGGTGGCGACCGTGTGCGGCTTCCCGTCGGGCAAGCACCACTCCGACGTCAAGGCGTTCGAGGCCGCGCGCTCGGTGCACGACGGCGCCGACGAGGTGGACATGGTCATCGACGTCGGCGCGGCGAAGGCCGGCGCGTGGGACGCCGTGCGCGCCGACGTCGCCGCCGTGCGCGCCGCGGTGCCGCAGGACCGCGTGCTCAAGGTCATCATCGAGTCCGCGGCCCTGAGCGACCACGAGATCGTCGAGGCCTGCCGCGCGTCCGAGGCCGCGGGCGCCGACTTCGTCAAGACGTCGACGGGCTTCCACCCGACCGGCGGGGCGACGACGCACGCCGTGTCGATCATGGCCGAGACCGTCGGCGGGCGGCTCGGCGTCAAGGCGTCGGGCGGCATCCGCACGCTCGCCGACGCCCTCGCGATGATCGAGCACGGCGCGACCCGTCTCGGCCTGTCCGGCACGGCGGCCGTGCTCGCGGGCTTCGACGCCCCGGCGGGCGAGTCGGCGCCGTCGGACGGCGCCGGGTACTGACGGCAGACGGACGCGCGGTCCCGGCGGGGTGCGCCGGGACCGCGCGTCCGCCGCGAGGACCTCAGAGGCCGAGCGCGCGCCGCATGTCGACCGCGACGCGGTCGAGCCGGTCGCGCGCGAAGGCGCGCGCGGCCGTGAGGTCGTCGTGCGAGGCGTCGACCTCGACCGGCACGACGACCTCGAGGTAGCACTTGACCTTCGGCTCGGTCCCGCTCGGGCGCACGACGACGCGCGTGCCGTCCGCCGTGAGGATCCGCACGCCGTCGGTCGGCGGCAGGCCGTCGATGCCGACGGACAGGTCGGCGACCTCGGTGACGCCCGCGCCGGCGAGCGTGCGCGGCGGCGTCTCGCGCAGGTGCGCCATCGTCGCGCCGATGCGGTCCAGGTCGTCGAAACGGGCGGAGAGCTGGTCGCTCACGTGCAGCCCGTGCGCGCGGGCGAGGTCGTCGAGGGCGTCGACGAGGGTGCGTCCCTGCGCCCGGAGCCGGTTCGCGAGCTGGGCGACGAGCAGGGCGGCGCTGATGCCGTCCTTGTCGCGCACGTGCTCGGGGTCGACGCAGTAGCCGAGCGCCTCCTCGTACCCGAACGCGAGGTCGTCGACCCGGCTGATCCACTTGAACCCGGTGAGGGTCGTCGCGAAGCCGAGGCCGTGAGCCGCGGCGATGCGGCTCAGCAGGCGCGAGGACACGATCGAGCACGCGAGCACGCCGCCCGGCGCGCCCGACGCGGCGAGGCGGACCGCGACGTCGTTGCCCAGCAGCGCGCCCACCTCGTCGCCGTGCAGCACCCGCCACCCGTTCGAGCGCGCCGTCTCGGCGCCCTGGTACGTGCCGACGCGCGGGTCGTGGACGGCCACGGCGCACCGGTCGGCGTCAGGGTCGTTCGCGAGCACGACGTCCGCGCCGGCGTCCTGCGCGTAGGCGAGGGCGAGGTCCATGGCCCCCGGCTCCTCGGGGTTCGGGAACGACACGGACGGGAAGTCGGGGTCCGGGTCGAGCTGTTCCTCGACGGGCACGACGTCCGTGAAGCCGGCCTCGCGCAGGACGCGCGCGACCACGGCGCCGCCCACCCCGTGCAGCGCCGTGGTGACGACGCGCAGGTGCCGCGGGGCGCCGTCGGACAGCGCGACGACCGACGCGACGTAGGCGTCCACCAGGTCCGGCCCGAGCACGGTCCAGCCGTCCTGCGCCCGCGGGACCTCGCGCGCGGGGCCGACGGCGTCGATGGCGGCCGCGATCCGCGCGTCGTACGGCGCGACGATCTGCACGCCCTGCCCGGCGCCGGTGACGACGCGACCGCCGAGGTAGACCTTGTACCCGTTGTCGGCGGGCGGGTTGTGGCTCGCGGTGACCATCACGCCGGCGTCCGCGCCGAGGTGGCGCACGGCGAACGCCAGGACGGGCGTGGGGAGCGTCGACGGGAGCACCGCCACGTCCAGTCCCGCGGCGGTGAGGACGGCGGCGGTGTCGACCGCGAAGGCGCGCGAGCCGTGCCGCGCGTCGAAGCCGACGACGACGCGCGGCCGCGCACCCGCGCCGAGCGCCCCGGTGAGGAAGGCGCCGAGCCCGGCGGCGGCCCGGACGACCACCGCCCGGTTCATCCGGTGCTGCCCCGCACCCATCCGCCCGCGCAGCCCGGCGGTGCCGAACGCGAGCGGGCCGGAGAAGCGGTCGTGCAGGTCGGCCAGCGCGGCCGTGCGCACGTCGTGCTTGCGCGGGTCGGGCGAGTCGGCGAGCTCGAGCAGGCGGCGCAGCTCGGCTTGGTCGTCCGGGTCGACGTCGTCGTCGATCCACGTGGCGACGCGCTGGAGGAACGGGCCGTGGTCGGCACCCGGGTCGAACCCCGGGTCGTCGGCGGCCTCGGCCGGGAACCCGGCCCGGGGCTGCGGCGTCCTGCGGCGGGACGTGGCGCGCTCGGTCATGTCACACCTGCTTCGCGATGTCGGCGAGGAGGGAGCTGATGCGCGGTCCCGCGGCCTGGCCGGCCTCGAGGACCTCCGCGTGGGACAGCGGCGTCGGGCTGATGCCCGCGGCCAGGTTCGTCACGAGCGAGACCCCGAGGACCTCCAGGCCGCAGTGGCGGGCGGCGATCGCCTCGATCGTCGTCGACATGCCGACGAGGTCGCGCCCGCCGTGCGCGCCATGCGCACCTCGGCGGGCGTCTCGTAGTGGGGCCCGGGGAACTGCGCGTACACGCCCTCGGTGAGGGTCGGGTCGACGCGCCGCGCGAGCTCGCGCAGCCGCGCGGAGTAGACCTCCGACAGGTCCACGAACGTCGGGCCCTCGAGCGGGCTGCGGCCCGTGAGGTTGAGGTGGTCGGCGATGAGGACGGGCGTCCCCGCGGACCACTCGGTCCGGAGCCCGCCCGCCCCGTTGGTGAGGATCACGGTCTCCGCGCCGGTCGCCGCCGCGGTGCGCACGCCGTGCACGACGGCGCGCACGCCCTTGCCCTCGTACAGGTGCGTGCGCGAGCCGAGGACCAGCGCGTGCCGCACCGACCCGTCGGCGCGCTCCACGCGGATCGAGCGCGTCACCGACAGGTGCCCGGCGACGGACGCCGCCGTGAAGCCGGGGATCTCGTGCGTCGGGATCTCCGCCACGACGTCGCCCAGGAGCTCGGCGGCCCCGCCCCAGCCCGACCCGAGGACGAGCGCCATGTCGTGCCCGTCGACCCCGGTCGCCTCGGCGACGTGGTCGGCGGCCGCCCTCGCGACGAGGAACGGGTCGGTGGTCGGGTCGTCGAGCGAGGGTGTGCTCGCAGGCGTCGTCGTCATGGTCGCAAGGCTAGCCCTCCCGCCGGTGGCAGACCCGGGGGAGCGGGTCGCCCGCGGCGCGCGCCCGCGCCACGCGCGTCCCGCACGCTGACACGCCCGGGCGGGGCCGCCTGACACAATGGCCCCCGTGACGCACGAGACCCTCGACCGCCAGGCCACCCGCATCGTCGTCGTGGGAGGTGGTCCCGGCGGGTACGAGGCCGCGCTCGTCGCGCGGCGGCTCGGCGCCGACGTCACGGTCGTGGAGAAGCACGGCATGGGAGGCGCCGCCGTCCTCACCGACGTCGTGCCGTCGAAGACGCTCATCGCGACCGCCGACTGGATGACCATCGCGGACCGCGCCGCCGACCTCGGCATCCGGCTCCCGACCGAGAGCGCGACCGTGCAGGACCCCGCGGCACGCCGCCACATCGTCGACCTCGAGGCGGTGAACTCGCGCGTCCTCGCGCTCGCGGCCGCCCAGTCCGCCGACATCCGGGCGCGCCTCGTGCGCGAGGGCGTGCGCGTGGTCCTCGGGACGGGCCGCCTCGACGGACCCGACCGCGTGGTCGTCGAGGGGGCCGGCGCCGCCGCGGACGGCGCCGCGCAGGACCTCGTGCTGGAGGCCGACGCGATCCTCCTCGCGCTCGGCTCCACGCCGCGCACGCTGCCCACGGCCCGGCCGGACGGCGAGCGCATCCTCACGTGGACGCAGCTCTACGCGCTCAAGGAGCTGCCGGAGCGGCTCATCGTCGTCGGCTCCGGCGTCACGGGGGCGGAGTTCGCGGGTGCGTACAACGCCCTCGGCTCCGACGTCGTGCTGGTCTCGAGCCGCGACCGGGTGCTGCCGGGCGAGGACGCCGACGCCGCCGAGCTGCTCGAGGGCGTCTTCCGCTCGCGCGGCATGACGGTCATGTCCCGCTCGCGCGCCGAGTCGGCCGTGCGCACCGAGGACGGCGTGCGCGTCACGCTCGCGGACGGGCGCGTCGTGGAGGGCTCGCACGTGCTGCTCGCCGTCGGGTCGGTGCCGTCGACCCAGGGCATCGGGCTCGAGGAGGCGGGCGTGCGGCTCACGCCGAGCGGGCACGTCGAGGTCGACAAGGTCTCGCGCACGACCGCGCGCGGCGTCTACGCCGCGGGCGACTGCACGGGCGTGCTGCCGCTGGCCTCGGTCGCGGCGATGCAGGGGCGCGTCGCGATGTCGCACGCGCTCGGCGACGCCGTGGCGCCGATCAAGCTGCGCACGGTCGCGGCGAACATCTTCACCGCGCCCGAGATCGCGACCGTCGGGTACAGCGAGGAGCAGCTCAAGGCGCAGAACAGCAAGTACGTCACCACGACGCTGCCGCTCGCGCGCAACCCGCGCGCGAAGATGCTCGGCATGCGCGACGGCTTCGTCAAGCTGTTCGCGCACCCGGAGGCGAGCGTCGTCCTCGGCGGCGTGGTCGTCGCGCCGCGCGCCAGCGAGCTCGTCTTCCCCATCACGCTCGCGGTGTCGCACCGCCTCACCGTGGACGACGTCGCGTCCGCCTTCACGGTGTACCCGTCGCTCACCGGGTCCATCGCCGAGGTGGCGCGGATGCTGCACCACCGCGAGGGGTGAGCGCACCCCGTCAGGCTAGAGGACCGCCTCCGCGCGCACCGTCCCGTCCGCGTACGCGAGGTCCGTCAGCCGCGCGCCGGGCAGCCGGTCGGCCGCCGCGGCCGCCAGCAGCGCCTGGGCGTCGACCGCCACGCGCGCGCCGGGCAGCACGTGCAGGGCGTCCGGCGGCAGGCCGCGCGAGCGGAGCACGGCCTGCAGCGGGCCCTCGGCGATCCCCAGGAGCTTGTGCGCCGGCAGGCCCGCCGCGTTCGCCTCCACCGCGACGACGGCAGTGCCGGCGACGAAGGACTCGAGGCGCAGCGTCACCCGCACGACGGGGACGAGCCGCGCCGCGAGCCGCAGCGCCGACGGCGGGTCCGGCACCTCGCGCAGGTCGAGGGCGACGCGCACGTCGTCGCCCTCGCCCGTGACGGTGCGCACGAACGGGGGCAGGCCGCCGCCGGCGCGTGCCAGCTCGACGGCCTCGGTCACGGTCAGCTCGATGCGCATCCGCCGACCATAGCGCGCGGCCGGCGCGCCGGGCACGGGCCCCGGTGCCGTCGCTCGGCCGGCGTCACCGGCCGTCGTCGAGCGCCGCGCGCAGCGCGGGCCACGCGTCCGCGAAGGCGGGCAGCAGCGGTAGCGCGGGGACGTCCTCCACGCCGACCCACCGGACCTCCACGCTCTCCGGGTCCGTGGCGCGCGGCTCGAGGACCGAGCCCTCGGCGAGCTCGGCGACCACCGTCGTGTACCGCCACGGCCCGTGGTCCAGCACGCGCTCGCCCAGGACGCGGACGGTCGCCGGGTCGATGCCCGCCTCCTCACGAGCCTCGCGCAGCGCACCCTCGACCGGCGTCTCGTCCGGCCCGACCGCTCCGCCCGGCACGCCCCACGTCCCGCCCTGGTCGCTCCACGGCGCGCGGTGCTGCAGGACCACCTCCCGTACGACGCCGAGCCCGTCGCGGCGCCCCAGGAGCAGGCCCGCCGCGCCGTGCAGGCCCCAGTGCCGCCGACCGCACGCGCACTCGACCCACCCGTCCCCGGGCTGGAGGTGGCGGGCCGGCCGCGGCGGCGGCTCGCCCGGGTCGCGGGGCGTCGTCGGGATCGTCACGGGGCCATGCTGCCAGGTCGCCCGCGCACCCTGCGCACCCCGCGCGACCCCGCGCGGGTCAGTCGACGATCTCGCAGATCGCGGTCCCGGCGCTCACGCTCGCGCCGCGCTCGCGGCGAGCGAGCGCACCGTCCCCGCCCGGTGGGCGAGGAGCGGCTGCTCCATCTTCATGGCCTCGAGCACGACGACGAGGTCGCCCTCGGAGACCTGGGCCCCGTCCTCGACCGCGACCTTGACGATCGTGCCCTGCATGGGCGAGGCGAGCGTCGTTCCCGAACCGCCGTTGGCGCGTGCCGCGGCACGCCGTGCGGGGCGCCGGGCCGCGTTCGCGCTCCGCGCGCGGCCGGCGGCCATGCCGAGGCCCGCGGGGAGCACGACCTCGAGGCGCTTGCCGCCGACCTCGACGACCACGCGCTCCGTCGCGAGCTCCTCGACCTCCTCGTCCGCGGACGGTGCGGGGGCGGGGGCGAGCGCCGCGAGCCGGTCCGCGAACTCGGTCTCGATCCACCGCGTGTGCACGCGGAACGGCCCGCCGTCGGTGGGGACGAAGGCGTCGGCGTCGAGCACGGCCCGGTGGAACGGGACGACCGTCGGGATGCCCTCGATCTCGAGCTCGCGCAGCGCGCGGCGCGAGCGCTCGACGGCCTGCTCGCGCGTCGCGCCCGTGACGATCACCTTGGCGATCATCGAGTCGAACGCGCCGGAGATGGTGTCGCCCTCGACGACGCCCGAGTCGACGCGCACGCCGGGGCCCGAGGGGAAGCGGAGCGTGGAGATGCGGCCGGGTGCCGGCAGGAAGTTCGCGGCCGGGTCCTCGCCGTTGATCCGGAACTCGATCGAGTGGCCGCGGACGGTCGTGCGGTCGTAGCCGAGGGGCTCGCCCGCGGCGATGCGCAGCTGCTCGCGCACGAGGTCGATGCCGGTGACCTCCTCGGAGACGGGGTGCTCGACCTGCAGACGCGTGTTGACCTCGAGGAACGAGATGGTGCCGTCGGCGCCGACGAGGAACTCGCACGTGCCCGCCCCGACGTAGCCCGCCTCCCGCAGGATCGCCTTCGACGCGGCGTCGAGCTGCGCCTCCTGCTCGGCCGTGAGGAACGGCGCGGGTGCCTCCTCGACGAGCTTCTGGTGGCGCCGCTGCAGCGAGCAGTCGCGCGTCGAGACGACGACGACGGTGCCGTGCTCGTCGGCGAGGCACTGCGTCTCGACGTGGCGCGGGGTGTCGAGGTAGCGCTCGACGAAGCACTCGCCGCGCCCGAACGCGGCGACCGCCTCGCGGACCGCGGACTCGTACAGCTCGTCGATCTCGTCGGCGGTGCGCGCGACCTTGAGGCCGCGGCCGCCACCGCCGAACGCCGCCTTGATGGCGATCGGCAGGCCGTGCTCCGCGGCGAACGCGTGCACCTCGCTCGCGTCGGCGACCGGGTCGGGCGTGCCGGGCACGAGGGGTGCGCCGGCGCGCTGCGCGATGTGCCGGGCGCTCACCTTGTCGCCGAGCGCGTCGATGGCCGCCGGCGGCGGGCCGATCCAGACGAGGCCGGCGTCGATCACCGCCTGGGCGAACTCCGCGTTCTCCGCGAGGAAGCCGTAGCCCGGGTGCACGGAGTCGGCCCCCGCGCGGCGCGCGACGTCGAGCAGCTTCGCGATGTCGAGGTACGTCTCCGCGGCACGGGCGCGCCGAGGGCGAACGCCTCGTCGGCGAGGCGCACGTGCGGGGACTGGCGGTCCGGGTCGGCGTAGACGGCGACGGACGCGATGCCGGCGTCCGCGCACGCGCGGGCGATGCGGACGGCGATCTCGCCTCGGTTGGCGATGAGGACCTTGCGCAAGGGGGAGTTCGCGGGCACGGCTCACCGTAACGCGTGGCCGGACCGCCGATCACGCTCCGGCCCGCGGTACCGGGCAAGATTGGAGAAGCGGCCAACGTGGGGAGAGGGCGGTTGGAGGAAACCTCCATGGCGCGGGGGCGACGTGCCCTCGGGGGGCGCTGGGTTGTCCGGCGTCCACAACCTCCGTCAGTCGCGCAGCTCGTGCCAGCCGACGCCCACCTCGTCCAGCAGCTGCCGCAGCAGCGGCAGGCTGATCCCGACGACGTTGTGGTGGTCGCCCTCGACGCGCTCGACGTAGGGGCCGCCGAGGCCGTCGACCGTGAACGCGCCGGCCACGTGCAGCGGCTCTCCCGTGGCGACGTAGGCGTCGACCTCGTCGTCGGACAGGTCGGCGAAGTGCACCGTCGTGGACGCCGTCGCGCCGAACGTCGCACCGGTGCCGCCGTCCTCGGTGTCGCGCAGGTCGACGAGCCAGTGCCCGGTGTGGAGCACGCCCGCGCGCCCGCGCATGGCCCGCCAGCGGGCGCGCGCCTCGTCGGCGTCGGCGGGCTTGCCGAGCACGTCGCCGTCGAGCTCGAGCATCGAGTCGCAGCCCACGAGCAGGTCGCGTCGGCGTCCTCGCCCAGCGCGCCGTCCACGGCGTCCGACTCGACCGCGCGCGCGACCTCCTCGGCCTTGGCGCGCGCCAGGACGAGGACCGCGTCCACCGGCTCGAGGTCGCGTACCGCTCGCGCGCGTCGTCCAGCACCGCGACCTCGTCGACGTCGGAGACGCGCACGAGCGGGCTCACCCCCGCGGCGCGGAGCGTGGCGAGACGGGCGGGGGAGCGGGAGGCGAGGAGGAGGCGCAGCACCCCCGCAGACTACTGGGGCGGGCGCCTCACGCGAGCAGCAGCGCGACGACGACCAGCACGAGCGGCGACCCCACCGTGGTCACGAGCACCGTGTCCCGCGCGAGGACCTCGCCCCGGCCGAACCGCGCGGCGTAGTTGTGGACGTTCTGCGCCGTCGGCAGCGCGGCCAGCGTCACCGCGGAGGCGACCTCGGCGTCGTCGAACCGGAGGCCGAACCGGGCCACCACGTACACGGCCACGGGCATGACGAGCAGCTTGACCGCGCTCGCGACGCCCGCGGCCGCGCGCGTCCCGCCGCGACGCAGCGGCCGCGAGCCGTGCAGCGACATGCCGAACGCGAGCAGGACGACCGGGACGGCCGCGCCGCCCAGGACGTCGAGCGGCGCCATGACCGCGGCGGGCGGCACCCACCCCGTCAGGGAGACGACGCGCCCGCGAAGGAGCCGAGGATGATCGGGTTGCGCACCGGCTGCGCGAGCACGAACCGCCACGACAGGCGACCGCTCGTCGACGCGTCGAGGACGAGGAGGGCGACCGGCGCGAGGACGAGCAGCTGGAGCAGGATGACGGGGACGACCACCGCGGCGTCCCCGAGCACGTACACCGCCACGGGCAGGCCGATGTTGTTGGCGTTGACGTACCCGGAGGCGACGGCGCCGACCGTCGCCTCCGGGACGGGCAGCCGGAGCCAGAGCCGGTCGACCACGACGAAGACCCCTGCCGACACGAGCGCGCCGACCGCGGCGACGAGCAGCGGCGCCTGGACCAGGGCCGCGACGTCCGCGCGGGCGAGCACGGTGAACAGCAGCGCCGGGCTCGCGACGAAGAACCCGACCTGGTGGAGCGCCGTCCTCGCGCCCGGCCCGCCGATGCCGAGCCGGGCGCTGACGTACCCGGCCGCGACGACGACGCCGATCGTCGCGAAGCCGACGAGGACGGCCCCCACCGCGGCGCGTCAGGCGAGCGCGTCGCGCAGCACGTCGAGCCCGACGGAGCCGAGGCCCAGGGCGCGCTCGTGGAACGTGCGGACGTCGAACGTCTCGCCGCGCCCCTCGGCCTTCGCCCGGGCGGCGTCGCGCGTCTGCTCCCACAGACGCTGACCGACCTTGTACGACGGCGCCTGCCCCGGCCAGCCCAGGTAGCGGTCCAGCTCGAAGCGCACGAACGACGCGGGCATGTTGACGTTGGCCGACAGGAACGCCCACGCCTTCTCGGCGTCCCATCGCGGGTCCGTCGCACCGCCGCGCCACTTCTCGGGCGCGGGCAGGCCGAGGTGGACGCCGATGTCGAGCACCACGCGCGCGGCGCGCATGCGCTGCGCGTCGAGCATCCCGAGCCGGTCCCCGTCGTCCTCCATGAATCCGAGGTCCGCCATGAGGCGCTCCGCGTACAGGGCCCAGCCCTCGCCGTGGCCCGAGACCCAGCACGCGAGGCGGCGCCACGTGTTCAGGGTGTCGCGGGCGAAGACGGCCTGACCGCACTGCAGGTGGTGGCCCGGGACGCCCTCGTGGTACACGGTCGTCTTCTCGCGCCACGTGTTGAACTCCGAGACGTCGGCCGGCACGGACCACCACATGCGCCCGGGGCGGGAGAAGTCGTCGCTCGGGGGCGTGTAGTAGATGCCGCCCGTCTGGGTGGGCGCGATCATGCACTCGAGATCGAGCACCGGCGCGGGGATCGCGAAGTGCGTGCCGTTCAGCGCGGTGATCGCCGCGTCGGACGTCTCCTGCATCCAGGCCCGCAGGCGTCGGTGCCCACGAGTTTGCGGGCCGGGTCGGCGTCGAGCGCGGCCACGGCGTCCTCGACGCTCGCGCCCGGGCCTGCGATGCGGCGCGCGACCTCCTCCTGCTCCGCGACGACGCGCTCCAGCTCCTCGAGACCCCACGCGTACGTCTCGTCGAGGTCCACCTGCGCGCCGAGGAACGTGCGCGAGAACAGGCCGTAGCGCTCGCGGCCCACGGCGTTGCGCTCGGGCGCCTGCGGCGCGAGCGTCGTCTTGAGGAACTCCGCGAGGCGCCCGTACGCCTCGCGCGCCGCCGCCGCGCCCCGCTCCAGCTCCGCGCGCACGAGCGAGCACGCCGCCGAGTCGTCGAGCGCGGCCGCGGCGGCCTCGCCCTGCACGAACGTCGTGAAGAAGGACGACCCGGCGTCCGCGAGCTCGCGCGCCTGCTCGGCGGCGACGCGCACCTGGCGGACCGCCGCGACGTTGCCGCGCGAGGCGGCCTCGGCGAGCGAGGCCGTGTAGCCCTCGAGCGCGCCCGGCAGCCCGTTCAGTCGCGCGGCGACGTTCTCCCACGCCTCGACCGTCCCCGTCGGCATGATGTCGAACACGTCGCGCAGCTCCTGCACCGGCGACGCGATGTTGTTGAGGCTCGCGAGCGGCTCGCCCGCCTCGTGCAGCTCGAGCTGGAGCCCCACGCGCTCGCGCATCGCCGCGAGGGTCACGCGGTCGACGTCGTCGGCCGGCTCGAGGCCGTCGAGCTCGCGCAGCACCGCGCGGTCGGCGTCGGCGCGCGCCTCGTGGCCCGCGGGGGACAGGTCGGTCACCAGGTGGTCGTAGCCGGGCAGGCCCATGGCGGTCGCCGCGATCGGGTCGAGCTCGGCGACCCGGGTCGTGTACGCCTCCGCGACGGCGTCGATCGCCGTGGGCGTGCGGTGCGCGCGACCGTCCGTCGCGGGGTCCGAGGCGGGGCGCGGTGCGGGAGAGGGGGGTGTGCTCACGCGCACGAGGGTAGCCCGCACCACCACCGGCACGGACCCCGGGTCACGCGTCGGCGTCGGCGTCGGCGCCGTCGGCGGGGGGACGCATCGCGTCCAGGACGTCGTCGGCCCACGTGCGGTGGTAGCGCACGAGCAGCACGCCCGTGGCGTCCTCGTCGTCCGCCGCGTGCCAGACGGCGAGCGGGTCGCCCGGGCGCGGCCCCGCCACACCGGCGGGGACGGTGACGCGCACCGGCCGCGCGAGCGGTGTCCCCGACGTGGGGACGACGGTGAGCGTGCCGTCCTCGGTCCGCGCGGACCCGGTCACGTCCGGCACGGACCCGGCCGGGTCCGCGCCGGCGCTCGCGGCGCCGCGCGCGGGCGCCGGCGTGAACGTGGCCGTCGCCTGCACCGGGGCGTCGAGCACCGCACGGCGCCCCCGCGCGAGAGCCGCCGCACCCCGGTCGTCGAGGTAGCGCACGAGCGCGAGCAGCGCCGTCACGAGGAGGCCGAGCGTCGCGGCGACCACGACGGCGTCCGGCACGGGCCAGCCGCGACCGGGGGCGAGCCGCTGGTACACGACGAGCCCGACCGTCGGGACGAACGCGACCGCCCAGGACCACCGCCGCCAGAACGCGAGGGGGGCAGGGTCGGGCAGCGCGACGGGCGGCGACTCCACGGCGCCGGGGCTCTGGGGCAGCTCGACGAGCACGGAGCGCACGGGCAGGCGCGAGACGCGCGCGGGGCCGGTGGGCGTGCCGGCGCTCACGAGCGCAGGCTCCAACGCCAGGCGTCGGCGTTGTGGCGCCCGGAGCGTCCGCCGAAGCTCTTCGCGGTCGCGCCACCGCCCGTCCCGCGCAGGCCCCGGACGCGGTTCGTCCACTCGTCGACCGGCGCCACGTCGTCGGGCACGTCGGCCGCGGCCGCCGCGGCGGCCAGCCCCGCGACGAGGGCCGCGACCTCGATCTCGTCCGGGGTGCCGCGCACGACGCGCACGCTCGGCCCGTGGTCCGGGCTCATCGGTCGTCCCCCGTCCCGTCGTCTCCCTCGTCGTCGTCCGCGTCGTCGAACGCGTCGCCGCGCGACGCCGTCCACTCGACCACGTCGAAGCCGGACTCGACGAGCCGCTGGACGACCGCGGTGCCCGCCTCGTCGAGCAGGCTCACGACGTCGTCCAGACCGACGTCCGCCGTCCGGGTCGGCGGGGCGACGACGAAGCGAGGTAGAACTCCTCCGCGACCGTGTCGTGGGGGGCCGCGTCCCCGGCGTCCTCGTCCGCCCCGTCGGGATCCGGCTCCCACACCGACGACGTCAGGTCGGGATGCATGCCGAGCGCGTCGTGCAGCGCGTCGAAGAGGCGCGCGTTGTTCGCGCCGACCCGCTGCTCGAGCGCGAGGATGCGCGGGTCCTCGTCGGCCTCGTGCGCCCCGAACTCCGCGCGCACGCCGACGGCGGCCTCCACGTACTCGTGCAGCGCCGCCGCGAGCGCGTCGACCGCGGCGTGCATGGGCGCCGGGTCCACCGCACCGAGCGGGGCGGGCCCGTGCGTGGCGTCCTCGTGGCTCATCCCTGGTTCCTCCACGTCCTCGCCGACCTCCAGCTGCTCGCCGTCACAGGGGGATGTTGCCGTGCTTCTTCGGCGGCAGGCTCGCACGCTTGGTGCGCAGCGCGCGCAGCGCCCGCACGACCTGCACGCGGGTCTCCGACGGGCGGATCACCGCGTCGACGTAGCCGCGCTCGGCCGCGTCCCACGGGTTGACGATCGCGTCCTCGTACTCGGCCACGAGCCGGGTGCGCTCCGCCTCCACGTCCTCGCCCGCGTCCGCGACGCGCTTGAGCGTGGCGCGCTGGAGGATGTTCACCGCGCCGCCGGCGCCCATGACCGCGACCTGCGCCGTCGGCCACGCGAGGTTGACGTCCGCGCCGAGCTGCTTGGACCCCATGACGATGTACGCGCCGCCGTAGGCCTTGCGCGTGATGATCGTGACGAGCGGGACCGTCGCCTCCGCGTACGCGTAGATGAGCTTGGCGCCACGCCGGATGATGCCGTTCCACTCCTGGTCGGTGCCCGGCAGGAAGCCCGGCACGTCGACCAGCGTCAGCACGGGGATGTTGAACGCGTCGCACGTGCGCACGAACCGCGCCGCCTTCTCGGCCGCGTCGATGTCGAGCGTGCCCGCCATCGACAGCGGCTGGTTGGCGACGACGCCCACCGCCTGGCCCTCGACGTGCCCGAACCCGACCATGACGTTCTTCGCGAACAGCGGCTGCACCTCGAGGAACGCGCCCTCGTCCAGCACGTGCTCGACCACGGTCCGCATGTCGTACGGCTGGGAGTCGGAGTCCGGGACGAGCTCGTCGAGCTCGAGGTCGACGTCCGTCACGTCGAGCGGGGTGTCCTCGGGCGGGAACGACGGCGCGTCCGAGAGGTTGTTCTGCGGCAGGTACGACACGAGGTGGCGCACGTAGTCGATCGCGTCGTCCTCGTCCGCGCCCATGTAGTGCGCGACCCCGGACCGCTCGTTGTGCGTCAGCGCACCGCCCAGCTCCTCGAACCCGACGTCCTCGCCCGTCACCGCGCGGATCACGTCCGGGCCGGTGATGAACATGTTCGACGTCTGGTCGGCCATGACGATGAAGTCGGTCAGGGCGGGGGAGTAGACCGCGCCGCCCGCGCTCGGGCCCAGGATCAGCGAGATCTGCGGGATCACGCCCGACGCCGCCACGTTGCGGCGGAAGATCTCCGCGAACTGCGTCAGCGCCGCGACGCCCTCCTGGATGCGCGCGCCGCCGCCGTCGCTGATGCCGATCAGCGGCACGCCCGTGCGCAGCGCCAGGTCCTGGACCTTCGTGATCTTCTGCCCGTGCACCTCGCCGAGCTCCCGCCGAACACCGTGAAGTCCTGGCTGTACACGCACACCTGACGACCGTCGATCGTGCCGTGCCCGACGACGACCCCGTCGCCCGCGAGGCGCTTCTTCTCGAGGCCGAAGTTCACGGAGCGGTGCTTCGCGAACGCGTCCAGCTCGACGAAGCTGCCCTCGTCCAGCAGCGCCTCGATGCGCTCGCGCGCCGTCTTCTTCCCGCGTGCGTGCTGCTTCGCGCGCGCCGCCTCCTCCGGTTCCGTCGTCGCCGCGGCCCGGCGGCGGTCGAGGTCGGCGAGCTTCGCGGCCGTCCCCGCGAGGGGAGCCGCGTCCGGGGCGCCGGAGGCCGTGGCGGTGGGGGCGTCTGTCGTGGCGGAGGACTCGGTCACACGGTCGAGACTAGTTGGTGGGAGGGACCAACTCGATGCGGTCGTCGCCAGCGGAGTGCGGGTCGCCGTTGGCGGGTCCCCACAACGCGCGTCGGTCTCGGGGGTGCTGGGCCGCCGAACCCCGGGTCGTCCACCGTTCGGCGGCCGTGGTGGTGCGCAACCCGGGGTTCGGCGGCGGGCCGACGGCGCCGTCGGCCCTCGCGTGGGCGAGGATGGCGGGATGGTGACGTTGCCCGACGGCGAGACACGGTCCGACGACGCGCGCGTTCCGCACGACGCGACGCGGCCCGCGTTGCGGGCGGAGTTCCTGCGCGAGCTGCTGGTGGCGCCCGCCGGGCCGCTCGGGCGGCTCGAGGTCGTCGAGGAGTCCGCGTCGACGAACGGCGAGCTCGCCCGCGCCGTCGCGCAGGACCCGCCGGCGTGGCCGGCGCCCGCGCTGCTCGTCGCCGAGCACCAGGGCGCAGGGCGCGGACGCCTCGGCCGCACGTGGACGACGCCGCCCCGCGCCGCGCTGCTCGGCTCGCTCCTGCTCCGGTCCGACGTCCCCGCCGAGACGCTCAGCTGGCTGCCGCTGCTCGCCGGGCTCGCGACGGTGCGGGCCCTGCGTGCGACCGCGAGCGTGGACGCCGTCGTCAAGTGGCCCAACGACGTCCTCGTCCCCGACGCCTCCGGGGACCCGTCCGGTCCTCTGCACGGAGGTCTGCGCAAGGTCGCGGGGATCCTCGCCGAGGTGCTGCCCGACGGCGCGGTGGTCGTCGCGTCGGGCTCAACGTGACGCAGGGCCGGGACGAGCTGCCCGTGCCCACCGCGACCTCCCTCGCCCTCGCCGGGGCCGCGACCACCGACCGCGAGGTGCTGCTCGTGGCGCTCGCCGAGGCGTTCCACGAGGTGATCACCCGGTGGCAGGACGCCCACGGCGACGCGCGTGCAGCGGGCCTCGACGCCGACTGCGCCGAGGTGTGCGCGACCCTCGGCGCCCGCGTGCGCGTCGAGCGCGTCGACGGCGACGAGGTGCTCGGCGCCGCCGTCGCCCTCGCACCCGACGGCGGGCTCGTCCTCCGGCACGACGACGGCACGACGAGCGTCCAGCGCAGCGGCGACGTCCACCACCTGCGCGCCGACGACCGGACCGACGACCAGCCCGAGGGCCACGCCCCGTCGTAGGATCGCCGGGTGCCCGAGGAGAACGACGCCGTCGACCTGCCCCGCACGCAGGACGTCCCCGACGCCGTCCCGTCCGGCAGCCCGGAGGACGCCGCCGGACCGGCCCCCGGCGGCACCGAGGCCGCGCTCGACGAGGCCCTGCTCGGAGGGCCCCGCACCCTCACCGTCGACCGCCTCGCCGAGCGCGCCGGCGTCGACGTCGCCCGCGTGCGCGACTACTGGCAGGCGCTCGGGCTCCCCGTCACCGAGGGCGAGGTGCCCGCGTTCACCGAGAAGGACGCGCAGGCGCTCTCCGCCGTGCACGCCCTCGCCGAGGAGGAGGCGCTCGACGACCGCGCGCTGACGACGCTCATCCGGTCGACGGGCCACACGACCGAGCGGCTCGTGCTGTGGCAGGTCGAGGCGCTCGTCGAGCACGTGACGCGGCGCTTCGACCTCGACGACACGAGCGCGCGCCTCCTGGTGCTCGACCGACTGCCCGACCTCGCGCCGGTCCTCGAGCAGCAGCTCGTGCACGCGTGGCACCGGCAGCTCGCGGCCGTCGCCGGACGGTTCGCCGTCGAGTTCTCCCAGGCACGGTCCACCGCCGTCGACGAGCACGAGCTCCCGCTGCCGCGCGCGGTCGGGTTCGCGGACATCGTCGCCTTCACGCAGCGCACGCGCGGCCTCGGGTCGAGCGAGCTCGCCGAGTTCGTGCAGCTGTTCGAGACGAGCGCGCGCGACGTCATCACCGCGGCGGGCGGGCGGGTGGTCAAGACGATCGGGGACGCGGTCCTGTTCGTCGCGGACGACGTCGTCACCGGGGCGCGGGTCGCGCTCGGCCTCGCCGAGGCCGGGGGACGGGCGGAGGACGTCGACGTCCCGCCCGTGCGCGTGAGCCTCGTGTGGGGACGGGTGCTGTCCCGGTTCGGCGACGTCTTCGGCCCCAGCGTCAACCTGGCGGCGCGCCTGGTGGACATCGCGGAGCCGGCGGCCGTGCTCGTCGACCGGGACACGGCGGGTCTGCTCGCCGACGACACGCGCTTCGCGCTCACCGCCCAGCCGGAGCGCGAGGTCCAGGGCCTCGGCACGATCGAGCCGGTCCGCCTGCAGCGCGCCTACCGCGGCTGAGCGACTGCCCGCAGCCGACCGGGGACGCGTCAGACGGCCTCGAGCAGCCCGGGGCCGTCGTTGCTCACCGTGTTGACGAGGGTCGAGACCTCGCGCGCCGCCATCGGCACGTCGCCGTGCGGTCCGCCCAGCCGCAGCAGACCGGCGGCGCCCTCCGCGTCGACCGCCGGGTCGAGCCACGCGTCCCACGCGTCCGGGGGCAGGACGAGCGGCATGCGGTCGTGGATCTCGGCGAGGTCCGGCGCCGCGTCGGTCGTGACGATGGTCGTCGAGACGAGCCAGCGGTCGGGGTCGTCGTCCGCCTTCGTGCGGTCGCGCCAGAACTCGTAGAGCCCCGCGAACGCGGCGCTCCGACCGTGCTGCGGGGTGATGTAGTACGGCTGCTTGGGTGTCTTCCCCGGCGCGGCCGGGACGCGTCGCCCGCGGGGGACGCGGCGTCGGGCAGCGGGCGCCACTCGTAGTAGCCGTCCGCGGGGACCAGGCAGCGCCGGACGGCGAACGGCTTGGCGAACGCCGGCTTGTCGAGGACGGACTCCGCGCGCGCGTTGATCATCCGGGCTGCGCCGGCCGGGCTCTTCGACCAGGACGGCACGAGCCCCCAGCGTGCGATCCGCAACGAGCGCCGGACCTCGCCCGTGTCCTTCGCGGCGCGCTCGACGACGATGCGCACCGGGTCCGTCGGGGCGAGGTTCCACGACGGCGGGAGCAGGCGGGCGTCGTCGGCGATCTCCGCGACGGCGAACTCGTCCGCGAGGTCCTGGGCGTCCCGGAAGGAGGCGTAGCGTCCGCACATGCTCCCAGCGTGCCGCAGGCCGCCCACACGGGGCCCGGCGCGGACGCCGCTGCGCGGAGGCGCGCGCCGCTCGAGGACGACGCGCGCCGCTCGAGGACGACGCGCGCCGCTCGAGGACGACGCGCGCCGCTCGAGGACGAGAGGCGGATCACGTCGCCCCAGGCGACCGTTTTCGATGTCGAATCGTTACGATGGGGGTCATGCCCTCTTCGTCGGTCGACACAGCCCTGCCCAGGACCAGGTCGTCGGCCAAGTGGGTGCTCCTGCTCGGCGCCCTCGCGACGCTGCCCGCGCTG
The DNA here is from genome assembly GCF_001942335.1 of Cellulosimicrobium sp. CUA-896. Lineage (GTDB taxonomy): Bacteria > Actinomycetota > Actinomycetes > Actinomycetales > Cellulomonadaceae > Cellulosimicrobium. Next base: position 52,070 of record NZ_MKKH01000008.1, on the reverse strand, counting down.
ACGGTCGACATGTACCTGCCGCTCCTGCCCGAGGTGGGGGCGGAGCTCGGCGCGCCCGACTCGCTCGCCCAGCTCACCCTGTCGGGGATGCTCGTCGGCGGCGCCGTCGGCCAGCTCGTCATCGGGCCGCTGTCCGACCGGTTCGGCCGTCGCCTGCCCGTGGTCGTCGGGCTGTCTCTGCACGTCGTGACGTCGCTGCTGTGCGCGCTCGCGCCGAACATCGGGCTGCTCGTCGCGCTGCGCGTGCTCCAGGGGTTCTTCAACGCGTCCGCGTCGGTGGTCGCGATCGCGGCCATCCGCGACCGCTTCACCGGGTCGGACGCCGCACGCATCCTCTCGCGGCTCATGCTCGTCATCGGTCTCGCGCCGCTCCTGGCACCGACGCTCGGCTCGTTCATCGGGGCGCACGCGACGTGGCGCGCCGTCTTCTGGGTGCTCGCCGCCGCGGGCCTCGTGCTCGGCGCGATCGTGCTCCGGTGGATGCCCGAGTCGCTGCCCCTCGAGCGTCGACGGCCCGCGGGGGCGCGGACCGTCCTGCGCGGCTACGGCAGCCTGCTGCGCGACCGGCACTTCGTCGCCCTCGCCGTCCTGCCCGGGCTCGGTCAGGCGGTGCTCATGAGCTACGTCGTGGGGTCGCCGTTCGTGCTCCAGGAGGGCTTCGACCTCAGCCACGGCCAGTTCGCGCTGCTGTTCGCGATCAACGGCGTCGGGCTCGTCGTCTCGGCGCAGGCGAACGCCGCGCTCGTGCGGCGGGTCGCGCCGATCCGGCTGCTGCGCACCGCGCTCGTCCTGCAGGGCGTCTTCGCGACCGGCCTCGTCGTCGTCGCCGTGACCGGCGCGGGCGGGCTCGTAGGTCTCCTCGTCGCCCTGTGGCTCGTCCTGGCGCTCCAGGGCCTCATCCCCGCGAACGCCTCGGCGCTCGCCCTCACGCGGCACGGGGAGATCGCCGGCACCGCGGCCGCCGTCATCGGCGCGTTCCAGTCCGGCGTCGCCGGGCTCGTGAGCCCGCTCGTCGGCTTCCTCGGCGGCGACGCCGTCGCGATGTCCGGCGTCATGCTCGGCGCGGTGTGCACGTCGCTCCTCGTCCTCGGGCTCGCCACGCCCGCCTTCCGCAAGGGCGGCTGGCACACGCCGGTGTGACGCCCGCCGGGCGCACGCGCGCCCGTCCGCGGCCCGTGCCCGGGAAGTCACGGGAGTGATCTTCGCGCGGCCTTCACGGAATCGGCGTGGTGTCGCGCGGTCGTCTGCGGGTCGACCCTCTACCCTGCGGGGGTGCCATCGACCAGACAACCGTCCGCGCACCGTCCCGCGGTCGGTCCTCACCATGCGCGCCGACTCGCCTCGCACCGGGTCGCGCGGGTGGTCGGCCTGGTCCTCACGGGTGCCCTGACCTTCGTCGCCGTGGGTGCCGGCGCCGTGTACCTCGACCTCAAGTCGCAGATCACCGTGAGCGACGTGTCCGACCTCGTCGTCGGCGGGCCCGCGGCGGAGCCGCCCGAGGACCCCGACGACCCGTTCGCCGGGCGCGCGCTCAACGTCCTCGTCATGGGCACGGACTACCGCGACGCCGAGAACGCCGCCATCGCTGGTGAGGAGGGGGGCATGCGGTCCGACACCACGCTGCTCGCGCACGTGTCGGGCGACCGCACCCGCATGGAGGTCGTGTCCATCCCGCGCGACTCCCTCGTCCCGCTGCCGGCGTGCAAGCTCCCGAACGGCTCCATGTCCTCCCCCCAGCGCAGCGCGATGTTCAACTCGGCGTTCGAGATCGGTTCCGGCGGGGTCGACGACATCGACCACGCCGCCGCGTGCACCATCAACGCGGTCCAGGAGCTCACCGGCGTCCCCGTCACCAACCACGTCGTCGTGAAGATGAGCGGCGTGATCGGCGTGGTCGACGCGCTCGACGGCGTGACGATGTGCTTCCCCGAGCCGGTCATCGGAGGCAAGCACTCGCCCGGGCTCAACATCCCTGCCGGCGAGCAGACGCTGGACGGGCGGACGTCCATCGACTTCCTCCGGGCGCGCGGCGGCCAGGGGATGGGGCTCGAGCTCGGCAGCGACCTCGCTCGCATCCAGCGTCAGCAGGCCTTCATCGACTCGATGATCCGCGAGATCCTCGACAAGAACCTCATCACCAACTCACCGCAGCTCTACGGCCTCATCCAGGCGGTGCTCGGCTCCATCAGCGCCGACCCCTCGATCGCCGATCCGACCGCGCTCGCGGGGCTCGCCTACAGCCTGCGGAACATCAGCACGTCCGAGATCGTCTTCACCGAGCTGCCCGTGGCGACCGCGCCCAGCGACCCCAACCGGGTCGTGTGGACGTCGGAGGCCGACGCGATCTGGGAGCGCATCGCCGCGGACGAGCCGCCCCCCGGCCACGAGGAACCGGCGGACCCGCGCGACGACGCGACCGCGCCCGGCTCCGGCGAGGAGCAGCCCGCCGACGGCGCGGAGACGGCCGCGGACCCCGCTCCGCCCGCCGACGGCACGGGCGACGACGCGGGCACGACGGACCCGGGCACCGACGCCGGCACCGGGGAACCCGCTCCCGAGCCGACGCCGACGGAGACCCTGCTCCCGGGCGTCTGCGGCTGACCGGACGGGTCAGGCGCGGCGCAGGCGGGCGAGCGCTCGACGGCGTCGCGGAGCACGTCGTCGCGCTTGACGAACGTGAACCGCACGCGCGACGCGAGGGCCCGGGCCGTCGGTGAGCCGGGCGTGCAGAACGCGCTCACCGGGACGCCGACCACGCCGGCGAGCTCGGGCAGCGCGCGGCACAGGGCGACGCCGTCGTCGTGGCCGAGCGGGGCGCCGTCGGCCACGACGAAGTACGTGCCCTGCGGCACCACGACGTCGAACCCCGCCGCCTCGAGACCGGTGCACAGCAGGTCGCGGCGCACCGCGAGGGAGTCGGCGAGGGCCCTCGGCGTCTCGTCGTCGGCGAGGGCGTCGGCGATCGCCGGCTGGAACGGGGCGCCGGATGCGTAGGTGAGGAACTGCTTGACCGTGCGCACGGCCGTGACGAGCGGCGCGGGGCCGTGCAGCCAGCCGACCTTCCAGCCGGTGAACGAGAACGTCTTGCCGGCCGACGAGACGGTGATCGTGCGCTGGCGCATGCCGGGCAGCGTGGCGATCGGGACGTGCGGGGCGTCGTCGTACGTCAGGTGCTCGTAGACCTCGTCGGTGACGACGACGGCGTCGTGGCGGCGTGCGACGGCGGCGATCGCGTCGAGCTCGTCGAGTGTGAGGACGGTGCCGGTCGGGTTGTGCGGCGAGTTCACGAGGATGATCCGCGTGCGGTCGGTGACCGCGGCGCGCAGCGCGTCGACGTCGAGGTGGAAGCGGTCGCGGCCGGGGACCAGCGGGACGGTGACGTGGCGCGCGCCGGCGAGTGCGATGCCGGCCGCGTGGGAGTCGTAGAACGGTTCGAGGGTCACGACGTCGTCGCCCGGTCCGGCGAGCGCGAGCAGCGTGGCGGCGATCGCCTCGGTGGCGCCCGTGGTGACGAGCACCTCGGTCTCCGGGTCGGGGTCCAGGCCGTAGTGGCGGAACTGGTGGTCGGCGACCGCGTTGCGCAGCGCGAGGACCCCCGGGCCGGGCGGGTACTGGTTGTGCCCGTCCTCGATCGCCCGCTGCGCCGCGTGCTTGACGGCGGCCGGCCCGTCGACGTCGGGGAAGCCCTGCCCGAGGTTGATCGCGCCCGTGCGGCGCGCGAGGTCGGTCATCTCGGCGAAGACCGTCGACGCGACGTGGCCGTCGGGGGAGAGCAGACCGGTCGCGCGCGCGGCGTCCCGCCAGCGGCCGGGCGGGAGCGGTCCGGTCTGCGGTGCCATGCGCCGACCCTACCGGCCGTCGCCGACCTGCCATCGGTCCTGGTCGGTCGGGCTCGCCGCGCCCGACGGCGCGCGTCGTGGGCGCTCATCATGTGGGACGAGACGCGCCCGGGACCGGCGGAATCCTGCCGATCGGTCGCCGTTGTCCACAAGGGCACTTCTGCGCTGATGCTCCGATGCCCTACTGTCTGGCGTCGTTCGTCCAGATTCCGGCGCGCAGCTGCCGGCCGAACGGGAGCGAGGTGGACGCGCGGATGTCCGTCGACGCGCACGGGATCGCCGTGCTCGAGAGCGAGGTGCGCGAGCTCGTCCGTCGCCGCGGGGTCGACCCGGCACGCGACCGGGCGGCGGTCGACCGCCTCGTGCGCGACGCGGTGGCCGACTACGAGACGCGCAGCGCGCTCGGAGCCGTCACGCCGCTGGCCGACCCGACGGCGGCCGGACGGGCGGTCGTGGACGCGGTCGCCGGCCTCGGACCGTTGCAGCAGTACCTCGACGACCCGGAGATCGAGGAGATCTGGATCAACAGCCCGCAGCAGGTCTTCGTGGCCCGCGGCGGGGTCTCCGAGCTCACCACCACGATCCTCACCGCCCAGCAGGTGCGCGACCTCGTCGAGCAGATGCTGCGCTCCTCGGGCCGCCGGCTCGACCTGTCCAGCCCGTTCGTCGACGCCGCGCTCCCGGGCGGCGAGCGGCTCCACGTCGTCATCCCCGACGTCACCCGGGAGAGCTTCGCCGTCAACATCCGCAAGCACGTCGTGCGGGCGTCGCACCTCGACGACCTCGTGCGCCTCGGGTCGCTCACCGCGCAGGCGGCCGCCTTCCTCGACGCGTCGGTCCGCGCCGGCCTGAACGTCCTCGTCGCGGGAGCGACGCAGGCCGGCAAGACGACCATGCTCAACGCCCTCGCCGGATCGATCCCGGCGACGCAGCGCGTCATCACGTGCGAGGAGGTGTTCGAGCTGCGCTTCGCGGTGCGCGACATCGTGTCGATGCAGTGCCGGCAGCCGAGCCTCGAGGGGACGGGGGAGATCCCGTTGCGTCGCCTCGTCAAGGAGGCGCTGCGCATGCGCCCGGATCGGATCGTCATCGGCGAGGTGCGTGAGGCGGAGAGCTTCGACCTCCTGATCGCTCTGAACGCCGGAGTTCCCGGGATGTGCACGATCCACGCCAACTCGGCGCGGGAGGCGCTCGCCAAGATGTCCACGCTGCCGCTGCTCGCGGGGGAGAACGTCTCGGACCGGTTCGTGGTTCCCACCGTCGCGTCCGCCGTCGACCTCGTCGTGCACCTCGGGGTGGACGTCGACGGGCGGCGTCGCGTGCGCGAGATCCTGGGCGTGCCGGGACGCGTCGAGGAGGGTGTCGTCGAGGCGTCGGAGCTGTTCGTCCGCTCCGGCGACGCCCTGGTCCGGGGCGACGGCTACCCGCCGGCGGCCGATCGGTTCGCGCGTGCCGGCATCGACCTCGCCGCGCTGCTGCGGCCCGAGGCGGGGTACGAGCGTCGTGCCCTGGCCGACGGCGCGTGGTCGGGGGTGCGCTGACGTGGGCGTCGTCGTCGGCCTCCTCCTCGGGGCGGGCCTGTTCTGCGTCTGGTGGTCGTTCTGGCGCCCGGGCCGCGCCGGCCCCGCCGACCCGACGGCTGGTCCGCCCGAACGCAGGACCTCCTCGTCCAGGCCGGCGCCCCCTCGGTCACACCCGGTGCCCTCGTCGGCAGCAGCGTGGGCGTCGGCGTCGCCGTCCTGCTCGTGGCGGGCGTGCTGACCCGGTCGGCGACGATCGCCGCGTGCTTCGCCCTCATCGCCGCGTCCGCGCCCGCGATGCTCGTCCGGGCGCGTGCCCGGCACCGGCGCGCCCGGCTGCGCGACGTGTGGCCGGAGGTCGTGGACCACCTCGCGTCGGGCGTCCGCGCCGGGCTGTCGTTGCCGGAGGCGGTGGGCCAGCTCGGCGACCGCGGGCCGCTCGAGCTGCGCGAGCCGTTCCGGCGCTTCGCACAGGACTACCGAGCGAGCGGGCGGTTCGGCGACTGCCTGGACGCGCTGAAGGAGCGGCTCGCCGACCCGGTCGCCGACCGTATCGTCGAGGCGCTGCGCCTGACCCGCGACGTCGGCGGCACCGACCTCGGCCGGCTCCTGCGGACCCTGTCGACGTTCCTGCGCGAGGACGCCCGCACGCGCGGGGAGCTCGAAGCACGTCAGTCCTGGACGGTCAACGGCGCTCGTTTGGCCGTCGCGGGGCCGTGGGTCGTGCTCGGCTTCCTCGCGACCCGTCCGGAGACCGCGGCGGCGTACAACTCCGTCACAGGCGCGCTCGTCCTCGCCGGAGGCGCGGCGTGCACGGTGGTGGCCTACCAGCTCATGCTGCGGATCGGTCGCCTGCCGGAGGAGGAGAGGGTCCTGCGATGACCGCTCCCGAGATCTCGTGGGTCGGAGCCGCGGCCGGTGCCCTCGCCGGCATCGGCGTCCTGCTCGTCGCCGCCGGCGTCCGCGGACGGGCCATCCGGCTCGACGAACGGCTCGCGCCGTACCTGCGCACGCGCGACGCGACCTCCGCCCTGCTGCGCGACCAGCCGGTGCACACGCCCTTCCCGACGATCGAACGGCTCGTCGCACCGTGGGTCGCCGACGCCGGTCGGGCGCTCGACCGGATCGGCTCGACGCGGGGGGAGCTGCGTCGGCGCCTCGACCGCGCTGGACGCGCCGAGAGCGTCGACCAGTTCCGTGCCCGTCAGCTGGTCTGGGGTGTGCTCGGGCTCGCCGCGGGGACGCTGCTGGCGGTCCTGCTCGCCGCCACGCGTGGGTCGTCGGTCGTCGCGCTCGTGCTGCTCGCGATCTTGTGCGGTGTGGGCGGGGTCCTGGCGTGCGACCAGCACCTGGCGCGGGCGGTCCGGCGTCGCGAGGAGCGCATGCTCGCGGAGTTCCCGACCGTCGCCGAGCTCCTCGCCCTCGCCGTCGCGGCCGGCGAAGGCCCTGTCGCGGCGCTCGAGCGCGTCGCGTCGACAGCCCGCGGAGAGCTCTCCGCCGAGCTCTCGACGACCCTCGCGTCCGTGCGCGCCGGCGCGCCGCTGACGCGGGCGCTCGAGCAGCTCGCGGACCGCACGTCGCTGCCCAGCCTGACGCGCTTCGCCGAGGGCGTGGCCGTCGCGGTCGAGCGCGGCACGCCCCTGGCGGAGGTGCTGCGGTCCCAGGCGCAGGACGTGCGCGAGTCGGGCCGGCGCGCCCTCATGGAGGCGGGCGGGCGCAAGGAGGTCCTCATGATGGTCCCGGTGGTGTTCCTCATTCTCCCGGTGACCGTCGTGTTCGCCGTGTTCCCGTCGGTCGCGACCCTGCGGATCGGTTTCTGAGACGACCCCGCCCGACGAGCCTCGACCGCCGCCAGACCACCACGACAGCCCACGAACGATCGCACGACATCGCACGCGCACCCGAGGACGGGGCGCCGCAGGAGGAGGACGCATGCACACGCTGCTCAGCAGGACGGTGCGCCGGGCACGCAGCGCCGGCGCGGGGATCTACCGGCGGTTGTCGGGCGCGGACGTCGAGCGCGGGGACGTGCCGGGATGGGTGCTCATCACCCTGATGACGGCGGGACTCGTGATCGCGCTGTGGGCCGTCGCCGGGCCCGCGCTCACCGCGGCCTTCAGCGACGCGATCAGCAGCGTCAGCGGACCCTGACGTGCAGGGCGCGTCGGAGCACGAGCGCGGGTCCGCGGTCGTGGACTTCACGCTCGTCTCCGTCCTCGTGCTCGTGCTCTTCCTCGGCGTGGTCCAGGTCGCCCTCGCCGTCCACGTGCGGTCGATGATCATCGACTGTGCCGCAGAGGGGGCACGGGTGGCGGGGCGTGCCGACCGCGGCCCGTCCGACGGCGTCGCCCGGACGCAGGAGCTCATCGCGGCCTCGCTGTCGTCGCGCTACGCGCAGGACGTCACGGCACGCCAGAGCACGGTGGACGGACTGGCCGTCGTGGAGGTGACCGTCACGGCGCCGCTGCCGGTCGTCGGCCTGCTCGGACCGTCCGGGGCCGTGACGGTCTCCGGGCACGCGCTCGAGGAGGGCGCATGAGGATCGCCGTGCCCGAGCCGGTGCGACGCGCCCGCGCACGGCTCACCGGACCGGCGTGCGCGTCGTCACCGGAGCCGGGCGAGCGCGGGAACGCGGTGGTCGAGTTCCTCGGCGTGGCGCTCGTCCTCCTGCTGCCCCTCCTGTACCTGGTGCTCACGGTGGGCCGCGTCCAGGCGGCCACGTTCGCGGTCGAGGGCGCCGCGCGCGAGGCGGCGCGCGCGTTCGTCACCGCGCCCTCGAGCGCCGAGGCGCGCGCCCGGGCCGGCGCGGCGGTCGCGATCGCGCTCGAGGACCAGGGGTTCGACGAGGGGCCGAGCGACACGCTCACGGTGGCCTGCTCGACGTCGCCGTGCCTCGAGCCGGGGAGCGACGTCGCCGCGCACGTGCGGCTCGACGTGCCGCTCCCGCTCGTCCCGGCGTTCGTCCGCGACGCCGTCCCCCTGTCCGTCCCGGTCGAGTCGCGCTTCGTCGCCGAGGTCGACCAGTACGCGGCGCGGCGACCGTGACGGGCGCGAGGACGACCGGTCGGTGGGACGCGCCCGCCGGCACCGCCCGTGACGCCGGCAGGTCGACCCGCAAGGGCTCGCGCGAGGACACGCCCGAGGACGCCCTCGCTCGCGAGTCCGGCCAGATCATGCTGCTCACGTCCGCGTTCGTGGCGTTCGCCCTGCTGCTCGTCACCGTGGTGGTGAGCGCGACGCAGGTCCACCTCGAGCGCAAACGGCTGTTCGACCTCGCCGACGCGCTCGCGCTCGCGGCGGCAGATTCCATGTCGCAGGAGACGTTCTACGCGGGCGCCGCCGAGCGTCCGACGGACGGCGCGGTGCTCACGCTGACCGACGGTGAGATCCAGGCGGAAGTGCGGGACTACCTGCAGGAACACCCCGACGCGACGGCCGGGCTGGACGGCGTCCGGGTGGTCGACGCGACCACCGCCGACGGGCGCACCGCCGAGGTCTCGCTGACCGCGCTCGCGCGACCCGCCATGGTCAGCTGGGTGACGCAGCTCTGGAGTGATGGCATCATCGTCCGTGCGGAAGCACGCGCGAGGGCGTGGTGAACCGTCGACGCCTGTTCGACGACGAACGACGGAGAGAGGACTGTACGCAACGGTGCGTGAACGGACGAAGGGTGTTCGTTCACTTCCTTAACAGTGGTTGACCACTTCTCGCGCATCTCTGTGAAACCGCATGGTTCGCCGCTATGGTGATCCGGTCCGACAACAACTCCAACGATGGAGAGCAACAACATGAACGCACGAGCAAGGAAGCAGCTCGTCGCCGGGGGTGCCCTCGGTGCGATGCTCATCGGCACGGTCGCTCTGTCCTCCGCTGCCATGGCCGACCCCGTCGGTGACGACCAGAACGTGGACGTGTCGGTCGAGATCGAGTCGACCGTCGAGCCCGGCAACCTCGCCTTCAGCGTGGCGGCCGAGTCCACGAGCCTGAGCGAGGGTGACTCCTCGGTCGAGGGCACGCGCGAGTTCACGGGCGAGCTCCCGGCCGTCACCGTGACCGACACCCGCACGGGCGACGAGATCCCCGAGGCGGGTTCCGCCGCGTGTACGTCCTCGGCAGCGCAACCGCCTTCGTCAACGAGAACGGCACCGAGATCGGCGCCGAGAACCTCGGCTGGACGCCGAACCTCGTCTCCGAGAGCGAGTCGGGTCTCGTTTCCGAGGGTCCCGAGGTCGACCCGGCGCTCGAGGGCGACGCGGACGACAGCGACAACGTCGGCCTCGCCGACCAGGAGCTCCTCGTCTCGACCTTCGACTCCGGCGAGGTCGCGCCGGAGGGCTCGTGGACCGCGAACGCGGGCCTCACCCTCCGCACCGCCGAGGACGTCGAGGGCGGTTCGTACAACTCGACGATCACGCTGTCCCTCTTCGAGGACGCGTTCTGATCCGTCGAGCGACCGGTCGCTGACCGGATCCGCACGGACTGACGGACGGCGGGCCGGGTGCTTCCGGAGGCGCAGACCTCCGGGACCACCCGGCCCGCCGTTCGTCGTCGCACCAGCACCGAGAGAGCACGAAGACCAGTGACTTCCGCACGACAGCCCCGCCGCACCGCGCGCCGCGTCCTCGCGACGCTCGCCGCACTCAGCGCCGCACTCCTGCCCGCCGCCTCCGCGGGCGCCGCCGGCCCCGTGCCCGCCGCAACGGCCACGGTCCTGCCCGCCGCAGCGGCCACGGTCCTGCCCGCCGACACGGAGCCCGCCGACACGGAGTCTGCCGACACCGAGCCCGCCGACTCGGAGGGCCGCATCACGTGGAGCGTGACGCCGTCGGGCCCGGACGGCCCGGACGGACGCCGCTGGGTCGACCTCGAGCTCGACCCGGGCGCGAGCGTCGACGACCACCTCGCCGTCACGAACTTCGGCGACGTCGCCGCGACGTTCGCCATCAACGCCGCCGACGGCTACCTCACCGCCAACGGCCGGTTCAACATGCTCCCCTCCACCGAGGAGTCGACCGACGCGGGCACGTGGATCGACGTGCAGGACACGGTCGAGGTCGGCCCCGAGGAGACCGTGGTCGTCCCGTACACCCTGACCGTCCCCGAGAACGCGACCCCCGGCGACCACCCGGCGGGCATCGCCGCGTCCGTGACGAGCACCCGGAGCGGCGAGGGCGGCACGAACCTCGGCGTCGAGAGCCGCGTCGGCTTCCGCATCACGACGCGCGTGACCGGCGAGGTCCAGCCCGCGCTCGCCGTGCCCGACGTCAGCGCCGCGTACACCGCGTCGTGGAACCCCTTCGCCGCCGGCGAGCTGCGCGTGTCCTACGACGTCGCGAACGAGGGCAACATCCGTCTCGGTGCGGCCAGCGACGTCTCGACGTCCGCCCTGTTCGGGCTGCTCACGCAGGACCGCACGGCGCAGCCCATCGACGAGCTCCTCCCGGACGGCTCGCTCAACCGCACCGTCGAGGTGGACCGCGTGTGGCCCCTCGGCCCCGTGACGACGACCGTCACCGTCACGCCGTCGGCGGTCGGTGAGGACGTGATCGACGCGTCGCTCGAGCCGGTCACCGTCTCGGTGACGGCGTGGGCGATCCCGTGGCCGCAGCTGCTGCTCGTGGCGATCGTGGTCGTGGTGTTCCTCGGCGTCCGCGACGACCGCCGTCGCCGCCGGAAGCGCCTCGAGGACATGCTGGCCAAGGCCCGCGACGAGGGCCGTCGCTCCGCGGACGCGCCGTCGAGCGCCCCGGCCGGGGCCGGCAAGGGCGAGCCGAGCGCGTGAGCGGGGCCGCGCCGTCGGGCCGGGGGAGCGCAGACCCGGGCCCGGCGGCGGGCCCGACGGCGCGCCGCACCCGGGCCGTCGCGTAACCTTGAACCTCGTGGCCACCATCGACTTCGCGACCGAGATCAAGGCGCTCCGCAGCACGCTCGAGTCCATCGAGAGCGTCAGCGACCCCGAGGTGCTGCGCGCGCGGATCGACGAGCTGTCGGAGAAGGCGTCGGCCCCCGATCTCTGGGACGACCCGGACGCGGCGCAGCAGGTCACGTCTGCACTGTCGGCAGCACAGGGCGAGCTGGACCGGGTGAAAAGGCTCGGGCAGCGCATCGACGACGTCGAGACCCTCGTCGAGATGGGTCACGAGATGGACGACGCCGACACCCTGACGGAGGCCGAGACCGAGGTCGCGGGGATCCGCAAGGATCTCGACCAGCTCGAGGTCCGCACCCTGCTGGCGGGCGAGTACGACTCCCGCGAGGCCGTCGTGACGATCCGCGCGGGCGCGGGCGGCGTCGACGCCGCCGACTTCGCCGAGATGCTGCTGCGCATGTACCTGCGCTGGGCCGAGCGGCACGGCTACCCGACGACGGTGCTCGACACCTCCTACGCGGAGGAGGCCGGCCTGAAGTCGGCGACGTTCGAGGTGAAGGCGCCGTACGCGTTCGGGCACCTGTCGGTGGAGGCCGGCACGCACCGGCTCGTGCGCATCTCGCCGTTCGACAACCAGGGCCGGCGCCAGACGTCGTTCGCCGCGGTCGAGGTCATCCCGCTCATCGAGCAGACGGACTCGATCGAGATCCCCGAGTCGGAGATCAAGGTCGACGTGTTCCGCTCGTCCGGGCCGGGGGGCCAGTCCGTGAACACGACGGACTCCGCCGTCCGCATGACGCACATCCCGACCGGCATCGTCGTGTCGATGCAGAACGAGAAGTCGCAGATCCAGAACCGCGCGGCCGCGCTGCGCGTGCTCCAGTCCCGCCTGCTGCTCGTGCGCCAGGAGGAGGAGAACGCGAAGAAGAAGGAGCTCGCGGGCGACATCAAGGCGAGCTGGGGCGACCAGATGCGGTCCTACGTGCTCCAGCCGTACCAGATGGTCAAGGACCTGCGGACCGAGCACGAGGTCGGCAACCCCTCGTCGGTGTTCGACGGCGACATCGACGACTTCATCGAGGCCGGCATCCGCTGGCGCCGGGGCGTCCAGCAAGCCGGGTGAAACACGGGCGGTGACGGGGTGGTTGGTCCCGTTTCGCCCGAGATACGGTGACCCGGGCAACAGTCCGGGTCCGTCCCGGTGCGGCGTGTCCGCCCGATCCGGCCCGCGACGCGTGCCTACCCTCGAGAACGTCCAGCGAACCCGGTTCGCTCCCTGACTCGAGAGTTGTGCCTGTCGTGATCCGCTTCGAGAACGTCACCAAGGTCTACGCGCGCGGCGCCAGGCCCGCCGTGGACGATGTGTCCCTGGAGGTCCGTCGCGGCGAGTTCGTCTTCCTCGTCGGCGCCTCCGGCTCCGGCAAGTCGACCTGCCTGCACCTCATCCTGCGCGAGGAGCGCCCCACCCGCGGCAAGGTGTTCGTCGCCGGCCGCGACCTCGGTTCGCTGTCGAGCTGGAAGGTGCCGCACCTGCGGCGCCAGATCGGCGTCGTCTTCCAGGACTTCCGGCTGCTGCCCAACAAGACGGTGTTCGAGAACGTCGCGTTCGCCCTGCAGGTGATCGGCCGGCCGCGCCACTCGATCGCCATCACCGTCCCGGAGACGCTCGAGCTGGTCGGCCTCGCGGGCAAGGAGAAGCGGCGACCGCACGAGCTGTCGGGCGGTGAGCAGCAGCGTGTGGCGATCGCCCGCGCCATGGTGAACCGGCCGCCGATCCTCCTGGCGGACGAGCCCACCGGGAACCTCGACCCCACGACCTCGCTCGGCATCATGCGCCTGCTCGACCGCATCAACCGCACGGGCACGACCGTCGTCATGGCGACGCACGACCACGAGATCGTCGACCAGATGCGCAAGCGCGTCGTCGAGCTCGACACCGGCACGCTCGTGCGCGACCAGGCGCACGGCGGGTACGGGGCGCAGGCCCCGGCGACCGGTGAGCACGCGTCGGTCGCGCCCCCGGCCGCGCGTGCGCCCGAGCGCCGCGCGGCCCCGCGCCCGAGAGCGCGGCGGCCCAGAGCGCAGCGCCCCAGGACGCAGCGCCCCGGAACGCGGGGGGAACCGGCCCCGCGACCTCGCCGACCACCGTCCTGCCGCGCCGCGAGAGCGCGCTGCGCGCCCGCCGCCACGCGGCGAACGTCCGGACGGGGGAGTGAGCGGGGTGCGCTTCCAGTTCATCCTCACGGAGATCGGTCAGGGGCTGCGCCGCAACCTGTCCATGACGGTGTCCGTGGTCCTCGTGACCTTCGTGTCCCTGACGTTCGTCGGGGCCTCGCTGCTGCTGCAGACGCAGATCGACAAGCTCAAGGACGACTGGTACGACAAGGTCGAGGTCTCCGTCTTCCTCTGCCCGGACGCTCCGCCGAACCGACGTGCGCCGCGGGCGAGGCGACGCCCGAGCAGATCGGCGCCCTCGAGGACGTGTTCACCTCCGAGCTCGGCGACGAGATCGAGACCGTCTACTTCGAGTCGAAGGACGACGCGTTCGCCGCGTTCTCCGAGCGCTACCCCGACGGCTACCTCGGCACGCAGCTGACGGTCGACGACATGCAGGCCTCGTTCCGGCTCAAGCTCACGAACCCCGAGAACTACGAGGTCGTCAACGACGTCGTCACGGGCGCCCCGGCGTCGAGGTGGTCGAGGACCAGCGCCGCATCTTCGACTCCCTGTTCCTCGCGCTCAACCGGGCGTCGCTGCTGTCCGCCGGCCTCGCCGCGGTCATGCTCCTCGCCGCGGTCCTGCTCATCACGACGACCATCCGGCTGTCCGCGCTCAGCCGGCGCCGCGAGACGGGGATCATGCGGCTCGTCGGAGCCTCGAACCTGTTCATCCAGCTCCCGTTCCTGCTCGAGGGCGCGATCGCCGCCGTCGTCGGCGCGCTCCTCGCCGTCGGCGGGCTGTGGGTCGGGGTGAAGTACCTCGTCACCGACTGGCTGTCGCAGTCCGTGACCTGGGTCGCGTACGTCGACGAGTCCGACGTGCTGACCATCGCGCCGGTCCTCGTCGGCGCCGCGTTCCTCCTGGCGGCCATCTCCTCGGTCGTCACGCTCAACCGCCACACGAGGGTGTGAGATGACCTCAGCGAACCGTCCCGCGCGCCCCGGCGCGCGCACCGCCGCCCGCTCGTCGCGCCGTGTCCTCGCGGCCGTGCTCGCCGCCGTCGTCCTCGTGACCGGGACGGTCGCGGGCGCGAGCGCCGACGACATCGACGACCGCCGTGCCGCGGCGGAGCGGCGCCAGCAGCAGATGCTCGGCAACCAGGAGCAGCTCGAGGCCGAGCTCGAGGGCACCGACGAGGCGCTCGCGCAGGCCGTCGTCGAGCTGCAGGAGATCGAGGCGAGGCTGCCTGTCGCCCAGGCCGAGCTCGCGGGCGCGAGGCCGAGGTGGAGCGGACCCAGCGCGAGGCGGAGCTCCTGGCCCAGCGGCTCGAGGACGCCCTCGGGCAGGAGGCGGCCATCAGCCAGGAGATCGAGCAGGGCGCGACCGAGGTCGCCGACGCCCGGTCGAGCATCGCCGAGATGGCGCGCAGCGCCTACCGGGGTGCGGGCGACGTGTCGAGCCTCGGGATCGTCACGGGTGCGCAGAGCACCGAGGAGTTCATCGAGGAGTTCGCGGTCTCGTCGACGGCTGCGCGCAGCCAGTCCCGCACGCTCCAGGACCTCCAGGAGGCCGAGGCCGTCGCGCGCAACCGCGAGGCCCGGCTCCAGGCCGTCCGGGAGTCGATCACCGACCTCAAGACGCAGGCCGACCAGAACGTCGTCGAGGCCGAGGCCGCGCGCCAGGCCGCGGTCGAGCGCAAGGCGGAGGTGGAGAGCCTCATCGTCGAGCAGCAGGCCAAGAAGGCGACGATCGAGGACCGCAAGGACGACGCGCTCGCCCGCATCGAGCAGAACGAGCGCGACCAGGCCGCGCTGCAGGCCGAGCTGCAGACGATCATCGCCCAGCAGGCCGAGCGCGACCGCAAGGCGGCCGAGGAGGCCGAGCGCCGGCGCCAGGAGGAGGAGCGTCGGCGCCAGGAGCAGCAGCAGAACCAGGGCGGTGGCGGCAGCAGCGGCGGCGGCGGCGGCGGGAGCAGCAACCCCGCGCCCCCGCCGGCACCGCCGCCGACGTCGAGCGGGCTGTCCTACCCGACGGCCGTGCCGCACGTGACGTCGCACTACGGCATGCGTCTGCACCCGACGCTCGGCATCTACCGGCTGCACGCGGGCACGGACTTCCGCGCCTACTGCGGCACGCCGATCCTCGCCTCGGCGTCCGGGACCGTGCTCTTCGCCCGCCGCTACGGAGGCCTCGGCAACCAGGTGCTGGTCAACCACGGCACCATGGGCGGGCAGAGCGTCATGACGAGCTACAACCACCTGTCCCGCTTCGCCGTCTCGTCCGGCCAGTCGGTGCAGAAGGGTCAGGTCGTCGGGTACTCGGGCAACACCGGGACGTCGAGCGCGTGCCACCTGCACTTCGAGGTGTACGTGAACGGCTCGACGGTGAACCCGATGTCGCGGCTCTGACCGTCACGCCCCGGAGCGGGCACCGGCCAGGAGCGATGACGTTCGCCCCCGGGATAATCCGTACCGGACTCCGCCCCGCCGCCGTACCCTGGTGGGTCGGCACGTCGCGCGTGCCGCCCGGAGCACCCGCGAGACCCCACGAGGACGGTAGGACGAGATGGCGAAGGACAGCGGCCGCAAGGTCGTCGCCAGCAACCGCAAGGCACGCCACGACTACGTGATCGAGGACGTGTACGAGGCGGGGATCGTCCTGTCCGGCACCGAGGTCAAGGCGCTGCGGATGGGACGCGCGTCGCTCGTCGACGGCTACGTCGGCGTCGACCGCGGCGAGGCGTGGCTCGAGAACGTCCACATCCCCGAGTACACCGAGGCACCTGGAACAACCACGCCCCGCGCCGCAAGCGCAAGCTCCTGCTGCACAAGGAGGAGATCCTGCGGCTCGAGTCGAAGACGCGCGAGAAGGGGCACACCGTCGTCCCGCTCCAGCTCTACTTCCTCGACGGGCGCGCGAAGGTCGAGATCGCGCTCGCGCGCGGCAAGAAGGAGTACGACAAGCGCCAGGCGCTGCGCGAGAAGCAGGACCAGCGCGAGGCGCAGCGCGCCATGCGCCAGCGCGAGATGCGCTGACGCGGCCCGCGCGCGCACGGGGGGTCGCGCTGGTGGGCTCGCCCGGGACGTCGTACGGTCGGTGGCACGCCGCCCGTCACGGTGCGGCGATCGTCCCCGCGCCGACAGGAGCCCGCATGGTCAAGCTGCGCCAGTACATCCCCCGCCTCGCCGCCGGGGCGTACATCCTCAACTCCGGGCTGAGCAAGCGCGGCGCCGACAAGGACGCGTCGGAGGGCATGCACGGCATGGCCGCCGGCGCCTACCCGTTCCTCGGCGAGGTCGAGCCGCAGCAGTTCGCGAAGACGCTCTCCACGACGGAGATCGCGCTCGGCGCGGCGCTCGTGACGCCGTTCGTCCCGACGGCGCTCGTCGCGCCCGCGCTCGCCGCGTTCTCCGCCGGCCTCGTGGGCCTGTACCTCAAGACGCCGGGCATGACGCGCGAGGACGGCGTCCGCCCGACCGACGAGGGCATCGGCCTGGCGAAGGACGTGTTCCTCCTCGGCATCGCCGGTGGCCTTCTCGCGGACGTGCTGAGCCGCAAGAAGTAGCGGCGTCGGGCGTCGCGGGAGGGCGTCGGGCGGCGCCGCGGAGCACGCCGCGGAATACGGGTGCGGCCCCTCGCGTTGGTCCCGTACGCTGGTCACGCTGCAGGCGCCGCGGGCTCGTCCCGCGGGATCGGCAGTGCTTGACAACTGCACAGGGGGTGATCGGTTTCGACGGTGGTCGTGCTTCGAGGAGAAGCGGGCCGAGGATGCAGGCTTATCTCGTTAACGATGTCTGCAAACTACAGGTGCCGATAACAAGCGCACCGACTTCGCCCTCGCCGCCTGAGCGAGCCCCGAAGTCCGTCAGCCCGAGCTAGCTCTCGACTCGGATCCTGGCGTCATCTAGAGAGCCACTGCTCGCAGTCCTCGTCACCGGGGCTGCGGGGACTCTTCGGTGACTGAGCCCGTCCGCACCTTGTCTGCGTGAGTGCGGGGGCCGAGAAAAACGACAGCAGACTGCGCCCGGAGAAGTCCTCGATCGGCGTCACCGGACCGGGGTTCGATTCCCCGCACCTCCACCCCTGACGAGCGCCCGCCCGGCCCACGGCCCGGCGGGCGCTCGTGCGTTCCGGGGGCCGGGCGGGCGGCCCGCTCAGTCCAGGTCCGCGACGCTACGCCACGAGCCCGCGGCGCGCCCGTGCTCGGTCTCGAGCCGGAACCCGCTCAGCGGGAGGTTGCCCGCGCGCCGCCGCGCTCGCAGGATCCGCAGCGCGTCGTCGTCGCTGGGTGCCCCGAAGGTCTCGCCGCACCGTGCGCCGGCCGCGGTGACCACGCGGTAGAGCGGCAGGTGGTGGTCGTCGTCGCGCACCTCCTCCGCGTGCGCCGCGACCTCCTGGGCGACCTCGAGGTCGGGCAGGGAGCGCCACACCCGGTCGGGGCCTTCGAGCGTGCAGGGGCCGTCGTCGGCGGTGCGGTGGATGAGGTAGTCGCCGGCCGTGGAGCGCGCGCGCCAGGTCCGGGGGTCGAGGGTCGTCCACGTCAGCGTGTTCATGCCAGTCCTCGTCGATCGGGAAGGTGCGTGCTCGTACCGTCCGCGGCCGGCCCGCGGTCGCCCCCTGGCGCATCGACGCTCCGCACTGGGGTGTGTCCCAGCCCCGTGACGTCACCACGCCCGGCTCAGGATCGGGCCGGTCCGTGCGGTCGCACGGGTCACGATCCGGTGTCGATGGCGCGGCGCGCCGGTTGTGCCTGTGCTGTCCGGGTTCGGGAGGGCGGTCCGGTCGGGTGAAGTTTCCTCCGGTGCGACGCCGGTCGACCAGGATGTGGGACGAGGGCGTCGCGCGGTGCGTGGCGGGACCGGTCGGGCGCGTGGACGTGCCGGTCAGTGGTGGCGCGAGCCGGCGAGCACGGCGGGTTCCCGGCCGCTCCCGTCGGCGGGTGGGTCACCGTGCTCGGACGGTCCGGTGCCCGGGCCCCCGTCCGGCCGTGCGGGTCCCGCGGGCGGGGCTCCGCCCGGTGCCCGGCGGGAGCGTCGCAGCGCCCAGCGCACGACGAGCGCGACGGCGGTCGCGAGGACGAGCCAGGGCAGGAGCACGCCGAGCACGACGACGAGCCCGTTGAGCGTCGCCAGCAGCGCGTCCCACCCGTCCTGGAGCCCGCCGAGGAACCCGCCGGGTGCGAGCCGTTCGGCGGGGGCCTCCTGCACGAGGGTGACGTGCAGCGTCGACATCGTCACCCGGTCGGTGATCGCGGCACGCTCGGCCTGGAGCGACTCGAGCTCGGCCTGCCGGCTGGTGAGCTCCTGCTCCGCCTCCAGGAGGTCCGCGGTCGTCGTCGCGTCGCCCATGAGGTCGCGCAGGCGGTCGACGGACGTGGCGAGGGCCTCGACGCGGGCGTCGAGGTCGCGCGCGGTGCCGGTGACGTCGACGGCCTCCACGGACAGGTCCTCGACGGTGCCGACCTGGTCGAGCGCGTCCACGGTCGCGGTCGTGCGGTCGGCGGGGACGCGGACGGTGAGCTCGGCGCTCGGCGGCACGTCCCCGTCGGCCCGGGTCTGGCGGCGGCTCTCGACGTGGCCGCCCGCGCTCTCGGCGAGGTCGACGACGGCGTCCGCGGCCACGGTGGGGTCGTCCGTCACGACGGTGGCCGACCCGGTCGTCACGACCTCGCGGTCGGCAGCGGCCTGCGCCGACGCGTCGCCGCGGGCGATGCCGGAGCCGGGTCCCGCGACGGCGTCGGCGTCCTCGGCCGTCGCGGCGCCGGCCCCCGCGTCCGACGACCGCACGGTTCCGTCGACGGCGGCGCCTCCGGTCCCCGCGTCGTCGGCCGTGTCCCCGGTGCCGGCGGTGCAGCCCCCCAGGAGGGTGGCTCCGAGCGCTGCCATGAGGAGGAGGGCGGGGAGCCGGCGGGAGGTGCGCACGCTGCGACAGTAGGGCGCGGGACGCTCGGGACGGGCACCGGGAGCCTGTCCGGTGCGGCATCGTGACGCGGTCGTGAGCGGACCGTGACCTGGACAGGTGTTCACCCGCCCCGCCGTCTGTTCACCCGCCCGCCGGCGCGTGGCACGGCAGGATGGGCCCGTGCTCGTGTGCTGCGGACTGCTGACCCTCGACGTCGTCCAGGTGGTCGACCGCCTGCCCGGTCCGGACGAGAAGGTGGTCGCGCGGTCGCTCGCGGCGACGTTCGGCGGGCCCGCGGCGAACGCGGCCGCGACGGCCGCGGCGCTCGGGGTGCCGAGCCGGCTCGTGTCCGCCGTGGGGGAGGGGCCGCTCGCGGACGCGGTGCGCGCGGACGTCGCCGCGGCCGGGGTGGAGCTCGTCGACGCCCTGGCGCCGGCGCGCCGGCCGGGGGCCCGGCCTGCGGTCTCGACCGTGCTGGTGACGGCCGGGACGGGGGAGCGGGCGGTCGTCAGCACCAACGCGACGGCGCTCGGCGGGCTGCTCGACGACGACGTCGACGTCGGCGCGCTGCTCGGGCCGCTCGGCCCGCGCGACGTGCTCCTGCTCGACGGGCACCTGCCCGGCGTGGCGCTGCCCGCGGCGCGCCGTGCGCGCGAGGCCGGGTGCACGGTCGTGCTCGACGGCGGGTCGTGGAAGCCGGACTCCGCGGAGACGATGGCGCTGTGCGACGCAGTCGTCGTGTCGGCGGACCTCCGGGTCCCGGGGGCGGACGGCGACGTGCTCGCGGCGGTCGCGGCGCTCGGACCGCGGTACGTGGCGCGCACGCACGGGCCCGGCCCGGTGGAGGTGCTGCACGACGGGCGCCGGTCGAGCGTCCCCGTGCCGGTCCCGAGCCGGGTCGTCGACACGCTGGGGGCGGGCGACGTCGTGCACGGTGCCTTCGCCGCGGCGCTCGCGCAGGGGGCGTCGTACGCGGCGGCGCTCGAGCGCGCCGTGGTCGTCGCGTCGCGGTCGGTCGAGCACGCCGGCGCCCGCGGCTGGGCGGCCGACGGCGCCTGAGTCGTCCGTGTTGCTGCCCGGCAACGGTTCGGTCACGACGTCCGAGGGCGGTTGACACCGACTTAGTAAAGGCAGTTCACTAACAAACATGACGACGGCAGTGACGGGACGCGAGGCACCACGCCGGCGCCTGAGCGCAGGCCTGCGGCCGACCGCGAAGGTGCTCCCCGAGCACGCGCGGGCGCACAACCGCTCGCTCGTCCTGCAGCACCTCTTCCACGAGGGGCCGACGTCGCGCGCCGACCTCGCGCGCGCCACGTCGCTGACCCGCGTGACGATCTCCGACCTCGTCGCCGTGCTCATGGCCGAGGGCCTGGTCGAGGAGCTCGGCGTCCGCCCGGGGCAGCGCGTCGGCAAGCCCGCGATGCTCGTCGGCATGCGCACGAGCGCGTACCAGGTCGTCGCCGTCGACCTCACGGACGACGAGGTGGTGCGCGGCGCCGTCATGACCCTCACGGGTGACCTCGTCCTGCGGCGCGACCTGCCCGTCGACGGGCGCACGGGCACCGAGCTCGTCGACCTCCTGACGCGCTTCTGCCGGGGTCTCGTCGCCGCCGCCAGCCAGCCCGTGATCGGCGTGGGCATCGGTTCGCCGGGAGTCGTGGACAGCGCAGGACGCGTGGTCGAGGCGCCCAACCGCCGCTGGTACGACGTCCCGCTCGCCGAGACCCTCACCGACCGGCTCGGGCTCGCTGTCCACGTCGCGAACGACGCGAACACGGCCGCGCTGGGGGAGTTCACCTTCGGCGGTGCCTCCGGCTCCGGTCTCCTCGTGCTCACCGTGGGCGAGGGCGTCGGCGCCGGGATCATGGTCGACGGCGCCCGCGTGCGCGGGCACGGGGACGCCGCCGGCGAGCTCGGGCACGTGACCGTCGTCGACCACGGCGACCCCTGCGCCTGCGGGCGCCGGGGCTGCCTGGAGACCGTCCTGTCCGTCCCGGCGCTCCGGCGCGCGGTCGACGGGCTCGACACCGAGGCCGCCGACGCCGCGCTGGCGTCGGTCGGCAGGACGCTGGGGGTCGCCCTGGCGCCTGTCGTGAGCGCGCTCAACCTCGCGGAGGTGCTGATCAGCGGTCCGGCGGACCTGCTCGACGGCCCTCTGCGGGAGGCCGCGCTCGAGACCGTCCGCGAGCGGACCATGCCGGTCATCGGCAGCGGCCTGCAGGTGCGGATGGCCACGCTCGACGAGGACGTGGTCCTGGCCGGGGCCGCCGTCCTCGTCCTGTCCGGACAGCTGGGGGTGTCGTGAGCACCGACGCGCGCGCGACCCCGCTGCCGACCGGCGCGGACCGTCCGCGGACCCGCCCGCACCCCGCACCTGACCCGTCCCGGAACGGCCCGGGCCGTCCGCCGCACCGACGGACGTCCCGGGAAGCAGCAGCACCTGCACACCCTGAATAACGCAGGACTCCTGCCACACTCCGTGCGCGTCACCGACGACGCCGCACAGACACCGAGAGGAAGCACCCCGTGAAGAGGAACCGTCTCGTCGCCACCTCCGTGGCGTCGACGATCACCCTGGCGCTCGCGCTCACCGCCTGCAGCTCCGGCGGAGGCGGCAACGACGACACCGACGGCACCGGCGGCGAGGCCGAGGCCGGCGACATCACGCTGTGGCTCGCGGGACCCGACACCCCGGACGAGCTGCGCGACTACCTGGTCGACACCTTCGAGGCCGAGAACCCCGGCTCGACGCTCACCATCGAGCAGAAGGAGTGGCCGGACCTCGTCACCGCGCTGACGACCGCCCTGCCCGACGCCGAGAACACGCCCGACGTCACCGAGATCGGCAACACGCAGTCGTCGACGTTCAGCACGGTCGGCGCGTTCCGCGACCTGACGCCGCTGTACGAGGAGCTCGGTGGGGACGACCTGCTGCCCTCGTTCGTGGAGGCCGGCACGGTCGGCGACCAGAACTTCGCGCTGCCGTACTACTTCGGCTCGCGCTACATGTTCTACCGCCCCGACATCTGGACGGCGGCCGGGCTCGAGGTCCCGCAGAACCTCGCCGAGTTCTCCGAGTCGGTGAAGGCGCTGCGGACCGACAGCCAGTCGGGCTTCGCGATGGGCGGACAGGACTGGCGCAACGGCATCTCGTGGGTCTTCGCGAACGGCGGCGAGCTCGCCGTCGAGGAGGACGGCGAGTGGGTGTCCACCCTCAGCGACCCGAGCACCGTCGCGGGCCTCGAGCAGTGGCAGGACGTCTACGCCGGCGCCTCGAACGTCCCCGCCACCGCGCAGGACGTCGCGTACTGGGAGTTCCTCAACGACGGCGAGGGCGGCACGCCGCCCGAGGCCGCCACGATCATGGCTCCGGGCTGGGCCCGCTGGTCCATCGGCGAGCTCACGACGAACGACGAGGGCGAGGAGGTGCGAGACGGCATGGCCGACGCGTCGAAGTACGACATCTTCGGCCTGCCCGGCGTCGACGGCGGTCTGGCCCCCGTGTTCGCGGGCGGCTCCAACATCGCGATCTCGGCGCAGTCCCAGCACCCCGAGCTCGCGGAGAACCTCCTGCGCATCATCTTCTCCGAGGAGTACCAGACGATGCTGGGGGAGAACGGCCTCGGCCCGGCGAACAGCCAGTACGTCGACAGCCTCGGCGACGACAAGTTCGCCGAGACGATGATCGCGACGGCCGCCGACTCGAAGCTCACGCCGCCGGCCCCGGGCTGGGCCGCGGTCGAGGGCGCGCTCGTCTACGAGGAGCTCTTCCAGAAGATCGCCGAGGGTGGCGACGTCACAGCGCTCGCCGCGGAGTACGACGAGAAGATCACCCCGATGCTGAACAACGGCTGACGCGACCACGTCGGTCCGAGTCCGGGCGGCGCCTGCCCGCCGGTCCTGACGGCACCACCGTTAGGACCGGCGGGAGCGGGCGGCCCGGGAGGAGCCTCCCCATGAGAACCACCACCTCCGCGGTCGTCGGGTCCGCCGTGCCGGACGTCTCCGGCCCGGCGCGCACGCCGCGCCGTCGTCGCCGGTCGCGGGCGCCGTACCTGCTGATCGCCGCCGCCGTCCTCGTGATCCTGCTCGGCATGGGCTACCCGGTCTACTGGCAGGTCGTCACGTCCCTGCAGGAGTTCGGGCTGGCGCAGCAGTTCGGGCAGCCGCCGACCTTCGTCGGCCTCGACAACTACGCTCGCCTGTTCGCCGACCCGTCGCTGTGGGCCGTCGTCACCCGCTCCGTGGTCTTCTGCCTCGTCAACGCCCTGCTCACCGTCGCCCTCGGCACGCTCTTCGCGGTGCTCATGCGAGCCGCGACCCGCGCCGCGCGCCTGGTCCTGCAGGTCGCGATGCTGCTCGCCTGGGCGATGCCGATGGTCGCCGCCGTGACCGTCTTCAAGTGGTTGTTCGACTGGCGCTCGGGCGTCGTCAACTGGCTCCTCGTCCAGCTCGGGCTCGACGGCTTCCAGGGCTACTCCTGGCTCGCGCAGCCGCTGACGTTCTACCTCGTCGCGACGCTCGTCGTCGTGTGGATGTCCGTGCCCTTCGTCGCCCTGTCCGTCTACGCGGCGCTCACCCAGGTCTCGGAGGAGGTCATGGAGGCCGCGGCCCTCGACGGCGCCGGGCCCTGGCGGGCGTTCTGGAACATCGTCGTGCCCATGATCCGGCCCGTGCTGTCCATCGTCCTGCTGCTGCAGATCATCTGGGACCTGCGCGTGTTCGGCCAGATCCGGCTCCTGCAGGACGGCGGCGCACCCGTCTCCGAGACCAACCTGCTGGGCAACTTCATCTACGAGCTCGGCGTCGGGCGCCAGGACTTCGCCGGCGCCGCCGCCGTCTCGATCTTCGTCCTGGCGCTGACGATCCTGCTCAGCTGGCCCTATGTCCGCAGCCTGCTCAAGGAGGACGAGGCATGACCACCGCGACCCCGACACGAGGCCCGGTGCGCCAGAGCCCGGGGCGGTCCGCGGCGGCGACGCCGCGGACCGGGCGCCGCCGCACGCGCCCCGGCACCGTCGCCGCGACCGTCGCCGCCCTGGTCGTCGCGGCGGTGTGGGTGTTCCCCGTCTACTGGATGGTCAACACCTCGCTCCTGCCGCGCACCCAGGTCCAGTCCCGGACGCCGACGTTCGTCAGCCTCGACGCGGGCACGTTCAACTACGCCTCCGTGCTCGAGGGCTCGTCCTTCCTCTCGGCGCTGCGGATGAGCCTCGTCGTGACGCTCTCGACCGTCGTGCTCGTGCTCGTCTTCGCCTTTCTCGCCGCGCTCGCGATCAGCCGGTTCCGCTTCCGCGGCCGCAAGTCCTTCGTCGTGGCGCTGCTGTTCATCCAGATGCTCCCCGCCGAGGGGCTGTTCATCGCGCAGTACCGGATGCTGTCGAGCGCGGAGCTGCTCAACACCGCGATCGGCGTGACCGTGCTGTACACCGCGGCCGTCGTGCCGTTCACGGTCTGGATGCTGCGCGGGTTCGTCGCGGGCGTCCCCGCGGAGCTCGAGGAGGCCGCCATGGTCGACGGGCTCAGCCGCACGGGCGCGTTCGTGCGGATCACCTTCCCGCTGCTCGCGCCGGGGCTCGTCGCGGCCGGCGTCTACGCGTTCCTCCAGGCCTGGAACGAGTTCACCATCGCCCTCGTGGCCCTGCCGTCGAACCAGGCCGAGACGCTGCCGCTGTGGCTGCGCTCGTTCCTCAACTCGAGCGTGAGCCAGGGCGTGAACTGGGGCGAGGTGATGGCGGCCTCGACCCTCATCGCGGTGCCCGTCATCGTCTTCTTCCTCGTCGTCCAGGGCCGCATGACCGGGGGCCTCGTGTCGGGTGCGGTGAAGGGCTGACGTGAGCGAGACGAGCACGACCGCCTCCGTCGACGGCGAGGCGGCCGCGGTCCCGGGCGCCAAGAGCCCGACACCCGTCCCCCCGGGGGGAGCGCCCGTCCGCGGACGTCGCAGCCCCGGGTGGACGGCAGGCCTGGACGTCGGCGGCACGAAGGTGCTGGCCACCGTCCTCGACCCCGACGGCGCGGCGCACGGGACCGTACGCGTCCCCACGGTCCGCGGACCGGAGGGCGTCGTGGCGAGCGCCGCGCGCGCGGTGCACGACGCCGCCCGGCAGGCCGGCGTCGCGGTCCGCGACCTCGAGGGGTCGGGGTCGGCGTGCCGGGCCTCGTCGACCCCGCCGACGGCTCGGTGACCCACGCCGTGAACCTCGGGGTGGACGGGGCGCGCTTCCCCCTCGCCGACCGGCTCTCCCGAGCGGTCGGGGGAGTGCCGGTCCACGTGGACAACGACCTCAACGTCGCGGCGCTGGGTGCCGCGCACGCCATGGGGGCCGACGGCACCGACCTCGCCTTCCTGGCCCTCGGGACCGGCCTCGCCGCCGGGATCGTGCTCGGCGGCGAGGTGCGCCGCGGCGTGACCGGAGCGGCGGGGGAGATCGGCCACATCCCCGTGGACCCCCACGGGCCGCCGTGCGCGTGCGGGCAGCGCGGCTGCGTCGAGGTCTACGCCTCCGGCTCCGCGCTCGGCGCGCGGTGGCCGTCGCGCCACGGACGCCCCGCCCCGGCGGAGCTGTTCGAGGCCGCGGCCGCGGGCGACCCGGACGCACGGCGGATCAAGGACGAGTTCGCGTCCGCCGTCGCGAGCGCGGTGCGCATCCTCCAGCTCACGGTCGACGTGCGCCACGTCGTCCTGGGCGGCGGCGTGTCGGCGCTCGGCGCACCGCTGCTCGACGCGGTGCGGGCGGCGCTCGACGCGCAGTCGCGCACGTCCCCCTTCCTGTCGTCGCTGCGGCTCGCGGACCGCGTGTCCCTCGCGCCCGCCGACGTGCCCGTCGCCGCCGTGGGCGCCGCCCTCGTCGGCCGTCGAGAGGAGCTCTCGTGGAGGTCGTGATCGCGCCGGGCGAGACGCTCGCCCGGCTCGCCGCGGACGCGGTCGCCGCGCTGGTGCGCGCGCGACCGGACGCCGTCCTGGGGCTGGCCACGGGGTCGAGCCCGCTCAAGGTGTACGACGAGCTCGCGCGCCGGCACGCCGAGGAGGGCCTGAGCTTCGCCCGGGCACGGGCGTTCCTGCTGGACGAGTACGTGGGGCTGCCCGCGGACCACCCCCAGCGGTACCGGAACGTCATCGACGCCGAGATCGCCTCGCGCGTCGACCTCGCGCCCGGGGCGGTGCAGGGGCCGGACGGCCTCGCCGAGGACCTGCCCGCCGCGTGCGCGGCGTACGAGGCGGCGATCGCGGACGCCGGCGGGGTCGACCTGCAGATCCTCGGCATCGGGACGGACGGGCACATCGCGTTCAACGAGCCGGGGTCCTCGCTCGCCTCGCGCACGCGGATCAAGACGCTCACGTCGCAGACGCGCGAGGACAACGCGCGCTTCTTCGGCGACGACGTCGACCAGGTACCCACCCACTGCCTCACCCAGGGCCTCGCGACGATCATGTCCGCGCGCCACCTCGTGCTGCTCGCCACCGGGCGCGGCAAGGCCGAGGCGGTGCACCAGCTGGTCGAGGGCCCCGTGTCCGCGCTGTGGCCCGCCACGATCATGCAGATGCACCCGCACGCGACCGTGCTGGTCGACGACGCCGCCGCCTCGCGTCTGCAGCTCGCGGCCTACTACCGCCAGTCGTACGCGGCGAAGCCGCCGTGGCAGGGGTTGTGAGCGCGCCGCGGCGTCCGGCGTGCGGGTGGGGCGACGTAGACTTCCGACCATGATCGAACTCCGCGCGAGCACGCCCCCCGGTGGGCCCGAGGACCCGTCCCGGGGACCGGCGCAGCCGAGCGACCCGCAGCGCGCCGGCTCGACGGGCCTCCTCGAGCGCGAGGAGACGCGCGAGCAGGCCGAGCCGGGCGACCACGAGCGCTTCGCGCACTACGTGCGCAAGGAGAAGATCATGGAGTCGGCGCTCTCCGGCAAGCCGGTGATCGCGCTGTGCGGCAAGGTCTGGGTCCCGGGGCGCGACCCGAGCAAGTTCCCGGTCTGCCCCACGTGCAAGGAGATCTACGAGGGTCTGCGCGAGCCGCAGGACGGCGAGGGTGACTCCGCCACGTGAGCGGCACGCACCACCCGTCGTCCACCTCCCCTTCCACCCCCCGCAGCGCTCCCGCTGCTCCCGCGGCCTCCGTCGCCGGCGCTCCGCAGAGCCCGTCGTCGGCCGCCGCCTCCCACCTGTCGCCGGCGTTCCCGCGCCGCGCCCCGTGGGGTTCGGCCTCCAAGCTGCGCGCCTGGCAGGCGCAGGCCCTGGAGCTGTACCGCGCGCGTGCGCCCCGTGACTTCCTCGCCGTCGCGACACCCGGCGCGGGCAAGACCACGTTCGCGCTGCGCGTCGCCACCGAGCTGCTCGAGCAGGGCACGGTGCGGCGCGTGACGATCGTCGCGCCCACGGAGCACCTCAAGCACCAGTGGGCCGACGCCGCCGCGCGCGTCGGCATCCGCATCGACCCGAACTTCCGCAACAGCCAGGGCCGCCACGGCGCGCACTACGACGGCGTCGCGCTCACCTACGCGCAGGTCGCCGCGAAGCCCGCCCTGCACGCCGCGCGCACGACGGCCGACCGCACGCTGGTCATCCTCGACGAGGTCCACCACGGCGGCGACGCGCTGTCGTGGGGCGACGCCGTCCGCGAGGCGTTCGAGGACGCGACCCGCCGGCTGAGCCTCACGGGGACGCCGTTCCGCTCCGACACCGCGGCGATCCCGTTCGTCGAGTACGAGCGCGGCCCCGACGGCATCCGCCGCTCGAAGGCGGACTACACCTACGGGTACGGCGAGGCGCTGCGCGACCACGTCGTGCGGCCCGTGCTCTTCCTCACGTACTCCGGCCAGATGCGCTGGCGCACGAAGGCCGGCGACGAGGTCAGCGCGCGGCTCGGCGAGCCGCTCACGAAGGACATGACCGGTCAGGCGTGGCGTACCGCGCTGGACCCGAACGGCGAGTGGATCCCGTCGGTCCTCGCGGCCGCCGACAAGCGGCTGTCGGAGGTCCGCCGGGCGATCCCGGACGCCGGCGCGCTCGTCATCGCGACGGACCAGACGGACGCGCGCGCGTACGCCGGGCACCTCGCACGGATCACCGGGACGTCGCCGACGGTCGTGCTCTCCGACGACGACGGCGCCAGCGCCCGCATCGAGGAGTTCTCCGACGGTGACCAGCGGTGGATGGTCGCCGTGCGCATGGTCTCCGAGGGCGTCGACGTGCCCCGGCTCGCGGTCGGCGTGTACGCCACGTCGACGTCGACACCGCTGTTCTTCGCGCAGGCGGTCGGTCGCTTCGTCCGCGCCCGGCGCCGCGGCGAGACCGCCTCGGTGTTCCTGCCGAGCGTCGCGCCGCTGCTCGAGCTCGCGAACGGGCTCGAGGCCGAGCGCGACCACGCGCTCGACCGTCCTCTGACCGCCGAGGAGCAGGGGGACGGGTTCGACCCCGAGGCGGCGGAGCTCGCCGCGGCCAACCGCGAGGACAAGGCGTCCGGCGAGCTCGTGCAGGGCACGTTCGAGGCGCTCGAGGCGCAGGCGTCGTTCGACCGCGTGCTGTTCGACGGCGGCGAGTTCGGCACGGGGGCGGACGTCGGCTCCGACGAGGAGCTCGACTTCCTCGGCCTGCCCGGTCTGCTCGACGCCGACCAGGTGACGACGCTGCTGCGCCAGCGCCAGGCCGACCAGATGAGCGCGCGGTCGAAGAACCCGGCGTCGGCCGAGCGGGAGCGCTCCGAGCTCGAGCACCGGCGCGCGGCGGAGCTGCGCAAGGAGCTCCAGCAGCTCGTCTCGGCGTGGGCGCGCCGCAGCGGGCAGCCGCACGGGTCGGTGCACACCGAGCTGCGTCGCCGGTGCGGCGGGCCCGAGGTGCCCCTCGCGACCGTCGAGCAGCTCGACGCGCGCGTGGCGCTCGTGCGCCGCTGGTTCGTCGGGCAGAAGTAGGCCTCAGACCAGCGTGCGGACGGTCGTCGGGATCGCCGGGTCCCCGGCGGACAGGCGGCGCGCGCCGCGCGGCAGCTCCGCGCGGGCGTCGCGGTGGCGCTCGGTCGCGTTCTCCACGCCGTACGACCCGACCCACCGCGAGTCCACCGCGCCGTCCACGACGAGCGGCACCTGGAGCGGGCGCACGTCGCCCGGCTCGCGCTCGGGGTCCCAGTCGCGCACGGCGAGGTCCGGTCCGGTGACGAGCAGCTCCTCCACGGCGCGGCCGTCCTCGTCGTAGCGACGCGCGGCGGCCTTGCGCCCGCCGGCGCTCGTCTTCGCGGTCGACGCCTTCGCGACCGGCTCGAGCATGCCGGAGCCGTTCGAGCGCGCGACGAGCTTGTAGACCATGCCGCACGTGGGGGCGCCCGAGCCGGTGACGAGCGACGTCCCGACGCCGTAGGAGTCGACGGGCGCCGCGGCGAGCGCGGCGATCGCGTACTCGTCGAGGTCGGACGTCACCGTGATGCGGGTGTCGCGCGCGCCGAGCGCGTCGAGCTGGCGCCGCACCTCGACCGCCAGGCCCCCCAGGTCCCCGGAGTCGAGGCGCACGGCGCCGAGGCCCGGCCCGGCCGCGCGCACGGCGTTCTCCACGCCACGGCGCACGTCGTAGGTGTCGACGAGCAGGGTGGTCCCGGGCCCCTGCGAGGCGACCTGCGACGCGAACGCCGACTCCTCGTCGTCGTGCAGGAGCGTGAAAGCGTGGGCCGCGGTGCCGATCGTGGGCAGGCCGTAGCGGCGTCCGGCCTCGAGGTTGGACGTCCCGGCGAAACCGGCGACGACGGCGGCGCGCGCCGCGGCGACGGCGGCCTGCTCGTTCGCGCGCCGTGCGCCCATCTCGAGGCAGGGTCTCTCGACCGCCGCGCTCGTCATGCGCGAGGCCGCGGACGCGATCGCCGAGTCGTAGTTGAGGATCGACAGCACGAGCGTCTCGAGCACGACGGCCTCGGCGAACGTCCCCTCCACGAGCATCACGGGGGACTGCGGGAAGAACACCTCGCCCTCGGCGTACCCGCTGATCGAGCCGGTGAACCGGTAGTCCGCGAGGTACTCCAGGGTGCGCTCGCCCACGACGGCGTTGTCGTGGAGCCAGTCGAGCTCGTGGGAGGAGAAGCGGAACGAGGGCAGCGCCTCGAGCACGCGGCCCGTCCCCGCGAGCACCCCGTACCGGCGCCCCGCCGGCAGGCGACGCGTGAAGACCTCGAAGAGGCAGTGCCGGTGCGCGGTGCCGTCGGCGAGCGCCGCCTCGAGCATCGTCAGCTCGTAGCGGTCGGTGAGGAGTGCGGTCGACGCGGGCGGGGCGAGGTCGCTCGCCGGCCCCGCGGGACGTCTGAGCGAGATGGCGTCGATCGTCATCGGCAGGGCGGCGCTGCCTGGTGGGGGAGGCTCATGCGACAAACCTAGGGCAGGTCGGCGCACCGCGTGCTGCCGACGAGCGCGCAGATGCGGTGCAAATACAGTGGTGGCGTGAGTCCTCCCCCGCCCTCGTGCGTGCTGCCCGTCCGCGGGCGTCCGTCACGGTCCCCGACGAGGCGACGCGCGCCGACCTCGACGTCGCGACCGAGCCGCCGTGGGTGACCCTCGTCTGGAACGACCCCGTCAACCTCATGAGCTACGTCGCGTACGTGTTCGAGTCCTACTTCGGGTACCCGCCCCCGCGGGCGAACGAGCTGATGCTGCAGGTCCACCACGAGGGCCGCGCGGTCGTCTCGACGGGGGACCGCGAGCGGATGGAGGTCGACGTGCAGGCGATGCACTCGTACGGGCTGTGGGCCACGATGCAGCGGAGCGACGCCTCGTGAGGCCGTTCCGCCCCGAGCCGCTCGGATACGTCGCGGAGCTGGAGCCGTCCGAGCGGATCGTCCTCGCGCAGGTGGCGGGCGACGTCGCGCAGATGCTCCAGGACGAGGTGGGCGACCGCGCCGTCGCCCCGGCGGACCCGCCGGAGCCGAGGGGCGGCGTCGACGGCGCCTGGACGCCGCCCGGGTGGACGGGGCCGCCGCCGACGCCCGGTGACGCGGCCGAGGGCGCGCCCGCCGACCCGGCGGTCCGGCGGCTGCTGCCCGACGCGTCCGACGACACGGACGTCGCCGCGGAGTTCCGGCGCTTCACGCAGGGCGACCTCGCGGCGGAGAAGATCGGCCGGCTGGTGCTCCTCGGCCAGATGCTCGTCGACGGCGAGCCGGCGTCGGCGGCACCGTTCGTGGTCCCGCGCGACACGGCACGCCGGGTCGCGGGCGCGCTGACGGACGTGCGCCTCGTCCTCGCCGAGCGCCTGGACCTGCGGACCGACGCCCAGGTCGAGGGGCTGTACGACGAGCTGGACTCGGAGGGCGAGGACGGGCCGCAGGGCGACGTCGACGGCGGCGCGGCGCGCCGGTTCCTCGTGAGCGTCTTCCTGCTGACGGGCCTGCTGCAGGAGTCCCTCGTCGACGGGATGCTGGCGGACCTGCGGGCGGGGCACGGGGACACCCGAGCCTGACCGCTCGGGCAGGGAGGTGATGAGCATGGTGGACGCTCCTGCGGTCGAGGACGTCCGTGCGGCGCGCCGCGGGTCCCTGCTCTCGGCGGCGATGATCGGGGTGGGCCTGATGGCGGCGGTCGACGAGATCGTCTTCCACCAGCTCCTGGCGTGGCACCACTTCTACGACGGCTCGACGGGTGACGTGGCGCTCCTGTCCGACGGCCTGCTGCACGCCGCGGAGCTCGTGCTCGTCGTCGGGGGTTCTTCTGGTTCGCGGACCTGCGGCGCGTCGGGTGCTGGTGCCGCGGTCCGCGTGGGCGGGGGCGTTCCTCGGCGCCGGAGGGTTCCAGCTCTTCGACGGCGTCGTGAACCACAAGGTGCTCGGGCTGCACGAGGTCCGCTACGGCGTCGAGATCCTGCCGTACGACCTCGTCTGGAACGGGGCGGGGCTCGTGCTGGTGGCCGTGGGCGTCGTGCTGGCCGTGCGTGCGCGGGGGGCGGCCGTGGAGCCCGCGCCGCCGCACGCATGAACGTCGCGGCCCACGGGCACGACCCGGTGGCGCACGGGGCGGTACCGGACGTCGTGGGCTGGCTCGTGCCCGTCGTCGTCCTCGCGGTGCTCGTGGGGGCGTACCTGGCGCTCGCGGCCCGCCGCGAACGGGCCACGGGCCGGCGGTGGGGCCGCGGGCGGACCGCGTCCTGGGTGGCCGGCGCGACGCTCCTCGCGCTCGCCGTCTCGCCGCCGGTCGCCACCCTCGCGCACGGGGACGCGCGTGGCCACATGGTCCAGCACCTGCTGCTGGGCATGTACGCACCGCTCGGGCTCGTGCTCGCGGCGCCCGTCACGCTCCTGCTGGGCGCGTGCTCGACGGCGGGCCGGCGTCGCGTCACCGCCGTCCTCGGGAGCGTCCCGGTGCGCGTGCTCACCCACCCCGTGGTGGCCGGCGTGGTCGACATGGGCGGCCTCTACGCGCTGTACCTCACCGGCCTGTACGCGGCGAGCACGGCCAGCACGCCGCTGCACGTCCTGGTGGGGGCGCACTTCGTGCTCGCGGGCACGTCGTTCACGTGGGCGGTCGCCGGCCGCGACCCGGCGCCGCACCGCGCCGGCCTGCGCGTGCGCGTCGGCGCGCTCGTCCTCGCCGCGGGCGCGCACGCGTACCTCGCGAAGCTGCTCTACGCGCGGGCGCCGACCTCCCTCCGGGCAACGGCGGCACGGGTGCCGAGATCGAGCAGGCGGCGCTGTGGATGTCCTACGGCGGCGACGTCGCCGAGATCGCGCTGGCCGTCGCGCTGTTCGCCCGCTGGTACGGCGCGCGGGCGCGGGCGGACCGGCGCCGCGCACGGCGTGTGGGGGCTGCCACAGCGTGACGCCGGCCGCACGGGCGGTCGTGCGGGGTCGCCCGCACTAGGCTCGGGCGGGTGAACGACGCTCCCATCGGCATCTTCGACTCGGGCGTGGGTGGCCTGACGGTGGCACGCTCGGTCCTCGACCAGCTGCCGAACGAGTCCCTGCTGTACATCGGGGACACCGCGAACGGCCCGTACGGCCCCAAGCCGCTCGCCGCCGTGCGCGCGATGGCGCTCTCGATCATGGACCAGCTGGTCGACGACGGCGTGAAGATGCTCGTCATCGCGTGCAACTCGGCGTCGTCCGCGGTGCTGCGCGACGCGCGCGAGCGGTACACGCAGCGTCACGGCCTGCCCGTGGTGGAGGTGATCCTGCCCGCCGCGCGGCGTGCCGTCGCGGCGACGCGCAACGGCCGCGTCGGGGTCATCGGCACCCGCGCGACGGTCACCTCCCGCGCCTACGACGACGCGTTCGCCGTCACGCCCGGGCTGACCGTGACGTCGCAGGCGTGCCCGGAGTTCGTGCGGCTCGTGGAGGCGGGCGTGACGTCGGGGCCGGAGGTGCTGTCGGTCGCGCGCGAGTACCTCGACCCGGTGCGCGACGCCGGGGTGGACACCCTCGTGCTGGGCTGCACGCACTACCCGCTGCTGACGGGGGCGATCTCCTACGTGATGGGCGAGGAGGTCACGCTCGTGTCGAGCGCGGAGGAGACGGCGAAGGACGTGTACCGCACGCTCGTCGCGCACGACCTCGAGCGCGCGCGCGACGCCGGGCCGCCGCAGCACCGCTTCCTCGCCACGGGGAGCGTCGAGCCGTTCGACCACCTCGCCCGCCGCTTCCTCGGTCCCGAGGTCCTCAGCGTGGAGGCCGCCTGATGCGCCTCGTGACGGTGGGCTGCTCCGGGTCGTTCGCGGGACCGGACTCGCCCGCGTCCTGCTACCTCGTCCAGGTGCCCGCCGCCGAGGCCGCCGCGGCCGGGTTCGCGGCCCGCGACTGGAGCGTCGTGCTCGACCTCGGCAACGGGGCGCTCGGGGCGCTGCAGCGGTTCGTCGACCCGCTCGACGTCGACGCCCTCGCGCTGTCCCACCTGCACCCCGACCACTTCGTCGACGTGTGCGGGCTCTACGTGTACCTGCGCTACCACCCGGTCCGCGGCTCGAGCCGCACGGGCGTGCCCTCGCGGCTCCCGGTGCTCGGGCCGTCGGGCACGGCGCGCCGGATCGAGGAGGCGTACGGCTCCGAGCCCGGTGACGGGCTCGGCGGCGAGCTCGACGTGCGCCCGTGGGAGCCGGGCGCGCCGGTCCGGGTCGGGCCGATGACCCTCGAGCCCTTCCGGGTGTTCCACCCGGTGGAGGCGTACGGGGTGCGGGTCACGGGACCGTCGGGCGTGCGGCCGGGGGAGCGGGCCGTGCTCGCCTACACCGGCGACACGGACGTGTGCGACGGCGTCGTCGAGCTCGCGCGCGACGCCGACCTGCTGCTGTCCGAGGCGGCGTTCCACGAGGGACGCGACGACGGGGTCGAGCGCGGCATCCACCTCACCGGCCGCCGCGCGGGCGAGGTCGCGACGGCCGCGGACGCACGTCGCCTCGTGCTCACGCACCTGCCCGCCTGGAACGACCCCGAGCGCTCGCGTGCGGAGGCGCGCGAGACCTACCCGGGGCCCGTGGACGTCGCGACGACGGGCGCGGTCTTCGAGGTCTGACGACCGCGGGCCCGGGACGGCGGTCGGTAGGGTGACCGCATGACCACTGCTCCTGCCGCCGGCACGTCGGCCGCGCGCGCCGACGGCCGCGCACCCGACCAGCTCCGCCCCGTGACGATCACCCGCGACTGGCTCGACCAGGCCGAGGGGTCCGTGCTCGTCGAGTTCGGCCGCACCCGCGTGCTGTGCGCGGCGTCGTTCACCGAGGGCGTGCCGCGCTGGCGCAAGGGCTCCGGCGAGGGCTGGGTCACCGCCGAGTACGCGATGCTCCCGCGCGCGACGAACGAGCGCAGCCAGCGCGAGTCGGTCAAGGGCAAGATCGGCGGCCGCACGCACGAGATCTCGCGCCTGATCGGCCGCTCGCTGCGCGCGATCATCGACGTCTCGGCGCTCGGGGAGAACACCATCGTCCTCGACTGCGACGTGCTCCAGGCCGACGGCGGCACGCGCACCGCCGCCATCACGGGCGCCTACGTCGCGCTCGCCGACGCCGTCGCGTGGGGCCAGTGCCACGGGCACGTGAAGTCCGGCGGCAGGCCCGTGCTCACCGACTCCGTCGCCGCGGTGAGCGTGGGCATCGTCGACGGCGTGCCGATGCTCGACCTGCCGTACGTCGAGGACGTGCGCGCCGAGACGGACATGAACGTCGTCGTCACCGGGTCCGGGTCGTTCGTCGAGGTGCAGGGCACCGCCGAGCACGCGCCGTTCGACCGCGCCGAGCTCGACGCGCTGCTCGACCTCGCCGTCGCCGGCACGGCCGAGCTCACCGCGGTCCAGCGCGCCGCGCTCGGGGCGGGGGCGTGAGCAGCGGGTCCGGCGCGGAGCCCGGCGCGGCGTCCGCCCAGGTACAGGTGCCCGAGGGCGCCCGGCTCGTCCTCGCGACGCACAACCGCGGCAAGCTCGCCGAGCTGCGCGCCATCCTCGCCGCCGAGCTCGACGCGCACCCGGGGCTCGACCTCGCGCCGGAGGCGGTCGTCAGCTCCGGGGACGTCGGGCCCCGGAGCCGGTCGAGGACGGCGTGACGTTCGCCGAGAACGCGCTCGTCAAGGCGCGTGCGCTCGTGACCGCGACGGGGCTGCCCGCCGTGGCGGACGACTCGGGGCTCGCGGTCGACGTGCTGGGCGGCGCGCCCGGCATCTTCAGCGCCCGGTGGGCGGGGCGGCACGGCGACGACGCCGCGAACCTCGAGCTGCTGCTCGCGCAGCTGCGCGACGTGCGCGCCGAGCACCGCAGGGCCCGCTTCGTGTGCGCCGCGGCGCTCGTCACCCCCGACGGGCACGAGGTGGTGCGCACGGGGGAGATGCGCGGCACGCTCCTCACGGCGCCGCGCGGCGAGAACGGGTTCGGCTACGACCCGGTCCTCGAACCGGACGAGCAGCCCGCGGTCGCGGGTGCCGACGCGACGGCGCCGCGGCGCTCCGCGGCGGAGCTCGACCCGGCCGAGAAGAACGCGATCAGCCACCGTGGGACGGCGTTCCGCGCGCTCGCCCCCGAGATCGTGTCGGCCCTGGCACCGCGGTAGGCCCGGGCCCGGGCGCGGTCAGCGACCGGAGAGCTCTCGCGCACGGCGACGGCGGTCGGCGGGGCGCAGCACCTCCACGAGCGCCACGACGCCGCGCCAGCCGAGCAGCGTCACGCCGAGCACGCCGAACGAGACGAGCTGGAACGCCGGGGCCACGCCCTGCCCGGTGAGCACGCGCAGCAGCACGCCGAGCGCCCACGCGCAGCCCCAGACGACGACGCCGGTGGGCCACATCCGCCAGGGCCGCCGCCACGCCCGGGTGACCAGCCAGCCGACGAGCGCGCCCGCGCGAAGGGCCACGCCACGTACAGCAGCCGTGGCAGCCCTTCGCCGGGCGTGTGCGCGGCGAGGCCGCCGGTCGCGAGCAGGAGCACGCACGCGACGTCGGCCAGCGCGGCGAGGACGACCAGCCCGGCGCGCGGACGACCCGCCCCGGGCAGAGGCGAGGACGCGGCGGAGGGCGCTGTGCTCATGCCTCGACGGTACCCGCGAGATCGGCCCGCCGGGCGCGGCGCCGTCCTCCGGGAGGGTCGACACGGGCACGCACGGGTCGATCTCGCGGCCGGCGGCGGCGTCGCCTCCCTCGATGCGGCCCGCCCGCCCCGGCCGGGTACACCTAGGGTGGTCCCCGTGCACCTCGCCGCCGACGACCTCGCGTTCTCCTACCCGGGGCGCCCCGTCCTCGACGGCGTGAGCGTCCGCGTCGCCGACGGCACGCGCCTCGGCGTGGTCGGCGAGAACGGGACGGGCAAGTCGACGCTGCTGCACGTCCTGTCGGGCGACCTCGCGCCGAGCCGCGGCGAGGTCCGGCGCGCGGGCGAGCTCGCCGTCGTCGAGCAGGAGCTCACGGTCGTGCCCGGGCAGACGGTGGGCGACCTCGTCCGGGCGACGCTCTCCGGGGTGCGTGCCGTCGCCGCCCGGCTCGACGCGGTCGCGCGGGACTTCGACCACGAGAGCGGTGACCTCACCGAGCTGTCGGACGTGCTCGCGCACGCCGAGCACCTCGCGGCGTGGGACGCCGACCGGCGGGTCGACGTCGCGCTGTCCCGCCTGGGGGCGTGCCGCGACCACGCGCGCGACCTCGCGACCCTGTCGGTGGGGGAGCGCTACCGGGTGCGCCTCGCGTGCCGCCTCGCCGAGCGCACCGAGCTGCTCCTGCTGGACGAGCCGACCAACCACCTCGACGTGAGCGGCATCGACTTCCTCACGGGCGAGCTCGTCGCGTGGCGCGGCGGCGTCGTCATGGTCACGCACGACCGTCAGCTCCTCGACGACGTCGCGACCGAGATCCTCGACCTCGACCCCTCGATGGACGGGCGGCCGGTCCTGTACGGCCAGCCCGGGTACCTCGCGTACCGGTTCGCGAAGAACCAGGCGCTGCACCGCTGGCGCCAGCGCTACCGGGCCGAGCGCAAGCGCGCCGAGAAGCTCGCCGAGGTGCTCGACGCGTCGTACGAGGGCCTGTCCGACGAGTGGCGCCCGCCCAAGGGCAGCGAGAAGCACCGCCGCGCCACCCGCGCGCGGATCCACGTCAAGGCCGCCGACCGCATGATCCAGCGGCTCGAGGCGGAGGCCGTCGAGGTGCCCGTCCCCCCGCTGCAGCTCGCGTTCCCCGAGCTGCCCGCGATGTCGCCGGGGTTCGACCCCGCCGAACCGGTCGTCGAGCTGCGCAGCCCGCGGGTCGACGCGCGGCTGGATCTGCCCGGGACGCGCATCGCGGTGCCGCCGTCCGGGCGGCTCCTGGTCACGGGCCCCAACGGCAGCGGGAAGTCGACGTTCCTCGCCGCGCTCGCCGGTCTGGCTCCTCTCGACCGGGGCACGCGCTCGGTGGTCGACGGCGCGCGGCTCGGCGTCGTCGCGCAGGAGGGCCCCGAGCTGCCGCCCGGCGCGGAGGAGCGCACGGGGTTCGACGAGTACGCGCACGAGGCGCTCGACCTGCTCGGGGCGGGCCGGCTCGACCCGGACCACCTCGTGCCGGTCGCGTTCCTGGGCCTGCTCGCCGAGGAGGACCTCGAGCGGCCGCTGCGCGAGCTGTCGGCGGGCCAGCGCCGCCGGTTCGACCTCGCCCGGGCGCTGCTCGCCGCCCCGCACCTGCTCGTGCTCGACGAGCCGACCAACCACCTGTCGATCGACCTCGTGGACGAGCTCACGCAGGCGCTGCGCGTCACGCCGGCCGCGGTCGTGGTCGCGACGCACGACCGCCGCATGCGCGAGGACCTCGAGGACTGGCCGCGCCTGGAGCTCCCCGGCTGAGCCACGGGGTGGTGCTCAGGGCGATCCGACGACGCTCAGGGCAGCCGGCCGACGTGCGCCATCGCCTGGCGCAGGAGCACGCCCTGCCCGCCGTGCATCTCCGCCTGGACCGCCTCCTCGCACGCCTGCTCGGGGGTGAGCCACGCGAGCTCCAGGGCGTTCTGCTGCGGGCGGCAGTCGCCCGCCACGGGGACCACGTAGGCGAGGGAGACCGCGTGCTGACGGGCGTCGTGGTAGGAGGTGATGCCCGGTGTCGGGAAGTACTCCGCCACGGTGAACGGCTGCGGGGAGGCGGGCACGCGAGGGAGCGCGACGGGGCCGAGGTCCTTCTCGATGTGCCGCAGCAGCGCGTCGCGGATCCGCTCGTGGTACATGACGCGCCCCGAGACGAGCGCGCGCGTCATCATCCCGTCGGGCGCGACGCGCAGCAGGAGCCCGACGGCCACGACGTCGCCCGAGTCGTCGACCCGCACCGGCACGGCGTCGACGTACACCAGCGGGAGCTGGGACCGGGCGACCGCGATCTCCTCGGGGGTGAGCCACCCGGCGGGCCGGGGGTTGTCGTGCGAGAAGTCGTCCGGCGGGAAGTCGGCGGTGTCGGTCACCCGACTGTTCTACCCCGCGGGGAGCGGGGGAGCGAGTTCATCGAGGGCGTGCCGCACCGACAGGCTGGTCGACCGGCCGGTCCGCCGTCCCGGCGACGGGCTCGGCGACCGGCTCGGCCACCCGGGCGAGGAGCTCGACGAGCAGGCGCTCGGCCGCGGCCGCGGGCAGGGACTCCATGATCGCCATGAGCGGCGCCATCCGGCTGGGCACGACCGAGCCGGCCGAGCCGTCCTCCGGCGCACCGAGCACGGCGCGCAGCGCCGCCCACACGTCGTCGGAGGACGGTGCCGATCCGCCCGCCAGGCCGGTGAGCGCGCCGAGGACCGCCGACGTGTCGGGGCGCGTCGCGCCGCGCACCTCGT
Source organism: Cellulosimicrobium sp. CUA-896 (assembly GCF_001942335.1). Classification (GTDB taxonomy): domain Bacteria; phylum Actinomycetota; class Actinomycetes; order Actinomycetales; family Cellulomonadaceae; genus Cellulosimicrobium. Next base: position 12,567 of record NZ_MKKH01000008.1, on the reverse strand, counting down.
CCGCGCCCTCGACGAGCGCGGCGACGAGGGCGTCGACGCGGGTCTCGGTGACGGGCGTGACGGTCAGGTGCGTCGTGTGGGGCAGGCGCGTGCCGTCGTCCTGCGCGAGCCCGGGCTGGGGCTGCAGCACCCAGCCGCGGGAGCGGACGGCGTCGGCCCACAGGTGGGGGTCGACGCGCCGGGACGGCGCGACGTCCTCGTCCGTGGTCACCGCGAGCAGCGGCCCGGCGGGCGCGCCGACCACCCGCAGGCCCTCGATCCCGTCCACCGCGTCGCGCAGCGCACGCGTCGCGCGGACGCAGCGCGCGGTCAGCGCCGTGTACCCGTCGACGCCCAGCGCCTGCGCCACCGCCCACGCCGCGGCGAGCGGCGCGGCCGACCGCGAGCCCGACACCCCGGAGTTGACCACCGGGTAGCCCGGCCACCCCGTGGTGGCGAAGAACTGGTGCCGCTGCCGGTCGCGACCCCGTACGAGGAGGACCGACGCGCCTTCGGGGCGTAGCCGTACTTGTGCACGTCCGCCGAGATGCTCGTCACGCCCGGCACGGCGAAGTCGAACGCCGGCACCGCGGCACCACCCGCCGGCTCCCAGAACGGCAGCACCCACCCGCCGACGCACGCGTCGACGTGCACGGGCACGCCACGCTCCGCGGCCGCCGCGGCGACCTCGGCCACCGGGTCCACGACGCCGTGCGGGTACGACGGCGCGGACACCACGACCAGCGCGACGTCCCCGGCTGCGCCCCCGCCCGTGCCGCCGCCGTCGTTCGCTCCGGGACGGTCGAGCTCGGCCACGAGGTCCGCCGCGGCGGGGACGCCGTCGACGGGTCCACCGGCACGAGCGTGAGCTCGAGCCCGAGGTACTGCGCCGCCTTGCGGAACGCCGCGTGCGCGCTCACCGGCGCGACCAGCCGGGGACGGACCCCGGGGCGGCGTGCGGCGAGCTCGTCGCGCGCCGCCTTCACCGCGAGCAGGCAGCTCTCCGTCCCGCCCGACGTGACGGACCCGACGACCGTGCCCGGCCCGTGCGCCGGGCCGTGCAGCACCTCGCGCGCGAACGCGACCAGCTCGCGCTCCATGACGGCGACCGACGTGAAGGTCGTCGGGTCCAGCCCGTTCACCGGCAGCACCGCCTGTGCGGCGGCGCTCGCCAGCTCGTCGAGCTCGGCGAGGCCCGGGTCGTAGACGTAGGAGAGCACGCGGCCCCCGTGCGTCGGGGCGTCGGCGGCGCGCAGCTCCGCGAGGCGTTCGAGGATGCCCTCGGTGCGCACCGGGACGGCGTCGGGCGGGGCGGGCGGACCCGCGGTCTCGGCGGCCGGTCGGTGCGGGGTGGTCATGCAGCAGCTCCGTCGTGATCGTGCGGCAGCTTCGTCGCGGTGCCGTCGATGTCCCCCCTGCGCAGACCGTACCTCACGAGCGGGACGAGGCTGAGCAGCACCAGCGCGGCCGGGACCACGGAGAACGACAGCGCGATGGCGTCGACGGCGCTCGCGGGCTGCGCGGCGGTCTCCCCGGCTCGCGTCGAGACGTACCCGGTCGCGGCGAGGACGACGGACAGGATCGCGGGCCCGAGGGCCATACCGGCGGTCTCGCCGGCCGTCCAGATGCCGCTGAACGTCCCGCCGTGCCCGTCGCCGTGGGACCGGGCGTCGTGCGCGATGACGTCGGGCAGCATCGCGAGGGGCAGCGCCTGCATGCCCGCGTACGCGACGCCGGCGAGCGCCGTCGGCACGTAGACCCACGCGCCGGGGACCCACGCGAGCGGGACCATGCCGAGCGTCGCCACGGCGAACAGCACGGTCGCGACGACGAAGCCGCGCTCCTTGCCGTCCCGCCGCGCGAGGCGCGTCCACAGGGGCATGCACGCGAGCGCCGGCGCGATGAGCGCGGCGAACAGGAGACTGACCGCGGCCTCGTCCCGGAGCACGTGCCGGGCGACGTACGCGGCGCCGGCGAGCATCAGCCCGGTCGCGAGCGCCTGGAGCACGAACGCGGCGAGCAGCGTCCGGAAGGGCCGAGACCGGCGCAGGGCCGCGACGGTCTCGCGCACGGCGGTCAGCCAGGCAGCCCGGGCGGTGGGGGCGGGGACCGCAGCGGTCCCGACGGCGGTGGCGTGACCGCCGCGGGGCGCGATGCGCGCGGTGACGAGCATGCCCGCGCCGAGCAGCACGCCGCAGACCGCGCCCATGAGGAGGTACCCCGACAGCGAGTCCCCCTCGCCGCGCAGCACGGGGCCGCCGGCGCCGAACAGCAGGATCGCCGTCGCGAGGGCGGCGACCCGCCAGGCGAGCAGACGCGTGCGGCCGTCGTACGACAGGCCGAGCTCGGCGGGCAGCGCGATGTAGGGCACCTGGAAGAGGCTGAAGGCGGTCGCGGCCAGGAGGAACGCGACGAGCACCCAGAGCGCGGCGGCGGTCGGTCCCGCCGCGGCCGGGACCGCGAAGGTCAGGGCGAACAGCACGGGCAGGGCGAGCGCGCCGACCGTCATGAACCGGCGGCGGGACCCGGTGCGGGCGAGGTCCCGGTCGGAGGCGTACCCGATGAACGGGTCGACGAGGACGTCCCACACCTTGGCGCCCGTGACGATGAGGCCGGCGACGGCGGCGGGGACGGCGAGCGCGTCGGTGAGGAAGACGAGGAGCACGAGACCGGGCAGGGTGCCGAACCCGCCCGTGCCGACGGATCCGGCGGCGTACCCGGCGATCGTGCGGGCGTCGGGTCGGCGGGCCGGGCCGTGCGGCGTGGAGAGCTCGTCGCGGGGGTCCGGGGCACCGGTGGCGTGCGTCACAGCGACAGCGTAGGGGGCGGGGCGGCCGCCGACGGGGAATACTCGCTCCTCCGCCGTTGCTTCACCCATCGGACGACGACATCTTCGGAAGGACCCCCCATGGCCACGCAGACCCTCACCGAGACGACCTTCGAGCAGACGATCAAGGACAACGACATCGTCCTGGTCGACTTCTGGGCGGACTGGTGCGGCCCGTGCAAGATGTTCGCGCCGGTGTTCGAGGCGTCGTCGGAGGAGAACCCCGACGTCGTGCACGCCAAGATCGACACCGAGGCGGAGCGCGGCCTGGCCGCCGCCGCCAACATCACGTCGATCCCGACGCTCATGGCGTTCCGCGAGGGGATCCTCGTCTTCTCGCAGCCGGGCGCGCTCCCCGCGCCGGCGCTCAAGCAGGTCGTCGACGCCGTCAAGGGCCTCGACATGGAGGACGTGCGACGCCAGATCGCCGCCGCGGACGACGGGGCGCCCGCGCAGGAGGCCTGAGCCCCGCGGCTCGACCGGCCGGACCACGGCCGCGCGACGACGGACGGCCCGTCACCCTCCCGGGTGGTGGGCCGTCCGCGTGCGACGTGCGCGAGGCGGGACTCGAACCCGCACGTCCGAGGACACCAGGACCTAAACCTGGCGCGGCTGCCAGTTACGCCACTCGCGCGCGGCGGCCAGTCTACGGCGGGCCCGGACGGCTACCGGGGGTCGATCCCCAGGTCGCGGCGCAGCTTGGCCACGTGGCCCGTCGCCCGGACGTTGTACTGCGCGAGCTCGACGGTGCCCTCGGCGTCCACGACGACCGTGGAGCGGACCACGCCCACCACGGTCCTGCCGTAGTTCTTCTTCTCGCCCCACGCGCCGTACGCCTCGAGGACCTTCTTCTCCCCGTCGGACACGAGCGGGAAGGTCAGCTGCTCGGCCTCGGCGAACGCCGCGAGCTTCTCGACCGGGTCGGGCGAGACGCCCACGACGGTGTACCCGGCTCCCTGCAGCGAGGCGAGGCTGTCGCGGAAGTCGCACGCCTGCGTGGTGCAGCCCGGCGTCCCGGCAGCCGGGTAGAAGTAGACGACGACGCGCTGACCGCGCAGGTCCGACAGCGTGACGGTGCTGCCGTCGGCGGCGGGCAGGGTGAAGTCGGGTGCGGTGTCGCCGACGGCGAGGCGCGTGGCCATGGGTCTCCTTCGGAGCGCGGAGGGGTGTGCCCTCCGAGGGTAGGCGACCCGGGTAGCGTGGGCGTCGTGAGCAAGACGTCGTCCACCTCCCCGCGTCCCGCGTCCGTCGACCGCCGTGCCGACCTGCCCGTGCGCATGCTGCACGACCGGCTGCTCGTCGACCCGGAGGTCGACGCGAGCGAGCGCCAGAGCTCCGCGGGCCTCGTCATCCCGGCGACGGCGGCCGGACCCAAGCGGCTCGCGTGGGCGGTCGTGGTGGCGGCGGGGGAGCACGTGCGGCAGGTCGCCGTGGGCGACCGCGTGCTGTTCGACCCGGACGAACGGGCCGAGGTCGAGCTCGGCGGCAAGGACCTGGTGCTGCTGCGCGAGCGCGACGTGCACGCCGTGTCGCAGGACGTCGACGAGAGCGGCCCGACGGGGCTGTACCTGTAGCCGGGGCGGGGCGACCGCGGTGATCTGTCCTGTCGTGCACGTCACAGGCCCAGGGGGTCGACACGATTTCCGGCGGCCGTCAGCAGGCTGCTAGTGTTTCTTCTCGCGCGCCATTAGCTCAACTGGCAGAGCAGCTGACTCTTAATCAGCGGGTTCGGGGTTCGAGTCCCTGATGGCGCACCTCCGCCGGATCCCGGCGTACGACGGCCGTCCACCCCATCGGGTGGGCGGCGTCGTCGTTCCCGCGGGTCGTCCTCGCGGGTCGTCGACCCCGACGCCGCGTCCGGCCGACATGCGACCGTCGCCGGTCGTTCCGCCCGCGTTCGTCCCGTCTCGCCCGGTCGTTCACCCGTGCCCGGAAGGGTCCAGGCGGGTGCGGTCGCCCCGGGTGACGGAGGTCGCCGTGCCCTTCCTGTCGACGACGAAAGGACACGACGATGCACGCCCACGTGCACACGGCCCCGCCCCGGAGGAGACGCCGCGCGGTCGCCGCCGCGCTCGGCGCCACCCTCGCCGCCGGAGCGCTCGCCCCGGTCACGACCGGGGCGGTCCTGGCCCCGCCGAGCGCCGCCGCGGCGACGACGAGCGGGCCCGAGGAGCCCAGCGGCACCCCGGTGCTCCGCCCGACGACGGGGACCTACCTCGACGGCACGACGACCGTGGAGGCCCTGCCGGTGATGGCGGGCGACCGGGTCGCGGAGCTCGCGGTCGACGGGGAGCCGCTCGCGGCGACGCCGACGCCGGCGACCGCGCGCCTGCTGTTCGACGTCGGCAGCAACTCGATCGAGGCGCGCTACGGCAGCTACGTGCTCGTCAACGGCGAGCGCGTCGACCTCGACCGCGACATGGTGTCCGAGCGGGTCGCGCTCGACGTCCCGGCCGACTGGCTGGTGCAGGGCGCCAACGACGTGCGGTTCGTCGTCGGCACCTTCCCGACCTCGTGCGGTGACAACTACGACGACTACGACGTCACCGAGGTCTCGCTCGAGCTGCTCGGCGAGGTCGCCGACGGCTCCGCCAACAGCTTCTCGTACGCGTTCGGCGACGGCTCGTGCGGCACGAACACCGCCCGCGTCCAGAGCGCGGACCTGGAGTTCGACCTCACCCAGGACCCGTCGGCGACCACCGGACTCACCGCCGAGCTCGACACGACGACGCTCGAGAACGGTGCGCACACCCTCACCGCGACCACCGCGGCCGGCCTCGCCGCGACGAGCGCCGTCACGGTGAACAACTCCGCCCCCGGGCGCCCGCGATCACCCCGGCCGACGGTGCGCTCCTCAACGGGGCGCAGACGGTCCTCGCGTCGCCCCCCGCGGGCGGCGACGCGCCGACGGGGATCGCCGTCGACGGCACCGCGCTCGCCACGACCGAGACGCTCGGCGCCGGGACGTCGGCGTTCGTCTTCACCGTGGGCTCGAACTCCATCGAGGCGCGCTACGTCAACCACCTGCTCGTCAACGGCCAGCGGATCGACCTCGTCGACCGCGACTACGTGAGCGAGACGGTGCGGGTCGACGTGCCCAACGCCTTCCTCGTCCCGGGCCGGAACACGATCACGTTCGTGGCCGGCACGTTCCCCACGTCGTGCGGGGACAACCGCGACGACTTCGCGATCTCGGGCATCGGGCTCGAGCCGAGCCACGGCACGGCGACGCCCGTGGGGATCGCCCCGTCGTACTCGATGGGTGACGGGAACTGCGGCTCGAGCGCGAAGCCGACCGAGGTCGACCTGCCGTTCGACGTCGTCCTCGGCGCGGACGCCCGGCGCGCGGCCTGCGCGCGGACCTCGACACCGCGACGCTGGCCGACGGCGACCACGAGATCACGTCCGCGACGGCCGCGGGGCGACCGCACGCCGGACGATCACGACCGACAACTCGGGCCCGGCCATCGCGTCCAGCACGCCCGCGGCGGGCGACGAGCTCGCGACGGCCACGAGCCTCGCGGTCGAGCTCGCCGACGCCTCGGGCGTCCTCGACGGGCCGTCCGTGACGCTCGACGGCGCGGAGCTCGCGCCCGGGGACGCGGTCGGTCCCGGGCTCGCCCCCGGCGAGCACGCGCTCGTCGTCACCGCGACCGACGTGCTCGGCAACAGCAGCACGCACGAGGTGGTCTTCACGAGCCTCGGCATCCCCGACGTCCCGACCGGGCTGACGCCCGCCACGGGGACGACCGGCATCGAGGGTGCGGTCGAGCTCGGGGCCCGCGTCGCCGTCCCGGGCGGCGGCGACGTCACGGCGACGTTCTCGCGCGCCGAGATCGCCGCCCCGGTCCTCGCCGCGCAGGGCGAGACCGCCGCGGTCCCGTCGGGCACGCTGCACGTGGAGGGCGAGCAGCCCGCCGCGGTCGACGCGCTCGTGCCGGGCGACGACGCCACGCTCGACTCGGCGGCGTCGCGCGACGTCGCCTACCAGCGGTTCGAGATCCCCGCCGACGGCGACGCGTCCGGCCAGGTCGTGCGCTGGGACGGCGTCGTCGACCCGCAGCGCCTCGCCACCCTCCACGTGTGGGACGGCTCCGCCTGGGAGCCGCTCGCGTCCGCGCGCGGCGCCGTGGAGGGCGCCACGGAGCTCAGCGCGGTGCTCGGCGACGAGCACGCCCACGACGGCACGGTCCACGTGCTCGTCACGGGCACCGACCCGTTCGCCGACGACATCGGCGCCGGCGGCTCGCGCGAGGAGACCGACTTCGCGCCCGGCGAGGCGTACGACTTCTCGCTCGTGCACCTCACCGACACGCAGTACCTGTCGGAGGGCGCCGTCGAGCAGGAGACCCCCGAGGAGCGCGCCGTGTGGGCCAAGGCCTACACGGACGTCGCGCAGTGGGTCGTCGACAACGCCGAGGACCGCAGGATCGCCTACATGGCCCACACCGGCGACGTCAACGAGAACTACACGCGCGTCCCCGCGGACGACGCGATGGCGGCGCAGATCCGCGGCGAGTACGAGTTCTCCTCGGCCGCGCAGCAGATCGTCGACGACGCGGGCATCCCCAACGGCGTGCTCGCGGGCAACCACGACAACCTCACGGGCCAGGACAACGGCGCCGGGGCGCTCTTCAACGAGTTCTACGGGCCCTCCCGGTACGAGGCGCTCTCCGCGGGTTGGGAGGACGCGTCCTACGGGGGCCCGTGGCGCGAGGGCGACAACCAGAACCACTACGACCTGTTCACGGCGGGCGGCCTCGACTTCGTCGCCGTGTACCTGTCCTACGGCGTGACGGACGAGGAGGCGGCCTGGGCCGACGGCGTGCTCGAGCAGTTCGCGGACCGCAACGCGATCGTCCTCACGCACGACTACCTCGTGCCCAGCCCGAACCCGGACGGCCGCGGGTCGGAGATCTCCACGCCCGACGGCCGGCTCGTGCACGCCAAGGTCGTGGAGCCGAACGAGAACGTGTTCCTCGTCCTCGCCGGGCACCGGCACGGCGTGGGCATCAACGTCCGCCAGGACGTCGGCACGCAGGGCAGCGGCGTCGTCGAGCTCCTCGCGGACTACCAGTCTACGAGATCACGGCCGAGGAGGCGGGCCTGACGGAGATCGGCGGGTACGAGCCCGGGCAAGGTCTGCGCCTCGGGGCGAGCTTCTTCCGCCTGCTGCAGTTCGACGTCGACCGCTCCGAGATGATCGTCGACACCTACTCGCCGTGGCTGGAGAACTTCGGCGCGACGGAGTACGACGACGAGGGGCGCTACGACGGCCGCGAGGACGACTTCACCGTCCCGGTGGACCTCACGAGCCGCACGACGACGCTCTCGACCGACGCGTCTCGATCTTCTCCCCGGCGGAGGAGATCGGTGCGGTGACCGTGCCCTCGGGCGAGGTCGCGACGGTCACGTGGGACGGCCTCGAGCCGGGCACCCGCCACGCGTGGTCGGTCACGGCGACGAGCGCGGACGGCGGTCGGACGGTCTCGCCCGTGCAGTCGTTCACGACGGCGCCCGCACCCGACGGCCTCGTCGTGTCGGCCGTGGCCCGCGCCCAGTGCATGGCGGGCTCGGCGTACGTCGCCGTGCGCGCGACCAACGACGACACCGTCCCGGTGGACGTCACGCTCGAGACGCCGTTCGGGTCGCGCACCGTGACGGGCGTCGAGCCAGGCCGTTCCGCGTACCAGGCGTTCCCGGTGCGCTCGGCCGGCGTGGACGCGGGCAGCGCCCGCGTCACGGCGAGCGGCGACCGCCGGTCCGCGGAGGCCGACGTCGCGTTCGACGCGATCGGCTGCGGCTGACCGCGGGAGCCGCACCGCGCACCGCGGTCTCCTGACGACGGCGGCCCGCACGTCCCCGACCGGACGTGCGGGCCGTCGCCGTCTCCGGCCGTACCCTGGTCCGGTGCCCGAGCCGACCCCCGCCCCGACGACCGACCGGTCGACCGACAGCCCGGCGCCCGACGCTCCCGCGCGCCGCTACCGCACCCAACCGGTCTCGTTCGTGCGGCGCAGCGGACGCCTCGGCGCGCGCCAGCAGCGCGCGTGGGACGCCCACGGCGACCGCTACGTCCTCGACGTCCCGCGCGACGTCGCACGCACGTCGGTCGACCCGTCGTTCGTGCTCGACGCGGGCGAGCTCTTCGGCCGGTCGGCGCGGCTCGTCGTCGAGATCGGCTCCGGGCAGGGCGAGGCCGTGGTCGCCGCCGCGGAGGCGGACCGGGAGACCGACTTCCTCGCGGTCGAGGTCTACACGCCCGGGCTCGCGCAGACCGTCCTGCGGGCCGCCCAGCGCGACCTGACCAACCTGCGGCTCGTCCAGGCCAACGCGGCCGAGCTGCTCGCCACCACGCTCCCGGCCAGCACCGTGGACGAGCTGTGGGTGTTCTTCCCCGACCCGTGGCACAAGTCCCGCCATCACAAGCGCCGCCTCGTGACGGCGTCGTTCGCGGAGCTCGCCGCACGGGTCCTGCGGGCGCCCGCGGACGGCTCGCCCGGCGGCACGCTGCGGCTCGCGACGGACTGGGCGGAGTACGCCGACCAGATGGTCGACGTGCTGGAGGCCGCGCCGGGGCTGCGCAACGCCCACGGCCCGCGTGCGGTGGCGCCCCGGTTCGACGGTCGCGTCCTCACCGGGTTCGAGCGCAAGGGCACCGCCGCCGGCCGGTCGATCACCGACCTGGAGTACGTGCGCGTCCGGCCCTGAGCCCGCCGCGGCGCGGTCGGGGGGCGCTCGACGCGCCGGACCGTCACGATGGGTGCATGACGACGGACATCCCGACCGGCAACCCGACCTCTCCCGACACCGACCCCGGACCCGGGGCCGACACGACCTTCGACGTGATCGTCCTCGGCGGCGGGCCCGTGGGCGAGAACGTCGCCGACCGGGCCGGGCGCACCGGTCTGCGCGTGGCGCTCGTCGAGGCCGAGCTCGTCGGCGGGGAGTGCTCCTACTGGGCGTGCATCCCGTCCAAGACGCTGCTGCGGCCCGGTGCGGTGCGTGCCGAGGCCGCGGGCGTCCCCGGCGTGCGCGCGGACGACGACCTCGACGTGCCCGCCGTGCTCGCCCGGCGCGACGCCATGGTCTCCGACTGGGACGACGCGGGGCAGGTGCAGTGGGTCGAGGGCGCCGGCATCACGCTCGTGCGCGGGCTCGGCCGGCTCGTCGGCCCGAAGCGCGTCGAGGTGGTCGCCGAGGACGCCGACGCCGACGTCGACGACCTGCCGCGCTCGCGGGTCGTCGAGGCCCGCCACGCGGTCGTCGTCGCGACCGGCAGCGTCCCCGTCCTGCCGGACGTGCCGGGCCTCGCCGAGGTGAACCCGTGGACGAGCCGCGAGGCGACGGGTGTGGAGGACGTGCCGGAGAGCCTCGCGATCGTCGGCGGCGGCGTCGTCGCGTGCGAGATGGCGTTCGCCCTGAGCGACCTCGGTGCGCGGGTCACCGTGCTCGCGCGCGGGGGCCTGCTCGAGCGCACCGAGCCGTGGGCGGGCGAGGCCGTCGCGGCCTCGCTGCGCGAGCACGGCGTCGACGTCCGGCTCGGCGTGAGCGCGAGCAAGGTCGAGCCCCTGCCCGACGGCGGTGCGCGCCTCGCGCTCGAGGCGAGCGGCAGGGGCGGCGACGAGGACCCGGACCTCGCCCCCGTCGAGGTCGCTCGCGTCCTCGTGGCCACCGGCCGGGTGCCCCGCACGCAGGACCTCGGCGTCGAGCGTTCGGGCTCGAGCCCGGACGCGGGCTCGAGGTCGACGACACGATGCTCGTGCGCGGCGTCGAGGGCGGGTGGCTGTACGCGGCCGGCGACGTGACCGGGCGCGTCGCGACCACGCACCAGGGCAAGTACCAGGGCCGCGTGGCGGGCGACGTGGTCGCTGCCCGCTTCGGCGGCGACACGCCCGGTGCACCCACCACGGGTGACGCCGTCCCGGCGGCGGGCCAGGAGCCGCGGCCGTGGACGCGCTACGCCGCGACCGCCGACCACGTCGCGTCGCCGCAGGTCGTGTTCACGCGTCCCGAGGTCGCCGCCGTCGGGCACACCGAGCGCACCGCGCGCGACGCCGGCATCGACGTCCGGGTCGTGCGGTACGACCTCGCGAACGTGTCCGGCTCCGCGGTGCGCGCGACCGACTACGCGGGCACCGCCCAGGTCGTCGTCGACGCCGCCCGCGAGGTCGTCGTCGGTGCGACCTTCGTGGGACCCGACGCCGCGGAGATGCTGCACGCCGCGACGATCGCCGTCGTCGGCGAGGTGCCGCTCGGGCGGCTCTGGCACGCCGTGCCCTCCTACCCGACGGTGAGCGAGGTGTGGCTGCGGTTCCTCGAGGAGTACGGGCTGTGACGCGGGCCGTGACGCGGCACGCCGCCGTTCGCCCGTCACGCGCCCCGGCGTTCCCCTAGGCTCGGGCGGGTGACGACCCCGACACCCTCCCCGCGAGTCGCGCTCGCGACCTGCTCCGTCCTGCCGCAGCTCGACCCCGACGACGCCCCGCTCGTCGGGGCGCTCGAGGCGCGTGGCGTCGCCGCCGAGATCGCCGTCTGGGACGACCCCGACGTCGACTGGGACGCCTACGACGCCGTCGTCGTGCGCTCGACGTGGGACTACTCCGCCCGTCGCGACGAGTACGTCGCGTGGGCGTCGCGCGTGCCGCGCCTGCTCAACACGGGGCGCGTGCTGCGCTGGAACACCGACAAGGGCTACCTGCGCGAGCTCGAGTCGGCCGGCGTGCCCGTCATCCCGACCCTGTGGCTCGACCCGGAGCGCAACCTGTCGTCGCGCGCCATCCACACGCGCCTGCCCGCGCAGGGCGACTTCGTCATCAAGCCCGTGGTGAGCGCCGGCGCGAAGGACACCGGCCGCTACCAGCCCGGCGAGGCGCACTCGCGCGGTCTCGCGATCCAGCACGCGAAGAACCTGCTCGCGTCCGGGCGCGAGGTCATGGTCCAGCCCTACGTGACGAGCGTCGACACCGCGGGGGAGGCGCGCCTCGTCTTCGTCGACGGCGAGCTGTCGCACGTCGTGCGGAACAACGCGCACCTCACGGGCCCGCACCACCCGACGCGCGGGCTGTACCCGCAGGAGCGAATGTCCGCCGTCGACGCGACGGACGAGCAGGTCGAGGTGGCGCGCCGCACGCTCCAGGTCGCGGCGGACGCCGTCGCCGACGGCGACGTGTCGAGCTTCCTCTACGCCCGCGTCGACCTCGTGGCCACCAACGACGGTCGCCCCGTCGTCATCGAGCTCGAGCTCACCGAGCCCTCGCTGTTCCTCGCCCTGGCCCCCGGCGCGCTCGACCGCTTCGCCGGCGCCATCGCAGCGCGGGTGCGCTCCGCCTAGACACCGTGGGCGCGTCCGGCGCGGTCCGGGGCGTCGGTTGACGTCCGGCGCGGTCCGGGGCCGACGACGACGGGTCTACCACCCGCGGCCCTCGTCCCTCGGGCCGCTCCCGCCAGACCCGCCACGACCCGTCGTCGTCGGCCCCTGCCCGCACCTCGTCGGCCAGGTCACCTCAGGCGTCACGGCGCCGTCGTCGCTGGAGCCGACCGTGCTCGGGGGAGTCCGGGGTGGTGACGCGAGCGCGAGGTGGTCGGGGCGGGTGGGGTGCGAAGGGCGTCAGAGCCGCGCGCGCGAACGGGACGGGCAGGACCGGGGCGACGGCGCGGCAGCCCGAGCGCGCCACCCGCCCCGACCGCCGGAGGCGACCGGCGGCCCGGACACGAACGCGCCCGGCCGCCGAGAAGGCGACCGGGCGACGGTGAGAGCC
>NZ_MKKH01000007.1 GCF_001942335.1 Cellulosimicrobium sp. CUA-896 | reverse complement strand
GTGGAGAAGGTCGTGATCACCCGCGAGGTCGTGCTCGACAACGTCAACCCGACCCTGGTCCCGCGCAGCACCGGCGCCACCGCCGCCTCCCGCACCCGCACCCCGCGGGAGAAGACCGCCTGACCCCCGCGCCGAGCACGACCTTGATGTCGTTCTCGGCGCGATGACGACACCAAGGTCGTGCTCGACGGCGATCGTCCGCGTGCTCGACGGCACGAGTCGGGCTGGTCAGCCGACGAAGAGGCAGAACGGGTGGCCCGACGGGTCGGCGTAGACCCGCAGGGGCTCGTCCGGGTCGTCGGAGCGGTCGAGCAGCAGGGTCGCGCCGAGCTCCAGGGCGCGTGCGTGCTGGCGGTCGAGCTCGCCGACGTCGGGCACGGTGCAGTCGAGGTGCAGCTGCTGCGGGACGTCGGCGTCCGGCCACGTCGAGGCCGGGAGCCGCTCCACCTGCTGGAACGCGAGCTGGACACCGCCCGTCCCGCCGCGCAGCACGAGCCAGTCGTGACCGTTCTCGTCCGGCCCGCCCGCGGTGGGCGGCTCGTCCCCTGGCCGGTACTCGAGCCCGAGGAGCGCACGGTAGAACTCCGCGAGCGCCCGGGCGTCGGTCGTGTCCAGGACGACCTGGGCGATGACGGGGAAGGTCGCTGCCATGGGTCACAGGGTGCCGCGGCGCGGCAGCGCGCGCACGCGGGCCGCACGTGCCCCGGCGCACCGGTGCGTCAGACGGCCTCCGGCGCCACCTGGCGCGTGAGCTCCTCGACGATCGGCACGTCGGCGTCGAGCCACGGGACGTCCAGCCACTCCCCCGGCCCGAGCCACGCGAGCTCGTCGTGCTCGACCAGCGGCTGCGGGTCGCCCTCGACGATCCGCGCGAACCACAGGCGCATGACGTGCCGGTCGGTGATCACCCAGGTGCCGTGCTCGGGCCCGACGATCTCCTCCCCCAGCTCGACGCGGACGCCGAGCTCCTCGCGCAGCTCGCGGTGCAGCGCCTCCTCGGGCGTCTCACCCGGGTCGACCTTTCCGCCCGGGAACTCCCAGCGCCCGGACAGGTGCAGCGGGCGCGTCCGACGCGCAGCGAGCAGCAGCGTGGGCGACGCGAGGTCGTCCACGATGGCCGCTGCCACGACGAGTCTGCGCAGTGTCATACGCGGAGTCTCGCACGTCGGCGAGCGGCACCGACGACGCGCCCAGGGCGGGCGCCGGGTGTCAGCGCAGGCCGGCGGCGCGTGCCCAGGCGACCGCCTCGGCGCGGGTCGAGACCCCGAGCTTGCGGTAGAGGCTCCGCACCTGCGACTTGACGGTGTTGCGGGTGACGAAGAGCTTGCTGGCGATCTGCTCGAGGGTCACGTCCTCGGACAGGTTCGACAGGACGACGCGCTCGCGGCGGGTCAGCGGGGCCAGCGGCGTCGGTGCCGTCGGCGCCTTCGGAAAGGGGACCGCCGCGGGGCGGACCAGTTCGATGGTGCTCATGTTCTCCTCCTGGTGCTCTCCGGTCACGTCATCCCCTCGTGGCGGGATCCGGTTGGTGCTACTGGAAGAGATGTGTGCGGGTGAGATTCATGACGCGACTTCGCGTCACGTCCTTCGCGGCGCGCGCGGACGACGCGCGTCCCGGGGCGTCATGCCGCGTTCGGCCAGGTCAGCGCGGTGGGCCGGGCGCGCGGGGCGCCCCGCGGTGGGCACGGGCGACGCGCTGGGAGCCACGGATGACGGAGGAAAGGTGTGTGATCTACGTCACATTCGAGCGCGCGGGGCGGTGGTGGCCGGCGCCGCGCGCCCGGGCCACCACCGCCTGCGTCGTCACTCCGCGACGAGCGCGGCGTACTGCTCGGCGGAGAGCAGGTCGCCCGTCGAGGCGACGTCGACCTTGAAGAGCCAGCCGTCGCTGTACGGGTCCGAGTTCACGACGGCGGGGTCGTCGACGGCCGCCTGGTTCACCTCGACGACGGTGCCCGTCACCGGCGAGAAGAGCTCGGACACCGACTTGGTGGACTCCACCTCGCCGATCACGCTGCCGGCGGCCACCTCGGCGCCGACCTCGGGCAGCTCGAGGTACACGATGTCCCCGAGCGCCTCGGCGGCGGTCGCGGTGATGCCGACGACGGCCGGGTCGGACCCGTCGACCCACTCGTGCTCGGCGGTGTACTGCAGGTGGGACGGGAACTGGGCGTCGGTCATGGAGGGTGCTCCTTGTCAGGGCGGGCGCCGCGCGGGCGGTGGTCAGGGACGCTGAGGACGACGGTAGAACGGGAGCGGCACGACCACCACGGGCTCGGCGCGCCCCCGCACGTCGACGGCGAGCTCGGTGCCCTCGGCGGAGAGCTCCGGCGTCACGTACGCCATGGCGATCGGGTGGCCGAGCGAGGGCGACGGCGCGCCGGACGTCACGGTGCCGACCTGCGGCGCCTCTCCCCCACCGCCCGGCGCGACGACGGCGTAGCCGGCTCGGGCCGGGCGCCGGCCGAGGCCCCGGAGCCCGACGAGGACGCGCGCCGGCGGGGACGCCCGGCGTGCGGCCAGGGCGTCCCGGCCGACGAACGACAGGGGCGAGCCGTCGGCGGCGGCCTTGTCGAGCTTCACGACCCGCCCGAGCCCCGCCTCGAAGGGCGTCGTGGTGGTGTCGAGCTCGTGGCCGTAGAGCGGCATCCCGGCCTCGAGGCGCAAGGAGTCGCGCGCGGAGAGGCCCGCCGGCACGAGGCCGAGCGGCCGCCCGGCGTCGAGGACGGTCCGCCACAGCGCCGCGGCGCGGGGGGCGGGGACGAACAGCTCGAAGCCGTCCTCTCCCGTGTAGCCGGTGCGTGCCACGAGCGCCTCGACCGCGCCGTCCCCCGCGGTCAGCGTCACCGGTGCGGCGGCGTAGTACTTCATGTCGCGCACGACCTGTACACCGCTCTCGGTGGGCGCCGCGTCCTCCCCGGCCTCCACGAGCCCCGCGACGATCTCCTCGGCGCGCGGCCCCTGCACGGCGATCAGCGCCGTCGCGCTCCCCCGGTCGGTGACGACGGCCTCGAAGCCGTCCGCGCGCGCGATCAGCTCGCGCGCCACGAGGTCGGCGTTGCCGGCGTTCGCGACGACGAGGAACCGCTCGACGTCGAGCCGGTACACGACGAGGTCGTCGAGGACCGACCCGTCCTCGGCGCAGAGCATCGTGTACCGCGCCCTGCCGGGCGTCACGGCGGACAGGTGCCCGACGAGCGCGTGGTCGAGCGCGGCCGCCGCGCCCGGTCCCGTGACCTCGACCTCTCCCATGTGGGAGAGGTCGAACAGCCCGGCGGCCTCGCGCACGGCGCGGTGCTCAGCGAGGTCCGACGTGTACCGCAGCGGCATCTGCCAGCCGCCGAAGCTCGTCAGGTGCGCGCCGAGCGCCACGTGCTCGTCGTGGAGCGGGCTCAGCCGGTCGTGCGCGGCGTCCGCGGCGCGGGGGTCGGTCGTCATGCGAGGTCCTCTCGGTGGGGGCCGGCAGGTCGGCGGCTCAGGACAGCGGCGCCGTCTGCGGAGCGGACGCGTACGACTCGATCGGCGGGCACGAGCACACCAGGTTCCGGTCGCCCCGCGCCCCGTCGACGCGCCGCACCGGCGGCCAGTACTTCGCGCCGCGCAGGCTCGCCACGGGGTACGCCGCGAGCTCCCGCGAGTACGGCCTGCCCCACGTGTCGGCGGTGAGGGCGGCGGCGGTGTGCGGCGCGCCGCGCAGCGGCGACTCCTCGACCGACCAGCGGCCGGACGCCACGGCGTCGATCTCGCCGCGGATCGCCACGAGCGCGTCGACGAACCGGTCCAGCTCGGCGAGGTCCTCGCTCTCCGTCGGCTCGACCATGAGGGTGCCGGCGACCGGGAACGACAGCGTCGGGGCGTGGAACCCGTAGTCCATGAGGCGCTTCGCGACGTCCTCCGCCGTGACGCCCGTCTCCGCCGTGATCCGGCGCAGGTCGAGGATGCTCTCGTGCGCGACCAGACCGTTCGGCCCGGTGTACAGGACGGGGAAGTGGTGGTGCAGCCGCGACGCGACGTAGTTGGCCGCCAGGACCGCGACCTTCGTCGCCTCCGTCAGCCCGTCCGGGCCCATGAGCGCCACGTAGGCGTACGAGATCGGCAGGATGCCGGCGGAACCGAAGCGCGTCCCCGACACGGGCGTGGCGGACGGCGACGCGACCAGCGGGTCGCCGGGCAGGAACGGCACGAGGTGCTCGGCCACCGCGACCGGTCCGACCCCCGGTCCGCCCCCGCCGTGCGGGATGCAGAACGTCTTGTGCAGGTTCAGGTGCGAGACGTCGCCCCCGAACTCCCCCGGCCGTGCCAGGCCGACGAGCGCGTTGAGGTTCGCGCCGTCGATGTACACCTGCCCGCCCGCGTCGTGGACGAGGTCGCACACCTCGCGCACGTGCTCCTCGTACACGCCGTGCGTCGACGGGTACGTGATCATGATCGCCGCCACGCGCGGGCCGTGGTTCTCGAGCTTCGCCCGGAGGTCGTCGAGCAGCACCTCGCCGTCCGGCGCCGTCGCGACGACCTCGACCTTCAGCCCGGCCAGGACCGCCGACGCGGCGTTCGTCCCGTGCGCCGACGCCGGGATCAGGCACACGTCGCGGTCCGCGTCGCCGCGCGACACGTGGTACCCGCGGATCGCCAGCAGCCCCGCGAGCTCGCCCTGCGACCCGGCGTTCGGCTGCACCGAGACCCCCGCGTAACCCGTGATCTCCGCCAGCGCGGACTCCAGGCCGTCGATCAGCTCCGCGTACCCCTGCGCCTGGTCCGCCGGCACGAACGGGTGCAGGTCCGCGAACCCCGGCCAGGAGATCGCCTCCATCTCCGCCGTCGCGTTGAGCTTCATCGTGCACGAGCCAGCGGGATCATCGTCCGGTCCAGCGCGAGGCCTTGTCCGAGCAGCGAGTCGCAGGTAGCGACATGGGCGGTCTCGGAGCGGTGCGGAGGTGTAGGACGGGCGTGGACGCGGAGTGGGTGCGGGTGCCGGCGGGACGCGTGGGTCGGTCCGGCGGGGCGGGGTCGAGCCTGCTCGCCGAGCTGCCGCCGGCGAGCCGGACGGGGGCGCGGGGTGCCAGGCTGCCCGGGGTCATACAGGGCTGATCGCGAGGCGCTGGCGGGCCTTGCCGACGCGGGGGTCGGTCGGTCCGCGGACCGCGAGTAGTCAAGGAGCTCGCAGCGGCGCTTCGTCCGTGCCCGTCGGCGCCGGCGCCGGAGTCACGGCATCACGTCGCGGTCCGCGTCGCCGCGCGACACGTGGTACCCGCGGATCGCCAGCCAGCCCCGCGAGCTCGCCCTGCGACCGGCCGTTCGGCTGCACCGAGACCCCCGCGTAACCCGTGATCTCCGCCAGCGCGGACTCCAGGCCGTCGATCAGCTCCGCGTACCCCTGCGCCTGGTCCGCCGGCACGAACGGGTGCAGGTCCGCGAACCCCGGCCAGGAGATCGCCTCCATCTCCGCCGTCGCGTTGAGCTTCATCGTGCACGAGCCAGCGGGATCATCGTCCGGTCCAGCGCGAGGTCCTTGTCCGACAGGCGACGCAGGTAGCGGAGCATGGCGGTCTCGGAGCGGTGCAGGTGGAAGACGGGGTGCTGGAGGTACGGCGTCGTGCGGGTCGCCCAGGCGGGGAGCCCGTGGTCGGGTCCGGCGGGGGAGGCGGCCTCGGTGCTCGGGCTGGCCGCGCCGTCACCTTCCTCCGCCGGCTGTCCGTCCACCCGCGCGGCTTCTACGCCCTTCGCATCCGACGCCGCCGCCCCCGCCTTGGCGGTCGGCTCACCGCTCGCCGCGGTCGTGAGGTCCGGGGTCGCGAGGCCGAAGGCCTCCAGGACCGCGGTGAGGGTCGCGGGGGTGGTGGTCTCGTCGCAGGCGATCTGTACGTGGTCCGCGTCGGGGTTGTACAGGTTGATGCCTGCCGTGGCGGCGGCCTCGACGACGGCCTTCGCGCGGCCGGGGACGACGGTGCGGACCGTGTCGAAGAAGACGTCGTGCTCGACGGTGACGCCGCCGGCGCGGAGCGCCGCCGCGAGCGTCGTGGCGCGGCCGTGGGTGCGCTCGGCGATCGCCCGGAGGCCGTCGGGGCCGTGGTAGACCGCGTACATCGACGCCACGATGGCGAGGAGCGCCTGCGCCGTGCAGATGTTGCTCGTCGCCTTCTCGCGGCGGATGTGCTGCTCGCGCGTCTGGAGCGCGAGGCGGTAGGCGGTGTCGCCGTCCGCGTCGACGGAGACGCCGACCAGGCGACCCGGCAGCGAGCGCTCGAGACCCTTGCGGACCGCCATGAACGCCGCGTGCGGGCCGCCGTAGAACAGGGGGACGCCGAAGCGCTGCGCGGAGCCGACGGAGACGTCGGCACCGAGCTCGGCGGGCGAGGCGAGCAGGGTCAGCGCGAGCAGGTCGGCCGCGACGGTGACGAGCGCGCCCGCCTCCTTCGCCTCCGCGACGACGGGCGCCCAGTCGACGACCCGGCCCGACGCCCCGCACTGCTGCACGACCACGCCGACGAGCGTCGCGTCGTCGGCCACGTCCTGCGGGTACTCGCCGGCCGCACGCGCGGCGGCCAGCCCGGCCGCGAGGCCGCCGGAGAGGTCCGCCACGACCACCGGCAGGCCCACGGCCCGCGCGCGGCCCAGGGTGACGGCGAGCGTCTGGGGGAACAGGTCGGCGTCGACCACCACGTACCCGGTCTTCGCGCGCGACGCCCGCCACATCAGCGCCACCGCCTCCGCGACGGCGGTGGCCTCGTCGAGGAGCGACGCGTTCGCGACGTCGAGACCCGTCAGGTCCTCGACCACCTGCTGGAAGGTGAGCAGGGCCTCGAGGCGACCCTGCGAGATCTCCGGCTGGTACGGCGTGTAGGCGGTGTACCAGGCCGGGGACTCGAGGACGTTGCGGCGGATGACCGGGGGCGTGACGGTGCCGTAGTAGCCGAGGCCGATCATCTGCGTCTTGACGACGTTCTTCGCCGCGAGCGCGCGCAGGTCGTCGAGCACCTCGGTCTCCGTCCGCGCGGCCGGGAGGTCGAGCGGCCGGTCGGTGCGGATGGAGGCCGGGACCGCGGCGTCGACGAGCGCGTCGAGCGAGTCGAGGCCGAGCTGGTCGAGCATGGCCCGGATCTCGCGACCGCGGGGCCCGACGTGGCGGGGGGCGAACGCGCCGGACGCGGCGGCGTGCGGCGCGATCGGGTCGAAGGGCTGCTGGGTCACGGGGACCTCCGGTGGCGGGGGACGAGGGCTGGTCCCTCCCCGCTCTGTCATCGGACGCACGCGTCGACCTGAGAGTTTTGCCGGTCCGCCATGCCCTCACGAGGGCCGGGGCGCGCCGGCTTGCACCGTCGGTGGGCCGCACCGGCAGCCGCGGGGGCGAGACCGGCACGACCGCTTTCCAGAGTTGCCTCGCCGCGACGGTACGTGGGCCTGAGAGATTCCCGGGGAGGACTTGCTCCTTCGGCGCCGCCCCGGTCGAGGACCGGGGCGAGCTCTCCCGTCGTGGTTCGGGCGGCACGGTGGCCCTTCGTCCCGCGCGGGCACGGGACCACCGGTGAAGCGTGAAGTTGTGCCGCCATCCTATCGGGCGTGGCAGGGTGGGGCCGTGCTCGCCGACCTGGTCCTGCTGCCGGTGCTCCTCGCGGCCGGCCTCGTGCTCGTGTGGTGCGCCCGCGCGGCGGCGGACGGCCGGCTCGGGCGCAACCAGGTCGCCGGGATCCGCACGGCCGCCACCCTCGCGAGCGACGAGGCGTGGCGCGCGGCGCACCGCAGGGCCCGCCCGCTGAGCGAGGGCGCCGGCTGGGTGCTGGCGGCCGCGGGACCCGTGCTGCTCCTCGTCCCCGGGGACTCCCTGTCGGCGGTCGTCGCCGGCGCGGCGGCGCTGATCGCGCTCGGGCTCACCGTGGCCGGCGCCGTCGTCGGCTCGCGAGCGGCGCGCGCCACCGCCCCCCGCGGCTGAGCCGGAGGTCGTCGGCTCGCGAGCGACGCGCGCCGGCGCGCCCGCAGACAGGCCCGCCGTCAGACGGGCTCGCCCACGAGCTCCTTCGACGAGGTCGCGGACGTGGGCGCCGCGTCGCCGGCCCCGGGACCCGGGAGGTCCGCCGCCGCCCGGCGCGCCTTCGGCCGGCCGTGCGTCAGGTAGAGGGGGAGGCCGGTGAGCACGAGCCCGCCCACGAGGTTGCCGAGCACGGTGGGGATCTCGTTCCACACGAGGTAGTCCATGACCGTGAACTCCCCGCCGAGCAGCAGGCCCGAGGGGAACAGGAACATGTTGACGATCGAGTGCTCGAAGCTCATGAAGAAGAACAGCATGATCGGCATCCACATGGCGATCGCCTTGCCGGGCACGTCCTTGGCGATCATGGCGCCGACGACGCCCATCGACACCATCCAGTTGCACAGCATCCCGCGGACGAACAGCGTGAGCATGCCCGACGCCCCGTGCTCGGCGTACCCGACCGTGCGGCCCTCGCCGATGTGGCCGATGGCCTGACCGACCTCGTTCGGCGGGGTGTCGAACCCGTACGTCACGACGATCGCCATCATCACGGCGACCGCGAACGCGCCGAGGAAGTTGCCGACGAAGACGAGGCCCCAGTTGCGCAGCACGGCGCGCAGCGTGACGCCCGGGCGCTTGTCGAGCCACGCGAGCGGGCCGAGCACGAACATGCCGGTCAGCAGGTCGTACCCCAGCAGGTACAGCATGATGAAGCCGACGGGGAACAGGACGGCGCCGAGGACCGCGTGCCCGGTCGTCACGGTGACCGTGACGGCGAACGCGGCGGCGATCGCGAGGATCGCCCCGCCCATGGTGGACCGGACGAGCGTGTCGCGGGTGGAGAGCAGGACCTTGCTGGCGCCGGCGTCGACGAGGGTCGGGACGAGCTCGGCGGGCTTGACGTAGGACATGGGCGCGGCTCCGGGGGGAGAGGTCGTCGGTGGCCTTGCCGCGGTGCGGCGTCGACGACGCTAGGCGGCGGCCGTTTCCCCGTCGTGTCCCCGTGCGCGCCGTCGCGTTACGGTCTGCGCTCACCCGGCGGGCGCGTGCTGTGAGAACCGCGCGACCCGGTGCGGGGCGCAGCCCGGCTCAGCCCCCCGGGCGCGCGTCAGGCGGCGCGCACGACGACGGAGCGCACCGTCGCGAGCCGGCCCACCGCGCGCTCGAGCGCCCGGGTCCGACGCTCGGTCGCGCGGAAGGTCACGTCGATGCGCCCGACCCGGCCGCCGTCGTCGGCGGGCGTGGTCGCGAGGGAGTCGAAGCTGACGCCGCGCGTGGAGAACACGCCGGTGAGCGCGGTGAGCGTGCCGGGCTGGTCGAGCCCGTGGACGGTCGCGACCCACGTGCGCTCGCCGCGCGCCCCGGCGGCGGTCCCCGCCGGCGCGGGGCCGGCCGACGCGTCGGCCGTCGTGCCGGCCGGGGCGCTCGTCGTCGCCCCGCTGGGGCTCCCGGTGGCGGCGAGCATCTGCGCGACGCCGTCCGCGGCCCCCGCGAGGCGGCGCGCCTCGTCGTCGGGCAGCGCGTCGAGGAGCACGCGCGTCCAGCCCTCGGGCCCGAGCACGAGCGGGACCCCGAGCACGCCGCGGAACGGCGCGGCCGCACCGCCCCGGCCGTCCGCGAGGAGGACCTCGCCGTCGAGCGCGACCTGACCGGCGACGACGATCTCGCGCCCGTCGAGCAGGGTGTCGACGAGGTCGACGGTCGCGCTCGCCGTCCCCGCCGGCGTCTTCGCGCCGGACTGGTGCGTCATCCACGGGCGCGCGACCGTCCTCAGGTCGGCGGGCCAGGCGTCGATGAGGTCGAACGCCGCGCCGATGTCCTCGACGGCGACGGACGCGAGCTCGCGCTTCGCGGCGGCGATCTCGGCCGGCAGCACGTCGAGGGTCCGCCCGCGGCGCACGGCGTCGACGGCGCGCCGCCGCTCGTCCAGGTCGAGCCCGCTGACGCGGACCGTCGACCACAGGGGCACGGCGTCCTCCCCGTGCTGCCCGGCGACGAAACCCCCCACGCGGTGGCGCCGCACGCCGAGCTCGAGCGCGACCTCACGCCGGAAGCGCAGCGTGTCGAGCCACGCGCCCATGCCGATCACCCGGTGCCGGCCCAGGCGCTCGGCCATCACCGCGACCCCGAGCTCGACCGGGTTCGTCACGACGATCACGACCTCGTGCCCGGACCCGTGGCGGGCGATCGCGTCGGCGTGCTCGGCGAGGACGGCGCGGTTCGTCTCCGCGAGCAGCCGGCGGTCGGGGTCGGTGCCGGCGCGCGCGGGCGCGGTGAGACCCGCCGCGACCACGACGACGTCCGCTGCGACGTCCTGCGGGGAGTGCGCGACGTCGAGCAGGGGCGCGTGCTCGTCGTAGGCGTCGACGAGGTCGGCGCGCAGGCCGTGCACCGCACGGGCGGACGCCCCGCCGGCGCGGCCGACGAGCTGGAGGCGCGACGTCGGCGGCAGCACCTGCCGCTCGACGAGCTGCGTGCACACCTGACGCCCGACGTCGCCCGTCGCGCCGATCACCGCTACGTCCACCCGGGCAGCGTACGACCCCCTCAGGCGAAGGTGATCTCCGCGGCGGCCTCGACCATCGCGTCGAGCACGGCGCCGACGACCGGTCGCGGCTCGTGCCGGGTCGCACGGTGGCGGGCCACGAGCCGGCGCGAGCCGAGGCCCGGCAGGCCGACGACCGTGACGCCCTCGGGCACCTCGTCGGCGGCGCCGCCCTCGACGGCCAGCGCGGGGAGCATCGCGACGCCGAGACCCGCGGCGACGAGCGACAGCGCGACGTCGGAGTCGTAGTACAGGTGCTGGGTGCGCAGCGACCCGCCGAGGGCGTGCGACAGCCTGCTCAGGGCGCGCGCGGCCGCGGTGTGCGGCTGGGCAGCGAGCCAGACGGCGTCGCGCACGTCGTCGAGGCGCGCGGGGGTCGGCATCGCGGCGGGGACGACGAGGCGCCAGGGCTCTTCCAGGAGCACGACCTCGTGGGTGCCGCGCGGGGCAGGGGTCTCCGCGACCTCGAAGTCGCGCTCGAGCAGCACCACGTCGAGCTCGCCCGCGCGCAGCAGCCGCAGCGCCTCGGCGGGCTCGCGCTCCTGGACGCTCAGCTCGACGCCGGGCGACTCCTCGGCGATGCGCAGGGCGACCGGTGCGACGACGGCGCGGATGGCCGACTGGAACGCGCCGACGCTCACCCGGCCCGTCACCTCGTCGCTCAGCGCGGCGAGCTCCTTGCGCGCCTCGACGAGCTCGGTCTCGATGCGTTCGGCCACGTCGGCGAGCACGCGGCCCGCCGGGGTGAGCGTCACGCCGCGCGGACCGCGGTCGAGCACCGTCACGCCCTCCTCGGCCTCCAGCCGTTGGATCTGCTGGGAGACCGCGGACGGGGTCACCGCAAGGAGATCCGCGGCCGCGAGCACACCTCCGCCCCGGTGCACGGCAAGGAGGAAGGCAAGCCTGCGTGGGTCCGTCGCCATGTAGCCATACTAAACGGCCACTCAAGAGACGTTCGATTGTGCTGAACCCCGAGAAGCCTCACACTGGTCGTGGCGCCGATCGGCACTCCTCCGACCGTGGGGTCGGCGCCAGACCTACGTCCCACCCCGCGCCACCAGCTACGTGCCCGGAGCGCACAGCCACCGCAGCGTCGCGGAACCCTCTCCACCCACCCCTTCGTTGCACCCGGAGTTCGCTGTGCTCGTCACCCTCGACACCTTCGTCATGATCCTCGGTTGGGTCGGCGCCGCCGCCGGCGTCGTCGCCTACGCCATGGTGAGCCGTGGCCGCTGGACCCCGTCCTCGGCCCACTTCCAGCTCACCAACCTCACCGCGGCCGGCCTCATGGGTCTCGTCGCGGCGACGAACGGGGTGTGGCCGTCGGTGTTCGCGAACCTGGTGTGGATCGTCATCGGCGTCCAGGCCGTCGCGCTGCTCGTCAAGGCGCGCCGTCGCCGCCTCGCCGAGGTGGCCGAGGTCACCGAGCCGGCCGTCGGGGACGTCGAGCTCGTCGCCTGACCGGCCGTCGCCCGACCGCAGGTCGCCGGCCGCCCGCCGCTCCGTCCCTCAGACCGGTCCCTCAGACGGTCCCTCAGACGCCGGCGGGCGGGAGCAGCCCCACGAGCAGGCCCATGACCGCGAGGGTCACCAACTCGTGCGCGATGTTCAGCACGGTGAGCCCGGCAGGTCGGCCCTCGAACGCGTCGTGCGTGACGAACCGGGCCGCGGTGAACCCGGCCCACAGCACGACGGCGGTGCCGAGCGCGTTCAGCAGGTAGCCCCCGCCGTAGAACGACCACGACAGGAACGTCGCGCCGGCCAGCACCCACGCGGTGACGAAGCTGACGAGCACCGTCACCACGAGAGGCCCGACGCGTCGCGCCCCTCGCCGGACGGGTCCACCTTCGCGACACGCATCCAGTACGTGCCGAACACCTTCGGCGTGTACCAGACCGCGCCGACGAGCATGCTCGACGCCGTCGCGGCGAGCACCGCCCAGTAGTTGATCTCCGGGACCATCGGAACGCTCCTTCGCGTCGGTGCCCACCAGCGTAGCGACGGCGACCGGCGTCGGCCGCGTCAGTACCTTCAGTACCTTCAGTACCCTCAGTAACCCTCAGTACCCTCAGTACCCCGCCCAGTCCCCTCAGTACCCCGCCTCAGTACCCCGCCGCGGCGTCGACGACGCCCTCCAACGGCTCGCCGGAGACGAAGCGGCGCACGTTCGTCGCGACGCGCGCCCGGAGCAGGGGCGCCACCATCTCCGCGGTGTCCGCCGTGTGCGGCGTGATCAGCGCCCGCGGCTCGTCCCACAGGGGGTGCCCGTCCGGGAGCGGCTCGGGGTCGGTGACGTCCAGCGCGGCACCCGCCAGGCGCCCGTCCGCGAGAGCCGCCCCGAGCGCCTCCGTGTCCACGACCGGGCCTCGGGCGACGTTGACGAGCACCGCCTCCGGCCGCATCGCCCCCAGCTCGGCCGCGCCGACGAGCGCGCGGGTGCTGCTCGTCAGCGCCGCGGCGACCACCACGACGTCGGCCGACGCGAGCTCGGCGTGCAGGCTCGCGGACGTGACCGTGCGGTCGGCCCCCTCGACCGGCTCCGCGCGCCGCCGCACGACCACCGTCCGCGTGCCGAAGGGCTGCAGGAGGCGCACGAGCTCGCGCGCCACCCCGCCCGCGCCGACCACCACGACCGTGAGGCCGTGCAGGCTCGTGCCCGCCTGCTCGCCCCAGCTCGTCGCGCGCGCCCGCTCGTGCAGCCGGCGGAGCAGGGCGAGCGTGAGCGCGAGCGCGTGCTCGGCGACCGGGCGCGCGTAGGCACCCTTGGCGGATGTCCACGTGATCGCCGGGTCCAGGACGCCGGCCTCCGCGTAGTCGTCGACCCCCGCGGACGGGAGCTGCACCCAGCGGGTCCGCGGGGCGCGCGCGAGCGCCTCCCGCAGACCCGCCGGGTCGTGGAAGCCGAGCCACACGAGACCCTCGGTCGCAGGCCCCGGCGGCACGACCTCGGCACCGCAGCCGGCGATCTCGCCGGCGGCCCAGTCCGGCACGGCCGGGGCGACGCTGACACGCGTCACGCTGGCGTCGTCCACGGTCAGAGCGCGACGCGCGCGGTGCCGTCGACCGCGCCCGCGCTCGTCCCGCCGGCGACCTGCACCGACCAGCCGTCCGCGAGCGCGCTCTCGACGACGAGGCCGTCGTCGTCCCGGCGCACCGAGAAGGCGACGGGAGCTCCGTCGAGCCCACGCACCCGGACGGTCCGCGACCAGCCGGGCGCCCCGGGGTTCACGACGAGCGTGAGCCCGTCCAGGTGGTCGGCGTCGGCCCGGTCCTCGTGGGCGCTCAGGGGCACGACGCCGCCGGGGCGCACGTACAGGGGCAGCGAGTCGAAGCCGTGGCGCTCGCGCACCCACCGGCCGCCGTCGACCCGCTCCCCGGTCCGCAGGCCCGCCCAGGTGCCCTCGGGCAGGTAGAGCTCGACGTCGCCCTCCGCCGTGAACACCGGCGCGACGAGGAGGTCGGCGCCGAGCATGTACTGGCGGTCGAGGTGCGGCACCGACGGGTCGTCGGGGAACTCGAGCAGCATCGGTCGCATGATCGGCGTGCCCGTGCGGTGCGCCTCGTCCCCGGCGGCGACGAGGTACGGCGCGAGACGGTTCTTGAACCGGGCGAACGTCCGCGTCACCGCCACGGCGCTCTGCGGGTCGGTCTCGTCCTCGTCGAACATCCACGGCACGCGGTACGAGCCGCTGCCGTGCAGGCGGCTGTGGCTCGACATCAGGCCGAGGGCGTCCAGCGCTTGAACACCGCCGCGTCGGGCGTGAGCTCGAACCCGCCGATGTCGTGGCTCCAGTAGCCGAAGCCGGAGTACGCCAGGGACAGCCCGCCGCGGAGCGTCTCGGCCATCGAGGCGAACGAGGCCGTCGAGTCGCCGCCCCAGTGGACGGGGAACTGCTGACCGCCCGCGCTCGCCGAGCGGGCGAACAGCACCGCGTCGCCCTCGCCGCGCTCCTCGGCGAGGACCTCGTGCACCGCCTGGTTGTACAGGTGCGTGTAGTAGTTGTGCATGCGCTCGGGGTCGGACCCGTCCGCGTAGACCACGTCCACGGGGATCCGCTCGCCGAAGTCCGTCTTGAAGCAGTCGACGCCCTGGCGCACGAGGCGCCGGAGCGCGTCCTTGTACCAGGCGGTCGCGTCCGGGTTCGTGAAGTCGACCAGGGCCATCCCCGCCTGCCACCGGTCCCACTGCCACACGCTGCCGTCCCGGTTGCGCACGAGGTAGCCGCGGGCCATCCCCTCGTCGAACAGCGGCGACTGCTGCGCGATGTACGGGTTGATCCACACGCACACCCGCAGGCCGCGGTCGTGCAGGCGCGCGAGCATGCCGTCCGGGTCGGGGAACACCCGCTCGTCCCAGACGAAGTCGCACCAATTGAACTCGCGCATCCAGAAGCAGTCGAAGTGGAAGAGGCTGAGCGGGATGTCGCGCTCCGCCATCCCGTCGATGAACCGGTTGACGGTCTGCTCGTCGTAGTCCGTGGTGAAGCTCGTGCTCAGCCACAGCCCGTACGTCCACGCGGGGATCCGGGCGGGACGGCCCGTCAGCGCGGTGTAGCGCTCGAGGATCGTCTTCGGGTCGGGCCCGTAGATGACGTAGTAGTCGAGCGACTCCCCTCGACGGAGAACTGGACCCGCTCGACGGCCTCGGACCCCACCTCGAACGAGACGTGGCCCGGGTCGTCGACGAACACCCCGTAGCCGCGGTTGGTCAGGTAGAACGGCACGTTCTTGTACGCCTGCTCGCTCGACGTGCCGCCGTCGTAGTTCCAGATGTCGACGGTCTGGCCGTTCTTGACCACCGGCCCGAACCGCTCGCCGAGCCCGTAGACGAGCTCGCCGACGCCGAGGTCGAGCTGGTCGAACATGTAGCTCGTGCGCCCCTCGCGCTCGAGCTGGATCGGGCCGTGGTCGACCGCGCGCCGGCCGCGACGTCCGCCCACGCGGCCGACTTGCCGCCGCTGCGGGTCAGCTGACGACCGTCCGCCTCGAACCGGAGCTCCCACCCCTTCCCCACCTCGAGGTGCGCGCTGAGGTCGCCCGAGGTCAGCGTGGCGCGGCCGTCCTCGAGCTCGATCTTCGCGACGTCGCCCGACGCCTCGAACAGCTCGAACCGCCGGGGCACCGGCTTGCCCTTGTGGTGGGTGAGGCGGACGCGGACCACGTTCTCCATCGGCGAGGAGAGCGAGGCGGTGAGGACGGGAAGGTTGAGCACGTCACCGCGCTTCTCCACGACCTTGGTCGGAGCGATGACGCCGAGCCGGCCGTCGTCCGCCCAGATGCGGTCGACCTCGCGGGCGTAGTGGATGCCGACCCCCGGGCGGGCGTGCCAGAAACCGTCGGTGAACTTCATCGTGCAGCAGTACCTTTCGAGCTCAGGGGGCGGTGGTGCGGACGGGCGCGGCGACCGTCCGGGGCGGGGCCGTGGAGCCGGCGAGCTGGAGCGTGCAGGCGACGAGCTCCTGGACCACGGGCGCCGCGGGGTCCTCGAGACGGTCGACCATCGACCCGACGCTCCGGCGGCCCAGCTCGGGGCCCGGCGCGACGAGCGCGCTGACGGCCGGGTCGGCGGTCGAGATCGCGTCGGGCGAGGTGGCCATGCCGAGCACGGAGACGTCGTCGGGCACCGCACGGCCGCGCGCCACGAGCCCGTTGACGAAGCCGTGGAGCGCGTCCTCGTTCAGCGCGAGCACCGCCGTGACGTCGGGGTGCTCGTCGACGAGCCGGCCCGCGGCGAGGCGACCCGACCGCGGGTCCTGCGGCGCGCGCAGCACGACCGGGTCGAGGCCGCGCTCGCGCACCTGCTCGAGGTAGGCCGCCTCCGTGCGGGCGATCGGGCCGTAGCCCGCGAGGGACGGCCCGAGCTCGCCGAGCAGCAGCGCCACGCGGTCGTGCCCGAGCTCCGTGAGGTGGTCGAGACCGGCCGCGACGGTGCCCTCGAAGTCCATGTCGACGTAAGGCAGGTCGCCGGGCTCGCTCGTGCGGCCGATCAGACCGAAGGGCACGGACAGCCGTTCGAGGAGCGGTACGCGCGGGTCCTGCGCGGTCACCTCCATGAGCAGCACCGCGTCCACGAGCCCGCCCGAGACGTAGTCCTCGAGCTGGCTCTCGTCCCCGACGGGCCAGAGCACGAGGTTGAAACCGCGCTCGCTCGCCGCGACCGCCGCGCTCGTGACGACGCTCAGCGCCGTGCCGCCGAGGCGGTGCTCGAGCGCCGGGAACACGAGCGCGACGATGTGCGTGCGCTGGCTGGCGAGCGCTCGCGCCAGGACGTTGCGCCGGAACCCGAGCTCCGCCATCGCCGCCTCCACGCGAGCGCGGGTCGGTGGCGAGACCGGCTTCGTGTCGTTCACGACGAACGACACCGTCGCCAGCGAAACCCCTGCTCGCCGCGCGACATCGCGCATCGTCGCCATGACTGCCTCCTCGCACCTGGACCGTTCCGGGACCGATGATCACACATCGACGTCGGTTGGTAAACCGCTTTGACAGCGTCTCGGAGGCGTGTTTACGCTCCCGTCGACGGCCGCCGGAGGCTTCGCGCCCGACGCGACGGAACCGTCTGACCGAACGACAGCAACGCAGCTGGAAGCGAAGGAGCTCGATCGTGCGAGGAACTCTGACCACCCGCCTCGGGGTGCCGGCGGCCGCCGTCTCCGTGCTCGCCCTCTCCGCGTGCGGCGGCGGGGGAGACACCGCCGCCGGCGCAGCGACGACATCACGCTGCAGATCACCGACACCATGTCGGAGACGAGCGCACCCATCTACGACGAGATCTACGACGAGTGCGCCGCGGAGCTGGGGATCGAGGTGGAGTCCAACCACGTCGCCGGCTCGGGCCTCATCGCGACCGTCCTCCAGCAGGCGTCGTCCCGGACGCTGCCCGACGTCCTCATGCTCGACAACCCGGACGTCCAGCAGATCGCCGCGTCCGGCGCGCTCAGCCCGCTGTCCGACTACGGGATCACCGGCGAGGGCTTCCCCGACGGCGTCGTCGACGCCGGGACCTACGAGGGCGAGCTCTACGGCATCGCCCCCATCGTCAACTCGATCGGCCTGTTCTACGACGCGACGCGCTCGCCGAGGCCGGCATCGAGCCCCCGACCACGTGGGAGGAGCTGCGCACCGCCGCCGCCGCCCTGACCGAGGGCGACCGCTACGGCATCGCGTTCAGCGCCGCGAACAGCTTCGAGGGCACCTGGCAGTTCCTGCCGTTCCTGTGGAGCAACGGCGCCACGGAGGACGACCTCACGTCGCCCGAGGCGGTGGGCGCGCTCGACTTCGTCAACGGGCTCGTGCAGGACGGCTCCGCCTCGACGAGCGTCGTGAACTGGTCCCAGAACGACGTGAACGACCAGTTCATCGCGGGCAACGCCGCGATGATGATCAACGGCCCGTGGAACATGCCGAGCCTCCAGGCGGCCGAGGGCCTGAACTTCGACTCCGTGCCGTTGCCCGTCCCGAGCGCCGGCGACGAGCTCGTCGCGCCGCTCGGCGGGGAGACGTTCACCGTCCCGAACACGGACGACCCGGCGACGATGGCCGCCGCGGGCGACTTCGTCGCGTGCGTCACCGCGGACGAGAACCAGCTGACCATGGCCACGGGCCGTGGCGCGGTGCCGTCCGACAGCGCGATGGCGGAGCAGGCCGCCGCCGACAACCCGCTCGTCGCCTCGTTCGTCGAGACCGTCCAGAGCGCCCGCGCCCGGACCGCCCTGCTCGGCGAGGACTGGCCCGAGGCCGCCACGCAGATCTACACCGCGGTCCAGCTCGCCCTGACCGGCAGCGCCACGCCCCAGGAGGCGCTGGAGCAGGCGTCGGCCGGCTGACGCCACCCCGGCAGCCCACCCACGAGAGGACCGGACCGAGATGAGCTCCACGGCCGCAGCACAGCGCCCGCGGGCGTCACCGCGCCCACGCCGGCGCCGCGACCGGCACGGCGCAGCGCACGTCGCCGCGAGAAGGCGGCGCAGTGGCTGTTCCTCGTGCCAGCCATCGCCTACGTGGTGATCTTCTTCGGGTACCCCGTCGTCAAGAACCTGATGATGGGGTTCCAGGAGTACACGACCCGCACGTTCTACACGGGCGAGGCTCCGTGGGTGGGCTTGGCGAACTACGCCGAGGTCGTCGGCAGCGGGATCTTCCGCACGACGGTCGTCAACACGGCGCTGTTCACGGTCGGCTCGATCGCGGGCCAGTTCGTCATCGGGCTGCTCTTCGCGCTGTTCTTCAAGCGCCGCTTCCCGCTGAGCAACGTGCTGCGCTCGCTCCTGCTCCTGCCCTGGCTGCTGCCCGTCATCGCCGGGACGTCGGTGTGGAAGTGGATCCTCGACCAGGACAGCGGCGTGCTCAACGGGATCCTGCGGGACCTGCACCTCGCCTCGGAGCCGGTCCCGTGGCTGACGAGCCCCGACGTCGCGCTGGTCGCGGTGGTCCTGGTCAACGTGTGGCTCGGCATCCCGTTCAACACGACGCTGCTGTACAGCGGCCTCCAGGAGATCCCGGAGGAGCTCTACGAGGCGGGCGCCCTCGACGGCGCCACGGGCTGGAAGGCCTTCTGGCACATCACGTGGCCCAACCTGCGGGCCGTCGTCAACGTCGTGCTCGTGCTCGGCGTGATCTACACCCTGAAGGTGCTGGACATCATCCTCGGACTGACCGGCGGTGGGCCGGCGAACGCGACGCAGACGCTCGCCACCGACTCCTACCGCCGGTCGTTCCAGGAGTTCTCGTTCGGCACGGGGGCCGCGGTGAGCAACATCCTCATCGTCGTGTCCCTCGTGTTCGCCGTCGTGTACCTGCGGGTGAACCGCCGCGCCGTGGATGAGTGAGGTCAGCACATGAAGAAGTCGACTCCGGCACGCCAGCTGCCGTACACCGTCCTGGGCGTCCTGCTCCTCGCGTTCATGCTGTTCCCCGTCTACTGGATGGTCAACACGTCCTTCCAGGGTGGCGGGACCGCGGCCAGCAGCTCGTTCTTCCCGACGAACCCGACGTTCGACGGCTACGAGCGGGCGCTGTCCCAGCAGACCGACAACCTGCTCACGAGCATCGTCGTCGCGGCGGGCACCGTCCTCGTCTCGCTCGCGATCGCGACCCCGGCCGCGTACGCGCTCGCCCGGTTCCGCCTGCGCGGCATCGCGATCTTCGCGTTCGGCCTGCTGATCGCGCAGATGATCCCCGGCATCGTCATCGCCAACTCCCTCTACACGCTGTTCAACGACGTCGGGCTGCTCAACTCGATCCCCGGCCTGGTGCTCGCGGACGCGACCCACGCCATCCCGTTCGCGATCCTCATCATGAGCGCCTTCATGCGGTCGATCCCGCCCTCGCTCGCGGAGGCCGCGCGCGTCGACGGCGCGGGCCACTTCCGCGCGTTCTGGTCGATCATCGTCCCGGTGAGCCGGAACTCGATCATCACCGCCGGGCTCTTCAGCTTCCTGTTCGCGTGGAGCGACTTCATCTTCGCCCTCACCCTCACGACGGACGAGACCGTCAAGCCGATCACCCTCGGCATCTACGACTACCTCGAGGGCAACGTGCAGAGCTGGGGTCCGGTCATGGCGACGGCCGTCATGTCGTCGATCCCGGCGATCGTGCTGCTCGTCTTCGCCCAGCGCTTCATCGCAGCCGGCGCGCTCGGCGGCGCGGTCAAGTGACCGGCCGCCACGCCCCGGCGCGTGCTACGACGGCAGGACCCTGACGTCGACGACGAGCGCACGGTGGTCGGACAGCCCCGTGTCGACGGCGACCGCCGGGCCCACCGGGACCACCCGCACGCCGGGCCCCGGGTCGGCGAGCACGTGGTCGATCTGCCGCACCGGGGCGTCGACGGGGTGCGTGAGCGCGTCGGCGAGGGGCGCAAACCCGCTGAGCCCGGCCGGCTCGGGCGCGCGGAGGTTGAGGTCCCCGAGCAGCACGAGCGGGCGCGGCAGGACCGCGCACGCGTCGACGAGCTCGCGGTACTGGTCGGCCGTGAACTCGGGCCGCGACGTCGTGTGCGTGCCGACGACGGTGAGCGGCCCCCACGGCGTCGCGACCCGCGCGGCGAGGGCGGCGCGCGGCTCGTCCGGCACGACGCGCAGGGGCCGGCGCGAGCCGGGACGACCCCGGCGGACGCGCGAGCGCCAGGGCATGCGCGCGAGCTCGTGCCGCGACCAGTGCTCCACCGGGTAGCGGCTGACGAGGCCGACGCCGTACGTGGGCACCCCGGGGGCGCGCGGCGCGCCCCGACCGGGCCGCGCCGCGCCGCGGTACGCGCCGAGGACCCCGCGCAGCGTCGGCGCGAGGTGCCAGTCGTCGGCGCGCATCGCCGCGGCCGCGACCGCGACGAGGTCCGCCCGGTGCGAGCGCGGGGTGTCCCGCTCGACCTCCTGGAGCGCGAGCACGTCCGCGTCCAGGTGCGCGACGGCGCGCGCGAACCGCTCGACGTCGACGAGGCCGTCCAGGGACTCGCCGTGGCGCACGTTGTACGTCGCGAGGCGCAGCGTCCCGGGCGTCCGGGGCGGGAGCGCCGCCGTAGAGTTGCTGTCCGTGCTGTCCGTGCTGTCCGTGCTGTCCGTGCTGTCCGTGCTGTCGATCACCGGCGCAGCGTGGCACGCCACGCGACGATCCGCTCGACGGCCTCGGCGACCGTCGTCGGGGCCGCCGCGAAGGACAGCCGCACCCAGTCGCGCCCCGCGACGCCGTCGAAGTCCGTCCCGGGCGTGAGCGCGACGCCCGCCTCGGCGAGCAGCCGCTCGCACCACGTCACGGAGTCCATGCCGTCGGCGGAGACGTCGGCGTAGACGTAGAACGCGCCGTCGGCGGGCGCGACGCGCGACCAGCCGAGGTCGTCGAGGCGGGACAGCACGAGCTCGCGGGACGCGGCGTAGCGGCCGACGTTCTCCTCCGCGGCCGCGTACCCCTCGGCGGTGAACGCGGCGACGCCGGCGTGCTGCGCGAGCGCGGGCGGCGAGAGGGCGACGTTGCCGGCGAGCGCGCCGACGGGCGCGACGAGCTCGTCCGGCAGCACGAGCCACCCGAGGCGCCAGCCCGTCATCGCCCAGTACTTGGAGAACGAGCTGACGACGACCGCGCCATCACCCGTGTGCCGCACCGCCGTGGGCAGGGTGCGCTCCGCGTCCCCGTAGACGATGCCGTGGTAGATCTCGTCGCTCACGAGCCGGACGTCGTGGTCGGCGCACCAGTGCGCGACGGCGTCGAGCTCGTCGGGCAGGATCATCGTGCCGGTGGGGTTGGCCGGGCTCGCGAGGACCAGCCCGTCGAGGCCGCCCTCGTAGTACGCCCCCATGAGCTGGGACACCGTCGGCTGGTAGCGCGTGGCCGGGCCGCAGTCGAGCTCGACGACCTCGCAGCCCAGGGCGGCGAGGATGTTCTTGTACGCCGGGTAGCCGGGCCGGGCCAGCGCGACGCGGTCGCCGACGTCGAACGCCGCGAGGAACGCGAGCAGGAACCCGCCGCTCGACCCGGTCGTCACCGCGACGCGGGCCGGGTCCACCTCGACGTCGTACCAGCGGCCGTAGTGGGCGGCGATCGCGCGCCGCAGCGCGGGCACGCCGAGCGCCTCGGTGTAGCCGAGGTCGCCGCTCTCCAGCAGCGCGATCGCGCGGCGCCGCACGACGTCCGACGCCCCCGTCGACGGCTCGCCCGCGCACAGGTTGAGCACCGACGCGCCCGCGTCGCGCAGGCGGTTCGCCTCGGCCAGCACCTCCATGACGGCGAACGGCGGCACCTGCGACCGGCGGGAGACCTTGAGTCGACGGCTCATGGACCCATCATGCCGCCGCAGCCGATCTGGGCCCTCGTCCCACGGGCGCACGGCACCACGGCGAGCGAGGCCGGTCAGGCGTGCGCTTCGCCCGGTTCAGGGACGAGGTCGGCGCGACGCGGCGGATCGGCACCTGCACGACTCACGGTGATCGCCGCGACACGCGCGGCGAACGCCAGGATCGCGGCGGCGTCCTCCGAGGTCAGACGGGAGAGCCGTTCCCGGCCGGAAGCGCCGGTGAGCCCGCGCTCGTCGAGGGCGTGCAGCAACGCGCCCATGAAGGAGTCCCCGGCACCCACCGTGTCGGCCACGGTGACCGCCGGAGCGCGGACCTCCACCCTCGTGCCGTCCGGCAGCGCGGCGAGGGAACCCTGCCCTCCCCGCGTCATGACCCCCAGCGCGAGCCCGTGCTCGGCGACCCAGGACCCGAGGACCTCGACGGGCTCGCGGTCCGGATACAGCCAGGCGAGGTCCTCGTCGGAGACCTTCACCACGTCGGCCACCGCGACCAGGCGCTCGACGTCGTCGCGTACCGCCGTCGGCGAGCCCATGATCGTCGGCCGGACGTTCGGGTCGTACGTGATGGTGGCGGTCTCGCGCGCCGCGACGAGCAGGGCGGGCAGGGCGCCAGGCGGGTCCGTCGGAGCGACGGCGGCGATCGACCCGGTGTGCACGACCGTCACGTCCGCGCCCACCGCCACCGGCGCGAGCTGCCAGTCGAGATCGAACTCGTACGTCGCGCCGCCGGCGGCGTCGAGACGGGCGAGCGCCGTCGGAGTGCGGTCCGCCCCGGTCGACTGGGGCAGCACGATCACGTCCGACCCGGCCAGGTGCGCGTGGACCGAGCGGCCGAGCTCGTCGTCGCCGATCCAGGTGAGCAGCTCCGCGCGGTCGCCGAGCCGAGCCGCGGTCAGCGCGACGTTGGACGGACTGCCGCCCGGGTGCCGGGAGCGCGTGCCGTCCGCCGTCTCGACGATGTCGACGAGCGCCTCGCCGACCACGAGGAACGTTGTCACGAGCGCTGTGCCTCCGTCACGCGAGGTGGTCGAAGCGACCGTCGGTCACCCGCAGGCGGCCGTCCGCGTCCCAACCGACCGGGAACGGGTCGGACAGCGAACCGACGAACGCCCCGTCGCCGTCGACATGGTGGAACGCGAAGAGCCACCAGGCACCGTCGCGGTCCTGCAGCAGCCGGCCGGCATACAGCGACTCGTCGGTCAGCCGGGTCGACCGGGTGATGTCGTAGGGCCCGGTCGGCGAGTCGATCGGCACGGACCACACACCACCGAGCTCGCCCGCGTCGCGCCTGGCCTGCGTGAGCTCGCCGTGCAAGGAGGAGAAGAGGAGCACATGGCGGCCGTCGATCTCGGCGACCTGCGGCACCTCGAGATGTCCGAAGCCGGCTCCCGGCTGCGAGAGCGGAGGCCGCACGGTCCACGTCTCGAGGTCGGACGAGGTCGCGTGACCGATCACCCCGCGGTCGTCCGGGGCGCCGTCCTTGGACCGCGCGGTGACGAGCATGTGCCACTCGCCGCCGTCGGCGAAGACCCACGGATCGCGCCACGCCTCGTCGGGCCAGCTCGATCCGTCGAACTTCTCGTACCACTGTGCGTCGGCCTCGCACACGGCCTGCGCGCCCGCCTTCGTCCAGGTGTAGAGGTCCGGCGACGTGGCGAGGCCGACACGCTGGACGATCGCCTTCTCGGCGCGGGACGTCCGGTGTAGAACATCCGCCACAGGCCGTCGGCGTCCTTGACGATGGATCCCGTCCACGTGGTGAAGTCGTCGAAGGCGGGCTCGTCCGACGCGATCAGCGCGTCGGCGACCTCGCGCCAGGTACGGAGGTCCTCCGAGACGGCATGGCCGACCGTGACGTAGAAGTGGCGCCGGTCAGGGTTCTCGAGGGCGCGGGAGGCCTTGAGGTAGAAGGCGTGGTAGCGGTCGCCGTCGTCGGCGAACCACATGTCCCAGGTCCAAGCGTCGGACAGGGAGTTCGACATCGGTGTGAGGCCTTTCGGTCAGCGCAGTGCGGTGGTGCGCGGTGCTGTGGGAGGTGGGGCGACGGAATCGCGGCGGACCACGGGCCCGCGCAGCCGCGCGGACGCGGCGTCGCCGCTCGCCCCGTCGATGTGGTGGAAGAGCTGTTCGGCTGCCCA
This sequence comes from Cellulosimicrobium sp. CUA-896, assembly GCF_001942335.1. Classification (GTDB taxonomy): domain Bacteria; phylum Actinomycetota; class Actinomycetes; order Actinomycetales; family Cellulomonadaceae; genus Cellulosimicrobium. Next base: position 67,184 of record NZ_MKKH01000007.1, on the reverse strand, counting down.
GACACCCATGTCGAAGTGCGGGAGCTCGACGGTGGTCAACCCGGGGAAGAGGCCGTCTGCGACGTACTCCTGGTTGTCGAAACCGACGATCGAGACGTCCTCGGGGATGCGCAGCCCCAGCTCGGCGGCGGCCCGGTACGCGCCCATGGCGATGCGGTCGTTGAAGCAGAACACCGCCGTAGGCCGTCGCTCGCCGGCGAGGAGCTCCTTGGCGGCCGCGTACCCACCCGCGGGGTCGGACTCCGCGGCGACGACCGTCACGTCGGCGGCGGCGACACCGCTCTCCGCCACCCGCGCCCTGAACCCCTCGAGACGGCCCACGGACGCCGGGATGTCGTCGACGTTGTTGATGAAGCCGAGGCGCCGGTGGCCTGCCGAGAGGAGCACGTCGCGACGTCTCTCCCGCCGGCCACCTCGTCGGGCACGACCCACGAGACGCCCGGGGTGGTGCACTCGGCGTTCACGAACACCGTGGGGACGGCGGCGAGCTGCGGGGGCAGCTCGACCTTCCGGTGGAACATCGAGGCGTAGAGGATCCCGTCCACCTGACGGCGCAGCAGCTCGTCGATCTCCCGGTTCTCCACGTCGCGCTCATACCCGGTGGACACGACGAAGACCACGGCTTCACGCGACAGGGCCACGTCCTGCGCACCCAGGATGAGCTTCCCGGCGAACGGGGTGGTCGCGATCTCGTCCCCGACCAGGCCGATGGTGTTGGACCGCTGGGTCCGCAGCGACTGCGCGAGCCGGTTGGGCACGTACCCCAGGCGCGCGGCCGTGTCCTGGACCCGCTGTCGTGTCAGAGGGTTCGCGCGTACGCCCGGGACGTCGTTGAGGACGTGGGAGACGGTCGTGATGGAGACACCGGCCTCAGCCGCGACCTGCTTGATCGTCACTCGTCGTTGCTTCATTTCCTCGTCTCCACGCGATGGATGCGGCCGCGGCCCTCGCGGTCACGCTCGGCGGCGGCCTCGCCGGGCCGGTGCGAGGCGTCCGCGCTGGACTGCATGCGCAATCTAGACGCCGACCGTCGGTGTGGGCCTGAAGGCGTTGGCGGCCTTGTCGATCACAACCTGGGTCTCGTCCCCCGAGTCGAGGACCGTGTTGCCGGCCGATGCGGCGTCGACCTGGACGCTGGTGACGGGGAGCCGGCCTGAGGACGCCGTCGTCAGGAGGGCGTCCACCTGCGCGGCATAGGCGGACTCCCCGGTCTTCGCGCGCACGTCCGTGGCCACCACGTGGTTGGTGGCGACGTAGTTGCCGCTCCCCGCGACGAGGCGCACGACGACAGGGGGTGTGCCCGACGGTCTGACGCTGCGGGCGTCGATCGCCTCGGAGAAGTGGTTGCCGATGACGGAGTTGCCGTTCCCGCTGATGCGGAGGAGGCCGTACGAGTCGTCCTGCCCGTTGTCCACGCCGAGGAACGGCGCCCACGGTTCGTGGTCGCGCAAGAAGTGGTTCGAGGCCACGAGGTTCTCCGAGCAGGCTCCCCTGAGCACCACCATCCCGGGGTAGAACGAGTGCAACCGGTTGTTGGTGATGCTGGAGCGCGTGACACCCTCGAGCTCGACGCTGCTGGTGCCGCGCGGGAACACGTTGTTCGCGGTGACGAGGAGCCCACCGTGGTTCTCCGCGAAGATGGAGTACCCGTCCGGGCCCGCCCCGATGAGATTGTCGGTGACCTTCGAGGCCTGTCCCCAGCCGCGGAGCTCGATGCAGCTGCCGCACTCGGCGATGAAGTTGTCGTGGACGGACAACGCGTCGGCGTGACAGATCGTGAGGGCGTGCTCGAGATAGACGAATCCCATGCCGGAGATGCGGAACGAGTCGTTGGCACTCCCGACGTAGATCCCCGTCCTCCCGTTCTTGTACGTGTTCTCCGGGTGCATCCCGGACCCGTCCGGCTCGAAGTGCAGCCCGTCGATGCAGAAGCTGGAGAACTCCACGGAGCTGATCCGAGGGCTCCCGTCCCGATCGACGCGGAAGGCGGCACCCGCGGACTCGTCAGCGCCGTCCACGTTCGGGAGGTCGACGAGGACGCGACTCCCGCCAGGCCACAGCTCGTGCAGGTCGGACCACTCGTCCTCGGGCACGTTGAAACGAATGCTCGAAGAGGTGAAGCCGTGTCCGGACCCCTCGATCCTCAGGTAGCTGACGTCGATCACCACCTGGGTCCGGAGGCGGAAGTCCCCGGGCGGGATGTAGATCACCGCACCGGGCTTCCCGCCGTCGCGGACGTCGATGTCCGTCTGCCTGCTCTTGATGTCGGCGATGATGCTGTTGATCACCTCGCCGATGTCCTCGCGAGGATCGCCGGCGGACCACTTCGTGACGTCGTAGGAGTTGTCGCTCACGATGGTGCTTCCCTTCTTCGTGCCGTGATTGCCTTGGTGTGCCGCGGTCCGGCCCGGACGCTCGGTGGCGGCGCGGGGTTCGCGGGCTGCCTGTTGCTCAGCCCTTGACGGCACCCAGGGTCAGGCCGGCGACGATCCGTCGCTGCAGGAAGATCGTGAGGATGATGACGGGGACCGAGTAGAGGGTCGCCAGAGCCGTCATCGGCCCCCAGTCGAGGCCGAACTGGGTCTGGAAGTTCGCGATCATGATCGGCGTCGTCTGTGCCCGCACCGACGTGAGGAGCGTGGCGAAGAGGAACTCGTTCCACGAGGCGAGGAACGCGAAGATCGCCGTGACCGCGACCCCGCCGGAGACGACGGGCATGACCACCGACCACAGCGCCCGCAGCCGGCTGCAGCCGTCCACCTTCGCCGCCTCCTCGATCTCGGCGGGCACGGCCTCGAAGAAGCTGGCCATGAGGAGGATCGACAGGGGCAGCGAGATGGTCGTGTGCGCGATCGCCAGGCCCGTCGGGGTGTCCGTCAGGCTCAACGCTGCGATCATCGAGGTCAGCGGAACACCGACGGCCACCGGCGGCACCATGCGGGTGATGAGCGCCGTCATCGACAGGAGCTGCCCGCTGCGGGTGCGGAAGCGGGTGATGGCATAGGCAGCCGGGATGGCGAGCACGAGCGACAGCGCCGTGGAGATGACCGCCGTCGTGGTGCTGTTGATGAACGAGGCGACGACGCCGGAGCGCTCCAGGGCCGAGACGTAGTTGGCGAACGTCCACTCCGACGGCAGGATCTGCGGCGGGACGGCCAAGGTCTCGAACGGGTTCTTGAAGCTGGTGAGCAGCAGGTAGAGGAACGGGAACGCGTAGAGCACCACGGTGACGACCAGCAGGGCCCACAGCAGGACCTTGGTGGCAGGGCGGCGTGCGGTCAGGCCATTCATGACTCGGCTCCAGGTCGCCAGATGAACCAGACGGCCAGGCCGGCGACGAGCATCATCGCGAGCAGGTACACCGTGCCCATCGCGGACGCCTGCCCGGGGTCTCCGTAGCGGACCATCGTCTGGTGGATGAGCAGGGAAAGGGTCTGGGAGGCGTTCTGGGGACCACCCCCGGTCTGGATCAGGATGATGTCGAAGGCCTTGGCGGCGTCGATCCCGCGCACGATCAGGGCGACGGCGATGACCGGCCGGAGCAGCGGCACGATGATCCGCACTAGCAGCGTCGGGAACCGGGCGCCGTCGAGGCGGGCCGCCTCGAGGACGTCCCCGGGGACGTTCTGCAGACCGGCGAAGAGGATGAGGGTCATGAACGACGTCGTCAACCAGATGTCCGGGATCGCCACGGACCAGAGCACGATGTCGGGGTCGGACAGCCAGCCGATGTCTCCCGGCGAGTCGAGCAGCCCGACCCGGAACAGGACCTGGTTGACGATCCCGATGTTGTCGATCAGCAGGAACCGCCAGAGCAGACCGGCGACCACCGGCGCGATCATCAGCGGGTAGAGGAAGAAGGTGCGAAAGAGCGACGATCGCTTGCCGAGCGCACTGAAGAGCAGCGACCGCGAAGCCCAGCACGAACTCGAAGGTGACGACGATCGCCGTGTAGGCCGCGGTCCGCCACGTCGCACCGACGAAGGTCGGGCTCGAGAAGATCTGCGCGTAGTTCTCGAAGCCGATGAAGTCCCGGGCACCACCGGCGATCGGCGAGATGTCGAAGAAGCTGTCGTAGACCAGCCGTACGAGCGGCCAGGCGACGAAGACGAGGAGAAAGAGGGCAGCGGGCGCAACGAGCGCCAGAGCATAGCGGCGATCTGTCAGTCGCACAGCGGGCCTTTCCATGGTTGCCGTCGAGGGCCGGGGCCCCGCTGGAGGCGCGGTCGTGCGTCCGCACCTCCAGCGGGCGAGCCGTCAGTCGACGATGGCCTCGATCTGCTCCGCCGCCCGGTCGAGCAGCGCCTGGGTGTCGACATCCCCCGTCGTCGCCTCCTGGAGCATCGGGATCAGGACGGAGTCGACGATCTCCTGCCAACGGTCGGTGTCCGGGCGCGGAGCCGTCCCGGGCTCGTTGAGGGTCGTCATGAGCGCGCCGAGGTTCTCGCGGCCGGCGGCCTCACCGGCCTCGAGGGCGGGGACCGTGGCGGCGAGGCCGAGGTCGCTCTCCAGGCCGAGCTCGTTGTTCTCGAACGCGAACTGGACGAACTCCTCTGCGGCCTCCTGGTTCGACGTCGCCTGGGGCACGGAGAGGTACCAGGCACCGGGGACCGCCGCCGCTCCGCCCGGACCGGCGGGCATCGTGGTCACCCCGACGTTGCCGTGCACGGGGGAGTCCTCGGGAATCTGCGTGTACGCGTGCGCCCAGAACCGTGTCATGGCCAGCTGGCCCTGGTTGAAGAGGTTCTGCGCCGTGGCCCAGTCGACCTGCGAGGCGCCGGCCGGGGCGATGCCCTCCCCGACGGGGGCGATGTAGGCGTCGAGCGCGGCCTTGTGGTCGGCGTCGTCGACGACGACGTTGCCCTCGTCGTCGAGCACCATGCTGTCAGCGCCCGCCTGCAGCACGAGGGAGAGCCACTCCGTCTCGACGGCGCCCTTGACGTCGGCACCGTGCAGGTCGACGGTGCCGTCACCGTCGGTGTCCTGGGTGAAGAAGGTGGCGACCTCGAGGTACTCCTCCCAGGTGGTGGGGGGCGCGAGCTCGCGGCCGTACTCGTCCCGGAACGCTGCCTGCTGCGCCGGGTCCGAGAACAGGTCGGTGCGGTAGTAGAGGATCTCGGCGTTCGTCCAGGCCGGCATGCCGACGAAGTTGCCGTCCACCTGGGCCTCCTCGACGAGGGAGGGGAAGAGGTCGTCCCTGACGGCATCGGTGAACATGTCGTCGAGGGGCACCATCCCCGGGCCGAAGGCGCTGAGCCAGATGGCGTCGAGCGCGGCAACGTCGAAGCTCACGTCGCCCGAGGAGAGCTCCGTGTTGAGGCGGTCGTAGAGGGAGTCGTAGGGGAGCTCCACGAAGGTGACGGACGTGCCGGTCTCGGTCTCGAAGGCCTCGGCGATGGGCGTGAGGACGGCTCGGCCACCGCCTTCGACGAGCACGGTGAGCGTCTCGTCGGAGGTGTTCGTGGTCCCGCCGGCGCCGCATCCGCTGAGGCCGAGGGCGAGCACGACGCCCGCCGCCGGGAGCGCGATACGGGAAGTCCTTCGCCGCTTGTCGTTGGTTGGCATCATCGCCGTCTCCTTTGAGGTATCCATGCAACGCACTGCCAAAACGTTCAGGCTGAACGTTTTGGCAACCATGGCACTGCAGTGGCCGGTGAGTCAAGCCCTGCCCTCCACGACACCGGGGTGAGCGCCGAGCCACGGCCTTCGGGGCTGTCGGTTCGCCCTCGCTCAGGGCGCGAGCAGGTCGACGGTGACGAGGCGGTACCCCTCGCGCCGCAGGTCGTCGACGATCCCGGCGACCGCGTCGACGGTCGACCCGTGGATGTCGTGCAGGAGCACGACGCTGCCCGGGCGGACCTGCGCGGCGACGCGGCGTCGGGTCTCCTCGGCGTCGCGCGTCCTCCAGTCCTGCGTGTCGAGGTCCCACAGCTCGACGCGCAGGCCGGCGCGCGTCGCGAGCGACCGCACGCGGTCGTCGACGTCGCCGTAGGGCGGGCGCAGGAACGTCGGCGCCGTCCCCGTCGCGTCGCGGACCGCGCTCTGGGTCCGCTCGAGCTGGTCGCGCACCGCGGCGTCGTCGAGCGTCGTGAGGCGCGGGTGGTCCCACGTGTGGTTGGCGACGAGGTGGCCGCCCTCGACGACGGCGCGTGCCACCTGGGGGCGCGCCGCGACGTTGCGCCCGACCACGAAGAACGTCGCCGTCGCGTGCTTCTCGGCGAGGACCTCCAGCAGGCGCCCGGTCTCGGCGTCGGGACCGTCGTCGAACGTCAGCGCGACGCACCTCTCCACGGCGCAGTCGACGCCCGCCGCCCGTCCCTGCGCGCGGCTCTCCGCGAGGGACCGTGCGAGGCGGTCGGCCCAGACGGCCTCCGTCGCGGCGACGACCGCGTCGCGCAGCGCGACCGCGTCGGGCACGACGACGCCGTCCGCCCCCGCGTCCAGCACCGCGCGGCGTCCGCGAGCGCCGCGCCGAGCGCCTCCCGCGTGCCCTCGTCCGCGACGAGCCCGGCCGACTCGACGAGGACGGGCCGGCCGTCCTCCACCGCCGCGGCCAGGCGGTCGTGGGCCCACTGCCGCTGCGCCGCGGCGACCGCGGCGGTGGCCTGCGTGACGGCCTCCGCCGCCGCGCCGAGCTCGTCCGGTGCGGGCGTCGACCCGGTGACGATCGTGAAGGACCGCTCGGGGCGCGAACCGGCAAAGAAAGGGTTGGGTCGCGTGAGCCCGTCCACGGTCCGCTCGGTGGTGGCCCACTCGGGCTCGGCGACGCCTAGGCGTTCGCCGTCGTCCACCACGGACCGCAGCGTCTCGCGCACGGCGGGGTCGCCCACCTGCCCCTCGCTGCCCGCGAGCACGGGCCGCCCCTCGTCGAGGCGGCCGCGAGCGCGGCCAGCGGTGCGACGCGGGCCTCCTGCGCCCGGGCGCGCGCCTGCTCGGCGCGCACGGCCTCTCCCGCGACCTGCGCCTCGTAGCGGCCGACGGCTCCGGTCCAGACGCGGTGCTCGGCACGCGCGGCGAGGACGAGGGCGACGGCGGCGAGCGCCACGACCACGGGGACGGCGGCCCACCACCACCGTCTCCGGTGCCTCCTGATGACCACCCGGGGGGCCGTCATGCTCCGATGGTGACGCAGCAGGGAGGGCGCGACCAGCGCGCCACGCCGTCGGTCGCCTGCCTAGGCTGGTCGATGACGGACGCGCCGCACCGCGGATGGGACAGGAGGGACGATGTTCGGCAGGCGACGCCAGGTGCCCGACGACGACCCGGTCCGCCGCGCCGCGCAGTACCGGGTGGACCGCGAGGTCGCGAGGGAGGCGGCGGAGAAGACCGGGGGGGCCGCGCCCGCCCAGGACGTCGGGGACGTCCGGGACGCCGGGGACGTCGACGAGACCGAGGCGGCCGAGGGCGCCGAGACCGTCCGCACGCCCCCGCGCGTCGCGCCCGAGGACCGCGCACGCTACGTCGACACGGTGATCGACCAGGCGATCCGGCGCGGCGAGTTCGACGACCTCCCGCTCGCGGGCAAGCCGATCCCCGGCCTGACCGGCCGCCACGACCCCGACTGGTGGCTGCGGAACGTCATCGAGCGCGAGCAGCTCACGGGCCTCGGTCCTCCCGCGATGCTCCTCAAGCGCGAGGACCGCGAGCTCGACGACCGGCTCGACCAGGAGCTGGACGAGCAGGCCGTGCGCGAGATCCTCGAGGACTTCAACGCGCGCGTGGTCGACGCCCGGCGTCAGCTCCTCGGCGGGCCGCCGGTGGTGACGCGACGCGCGACGTCGACGCCGAGGTGGTCCGCTGGCGCGCGCGGCGCGCCGGTCGCTGACCCGCACGCGCGCACCCACGCCGGCCCTCGCCGTCGAGCCTCCTCCGGCCGCCGGTCTCCCCCGGCCTCAGCCCGCGGCGCGGACCTCGAGCTCGGCGCGCACGTGGTCGACGATCGCGTCGCGGCCGCCTCGATCTCGTCGAGGCTGACCTCGAAGTCCCGCGGGCCGCCGTACCAGGGGTCGGCGATGTCGAGCGCGCTCTCCGGCTCACCGGGGCCGACGCGCGGGGCGTCCGGGTCGAACGAGCGGTACATCCGGATGCGCTCCCCCACGTCCACGCCCGCCGCGTCCGGACGGCCGTCGACGAGGCGGCGCAGCGCCCGGGCGTGCTGCGCCGTCATGGCGAGCACGAGGTCGCGCCGGGCGACGTCGTCCCGCCCGACCCTGCGGGCGCGGTGCAGGTCGTCGACGGCGTACCCGCGCTCCTCGAGGGCCGCGCGCGCCCGCGGGTCGATGCCGTGGCCGTGCTCCTCGTCGCTCACGCCGGTCGAGTCCACGACCACCTGCCCGCCGAGCCCGGCGGCCTCGAACCGGTCGCGCAGGACGACCTGGGCCATCGGGGACCGGCAGATGTTCCCGGTGCACACGGTCATGACGCGGTAGGGATCGCTCATCGGGCCATTGTGCCCGGCCCCCGGACCGCCCCGCCGTCCGGTGGCGCCGGCGCGGCACGTGGCCCAGGTTGGACCCGGGCGGGCGTCGTGGCGGCCCGTCTGCTCGCACCCGCCGAGCACCGAGCACCGAGGAGACCGGCATGACCGTCGTGAACCCGCCGAGCGACCTGCGGGAGTACATCGAGTTCCTCCGCGACAGCGGCTACACCGTGCGGGACGGGCACACCCCCGACCCGGACCTCATCGACCCCGAGGGCAACCCTGTCTACACGTGGCAGGAGGGGTACCCGTACGACGAGCTCATGGACCGGGACGAGTACGAGGTCGAGAAGTACCGGCTCCAGGTGGAGCTGCTGAAGTTCCAGTACTGGCTGGAGGACAACGACCGCCGGGCGATCATCCTCTTCGAGGGTCGTGACGCGGCGGGCAAGGGCGGCACGATCAAGCGGTTCACGGAGCACCTCAACCCGCGCACCGCGCGCGTGGTCGCGCTGTCCAAGCCGAGCGACCGCGAGCGCGGGCAGTGGTACTTCCAGCGGTACGTCCAGCACCTGCCGACGGCGGGCGAAATCGTCCTGTTCGACCGCTCCTGGTACAACCGCGCCGGCGTGGAGCGCGTCATGGGGTTCGCGTCGGACGAGGAGTACCGGACGTTCATGGCGCAGGCGCCGGCGTTCGAGCGGATGCTCGTCGACTCGGGCATCCACGTGACCAAGCTGTGGTTCTCCGTGTCCCGCACCGAGCAGCGCACACGGTTCGCGATCCGCCAGCTCGACCCCGTGCGGCGCTGGAAGCTCTCCCCCATGGACCTGGCCTCCCTCGACCGCTGGGAGGACTACACGGCCGCCAAGGAGGAGATGTTCCGGCGCACCGACAAGCGGTACGCGCCGTGGACGATCATCCGGTCCAACGACAAGAAGCGGGCGCGCATCAACGCGATGCGGTTCTTCCTCAGCCGGTTCGACTACGACGGCAAGGACCACGCCGTGGTCGGGACGCCGGACCCCCTGCTCGTCATCCGGCGCAAGAACGAGCCCGCGGACGAGTAGCACCGGTCGGCCGCGCCGCTCGTCGCGCACCGGCGCGACGCCGCACCTACCGTGAGGGCATGACGATCAGGGCGGGTGCCGGTCGGGTCGCGGTCACGGGTGCGAGCGGCCTCCTCGGGTCGATGCTCGCGTTCCGGCTCGCCGCGGAGGGCGCGCCGCAGCGCCTCGTCGTGCGGGACGCGGAACGCGCGCCGCGGCTCGACGGCGACCCTCTGCCCGAGGCGGAGGTCGCCGTCGTCGGCGGGTACACCGACACGCCGGCCATGGTCGAGGCCTTCTCCGGCTGCGACACCGTCTTCCTCGTCTCCGCGCACGAGTCGGCCGACCGCGTCGGCGACCACCGCGCGGCCGTCGACGCGGCCGTCGCGGCCGGCGTGCAGCGCGTCGTGTACCTCTCGTTCGTCGGCGCCGCGCCCGACGCCGTGTTCACCTTCGCGCGCGACCACTGGCACACCGAGCAGTACGTGCGGGGCACGGGGCTGCGGTGGACCTTCCTGCGCGACAACCTCTACCACCGCGGCCTCGCGCTCCTGGTCGGCGACGACGGCGTGCTGCGCGGCCCGGCGGGCGAGGGCCGCGTCGCGTCGGTCTCGCACGACGACATCGCCGACGTCGCGACCGCCGTCCTGCTGGACGAGCGGCCGCGCCGGCACGACGGCGCGACGTACGACGTCACGGGACCCGAGGCGCTCACGCTCCACGAGGTCGCGCAGACCCTCTCGCGGGCGACGGGGCGCGAGATCGTCTACCGCCCGGAGACGGTCGACGAGGCGTACGCCTCGCGCACGTCCTCCGGCGCGGCGCGCTTCGCGATCGACGGTTGGGTGTCGTCGTACCTGGCGATCGCCGCCGGCGCGCTCGAGCACGTGAGCGACGTCGTCGAGCGGTTCACGGAGCGCCCCGCGCGGTCGTTCGCCCAGTGGCTCGACGACTACCCCGACCAGTGGGCGCACCTGCGCGCGTGACGCGACGCCGCGGCGCCGGTCTCGCTGCCGTCTCCTCCCTGCGCGAAATCCGTTGGTCGCCCAGCGGGGGCGGACGTACGGTCGTCGTACACGAGAAAGGAGGTGATCCGAGAAGTGAACTCTCTTCGGACCCGTGAGGTGGTCGCGCGCTAGTCGTCGCGCGACCGATACGTCTCTGACGGACCGGACGCGGTGAGCCCGTGAACCGGGCGGCGCCTCCCGCGCGGGAGGCGGCCGACGGCGAGCGAGTACCACGCGACCACCGGGGCCCGCGGGAGTCGTGCCCTCGTCCAGCACGACAGGAGGATCGCTCCTCCGGCCCGCGGGCTTCTCCGTGCCCGCATCCCGGCCCGGGACGCTTTTCGGCGCGGGCCGCACGCCCGGCCAGGATGCGCGTCGGGCGGGGCGCACGTCAGGCCGGGCTGCACGCCGGGCCGGGGCGGGCGCAGTACGGCGCGCGCGCGACGACGAGGAAGCGCGGCGCCTCGTCGACGAACTCGTGGCCCGCCGCGAAGTGCAGGTGCAGGGCGCGCAGCGGCGCCTCGAACCGCGCGACGGCCTCCGGCGTGAGCGGCGCGAGCTCCGGGACCGGGGACGCCGTCGTGCGCAGGGAACCCAGCAGCGAGCCGAGGTCGCGGTACCGGCGCAGGCCCTCGTGCTCGCGGGCGACGTCGACGACGAACCCCGCCCCGCCCAGCACGTCGACCGCGCCGTCCAGCGTCACCGAGTCGGGGTCCCACGGCAGCTCCGCGCCGAGCGCCGCGCACGCCCGCACGCCGTCGCGGCTGTCGACCTGCTCGGTGAGGAAGACGCCGCCCGGGCGCAGGACGCGGCGCACCTCGTCCGGGTCGAACTCCTCGTGCCGGGCCAGCACCACGTCGAACTGGGCGTCGAGGAACGGGAGCACCTCGTCGCCGCGCCCGGTCGCGCGGACGTCGACGCCCAGGGGCGTGAGCCGGCGCCGGGCCACGGCAGGTGCGGCGGCCACGCCTCGGTGGCGGCCGAGCCGGCGGGCAGGGGCGCGAACGACGCCAGCAGGCCGCCGCTGCCGGTGCCGAGGTCGAGCACCGGTCCGCGCTCGCCCGCGACGAGCTCGCGCGCGAGCGCCGGGTAGTCCCAGGGCACGGCGTCCTCCACCACGCGGCCGGTCACGCGGCCGTCCACCGCCCCGCGGTCCGGCACCGTCAGCGGCACCGACCGCGCCCACACGACGTGCGTCTCGAACGGGGCGCTCGGAGCGGGCAGGGCGAGGGGGACCGCGGCGTGCATGCCCCCGATTCTCGCCCGCGGACCTGGCCGCTCGCCGGGAGGACGGCCTCCCCGCGCGTCGCGGGCGCCTCAGCCGCGCGGACGGTCGGCGAACGCGGCGAGGAGCTGCGCCGTCGGGCCGTCGTCGCCGCCGGCCGCCGCGCGCAGCGCCGCGATCTGCAGGACCATCCACGGGCTGAACGCCCACGGCGTCGCGTCGGCGGCCCGCACGACGTCGGCCGGGTGGGCCCACGCGAGCTCCATGACCTCGTCGGGGTGGGGCGTCACGCCCGTCGCCGCGCGCGCCACGTACACGGGGCAGATCTCGTTCTCGACGACGCCCGACGCGTCGACCGCGCGGTACCGGAACCCCGGGACGGCGACCTCGAGGTCGCGCACCTCCATGCCGAGCTCGTGCTCCGCGTGCCGGACGACCGACTCCTCGGACGTCTCCGTCCAGCGGGTGTGCCCGCAGAACGAGTTCGTCCACACCCCGGGCCAGGTGCGCTTGGCGAGCGCGCGCCGCGTGAGGAGCAGGCGGCCGTCGTCGTCGAGCACGTAGCACGAGAAGGCGAGGTGCAGCGGCGTCTCGGTGGTGTGCACGGTGGAGCGCTCGAACGTGCCGGTGCGGCGGCCGTCGTCGTCGACGGTGACGACGTGGTCCGCGGCGACGGGGACGTGGGAGGTCATGTCGCCACTCTCGCACACGCGTCGCGGGCGCGGCGCACGGGCCCGGGACGCGTGAACTAAGGTGAGGGTAACCTGCCCGCCCACCCCGACCGCGAAGAGCACGAGATGGCCCCGCACGCCTCCACGACGGACGCCGCCGCCCCGGCGGTCGCCGGCGGTCCCGAGGACTCGCCGCGCGCGACGCGCGAGGACCGGCGCCCCGGCCTCGTCGGCTCGCTCGGCGGGCGCGCGCTCGGGCTGGGCGTGTGCGTGCTGGTGCTCGCCGCGTCCGTGGTGCTCAGCCTGGCCGTCGGCTCGCGGCCCGTCCCGCTCGGCACGGTCGTCGACGCGCTCACGGCGTACGACGGCAGAGCGGACCACGTCGTCGTGCTCGACCTGCGCGTGCCGCGCACCGTCCTCGGGCTGCTCGTCGGGTCGGCGCTCGGCGTCGCCGGTGCGCTCATCCAGGGCATGACCCGCAACCCGCTCGCCGACCCCGGCATCCTCGGCGTCAACGCCGGCGCGGGCCTCGGTGTGGTGCTCGGCGTCGCCCTCGTCGGAGTAGCCGACGTCGGCGCGTTCGTGTGGTTCGCGTTCGGCGGCGCGGTCGTCGCGACGGTCGCCGTGTACCTCGTGGGGTCCGCCGGGCGGGGCGGTCCCACGCCCGTGCGGCTCACGCTCGCCGGGATCGCGCTCGGTGCGTTCCTCAGCGGGCTCACGCTCGCCGTCACGCTGCTCGACCCGGCGTCGTTCGACCGCCTGCGCGCGTGGGGCGGGACCTCGGGCGCGTGGGGCTCCGGCTCCATCGCGGGCGCCACCCCGGCGACCGTGGCCGACGTCGCGCCGTTCGTCCTCATCGGCCTCGTCCTCGCGCTCGCCGTGGCCCGTCCCCTCGACGCCGTCGCGCTCGGCGACGACCTGGCGCGCTCGCTCGGCGCGCACGTGGGCGGCACGCGCCTGCTCGTCGGCGTCGGCGTGACGCTGCTGTGCGGGGCGGCGACGGCGGCCGCCGGGCCGGTCGCGTTCGTCGGGCTGATGGTGCCCCACGTCGCGCGCTGGGCGGTCGGGCCGCTGCAGCGCTGGATCGTGCCGTACTCGGCGGTGCTCGGGGCGGTGCTCGTGCTCGTCGCGGACGTGCTCGGGCGCGTGGTCGCGTGGCCCGGCGAGGTGCCGGTCGGCATCGTCACCGCGTTCGTCGGGGCGCCCGTGCTCGTCGCGCTCGTGCGCCGCACCCGGGCGAGCGGCCTGTGAGCGCGCCCCGCACCCGGGCGGCGGGCTCCCGGAGCCGTCGGTCCGGCCTGCCGCCCCACGTCGGCCGCGCGGTGCGCGTCGTGCGCAGCCCCGGAGGACGGGCCAGCGGGCGCCTCGACGTGCGCGCCGGTGTCGTGTGCGCGGTCCTGCTCCTCGTCTCGCTCGCCGTCGGGGTCGTCGCGCTCACCACCGGCGACTACCCGCTGAGCGTCGGGCAGGTGCTCGGGGCCCTCACGGGTGCGTCCGAGGGGCCCGTCCGCATGATCGTCGTCGAGTGGCGCCTGCCCCGCGCCCTCCTCGCGCTCGTCCTCGGCGCGGCGCTCGGCGCGAGCGGGGCGGTGTTCCAGTCGATCACGCGCAACCCGCTCGGCAGCCCCGACGTCATCGGCTTCAACACCGGCGCCTACACGGGCGCGCTCGTCGTGCTCATGGTGCTCGGCGGCGGGTACGGGGGCGTCGCCGCCGGGGCGCTGGTCGGCGGCATCGGGTCCGCCGTGCTCGTGTACGTCCTCGCGTACCGGCGCGGGGTCCAGGGCTTCCGGTTCGTCGTCGTCGGCATCGCCGTGTCCGCGATGCTCGCGTCGGTCAACGCGTGGCTCGTCATCACGGCCGACCTCGAGACGGCGATGGCCGCGACCCTGTGGGGCGCCGGCTCGCTCAACGGCACGACGTGGGAGCAGGCGGCACCGGCGTCCGTCCTCGTCGTCCTGCTGCTGGTCGCGCTCGTGCCGCTCGTGCCGCGCATGCGCCTGCTGGAGATGGGCGACGACGCCGCGACCGCCCTCGGGGTGCACGGCGAGCGCACGCGCCTCGCGCTGGTCGCGTCGGTGTCGCGCTCATCGCCGTCGTGACCGCCGCCGCGGGGCCGATCTCGTTCGTCGCTCTGGCCGCGCCGCAGCTCGCGCGCCGCCTGACGCGCGGCCCGGGCGTGCAGGTCCTGCCCGCCGCGGCGATGGGCGCGCTGCTCCTGTCCGCGAGCGACCTCGTCGCCCAGCGCCTGCTCGCCCCGACCCAGCTGCCGGTGGGCGTCGTGACCGTGGTGCTCGGCGGTGCCTACCTCGTCTGGCTGCTCGTGCGCGAGGCGCGCCGATGACCGAGCCCCCGAACCGTCCCGGGAGGACACGCGTGACCACGACCGACCGCTCCGCCGGGACCGCCGGGACCGCCGGAACCGCAGCGACGCCGGGACGCGCCGAGACGGCCGCCGCGCACGAGCGCGCCGCTGTACAGGAGGGTGCGGACCGCCTGTACGCCGCCGGGGTGACGCTCGGCTACGACGAGCGGGTCATCTCCCGCGGCCTCGACGTCGCGATCCCCGACGGCTCGTTCACGGTGATCGTCGGACCCAACGCGTGCGGCAAGTCGACGCTCCTGCGCGCACTGTCACGGCTCCTGCGCCCGGCCGAGGGCCGGGTCGTGCTCGACGGGCGCTCGATCTCGGCGATCCCCGCCAAGCAGGTCGCGCGCCGCCTGGGCCTGCTCCCGCAGTCGTCGATCGCGCCGGAGGGCATCACGGTCGTCGACCTCGTCGCGCGCGGCCGGTACCCGCACCAGACGCTCCTGCGGCAGTGGTCGCGCGAGGACGAGGCGGCCGTCGTCGAGGCCATGGCGGCGACGGGCGTCACCGAGCTCTCCGGCCGTCTCGTCGACGAGCTGTCCGGCGGCCAGCGCCAGCGGGTGTGGGTCGCGATGGTGCTCGCGCAGGAGACCCCGATCCTGCTGCTCGACGAGCCGACGACGTACCTCGACATCGCCCACCAGGTCGAGCTCCTCGACCTGTGCGCCGACCTCAACCACGAGCGCGGCCACACGCTCGTCGCGGTGCTGCACGACCTCAACCACGCGTGCCGCTACGCGACGCACCTCATCGCGATGAAGGACGGGGCGGTGGTCGCCGAGGGTGCGCCGTCGGACGTCGTGACGGCCGAGCTCGTCGAGGACGTGTTCGGGCTTCCGTGCCGGATCATCGACGACCCGGTGACCGGCACCCCGCTCGTCGTGCCGGAGGGCCGCCCGCGCCGCGCCTGACGGGCCGCGACTCCCCCGGCCTCCCCGCCGGCACGCGTCAGCCCTCGTCCGGCCCGACGACGGCCGCGAACTCGTCCGGCAGCCGCACGTTCGGCGGAGAGTCGGCGAACAGGGGCGCGACCTCGCGCGCGGTGTACCCGGCGATCCCGCAGCCGACCGGTGTCAGCAGGAAGGTGAGCTCCGGGTGCTCGCCCGCGAACGCGCGGAACGTCGCGGCCTCGTCGCGCAGCGCGTCGAACCCCGACATGGTGTCGATCGCGTACGACCGCCCGTGGAGCCCGTGGCCCTCGCCCCACACGGCGCCGAACCGCTCGTGCGCGGTCCGTGCGGCACCGGCGCCGTGCGCGCCGGAGGCGTTCGACCCGAAGACGAAGATCTCGCCCGGTCCCAGCTCGGTGATCCGCTCCATGCGGTCACGCTAGGCCGCCCACCCGCGACACGCAGGCCCGGCGGTGCGGGTGGTCGTACCGCGGCGCGACGTTGCCCCGGACAGCGACGTGCCCGCCGCGGTCACGAAGACCGCGGCGGGCACGTCGTCCCGGGCGGTGAGGCGGAGTCGGACCCCGCCTCACCCGCCGTCAGGGGTTGATCAGCCGCAGCTGGAGGCTGCGTACTCGGTCTCGACGGTGGCGGTCCCCCCCTCGGCGTCCGTCGCGGTCACGGAGCTCGTCCCGGCCTCGACCTCGCTCGACCGGACGGGGAACGCCTGGTAGGCGTTCTTGCCCGGCGCCACGTTCTCGACGGTCTTGCTGCCGTACGGCGTGTCGAGCGTGATGGTGAGCGGGACGTCCTCGTCGTTGAGCGCACGGACCGCGAGGTAGGCGTTGCCCGCGAGGCAGCGCACCTGGGTCGTGACGGCGACCGTCCGCTCGTTCTCGCCGGCCTCCTGGCCGGTGAGGTACTCGAACCCGGTGGTGACGAAGTCCTCGCCGTCGGGAGCACGGTCGTACTCCATGACGTAGAGCTCGACACCGGCCTCCTGGCCCGCGGCCAAGATGTCCTGCAGCGGCACGTCGCCCTCACCGAGGTTGGTGAACGTCGGGCGTCCGCCGGCGTTGAGGTTGACGGCGTCCTTCACGTGCAGCAGCTCGATCCGGTCGCCGTACTCCTCGATCAGCTCGACCACGTCGCACCCGCGTGAGCGGCCCACGCGACGTCGAGCTGGAACGTCACGTACTCGGGGTTCGTCTCGCGGACCAGGATCTCCCAGGCCGTGAGGGTCTCGCCCTCGTGCTCGTACGTGGTGGTGAACTCGCGGTCGTGGTTGTGGCCGAAGAACTTCTCGAACCCGGCGTCCACCGCACGCTCACCGAGACGGTTCATCGCCTCGGCCGTGGCGAGGGTGTCCTCGTACGTGCCGATGCCCGGCTGCGGCCAGCCGCCGGAGCCGACGTACTCCTGGCCCAGCGTCCCGACGTAGTCGAGCGTCTCGTCGAACGTGTCCTCGTTCACGTTGTAGTGCGACGACTTCACGCTCAGGCCGTACGAGTCGGCCAGCGCCTTGAACTCCTCCGCGGTGTAGCCGGAGAAGTTCCCGCCGTACGGCTCGATGTTCTCGAAGCCGATCTCGCCCAGGCGCTCGAGCACGGCCGGGAGGCCGACCTCGTTGACCCACGGGATCAGGGAGAACATCTGCACCGACACCTGCTCCGTCGGGATCGTCACGGGCTCCTGGGGCTCGCCGGCCGGGAGACCGGTGAGGTACTCGAAGCCGGTCGTGGCGAACTCCTCGCCCTCCGGGGCGACGTCGTACTCCATGACGTAGAGCTCGACGCCGGCCTCCTTCGCGGCGGCCAGGATGTCCTGCAGCGGCACGTCGCCCTCACCGAGGTTGGTGAAGGTCGGACGACCGCCGGCGTGAGGTTGACGGCGTCCTTGATGTGCAGCAGCTCGATGCGGTCGCCGTACTCCTCGAGGAGCTCGACCACGTCGACGCCCGCGTGCGCGGCCCACGCGACGTCCACCTGGAACGTCACGTACTCCGGGTTCGTCTCGCGGACGAGGATCTCCCACGCCGAGAGGGTCTCGCCCTCGTGCTCGTACATGGTGCGGAACTCGCCGTCGTGGTTGTGCCCGAAGAACTTCTCCAGGCCGGCCTCGACGGTGCGCTCACCGAGGCGGTTCATCGCCTCGGCCGTGGCGAGGGTGTTCTCGTACGTACCGATGCCCGGGGCGGGGAAGCCGCCCGAGCCGACGTACTCCTGGCCCAGCGTCGTGACGTAGTCCAGCGTCTCGTCGAACGTGTCCTCGTTCACGTTGTAGTGCGACGACTTCACGCTCAGGCCGTACGAGTCGGCCAGCGCGCGGAACTCCTCGGCCGTGTAGCCGTTGAAGTTCGAGCCGAACGGCTCGATGTTCTCGAACCCGATCTCGCTCAGGCGCTCGAGCACGGCCTCCAGGCCGACCTCGTTGACCCACGGGATCAGCGAGAACATGCCGATCGACACCTGGTCGACCGGGACCGTGACCGGCTCCACCGGGCCCTCGCCGACGGCGAAGGAGAGCTGGTCGACGTCGACGCCGCCCGTGCTCGTCACCGTGATCGAGCCCGAGCCCTCCGGCACGCTGCTCAGCGCCTGCGTGACGTCCTGCCAGCCCTCGCCGGTGAACTCGAACTCGGCGAGCGCCTCGGACGTGTCGGAACCCTCGGCCGTCCAGCCCAGGGAGACCGTGCCCTCACCGCTGCCGCGGAGGGTGATCTCGTTGATCGCCTCGCCCGTGGGGGCGTGGTGCAGGGCGATCGGGGAGTAGGAGAAGGAGTCGCCCTCGTCGAGCGACGTCACGTAGCCGCCGGCACCGGCGGCCTCGTCGTCGACGACCTCGACGCCCTCGGCCGCGTCGTACCACTCGGCCTGCTGCACCTCGGGCTTGAGGATGTGCGTGGCCTCGCCGGTGATGGCGGGCACGTCGCCCTGCGCCTGGTCGGTGTACCGGACGACGAGGGTGCCGAAGATCTTCTCGCCCTCACCGTGCTCGACGGCGTCGGGGCTCGTCTGGATCGTGAAGCCGCAGCCGGCCTCCGTGTCCGCCGCACGACCGGTCACCTCGGGGTGGGCGTGCGTGTTGTGCCCGAGACCGAACGTGTACTGGATGTTGCGGCAGGTCGGCTGGTCGCCGTCCTCGGCGTCGTTCACCGTGACGGTGTACGGCACGGCGTCGCCCCAGTTGAAGATGGCGCCGTCCGGCTGGCTCAGCGTGATCTCGGGCGCGGTGTTGCCGACCGTGATCCGCTGGATCGCGAGGCCGAAGTTGCCGCCCGCGTCGGTGACGCGCAGCTGCACGTTGTACTGGCCCAGGTCGGTGAACGTGTGCGTCACCGTCTCGCCCTGGGCGTCGTACTCACCGTCGCCGTCGAAGTCCCAGTCGAACGTGAGCTCGGCGTTGGGGGTCTCCGCGTCGGTGGTCGCGGACGCGTCGAACGTCACCTCGAGCGGCGCGGTGCTGCCCGAGATCGGGTCGGCCGAGATGGCCGCCCGCGGCGTCGTGTCGTCCGACCCGTAGGTGACCTTGTACAGGCCCGCGTCCGGGTTCTGGCGGAAGAAGCCGTCGCCGTACTCGAGCACGTAGAGGGCGCCGTCCGGACCGAACTCCATGTCCATGACGTTGTCCCAGATCGGCTGGTTCACCGTCTCGAGGTGGCTGTTCGGCAGGAAGTCCTCGACGGCCGTGACCTCACCGTCGGACGACAGCTCGTCCATGGTGAACGCGACCACGTAGTCCTGCGAGAACTCGGCCATGAAGGGGTGCCCGTCCCAGTACTCCGGGAACTTGACGTCCGACTCGAGGCTCTCGTCGAAGCGGTAGGTCGGGCCGCCCATGGGCGCCTGGCCGCCGCCGCCGAGCTCGACCAGCGGGTCGAGCACCTCGGGCTGGTCGCCCGGGTTGTCGCCGTAGTAGACCTGCGGCGCCGTGACCGGCGGGACCTGGTCGAGGCCGGTGTTCCAGGTCGAGTTGTTCTCCGGACCGCGTCGCAGTCGAAGAACTGCTCGCCGGGCGTCCCGGTCGCGTAGTCCCACTCGTTGTACGCGGCGTTGGGGCCGTGGCAGTACGGCCAGCCGCCGTTCATCGGCTCGGTGGTGAGCTGCCACTCGACGTAGCCCATGGGGCCGCGGTCGGGCGTGCGCGGAGCCGGCGTCCGGCCCGTAGTCGCCCCACGACAGGGAGGCGGACTCGAGGTCGTAGTCGATCCGGAAGGGGTTGCGCACGCCCATCACGTAGATCTCTTCGCGCACGAGGTCGGGGTTCTCGGCGCCGTCGAAGAGGTTGCCCTCGGGGATCGTGTAGGTGCTGCCCGGACCGACCTCGGTGTCGGCCGCGAGATCCTCGATCGGGTTGATCCGCAGGATCTTGCCGCGGAGATCGTTGGTGTTGCCGGCGCCGCGACGGGCGCGAAGCCCGGGTTCATGTTCGGCGCGTTTTTGATCGGCGCGTAGCCGTTCGCGCCCGGCGTGCCGCCCGGGTGGTTGTCACCCGTGGAGAGGAAGAGGTTGCCGTCGGCGTCCCACGCCATGTCGGCGCCCACGTGGCAGCACTGGCCGCGCTGCGCGTCGACCTTGATGATCTCGCGCTCGCTGGCCAGGTCGATCGTGCTGGTCTCGGGGTCCCAGGTGAACCGCGAGAGCTGGTTGTAGCCGAGCCACTGGTCCCAGTAGCTCTCGTCCTCGCCGTCCGGGAGGGAGTTCGGGGCGCTGCCCGACGGCGTCGTCTCGGGGTACTCGACCCCGGTGGGCGACGTGCCCTCCATGACGCGGGGGGCGTACACCATGTACACCCAGTTGTTCTCCTCGAAGTTCGGGTCGAGCGTGATGCCCTGGAGCCCGTCCTCGGAGTTCGCGTAGACGTCGAGCTGCGCGACCTGGGTGGTCTGCCCGGTGGCGGTGTCGGTCAGGCGCACGACGCCGTCGCGCGCGGTGTGCAGGACTCGCGTGTCGGGAAGGACCGCGAGGTCGATCGGCTCACCCGTGTTCTTGCTGAGGAGAACCTTCTCGTAGTTGTTCCAGTCCGTGGCCTCCTGGGCCGCGGGCGTGGGCTCGGCGTCCTCGCCGTGACCAGGGTGGGCGCTGGCCCCGCTGATCGAGAGTGGTACCAGTACCGCGGCGGACACCGCCGCGGCGACGCTTCGGGTCAGCCATCGCCGACCCGTGGAAGATTCGTGCACAACGTCCTCCTTGACGCATCTCGGAGACGAGGTCCGCACTGGCGGGGACGCGTCGTGGCCGTCGCCGGCCGTTCGGCGTCACGCTGGTCGTGGACCCCGGATGGGCTGAGAACCTCGACGACGAGGCCCTCGTGCGACGGGCGGGAGGTGTGCCCCGCGTCACCCGCCCGACCATACCCGGCACTTCCGACGATGCCAATACGAAAGTTCGACGTCTGTCGACTGGTTGCGCGCCCTGGACGGTAAAAGACAGCGTTGTCGTCGCTTTCCGCACGCCGCTCCGAGCGGGAACACCCCGGCGCCCGCCGAACCCCCGGGTTGCGCGTCGCCCGACCTGCCGAACCCCGGGTTGCGCACCACCCCACGCGCCGAACCCCGGGTTGTGCGCCGTTCCGGGCGACGAACGGCACACAACCCGGGGTTCGGCGGGCCGACGGTCGGCTCAGACCGGGCCGGTGATGGCTCAGACGAAGCCGAAGAGCGGCGGGAACACCACGACGACGACGGCGGCCCACACCGCGTAGACCGGCAAGAACCTCGTCTGCCACCGCACGAGCGCGTCGAGCGGACGGTGGCGCAGGAACCGCGCCGCGAGCACCGCCGAGCCGACGAGGTGCACGAGCAGCAGGAGGTTGAGCCCGAGCGCGGCGACCTTGTTCGGGCTGACGCCGAACTCGGCGATGCGGGTGACCATCGCGGTCAGCGCGACCGCGTCCACCGCGAGCGCCGCGACGACGAGGACGAGCTGGAGGCCGTCGAACGGCGTGGGCGGGGCGAGCGGGTCGCGCGCCGACACGGAGTAGAGCAGCAGGCACAGGACGAGCACGAGGATCGCGTCCATGAGGATGAGCAGCTCGCGGTCGACGGCGGCGAGATCGCCCGCGGTCACGAGCACGGCGAACAGCGCGACGAGCATGACGACGGTGAGCGGCGTGAACACCTTGGTGAGCACCGGGGCGATGTTCTCGACGACGTTCTGCTTCGCCTCGACGAGCCACGCCGCGACGACGAGCGCGCCGGGCACGCAGAACGGCAGGATCCAGTCCTCGAGCCAGGGCTCGAGATCGACGTCGACGAGGGAGAACACCCCGGCCGTCAGGCCGAGGAGCACGCCGCCGCCGAGGGCGAGGAGCGTGACGTACAC
The DNA here is from genome assembly GCF_001942335.1 of Cellulosimicrobium sp. CUA-896. Lineage (GTDB taxonomy): Bacteria > Actinomycetota > Actinomycetes > Actinomycetales > Cellulomonadaceae > Cellulosimicrobium. The sequence continues at coordinate 45,232 of NZ_MKKH01000007.1, read as the reverse complement.
CGCGAGCTCGCCGGTGAAGCGGGCGAAGTCCATTCGCCCCGCGTCCGAGCGCCAGCGCCCGGCGACGTACGCGACGCCGACCAGCGCCCACAGCACGACGGGCGCGTGGACCGCCGCGAGCAGCTCCGTCGAGCCGGGCGGCGCGAACGGGTACGCGTTGAGCACGACCGCGAGGGCGACGAACGGGAGGAGCAGCGCGACGCCCACCGGCCACGTGAGCCGCCGCTTCCACGCGAAGTAGCCCGCGAGGAACGGGAGCACCAGGAGCGCGACGTTGCGCAGCAGCACCTCCTCGTCCGGCACGAGCTCTGCCGCGACCTTGACCGCGACCCCCGCGCCCACGGCGAGGGCCAGCACGACGGCGAGCTCGCGCCACGACCGCGACCCGTCCTCCGGCGCCTCCCGCACGAGCACGAGCTGCTTCCACAGCCGGTCCGAGTGCTCGCGCGCGAACTCTCGCGACACCGCGTCCAGGTCGCCCATGCGCTTCACCGCGACGAGGAACGCCTCCTCGTCGTCGAGGCCCGTCGCCCGCAGGTCCTCGACCCGCTCACGCAGGTGGTCCTCCATCTCGTCGACGTCCGCCGCCGAGATCGCCTCCCGGCGCCGCACGTAGCCGCGCCACTGGTCGATCTGCGCCTCCAGCTCGGCGTGCTTCTCCGCGTGCGGCCCGGGCGCGGGAGCCGGCGTCGCCATCAGGCCCACCCCTCCGCGAGCCGCGGCGTCGCCGGTCGCTGCTGCGCCTCGCGCCACACCTGAGCGAGCGCGTCGGCGACGACGTGCCACTGCGCCTGCCGCTCCGCGAGCGCCTCGCGGCCGGCCGCGGTGATCGCGTAGTGCTTGCGGCGGCGGCCGACGTCGGACACGCCCCAGGACGACTGCACGTGGCCGAGGCGCTCGAGCCGGTGCAGGAGCGGGTAGAGCATGCCGTCGGTCCACTGCATCCGGCCGTCCGAGAGCTCGTCGACGCGCTTGAGGATCGCGTACCCGTACGACTCGCCCTCGCTGAGGATGCCGAGCACGAGCGGCGTGGCCGAGGCGGCCACCAGGTCCTTGTCGATGCGCACGGGCGCTCCCGCTATACCTCGATGATCTAGGGCTTGAACCCTAGCACTGCGAGGCATAGGTCCGCGAGGGCCACGCACCAGGACGTCGCGCCGTCACGGCGCGGTGGAGTGCCGCACGGCGCGGGCACGCGCCGCGACCCCCGGCCGCGGGGTGCGGTCGGGGGTCGCGGCGTGGTGCGGCGTCAGCCGGCGTAGGTCTCGAGCTCGGCGATGCGCGGCGTGCCCGACGCGCTCGTGATCTCGAGGTTGATCTTCCGCAGCGACGTCGCGGGGAAGGTCACCGTGCCGGGCGACCCGCTGCCGCTGCGCAGCACGGCGCCGGTGTCGTTGTCCACCACGCGCCAGGACCCGATGCTGCCGCCGCCGGGGGCCTGCCGGACGACGACCCGCGACACCGTCGTGTCGGATCCCCACTTGACCGAGATCCGGCCCGTGGAGCCGGCCGGCGACCAGTACGTGCTCGTGTCCCCGTCGCGCACGTCCCCGTAGCTCGTCCCGCTCGCCTTGCTCGAACCGTCGCTGCCCGCCGCGAGGCTCAGGTTCGTCCCGCTCGGCTCCGGCTCAGGCTCCGGCTCGGGCTCCGGCTCGGGGTCGGGCTCGGGCTCCGGGTCAGGCCCCGGGTCGGGGTTCTGGGGCGTGCACGAGCCGTCCGAGACGCGCAGACCCTTGTTCGCGCCCGCGGTCTGGTTCACGAGCGCCGGCACACAGCTCGCGCCGTCGAGCGTGTAGGCGTACGGGATGCTCACCGACGTGGTCGACGTCGGGTTCGGGCCTGCGGGCCGGTCGTCGCCGCTCGGGCTCGACCACGTCACGTTGTCGAAGACGTTCCCGGCGACCTGCCAGTAGCCCGCCTGGTCGGTGTAGAACGTGCCGAGCACATCCTTGGAGTCCTCGAAGTAGTTGTTCTCCACTTTCGCCCGGGCGCCGGCGCGCGAGTTGATGCCCGACTCGTTGAGGCTCACGTAGTGGTTGTTGTAGATGTGCGCGATGCCTCCGCGGAGCAGGGGCGCGCGCGAGTCGATGTTCTCGTACAGGTTGTGGTGGAACGTCACGAACCCGTTCGACCGATCGCTCTCGCTCGACCCGATGAGGCCACCGCGGCCGGAGTTGCGCAGCACGCTGTAGGAGAGGGTCACGTACTGGACGCCGGCCTTCATGTCGAACAGGCCGTCGTAGCCCGCGGACTCGCCGCCGGACGCCTCGAGCGTCACGTGGTCGACCCAGACGTTGCGGACGTCGCTCTCCATGCCGATGGCGTCGCCGCCGTTGGACGTGGGGGAGCCGGACTTCTTGACGTTCCGGACGGTGACGTTCTGGATGATGATGTTCTCGGCCTCGCGGATGTGGATGCCGAGCTGGTCGAACGTCGCGCCGCTGCCGACGCCGACGATCGTCACGTTGCTGACCTGCTTGATCTCGATGACCCCGGCCGCGGTGTTGCAGCTGTCGCCCGAGACCTTGCTCGTGTTGCCGTGGTTGATGGTGCCCTCGACCTGGATGGTGATCGGGGTGTCGTCGCCGGCCCGGTTGCACAGGGCCGCGTGGATCTGCGTGCCCGTCGTGGCCCGCACGGTCTGGCCGCCGGCGCCGCCGGTGGTGCCGCCGTTCTGGGTGGCGTAGCCGTCGGGCTGCCGGTCACGGCCTGGGCCGTCGTGGCCGTCAGGGCGGTCACGCCCATCGCAGCTGCCAGGGAGATCGCGGCCCCCGCCGCGACGAGCCGTCGTGCGACTGGTCGTCTCATCGTGCCTCACTTCGTCGTTGAAATCGGGGCAGTGCTTGCGGTGCGTGCCGCGACGACGCACGGTCGGGGTACGCCCGCGGGCGTGGAGCTCCCCCGCCACGCTGGGCCGCTGCCTTGCGTCCCAGCACGACGGGTAACCGGTTTCCCGATCGTAGGGAACCGGTTTCCCGTGCGCAAGCCCCCGTCCCCGACGTCCCCGTGCCGGTTGCGTGTGCCGCGGCGGCGGCGAGAGTGGGGCACGACGCCACCCGGGCGAACGCGTCCGACGTCGAGAGGAGACACGATGACCGTGCCGGTGAACGACGACCAGGGTCCCATCGCCACCGTCCACGCGGGGATGAAGGTCGTGGACGCCGACGGCGAGGAGGTCGGCACCGTCGAGGACGTGCGCATGGGCGACGGCGGGGTCACCGCCAACGACGAGCCGCACGACCGCGGCGCCGTCGACGAGCTCATCGGCGCCGTCCGCGACGCCGTCACGACGGGCGACGGGATCCCCGAGGCCGAGCGGGCGCGGCTCGAGCGCGCCGGATACCTCCGGATCGACGCCGTCGGCTTCCTGAGCGGCAACCGGTACGCGGCCGCGGACGAGATCGCCGCGGTGGAGGGCGACGTCGTGCGCCTGACCGTGCCCGGAGCGCGGCTCGTCGGCTGAGCCGCGCCCTTATACCGCGGTCAAGCACTCCACGCACGTCGAGGCTTACCGAATCGTCGCAGGTCGTCGTAAGGTCTGCGTCGTGAACGTCTACGTCGTGCTGTCGCGCAGCCGGACCGTGCTGTCCCGGACGATCGCCCTCGCGACGCGCGACGAGTTCACCCACGCGTCCCTGGCGCTCGACCCGGGGCTCGAGCTGATGTTCAGCTTCGGCCGGCGCCGTGCGGGCAACCCGTTCGTCGGGTGCTTCCGGCGCGAGCGGTTCGACGACGGCCTCTACCGCGGCATGGACACGGTGCCCGGCGTGGTGGTGGAGATCCCCGTGACCCTGGAGCAGCACGAGGCGGTGTGCACGCGGATCAGCGAGTTCCTGCTCGACTCGCACGCCTACTCCTACAACGCGTCGGGCCTGGTGAACGTGCTCATCGGGCGTGGCTCGCCGGACGACACGCGGTTCTTCTGCTCCGAGTTCGTCTACCACGTGCTCCAGGCGCCGGCGTGTGCGACCTCGGCGTCGAGCGCTGGCAGGTGCGACCGCAGATGCTCACCGAGCTCCCCGGCGAGGTCGTGTTCCGCGGCGACCTCAAGGCGTACGCCGCGCGGCACCGCCCCGGCGGTCTCCGTGCGGGCCTCACGGTCGACGGCGCGGGCGTGCGGCTGCTCGCCTGAGCGCCGCGCACGGCGGCGCCGCGGTCCGGGCGACTGGTCGGCACGGAGCACCGCCGGCTCGACGTGGGACCAGAAGCACGACGTCCCGGCCAGGATCACCTGACCGGGACGTCGTCTCACGTGCGCGAGGGGGGAGTTGAACCCCCACGCCCTTTCGGGCACACGGACCTGAACCGTGCGCGTCTGCCTATTCCGCCACTCGCGCGTGCCGCAGAAGACTAGCACGCGCGGCGCCCCCTCCTGGAACCAGCGACCGCCGCCAGGGCGCGTGCCCGACGTTCACACGCTCCGCCACGAAAGCGCCACATCCGTCCCGGATTCTCGCGACGTTTCGGGCCGGTGCCGCAGACGCGGTCGATACGATCTAGGTAGTCTGCCGGGGCGTGGGTCGTCGATCCGCGTGGGCAGTCGTGCCGCGGAGCGCGGCGCACGACCAGCACGCACCGGGAGGAGGTGGCATGGGAGTCCTGGACCGCTTCGAGAAGGGTGTCGAGCGCGTCGTCAACAACGCGTTCGCCCGGGTCGGGCGCAGCGAGGTCAAGCCCGTGGAGCTCGCGAGCGCGCTGCGACGCGAGGTGGACGACCGCGCCGCCGTCGTGGACCGCGAGCGCACGGTCGTCCCGAACGAGTTCACGATCGAGCTGTCGGCCGACGACTTCGCCCAGGTCGAGGGGTGGGGTGCGGAGACGCTCGCCGACGAGCTGGCCTCGAACGTCACGCAGTACGCCGCGTCCCAGCACTACGCGTTCGTCGGTCCGGTGAGCGTCAGCTTCGAGCAGGACGACTCCCTCGACACCGGCCGCTTCCACCTCCGCTCCGCGAGCGTGCGCGGCAACGTGGCGCCCGCGACGTCGGCGTCACCGAGCACGCGCCACCCGCTCGTCGACATCGACGGTCAGCGGTACCTGCTGACGGGCCCGGTCACGGTGATCGGCCGCGGTTCGGAGGCCGACATCGTCGTCGACGACCCGGGGGTCTCGCGCCGGCACCTGGAGATCCGCGTGACCCCGGACGGCGTCGTCGCGTCCGACCTCGGCTCCACCAACGGCCTGTTCGTCGAGGGGCACCAGGTGCCCGCGGCGACGCTCCTGGACGGGAACTCCCTGACCATCGGCCGCACCCGCATCATGTTCTGGACCGGCGCGTCCGACGACGAGGAGTGGTGATCCGGCCGCGATGACCGATCTCACGTTCACCCTGCTGCGGCTGGGCTACCTGGTGCTGCTCTGGGTGTTCGTGCTCTCCGCGATCGGGGTCCTGCGTCGCGACCTGTACGGCACGAAGATCACGCCGCGGCGCGGCAAGCGGTCCGAGAGCAGCAAGGCTCCCGCCGCCACCTCCGGCGCGGCCCCACCCGAGCAGAGCCGCCCGCCGTCGTCCGGTGCCGGGCGTCTCGCCGTCACCACGGGGCCGCTGCGCGGCACGACCGTCCCGCTGACGACGTCGTCGATCCTCCTCGGCCGCGCGCCGAGCTGCACCCTCGTGCTCGACGACGACTACTCCTCGTCGCGGCACGCGCGGATCTTCCCGCAGAACGGGGGCTGGTTCGTCGAGGACCTCGGGTCGACCAACGGCACGTACGTCGACGACCAGCGCATCTCGCAGATCACCCCGCTCGGCCCGGGCACGCGCGTGCGCATCGGCCAGTCCGTCGTCGAGCTGCAGAGGTAGCCGGTCGTGAACATCGCCCTGCGCTACGCCGCGCGCTCCGACGTCGGGCTCGTGCGGTCCAACAACCAGGACTCCGGGTACGCCGGCCCGCACCTGCTCGTCGTCGCCGACGGCATGGGCGGCCACGCGGGGGGCGACGTCGCGTCCTCGATCGCCGTCGCCGCGCTCGCCCCGCTCGACGGCGAGTCGCACGGCCCGGACGACGCCCTCGCCGAGCTCGAGCAGTCCATCGACCACGCCCGCCAGGACCTCGTCGAGCGCAGCGTCTCCGACCCCGACCTCGTCGGCATGGGCACGACCGTGACCGCGATCCTGCGCGCCGGCAACAAGCTCGCGATGGCGCACCTCGGCGACTCGCGCGCGTACCTGCTGCGCGACGGCGAGCTCAGCCAGGCCACGACCGACCACACGTTCGTCCAGCACCTCGTCGACACGGGGCGCATCTCGGCGGACGAGGCCGAGACGCACCCGCAGCGCAACGTCGTCATGCGGGTGCTCGGCGACTTCGACATCGACCTCACGCCGGACATGTCGGTGCGCGAGGCCAAGCCGGGTGACCGGTGGCTGCTGTGCTCCGACGGGCTGTCGGGCTTCGTCTCCCAGGACACCCTCGAGCAGACGTTGCTCGACACGCCCGACGTCGACGAGTGCGCCGACGCCTGCTGCAGCTCGCCCTGCGCGCCGGCAGCACGGACAACGTCACGGTCGTCGTCGCGGACGTCGTCGACGTCGACGCGCTGCCCGACGGCGGCGCACCCGACACGCGCGCGCAGGTCGTGGGCTCGGCCGCCGTCGACCGCGACGCGCCCAGCGCCGCGTCGGACTCCCCGGCGGCGCGCGCCGCCGCCCTCGGCGCGACGACGGCGGGCGACAGCACCACGGACGACGACGCCCCGCACGACGCCACGGGCGGCGACAGCTCCGGTGGCGACGGTGACGACGACGTCCGGCCGGGCCGTGCGCCCCGCCGGTGGGTCACGGTCGTCGCGGTCGCGCTGGTCGTCGTGGGCCTCGGCGTCGCGGGCTGGGCCGGCTACCGCTGGACGCAGACGCAGTACTACGTCGGGGTCGCCGACGGGCAGGTCGCCGTCTTCCGGGGCATCCCCGAGAGCGCCGGCCCGCTCACGCTCTCGACCGCCGTGGAGCTGACCGGTACGCGCGTCGACGACCTGCCCGGGTACGTCGTCGACCGGCTCGAGACGACGATCCCCGCCCAGTCCCTCGCCGACGCGCGGGACCGCGCCGACCGGCTCGTCGCCGAGGCGACCCAGGAGCAGGGCGAGGACGCGACGACGGGGACGGGCACGCCCGGCGAGACCGTGACCGACGGGACGACGGACGGGTCCTCGGACGGCACGCCGCAGCCCACCCCCACCGTCACGACCACCGACACGGGGGCCTGATGGCGACGGTGGAGACCACCGACGTGCGCCGCGGCCGCGGCGTCGAGCTCGGCCTGCTCGTCGTCGCGCTCGCGCTCGGCATCGGGGCGTACGCGGTCGTCGGCCTGCAGATGACCGGCGAGCTCCCCGGCCGCTTCTACCTCTACTCCGGCGGCATGATCGTCCTCGCCGGCGCCGCCCACGTGCTGCTGCGCCTGCGTGCGCCGTTCGCGGACCCGGTGATCCTGCCCGTCGCCGTCGCGCTCAACGGCATCGGCCTCGCGATGATCTTCCGGCTCGACCTCGGGTCGCAGCTCACGGGCGGGGAACAGGACCTCGCGCCCCGACAGCTCCAGTGGACGGCGCTCGGGATGGTGTGCGCGTTCCTCGTCGTGTGGTTCCTGCGTGACCACCGCACCCTGCGCCGCTACACGTACACGGCGATGATCACCGGCATCGTGCTCGTCGCGCTGCCGCTCGTGCCGGGGCTCGGCACGCGGATCAACGGCGCGCAGATCTGGGTCAGCGTCGGCGGGCTGTCGCTGCAGCCCGCCGAGTTCGCCAAGATCGCGTTCGCCGTGTTCTTCGCGGGCTACCTCGTGACCAACCGCGACACGCTCGCGCTCGCCGGGCCGAAGGTGCTCGGGCTGCAGCTGCCGCGTCTGCGCGACCTCGGGCCGATCATCATCGTCTGGCTCGTGTCGCTCGCGATCCTCGTCTTCGAGCGCGACCTCGGCACGTCGCTGCTGTTCTTCGGCCTGTTCGTCGCGATGCTGTACATCGCGACGGAGCGCGTGAGCTGGGTCGTCATCGGCCTCCTGCTGTTCGCGGCGGGGGCCGTGCTGGCCGCCACGACGTTCGGCCACGTCCAGGCGCGCGTCGACGTGTGGCTCACCCCGTTCGCGCCGGAGATCTTCGACCGCGACCCGGGCGGCTCCGGCCAGCTCGTGCGCGGCCTGTACGGCATGGCGAACGGCGGCCTGTTCGGCACCGGTCTGGGCGAGGGCTACCCGCGCCTCGTGCCCTACGCGTTCTCCGACTTCATCTACGCCTCGCTCGGCGAGGAGCTCGGGCTCACCGGTCTCCTCGGCATCCTGCTGTGCTACCTCGTGCTCGTGGAGCGCGGCCTGCGCACCGCCGTCGGCGTGCGCGACGGCTTCGGCAAGCTCCTCGCGGGCGGCCTCGCGTTCGTCATGGCGTGGCAGCTCTTCGTCGTCGTCGGCGGCATCACCCGCATCATCCCGCTCACCGGCCTGACCATGCCCTTCGTCGCGCAGGGCGGGTCGTCGCTGCTCGCGAACTGGATCGTCGTCGGCCTGCTCCTGCGCATCAGCGATAACGCGCGCCGGCCCTCGTCGCTGCCCGTCCGCGGCCAGGTCGCCGCGGGCGGCGTCCGCACGCGCACCGACAGCGACCCCGTCCCGGTCGTCGGGGGCACCGGCGCGATCCCCGTCGGCGCGGCGCCCGACGACGCCCCCACCACGGTCGGCACCGCCCACCCGGGCACGGGTCCCGTGCGCGCGACGACGGGAGTCCAGCCCGCGGTCGGGTCGCCCGGTGCTCCGGGTCCCGACGACCCGCACCCCGTGCCCGACGAGTCGCGCACCGAGGTCGTGCGCCGCCCCCGCGACGACGAGCAGTGGGGAGGTGCCCGGTGAACGTCCCCCTGCGCCGTGTTGCGAGCGTCGTGCTCGTCATGTTCCTCGCGCTCATGGTCTCGACCACCTACATCCAGGTGTTCCAGGCCGACCAGCTCAACAACGACCCGCGCAACGTGCGCACGATCTACCGCGAGTACGGCAACTACCGCGGGCCGATCGTCGTCGCCGGCGAGGCGGTCGCGTCGTCGTCCCCGGTCGACGACCCGTTCGGGTTCCAGCGCGCCTACGCCAACGGCCCGCTCTACGCCCCCGTGACGGGCTACTTCTCCGTGGTCAACGGGACGTCGGAGATCGAGCGCGCCGAGAACGAGTTCCTCAACGGCGAGGCGAGCTCGCTGTGGATGGAGCGCCTCAGCGCGCTGTTCACCGGCGAGCAGCCCCAGGGCGCCTCCGTCGAGCTCACGATCGACCCGGCGGCGCAGCAGGCGGCGTGGGACGCGCTGGGCGACCAGCGCGGCGCCGTCGTCGCGCTCGAGCCGGGCACCGGGCGCGTGCTCGCCCTCGTGTCCAAGCCGAGCTTCGACCCGAACGCGCTGGCCTCGCACGACACGGCCGCGGCCAGCGCGGCGTTCCAGGAGCTGACGAACGCCGAGGGCAACCCGATGAGCAACCGGGCGATCCGCGGGAACACGTACCCGCCGGGGTCGACGTTCAAGCTCGTCACGGCGGCCGCCGCGATCGAGAGCGGGCAGTACACGGCGGAGTCCGTCGTGCCGGCACCGGACGTCTACCAGTACCCGCAGTCCACCGAGACCATGAGCAACTTCGGCGGCATCCGCTGCTCACCGACGGGCGAGATGACGCTCGCCGACGCGCTGCGCATCTCGTGCAACACCGCGTTCGCGGACCTCGCCGTGACGCTCGGTGCCGACGCGATGCGCGACCAGGCGGAGGCCTTCGGCTTCGACGACGACTCGCTCGCCATCCCCATGGACGTCACCGCGAGCCACTTCCCGACCTCGGAGGAGGCGACGCCCGACGGGCTCGCCCGCGCCGGGATCGGCCAGGGCGACGTGCGCGTCACGCCGCTGCAGATGGCGATGGTCTCCGCGGCGATCGCGAACGACGGCGTGCTCATGGAGCCGTACACGGTCGACACGATCCGCGACCCCGACCTCGACGTGGTCCAGCAGCGCGACCCGCAGCGCCTCAGCACCGCCGTGTCGCCGTCCACCGCCGAGCAGCTCACCCAGATGATGGTCGGCGTCGTGCAGAACGGCTCCGGGACCGCGGCCCAGATGCCCGGCATCCAGGTCGCGGGCAAGACGGGCACCGCGGAGAACGACCCCGCCAAGGCACCGCACGCCTGGTTCACGAGCTTCGCACCGGCCGACGACCCGCAGGTCGCCGTCGCCGTCATCGTGGAGAACGGCGGCTCCAGCGGCAGCGAGGCCACCGGCGGCGCGGTCGCCGCGCCCATCGCGCGCGCCGTGATGGAGGCGGTGATCGACCGATGAAGCCCGCACGAGGGCTGCGCCTCGGCAACCGGTACCACCTCGTGCGGCGCATCGCCGTCGGCGGGATGGGGGAGGTGTGGGTCGCGGCCGACGACGCGCTGGGCCGCGAGGTCGCGGTCAAGGTGCTGCGCTCGGAGTACGCGGGCAACGAGGACTTCCTCAACCGCCTGCGCACCGAGGCGCGCAACAGCGCGGCGCTGTCGCACCCGAACATCGCGCAGATGTACGACTACGGCGAGCAGGAGCGGTCCGGCTACCTCGTCATGGAGCTCGTCGTCGGCGAGCCGATGGCCGACCTGCTCGAGCGCGAGCCCGTGCTCCCGCCGCTGCGGCTCCTGCCGATCCTGTCCCAGACGGCGCGCGCCCTGCACGCGGCGCACGTCGCCGGGGTGGTGCACCGCGACGTCAAGCCGGGCAACATCCTCATCGACCGCGCGGGCGTCGTGAAGATCACCGACTTCGGCGTATCTCTCGCGGCCAACCAGGTGCCGATGACGGCGACCGGGATGGTCATGGGCACCGCGCAGTACCTGTCGCCCGAGCAGGCCGTCGGCCAGGCCGCGACGGGCGCGTCCGACGTCTACGCGCTCGGCATCGTCGCGTACGAGTCCGTCGTCGGGAACCGGCCCTTCACCGGGTCGACACCGGTGGACATCGCCGTCGCGCACGTCAACGAGCCCGTGCCGCCCCTGCCGCCGTCCGTGGACTCCGAGCTGGCCGACCTCATCATGGCGATGCTCGCCAAGGAGCCCTCCGCCCGACCGCGGACGCCGCCGCCCTCGCCCAGGCGCTCGACGAGATCGCCGGGCGGCTCGCGACCGACCCCTGGTCGGCGCGCGTCGCGGCGCCCACGCGCCGTGCCCGTCGCGCGCGCGCCGAGGCAGAGCCCGACGCGACGCCGTCCGACGACGTGCCCGCTCCCGCGACGCCGCAGCACGGCCCGTACGAGGACGTCGCCCCGGTCATCACCCCGATCGTCATCCCGACGACGGTCCGCGACGCCGACGACGGCGACCGTGGTGGCGACGGCACCGCCGCACGGTCCACCCCGGCGACGCCACGCCCGTCCGCAGGACCGGCCCTGCCGTGGGAGCGCCCGTCCGGTGCCGCGGGCGCCGCGCGAGCGGAGGACGCGGCGTCGAGCGACGGGTCGCTGCCGCGCGCCTACCCGCCGCGCCGCGAGATGCACGGTGCGACGCGCGGGCACCGACCGTCGTCGGGCCAGCGCGTGGCGGGTCGCACGACGACCTCCGCGCGTGGCGGTGATCCCGCGGACCACGCGCGCCAGGACCGGCCGGGCGCGGGGGAGCGGGCGTCGTCGGGCACAGCGTCCAGGGCGCCGGCGACGCGGGCCGAGATGCGGCGCCAGGCGCAGGAGACGCCCGGGCGCTCCGCGAACGCCCGCCGCACGTCGACCACCACCGGTCAGCGGCTCGGCGGGATCCCCCGCGGCATGACGTGGCCGCTCGTCGCCCTGCTGGGGCTGCTGCTCGTCGTCCTCGTCACCACCATCGTCACCGGCGGGGGCGGTACGGACGACTCCGCGGGGTCGCTCGCCCCCGTGCTGGCCGAGAGGGCCGCGACCGCGACCGCGGTGGTGGGGTGACCGGGGTGACATCGTGACGACATCGTTGCCTGGACCGCCCGTGGGGACCCCCGTGGGTGGGATGATTGCGCCAGATGTGCCGCGTGCGGACGCGCCCGCGGCTCCGACGACACCGAAGGACGAATGAGTGGTGGACAACGCTCCCCGAGTGCTTGCCGGACGCTACGAGGTCGGTGAGCTCATCGGCCGCGGCGGCATGGCCGAGGTGCACATCGGGCACGACACCCGCCTGGGTCGCACCGTGGCGATCAAGATCCTGCGCTCCGACCTCGCCCGCGACCCGTCGTTCCTCGCCCGCTTCCGTCGTGAGGCCCAGGCGGCCGCCTCGCTGAACCACCCCGCCATCGTCGCCGTCTACGACACGGGCGAGGACGTGCACACCGACACGCAGGCGCGTCCGTGCACGTCCCGTTCATCGTCATGGAGTACGTCGAGGGCCACACCGTCCGCGACATCCTGCGCGACGGGCAGGCCGTGCCGATCGACGAGGCCGTCGAGATCACCGCGGGCGTGCTCGCGGCGCTCGAGTACTCCCACCACGCGGGCATCGTGCACCGCGACATCAAGCCCGCGAACGTCATGATCACGCCCACGGGCGCGGTCAAGGTCATGGACTTCGGCATCGCGCGCGCCGTCGCGGACTCCGCGGCGACCATGACGCAGACCCAGGCCGTCATCGGGACCGCGCAGTACCTCTCGCCCGAGCAGGCGCGCGGGGAGACCGTCGACGCCCGCAGCGACCTGTACTCGACCGGCTGCCTGCTGTACGAGCTCCTCACCGGCCGGCCGCCGTTCATCGGCGACTCGCCCGTCGCCGTCGCGTACCAGCACGTGCGTGAGGCGCCCGCGACCCCGAGCGCGGTCGCGCCGGACGTCCCCGAGGTGCTCGACCGCATCACGCTCAAGGCCCTCGCGAAGGACCGCGACGAGCGCTACTCGAGCGCCGCCGAGTTCCGCTCCGACCTCGAGAACGCCGTGCGCGGCGGCTCCATCACCGCGCCGGCGCTCGGCGTCGCCGCGGCGGCCGCCGGGCTCGGCGCAGGCGTCGCGGCCGCGGACATGCGGCCGACGATGGTCGAGTCCGCGACGCAGGTCATGAGCCCCGCCGGACCGCCGTCGCCCTGGGCGACCACCGCGGCGCCCGCCGTCCCGCCGAACGGCGAGGGACCCGGCGACCCGGAGGAGGAGAAGAAGAGCCGCAAGGGCCTCATGTGGACGCTCATCGCGGTCGGCGTGCTCGCCCTCGCCGCGATCGCCACGATCCTGCTGCTCAACCGCCCTCCGGCGGAGCCCGAGACCGTCGAGGTGCCGACCGTCCAGGAGGGCATGACCGAGGACGAGGCGCGCGCGCTCTTCGAGGGCGTGGACCTCGAGTTCAACCCGCTGCTCGAGCAGAGCGACGCGGTCCCCGAGGGCCAGTTCGTCCGCCAGAGCCCGGCCGGCGGCGAGGAGGTCAAGCCCGGCGAGACCGTCGACGTGTGGTTCTCCACCGGACCGGACAGCGTGCAGGTGCCCGAGCTCGCCGGCCTGACGCAGGACGAGGCCCGCCAGGCGCTGGCCGATGCCGGTCTCGAGGTCGGCAACGTCACGCCCGAGGACTCCGCGACGGTCGAGCAGGACGTCGTGACCCGCACGGAGCCCGCCGCGAACCAGAGCGTGGCCGCCGGCTCCGCCGTCACGCTGTTCATCTCGAGCGGCCGCGTCGAGCTGCCCGACCTCACGTCGATGAACCGTCAGGAGGCCGAGCAGACCGTCCGCGACCTCGGGCTCAACCCGGTCATCGAGGAGACCGAGTCGGACGAGGCCGAGGGCACCGTGCTCTCGCAGCGTCCCAACCCGGGCAGTGTCCAGCAGGGCTCCGACGTGACAATCGTGGTCGCGATCCCGCCCGCGACGGAGACGACGCGGGTCCCGACCAACCTCGCGGGGATGACCGAGGACCAGGCCGTGGAAGCGCTCAACGGCGCCCAGCTGAACCGGGGCCAGCGGCAGACGCAGGCGTCCGACCAGTGGCCCGCCGGCACCGTCATCGGCTCCGACCCGGGCGGCGGCACGGAGGTCGAGGTCGGGACGAACGTCTCCCTCATCGTCTCCACCGGTCCTGGACCGAGCAACGGCAACGGCCAGGACGATGGCGGCGGGAACAACAACGGCGGCGGTCCGGGCGGCGACAACGGAGGCGGGAACGACGGCTGACGTCCCGCCCCCCTGCACCACGCACGACTGCACCACGCACGACGCCGCTCACCCGGAAGGGTGAGCGGCCGTCGTCGTCCAGGGACGTGAGATTCCGCGCCGCGCAGGCTCGCCGTGGCGGGTGCTACTGCCGCACGAGCGGCGCCATGCCCGCCGAGCGCTCGACGGCGCCCTCGAGCCCGCACGCCTCGAGCCAGTTCGCGAGGAGCCGGTGCCCGCCCTCGGTGAGCACGGACTCGGGGTGGAACTGGACCCCGTGCAGCGGCAGCTCACGGTGCTGCAGACCCATCACGACACCCCCGGCGGTCTCGGCGGTGACGACGAGCTCGGCGGGCACGGTGTCGCGCACCACAGCGAGCGAGTGGTAGCGCGTCGCCGTGAACGGCGCGCCGAGACCCGCCATGACACCGGCGCCGTGGTGCTCGACGAGGCTCGTCTTGCCGTGCATGAGCTCCGGCGCGTGCGTCACCGTCGCGCCGAACACCTCGGCGAGCGCCTGGTGGCCGAGGCACACCCCGAGCAGCGGGGTGCTCGACGTCGCGCACGTGCGGATCACGTGCTCGCTCTGCCCGGCCTCCTGCGGGGTACCCGGCCCGGGGGAGACGAGGACGCCGTCGAACGCCACGCCGTCGGCGTCGCGGTACACGCCGTCCGCGCCGGGCTCGGGGACGGCGTCGTTGCGCACGACGACGGTCTCGGCCCCGAGCTGGTCGAGGTACCCGACGATCGTGTAGACGAAGGAGTCGTAGTTGTCGACGACGAGGATGCGCGTCATGCCAGCACCTCCGGGAGCTCGGCTGCGCCGTGGGCGGCAGGGACGGTGGACAGGGCACCCGTGTACCCGTCTGGACGTTGGGGTCGTTGAACGGCATGTGCTCCGCGACGACCGGGAACAACCACTCGAAGCACGCGAGCACCACGGCCGCCGCGAGCACGACGAGCATGAGCGCGCGGACCCACGCCGGCCCGGGCAGCGCCCGCCACAGGGCTCCGTACATCACGCGCCTCCCTGCTCCGGTGCGGCCTGGCCCACGAGGTCGGGCGGCGTGCCCTCCTCGACGGGGAGCCAGTAGTCCAGCACGGCGTTGACGATGTACCGCTCCCGGAGCGAGTTGAGCCCGATGGGGTGGCACGTGGTGAGCGTGAGGGACCGCTCGGTCGGCTCGACGCCCGGCTGCCACGGCACGGGCGCGACGGCCTCGACCGCGTCGGGCTGGACGACCCGTGCCTCGGTGACCCGGTAGACGTACCACGTGCCGGCCGCCTCGACGACGAGCGGGTCGCCCGTCTGCAGCTCCTCCGCGCGGTGGAACACCGCGCCGTAGGTCATGCGGTGGCCGGCCACGGAGAAGTTGCCGACGTCGCCCGGCATGACCGTCTCGGGGTAGTGGCCCGCCATCGCCCGGTCGAGGACCGCACGCTTGTCCGTGCCCTCGGCGAGCGGGATCACGGCGTCGTCCCAGCGCGGCACGTGGAGCGTGCCGAAGACCTCCTGTGCCGCGGGGGGCGCCACGACCGGGGGCGCGTCTCGGCGGACCTCGACCGCGACGTCCGCCGGGTCGGGGGCCGGCGCGTCGAGCTGCTCGAGCACCTGCGCCTGGTCGCGTTCGGCGATGACGTCGGTCCACCACAGCTGCCACACCACGTAGAGCCCGAGCAGCACCCCCAGCGTGATGAGCAGCTCGCCGACCACGCCGACAGCTGTGGCGACCGGGCCGCCGCGTCCGCCGGCGCGCGCGGCGCGGTGGCGCACCGGGACCGGCGGCGCGGTGGTCACGAGGCCACCGTGGCGGTGCGCGCGTACTCGAGCTCGAGCGAGCCCTCGTAGCGCGGCATCTCGAGGCGGTCGTGCTCCTCGACGGCCCAGCCGAGGTTCACCGCGTCGACGTACTGCTGGTAGACGTCGACCCGCTCCGAGCGGTCCAGCGCGGCCTGGAGGCGGTCCTGGTCGCCGACCGCCTCGATGACGTAGGGCGGGGAGTACACGCGGCCGTGGAGCAGGAGGATGTTGCCGGCGCAGCGGAACGCGGACGTCGCGGTGACGCGCTGGCCCTGGAGGGTCATCGCCTCGGCGCCGCCGGCCCACAGGGCGTTGACCACGGCCTGGATGTCCTGCTGGTGCACGACCAGGTCGTCGGGCCGGATCGACGCCGGGTAGGTGCCGTCCTGGGGGGCGTCGTCGAGCATCACGGACACGCCTGGCCCGGTCACGGCCACGGTCCCGGCGGCGACCGCCGAGCGCCGCTCGAGGTCCTCGTCGACCCCGGGGACCGCCGGGGCGGTGGCGGACAGGCGCGCGATCTCGTCGTCCAGGGCGTCCACCTGGCTCGCGAGCTCGGCGTTGCGCTGCGACTCACGGTCGACGAGCTGCGCGAGGTTCTCGGGGTCGCGGCTCTCCTCGCCCTGGGCCAGACGCGCGTTCGCGGTGAAGAGCAGACCCGCGAGGACCAGCACGAACGCGACCGACAGGGACGCGCGCAGGCGTCGCCCGCGCGACGCCGCCGGGGTCGCCTCGGTACTCACGCGCCCTCCCTTCCTACGCCCGGACGGCCGGGCCGTGGTGACCGGGTGACACGGTCTATTGTGCGCGACCACTACGCTAGACGACGAACGCCGTCCACGGACGGGACGGGTGCCGGGAGCGAGAGATCTCCGCAGGCCCCTGACCGGTCGTCGACGACGTCCGCCCGAGCCACGCACGGTCCCTGCTCGACGACGGCAGCCGCCCGCACCCGCGGGTACCGCGTCGTCGGTCGGGGACCCCCAGGACAGGAGCCACCCTCGTGCCCGAGTCGAAGTCCCGCAAGAAGCCGGCGAAGCCCGCCCGCGAGCCCCGCCAGCCGAAAGCCGAGGCGGGCAACCCGCGCTGGCTCGTCCCCGCGATGCTGGGGCTCATGCTCGTCGGGCTCGCCTGGATCGTGCTGTTCTACCTCAGCGGCTCGGCCCAGCTGCCCATCCCCGCGCTCGGCGCCTGGAACCTCGCCGTGGGCTTCGCGTTCGTCATCGCGGGGTTCGCGCTCACGACCCGCTGGAAGTAGGCACCCGGGGCGCACGGGCGGATCGGCGCACACTGACCGTTCCCGTGCGCGCATAGGGCGGAATGGCAGCGGTGTAGTTCGTTCCACACCTGTGGACAACCCTGGGGACGGTCGTGGACCGGCGTCCAACAGGGCTCAGCCGGGGAGACCCGCCGCCAGTCCCACGCCCTGGTAGGCGACCTGGTACGTGAGCCAGGACACCACGACCAGCCCGACGCCGACGACCACGGTCGCGCCGACCGAGACGAGGGTGCGGCGGTCCCGCGGCGCGTACGCGTACGCCAGCCCGAGGAGCGCCCCGACCACCAGCCCGCCGAGGTGCGCCTGCCACGCGATGCCCGGGAAGAAGAACCCGATCGCGAAGTTGATCCCGATGAGGACGACGATCTGCATCGCGTTGCGGCCGGTCCGCCGCAGGACGAGCAGGATGGCGCCGAAGAGCCCGAAGACGGCCCCGGAGGCGCCGACGACGGGCTGGTACCAGGCGTCCGAGAGCGGGCCGCCGGCGAGCACGAGGTAGCCGACCGACCCGCCGAGCGCGGAGAGCAGGTAGAGCGCGGCGAAGCGCCAGCGGCCCAGCATCTGCTCGAGGAACGGGCCGGTGATCCACAGCGCGTACATGTTGAACAGGATGTGGACAGGGCTCGTGGCGTGCAGGAACGCCGCGGTGAGGAAGCGGTAGGGGTCCTGGTCGCCGACGACCGGGGCGAACGCGAAGAGCCGCGTCCAGTCCCCGCCCGTCACGAGCTGCAGGACCCAGCTCACGACGCACAGGCCGATGATCGTCAGCGTGACGACCGGGGGACCGCCCCGGACCCGGGCGCCGAGCTCCGTGCGCGCGGTCGGGGCCGTGCGCGCCGCGTCCCGCACGCAGTCCACGCACTGCACGCCGACCGCCGCGGGCCGTTGGCACTCGGGGCACACCGGTCGTCCGCACCGCTGGCAGCGCACGTACGACACGCGGTCGGGGTGCCGCGGGCACACCGGCGGGACGGCGGGCCCGTCGTGCGGACCCGCCGTCCCGTACGGGGGGTGCCCAGGTGGCCCTGGGGGGACCGGCGGCTGGGAGATGGTCAGTCCTCGATCGTGACGGAGGTGATGACCACGTCCTCCTGCGGCCGGTCGCCCGGGCGCGTGGGGGTCGCCTCGATGGCGTCGACGACCTTCTTCGACGCGTTGTCCGCGACACGCCCGAAGATCGTGTGCTTGCCGGTGAGCCAGGGCGTGGCGACGGTCGAGACGAAGAACTGCGACCCGTTCGTGCCCTCGGTCGCGCCGTGACCGGGTTGCGCCGCACGCCGGCGTTCGCCATCGCGAGCAGGTAGGGCTGGTCGAACGACAGCTCGGGGTGGATCTCGTCGTCGAAGGTGTAGCCGGGGCCGCCCGTGCCGGTGCCGAGCGGGCAGCCACCCTGGATCATGAAGTCCTTGATGACGCGGTGGAAGATCAGGCCGTCGTAGAACGGGTCGGTGCGCTCCTCGCCCGTGCGGGGGTCGGACCACGCCTTGGTGCCCTGCGCGAGGCCGACGAAGTTCGCCACCGTCTTCGGGCGTGGTTCGGCAGCAGCTCGATCCGGATGTCACCAGCGGTCGTGTGGAGGGTTGCGAACATGCGCACCATCCTCCCACGATCACCGCGCACGGCCCGTCCGGGGACGACGGCGCGGACGTCTCGCGGCCCGCGCGCGGTGGTGGCAGAGTGGGCGGAACGTCACCTTCCACCACCGTCCGCGTCGGACGACGAACCGAGGAGCGCGCATGACTCGTTCTCGCTCAGGGACCAGCACGGTCAAGGACACGATCGGCTCGCTGGACACCGACAAGATGAAGGACCAGGCGGCAGGCGCCGTCGCGACGGCACAGACCGCGGCCGGGCACCTGGCCGGGCAGGCCAAGGACGCCGCGGTCCACGCCAAGGAGTGGGGCACGCCCAAGGCGGAGGCGTTCCTCGAGTGGCTGCAGCCGCGCGTCGAGAAGGCGTGGCAGGACAGCATCCAGGCCGCCGCCCCGCGTGTCGAGAAGGCCGCGGACAAGGCCGGGCCCGCCATCGACACCGCCCACGACAAGCTCGTCGACGAGGTGCTGCCGAAGATCGTCGCGAGCTTCAACGAGGCCGCCCAGCGTGCGTCCGAGCACGCGGTCGGCGCCGCGGGTGCCACGGCCGCCGTCACCGCGGGCACGGTGGCCGCGGGCGGCAAGAAGGCGCACAAGCTGTCCAAGCAGGCGAAGAAGGCCTCCAAGGCCGCCGCCAAGAAGGCGCAGAAGGGCTCGGGCCGCGCCGGGAAGAAGGCGGGCAAGGCTGCCGACAAGGCCGCGCGGAAGCTCGCGGAGGCCGCGGACAAGGCGGCGAAGAAGGCCGCGAAGAAGGAGTCCTCCGGCGGCGGCAAGGCCGTGTGGTGGGTCGTCGGCGGCGTGACCGCCGCGGGCGTCGGCTACGTGCTGTACCGGCGCGCGCAGCCCCAGACCGACCCGTGGGCCGAGCCGTGGGAGCAGGAGCAGCAGCAGACCCGCTTCGACGACGTCGTCGGCGACGCGCGGCACGCGGTCGGGGACGCCGCCGAGCAGCTCGGCGAGGCGGCCGGATCGGCCGTCGCGCGCGGGCGCGAGGCCACCGACAAGCTCGCCGAGCGGGCCGCCGGTGTGCGCGACGACGTCTCCGGCCGCGTGAACGAGGCCGTGTCCGACGCCCGCGGCACGGCGAAGAAGGCCACCACCCGCTCCCGCAGCGGCGGCTCCGCGAAGAACGCCGCGGGGCAGGCCTCGGCCGTGCCGCAGGACGCCACCGAGACGTCGACCAGCGGGTCCGCCGACGACGCGGCGAAGCGCGCCGAGGAGTCGGGTGCCGCCGGCGAGCCGTCGGAGACGGGTACCGAGGGCTCGGGCGAGACCAAGCCCGGCGCGTGACGGTCCGGGCCGGCCGGCGCGTCCGGCCGGCCCGGCGGACGACGACGGCCCCGCACCGTTCGGTGCGGGGCGTCGTGCTGGTCCAGGACGTGGAGCCAGGGGGACTCGAACCCCCAACCCCCTGCTTGCAAAGCAGGTGCGCTACCAATTGCGCCATGGCCCCTGGAGCTCCGGCCGGGAGCCGGAGGTGCGAGCCGTGCGGCTCACTCGAAGGTGTCGGTGACCTCGGCCCACAGGTCGCGCTCGGCCGAGTCCTCGGAGTACTTGCGCCACACGAGGTATCCGGCGCCGGCGGCGAGGATCAGGACCACGAGCTTCTTCATCACGTTCCCCCTCGGTGGGTTCGACAGTGGGCCTAAGAGGACTTGAACCTCTGACCTCTTCCTTATCAGGGAAGCGCTCTAACCGTCTGAGCTATAGGCCCGTCCGCGCTCTGCGTAGCCGTTCCCTGCCTGGCCACGAGGGCCGCGGAGGGAGTCGTGCCGCACGCAGGCAGCGCTTGAGGTTACCCCACGCGGGCCCGCTCGCCCAAACCGGAGCGGGTCCCGCCACTGCCCGACGGCGCGGACGGCCACCGTGCGTCAGTCGTCGGTCAGCGTGAGGTGCACACCGCCCACGAGGGCGGCGACGATGTTGTACAGGAACGCCATGATCGTCGACAGCGCGGTGATGATCACGACGTTCACGACACCGAGCAGCGTCGCGAGCGACACGACGCGCCCGAACTCGACGAACTGCTTGATGTCGACGTCGCTCTCCTCGCCGGCGATCTGCGTGACGAAGTCCTGGACCTTGTCGAAGACCATCATCCCGTCGAGCACGTACCAGACCACGGCCGTGGCGACGACCGTCATGATGCCGATCGCGACCGCGAGGAGGAAGCCCAGCTTCATCGCCGACCACGGGTCGATGCGCGAGACCGACAGCCGCACGCGTCGCGGCCCGTCCCCACGGACGACCGGGGTCGCCCCCGTGGCCGTCGACACCGCCGGCGTCGAGCCGGTCAGCGCGCTCGCCGTACCGGTCACACCGGCCGCCGAGTAGTGCATCGAGGAGGTGTCGGGCGCGGGCCCGGCCTCGGTCTCCGCCGTCGTGGCCATTCCCGTCTCCGTCCGGTGGTCGAGGTCGTGCTCCGCGCGCTCCTGCGGCGCGGACGCCGAGACCTTCTTCGCCGCCGAGCGCGCCGCGGCGAGCGCGGCCGCGGCGGCCTTGACCGCACCGGCCCGGGCCACCGACACACGGCTCTCGCCCGACGCCGTCTCCATGCGGTCGTCCGGGTCCGACGTCGAGGCGTCCGCCCCGGCGGACAACGCCTGGTCCTGCTCGACCACGGGCGGCGGCGGGGGCGGCGGGGGAGCGGTCGCCGCACCCTGGCTGCGCCCGTTGCCCGACCCGCCGGCCGACCCGTCGCGCGCGGGGCGGGACGCCGTCCGCGTGCTCGTGTCGGGGCGCGGCACGGCGGACTCCGGCGTCACGCTCGGCGGTGCGTTCTTCTCGCTGCTCATCTGGTTTCCTCGGTGGTTCCGGGGGTCGTCTCGGTCCCACCGGCCTCCTCGGCCGTGGCGCTCTGGTCGGAGTCCGGGGCAGTGCTCGGCGTGCTCTCGTCG
Source organism: Cellulosimicrobium sp. CUA-896 (assembly GCF_001942335.1). Classification (GTDB taxonomy): domain Bacteria; phylum Actinomycetota; class Actinomycetes; order Actinomycetales; family Cellulomonadaceae; genus Cellulosimicrobium. Next base: position 23,579 of record NZ_MKKH01000007.1, on the reverse strand, counting down.
CCCACGGTATCCCGATCCTCAGCGAGACGACGTTCGACGTTCCGGGCGACCGCGATGATGCGGTCCCCCTTGTCCGGCTTCGCGAACGTCACCCCCTGGGTGTTGCGACCCGTGAGGTTCACCTCGCCGACGGCGGACCGGACGATCTTGCCCCGCTCCATGATGACGAGAACCTCGTCGTCGGCCTCCGTCACCAGAGCCCCCACGAGATCTCCACGCGCCTCCACGAGGTTCGCGACCTTGATGCCGAGGCCACCACGTCCCTGGACGCGGTACTCGTCCACGCGCGTGCGCTTCGCGAACCCTCCCTCGGTGACGACGAACAGGTCGGCACCGGGGCGGACGACGTCGGCCGCGAGCAGCTCGTCGTCCTCCCGGAACTTCATGCCCGTCACGCCCGACGTCGCGCGGCCCAGCGGACGGATCGACTCGTCGTTCGCCTGGAACCGGATCGACTGCCCCTTGCGCGAGACGAGGATGAGGTCGTCGTCACCGTCGACGAGGCGCGCCGAGACCAGCTCGTCCGGGATGCCGTGCTCGTCCTCGCGCAGGTTGATCGCGATGAGGCCGCCCGAGCGGGGGGAGTCGTACTCCGTCAGGCGCGTCTTCTTCACGAGCCCGCGGCGCGTGGCGAGCACCAGGTAGTCCGCGGCGTCGTAGTCGCGCAGGTCGAGCACCTGCGCGATCTTCTCGCCCGGCTGGAACGCCAGCAGGTTCGCCACGTGCTGACCCTTGGCGTCCCGGCCGCCCTCGGGCAGCTCGTACGCCTTCGCGCGGTACACGCGCCCGAGGTTGGTGAAGAACAGCAGCCAGTGGTGCGTCGTCGTGACGAAGAAGTGGTCGACGATGTCGTCCTCGCGCAGCTGCGCCCCGCGCACGCCCTTGCCGCCGCGCTTCTGGGCCCGGTAGCTGTCGCTGCGCGTGCGCTTGGCGTACCCGCCGCGCGTGATGGTGACGACCATCTCCTCCTCGGCGATGAGGTCCTCGACGGAGACCTCGCCGTCGAACGGCAGGATCGTCGTCCGGCGCTCGTCCCCGTAGCGGTCCACGACCTCGCGCAGCTCGTCGCCGACGATCCGGCGCTGGCGCTCCGGCTTCGCGAGGATGTCGCGGTAGTCGACGATCCGGCGCTCGAGCTCGTCGTGCTCGTCGATGATCCGCTGCCGCTCCAGGGCGGCCAGGCGACGCAGCTGCAGGTTGAGGATCGCGGTCGCCTGGACCTCGTCCACCCCGAGGAGCTCCATGAGGCCGGAGCGGGCGACCTCCACGTCGGGCGAGCGACGGATCAGCGCGATGACCTCGTCCAGCGCGTCGAGCGCCTTGAGGTACCCGCGCAGGATGTGGATGCTGCGCTCGGCCTCGGACAGCAGGTAGCGCGTGCGGCGCTGGATCACGTCGAGCTGGTGCGTCGTCCAGTGCCGGACGAACGCGTCGAGGGACAGCGTGCGCGGCACGCCGTCCACGAGCGCCAGCATGTTGGCGCCGAAGGAGTCCTGCAGCGGGGTGTGCTTGTACAGGTTGTTCAGCACGACCTTCGCGACCGCGTCGCGCTTGAGCACGACGACGAGGCGCTGGCCCGTGCGGCCCGACGTCTCGTCGCGGATGTCGGCGATGCCCTGGATGCGCCCTTCCTTGACCAGGTCGGCGATCTTCGCCGCGAGGCGGTCGGGGTTGACCTGGTAGGGCAGCTCGGTGACGACGAGGCAGATCCGGCCCTGGATCTCCTCGACGTTGACGACGGCGCGCATCGTGATCGACCCGCGTCCCGTCCGGTACGCCTCCTCGATCCCCTTGTGGCCGAGGATCGTCGCGCCCGTCGGGAAGTCGGGGCCCTTGACGCGCTGCAGGAGCGCCGCGAGCAGCTCCTCGCGCGACGCGTCCGGGTGCTCGAGGTGCCACTGCACGCCCGAGGCGACCTCGCGCAGGTTGTGCGGCGGGATGTTCGTCGCCATGCCGACGGCGATGCCCGCCGAGCCGTTGACCAGCAGGTTCGGGAACCGCGCCGGCAGCACGGCGGGCTCCTGCGTCCGGCCGTCGTAGTTGTCCTGGAAGTCGACCGTGTCCTTGTCGATGTCCCGGACCATCTCCATGGCCAGCGGGGCCATCCGGCACTCGGTGTACCGCGGTGCCGCGGCCGGGTCGTCGCCCGGGGAGCCGAAGTTGCCCTGCCCCGCGACGAGCGGGTAGCGCATCGACCAGTCCTGCACGAGGCGCACGAGCGCGTCGTAGATCGCGCTGTCGCCGTGCGGGTGGAACTTGCCCATGACGTCGCCGACGACGCGCGAGCACTTGGAGTACGCGCGGTCCGGCCGGTACCCGCCGTCGTACATCGCGTACAGCACGCGGCGGTGCACGGGCTTGAGGCCGTCGCGCACGTCGGGCAGCGCACGACCGACGATGACGCTCATCGCGTAGTCGAGGTACGACCGCTGCATCTCCAGCTGCAGGTCGACCTGCTCGATGCGCCCGTGGTGCACCGCGACGGCCGTCCCGTCGGCGTGCACGATCTCGTCGCTCGCGCCGTCGCCCGGCACGTCGGGCTCCGTCTCGGGGTTCTGCTCGTCGGTCACGGTCTACCTCGTTCGTTCGTCTCGTGCTCGCTGCTCGTGGTCGCCACCGCGTTCGGTGCGCCGTCGGTGCTCGGGCTGGCCGCGCCGTCAGGTCGGGCGCAGCCGCGCCAGGACGGGGTCGGAGGGGCGGCCGTGCCGGGTCGTGGCGGGTCTGGCGGGAGCGCCGCGAGGGACGAGCGGCGCGGATGGTAGACCCGGCACGGCCGCCCCGGAGCGCCCCGTCCCGGCGTCCCACCACCGACGCCCGGGGCGCGCCGGAGGGCGCGCGGGTCAGATGTCAAGGAACCGCACGTCCTTGGCGTTGCGCTGGATGAAGCTGCGGCGCGACTCGACGTCCTCGCCCATGAGGACGGAGAAGATCTCGTCCGCGGCGGCGGCGTCGTCGAGCGTCACCTGGTTGAGCGTGCGGTGCTCGGGGTCCATCGTCGTGTCCCAGAGCTCGGAGTAGTCCATCTCGCCGAGGCCCTTGTAGCGCTGGATGCCGTTGTCCTTGGGGATCCGCTTGCCCGCCGCCTGGCCCGCCGCGAGGAAGGCGTCGCGCTCCCGGTCGGAGTAGACGTAGTCGTGCGGCGCGTTGGACCACTTGAGGCGGTAGAGCGGCGGCTGCGCGAGGTACACGTGCCCGTTCTCGATGAGCGGCCGCATGTAGCGGAACAGGAGCGTGAGCAGGAGCGTCGAGATGTGCTGGCCGTCGACGTCGCGTCGGCCATGAGCACGATCTTGTGGTACCGGAGCTTGGCGAGCTCGAAGTCCTCGCCGATGCCGGTGCCGAACGCGGTGATGATCGCCTGGACCTCGGCGTTCGACAGGGCGCGGTCGAGGCGTGCGCGCTCGACGTTGAGGATCTTGCCGCGCAGCGGCAGGATCGCCTGGGTGTGCGGGTTGCGCCCGCGCACCGCGGAACCGCCCGCCGAGTCGCCCTCGACGATGAAGATCTCGCACTCGTCGGGACGGTTGGACTGGCAGTCCTTGAGCTTGCCGGGCATGCCGCCGGACTCGAGCAGCCCCTTGCGCCGCGTGGCCTCGCGGGCCTTGCGGGCGGCGATGCGGGCCTGCGACGCCTGGATCGCCTTGCGGATGACGTCGCGGCCCTCCGTGGGGTGCGAGTCGAACCAGTCGACGAGGCGCTCGTTGACCACGCGCTGGACGAAGGTCTTGGCCTCGGTGTTGCCGAGCTTCGTCTTGGTCTGGCCCTCGAACTGCGGCTCGCCGAGCTTGACGGAGACGACGGCGGTGAGCCCTCGCGGATGTCGTCGCCCGTGAGGTTGTCGTCCTTCTCCTTGAGGATGCCCTTGTCGCGGGCGTAGCGGTTGACGAGGGACGTCATGGCCGCGCGGAAGCCCTCCTCGTGCGTGCCGCCCTCGGTGGTGGAGATGGTGTTGGCGTAGGTGTGCACCGACTCGGAGTACGCGCTCGTCCACTGCAGCGCGATCTCGACGGAGATCTTGCGCTCGGTGTCCTCCGACTCGAAGTCGATGACGTCCGGGTGGACCAGCTCGACCTTCTTCGCCGAGTTGAGGTGCTTGACGTAGTCGACGAGACCACCGTCGTACTTGTACGTCACGGTGCGCGCCTTCGGTGCGGTCGCCGCCGCGTCGTCGTCCGTGCCGTCGGGGACCTCCGCGACGTCGTCGGCCGTGGCGGCGGTGGCGCCGTCCCCGCCCGTGACCTCGTCGCCCGTGTCGAGGTGGGCGGGGCGCTCGTCCGTCAGGGTGATCCTCAGGCCCTTGTTGAGGAAGGCCATCTGCTGGAAGCGCGCGCGGAGCGTCTCGAAGTCGAAGTCGGTCGTCTCGAAGATCGCCGGGTCGGCCCAGAACGTCTGCGACGTCCCCGTCTCGGACGTCGCGTCGCCCCGCTCGAGCCCGCCGACGGGCTTGCCGCCGTCGGCGAACTCCTGCCGCCACGCGTAGCCGTCACGCCGCACCTCGGTGACGACGCGCGTCGACAGCGCGTTGACGACGGAGATGCCCACGCCGTGGAGGCGCCGGACACGGCGTAGCCGCCGCCGCCGAACTTCCCGCCCGCGTGGAGGATCGTCATGACGACCTCGACGGTCGGCTTGCCCTCCGTCGGGTGCATCGCCACGGGGATGCCGCGACCGTTGTCGACGACTCGTACACCGCCGTCGGCGAGGAGTGTCACGTCGATGGTGTCGGCGTGGCCGGCGAGCGCCTCGTCCACCGAGTTGTCCACAACCTCGTACACAAGGTGGTGGAGCCCTCGCTCGCCCGTCGATCCGATGTACATGCCCGGACGCTTGCGGACCGCCTCGAGCCCCTCGAGGACGGTGATGTTGCTGGCGTCGTAGCCACCGCCCGCAGGGGGTGTGCCGTCGGCCGCGGCCGCGATGGGGGACTGGGCGGTGTCGATGTGGTCTGCCACGGGCAGGACTGCTCCTCGTCGTCGTGCACCCGACGGCTGCCGCTGCAGGCGCGGGCCCGGATCCGGCCGGGTTCCGCCCCGGATCCGGCCGTTCCTCCCGCGCAGGACGGTCGTCGACGGCTCATAGGTTCCGGGCCTGCACCGTCGAGGACGCAGGTCTCCCGGGAACCCGAGGAGCGTGGCCGGCCGGTGGCCGGTCGCGCGGGGCGCGAGAGCTGCGGGAAGGGCGGTGGCACGACCCGGAATGACCGTCCCAGTCTACCTGCCGAGAGCCCGGAACCGCGGATCTGCGCGTCCCTGAGGACGGCCGGTCGTCCGCGCGCCGAGGAGTTGCGCGGACTTCTCCACACCGTTGTCCACAGGGTTGTCCACGGCGTGCTGATGCGATATAAGTCCGCTTTCGGCGCTCCGGATATACCTTGGCCGGGTATCGGAATTTCGCGACGATGATGGTTGGATGGCCCGGTCAATCACTTTTCAGCCGGCTGTCAGGGGGCAGCGGCCGGCCCATGCCTCGAAGGGACACCTCCCCCGTGAAGAGACTTCTCGCGGGCGCCGCGACCACAGCGCTCGCACTGGGCGCCGCACTGGTCGCGACCGCCGCGCCGGCTTCCGCGCACACCCCCGTCGTCGACGCCGACTGCTCCTCGGTGGACGTCGCGCTCTGGGCCTACGCGGAGCGGGGCAGGGCCAACGAGGTCACCGTCACGGTCGACGGCGAGGTCGTGGAGAAGGAGCGGTTCGGCCGCGACTTCCGGACGTCCGTGGACCTCGACCCGACGACCGACCACGAGTGGGAGGTCGAGGTCGAGGCGGCGGACGACCCCCGGTGGGACTGGAGCGACGAGGGCACCACCACCGCGTGCCCGAGCGGCGAGGACCTCGGGCAGGTGGGCGTGTACGTCTACCCGAAGCTCGACGCCGAGAAGGCCGCCGCCTGGGAGAACTCCGGCCCGCAGGAGCTCGTCACGGGCCACGACACCGCGGTCCCGGCGGACCCGTGGGCGCTGACCTGGACGGTCGAGCCGCTCGATCTCGACGCCGTCCGCGACGTCGTCGGCGAGGACGTGACGGACGAGGCCCTGTGCACCGCGTGGGGCGTGCAGCAGGACCTCATCCGGCTCCCCTCCCGCGAGTACGACCTCCCGACCGACATCGAGTACTCGGCGGACGGCAACCACACCGGCGACTTCCCCGCCGGCAGCCTCGTCGCCTGGGACCACCAGGACCTCTCGGAGCTGCTCCCCGCGGGCACCTGCGGGCCCGGGTTCGCGCCCGGGCGCCCGATCGCCGCGCCGCCCGCGCCGGTGGTCGAGGCCGCGCCGGTGGCGCCCGCCGCCGCGGCGGTCTGCGGCGCCGGGATCCAGGACGTCGTGCTGCCCGAGGACACCACGCTGATCCGCTACACCGCGACCGAGGAGGGCGTCGTCGCCGAGGCCGCGGACGGCGTCACGCTCGCCGACGTGCCGGACGGCTACGTCGTCGAGGAGGACGGCAGCCGCGCCGTCCTCCCGGCCGAGGCGGTCCTGCCCGCCGCCGAGGACTGCGCGCTGGTGCCCGGCGAGATCGCGGCCGTGTGCGAGGCCGACGTCCCGTACCTGGGCTACGAGGTCACCCTGCCCGAGGGCGTCGAGGCCGACGGCGACACCCCGCTGACGATCACGTTCCTCCACCCGCGCGGCGGCGAGGACCACGTGGTGACGGACCAGCCGCTCGGCGGTCGCGTGCTGTGGCCCGGCGCGTCGGCGAGCGAGCCGAAGCAGTGGCCGGGCTACGTGCGCAACGAGGACGGCTCCTACACGCAGACCGAGGGGAACTACGCGTGGACGCGTGAGGGCGTGCAGGTGCGGTTCGAGGTGAACCCGTCGTACTCGACCGTCGTGGACTACCCGCCGGCGTCGAGCGAGTGCGCCAACCCGCCGGTCGAGCCGATCGCCGCGGAGGACGTCACGCTGGTGAGCGACGACGAGGGCTCGCAGCTCGCCTCGACCGGTGCGACCGTCGCCGGTGCGGCGGCGTTCGCCGTCCTGCTCGTGGGCGGCGGCGCGCTCGTCCTCTGGCTGCGCCGACGCGTCCAGGCCTGACGACGTCCCCGGGACGTCGACGCCGACACCCGGGACAGAGGGGCCCGTCACGGACGTCCGTGACGGGCCCCTCGTCCTCGCGCCGGTCCCGGTCAGCCGTGCGCGCGGTGCGTCCCGGCCTCAGCCCCAGGTGTCGCGCGGCCCACGGCCACGCACCGCCCGCTTGCCGCGGCGGAAGCTGGGCCCGGCAGGACCGAGCACCGTCACGGTCTCGACGACGCCCTCGCCGACCTCCTGCGCGAGCCGCTCCAGGAGCCGGGGCGCGAGCAGCTGCACCTGCGTGGCCCACGCGGTCGAGTCGGCGCGCACGACGAGGACCTTGTCCTCGAACGTCTCGGGCTCGCAGTGGTCCGCGACCTGGTCGCCGACGACCTCGCGCCAGCGGCCGACGACGCCGCCGACCGAGACGTCGGCCACCCAGTCCCGTTCACGCAGCAGGTGGGCGAGCACGTCCCCCAGCAGCTGCGGGTCCCGGCCTCCCGGGCGCGCCCCGGACGCCGGCGGGTCCGCCAGCACACGCCGGCGGGGCTCCTGGCCGGGACGCAGTCCCTTGGCGCGCGCCGCCGCCTTCGCACGGTTCAGCGCCTGCCGCGCGACCTCGGCGGGCGGGGTCAGCTCGACGACGTCCCCGACGGGCAGCCCCGTCGAGCGCGGCTCGTCGTCCCGGCGAGCCCCGTCCTCGTGCGGCCCCGCGTCGCGCCCGGGGCGGCGCGGTCCTCGGCCGGCGTCCTCGTCGTCGGGTCGACGTCCCCGTCGTCAGTCGGCACGGGTCACGACCCGCCCTGCACCGCGAACCGGGCGCCGTCGAGCAGTGCCGGGACGTCCTCGGCCACGGCAGCGGTGATGATGACCTGGCCGGCGTCCGCGACGAGCTCCGCGAGACGGTCGCGGCGGCGCGCGTCGAGCTCGGCGAAGACGTCGTCGAGCACGAGGATCGGCTCGCCGTCCGGCCCCACTGGTCCGCCCACAGCAGCGACTCGAGGCCCGCGGGGGCCCCGTCCTTGAGGAGCCGGTACGACGCGAGGCGCAGCGCGAGCGCGAAGGACCACGACTCCCCGTGGCTCGCGTAGCCCTTCGCGGGCAGCCCGCCGAGCGTGAGCACCAGGTCGTCCCGGTGGGGCCCGACGAGGGTGACGGCGCGCTCGACCTCCTTCGCACGGACAGCCCGCAGCGCGCCGAGCATGCGCTTCTCGAGCGTCGCCACGTCCGGGATGCCGGGCGCCGCCGGACCGTCCGAGGCCTCGTCACCGCTGGCCTCCTCGGCCGCGGCGTCCTCGCCGAGCGCCTCGTCGACGGACGACCGGTACGCGACGCGGGCGTCGCCCTGGCCCGAGCTGACCTGCTCGTAGGCGTGCGCCACGTAGGGGGTGAGGGCCGCGACGAGCTGGAGACGCAGCGCGGTGATCTCGGCGCCGAGGGCGGCCAGGCGCGCGTCCCACACGTCCAGCGTGGCGAGCGCGGCCTCCGTGCCGCCGTCCTCCCCGGCGCCCGGGGCGTCGTCGGCCGCAGGAGGCGGGGCGGCGCTGCGTGCGCGCCCACGGCCCCGGCCGCGCAGCGCGGAGGCCGACTTGAGCAGCGCACCACGCTGCTTGAGCACCCGGTCGTAGTCCGCGACGAGCGCGGCGACCCGGGGCACGAGGAGGACGGCGAGCTGGTCGAGGAAGCGCCTGCGTCCGTCGGGGTCACCCTTGACGAGGGCGAGGTCCTCGGGGGCGAACAGGACGGTGCGCACGATCCCGAGGACGTCGCGCGGCCTCGACGCGGGGGAGCGGTTGATGCGTGCCCGGTTCGCCTTGCCGGGGTTGAGCTCGAGCTCCACTGTGCTGGCCCGGTCCCCGCGGACGACGCGCGTGCGCACGACGGCGCGGGGCGCGCCGGCCCGGACCAGCGCGACGTCGCCCGCGACCCGGTGGCTCGAGAGCGTCGCGACGTATCCGACGGCCTCGACGAGGTTCGTCTTGCCCTGCCCGTTCGGGCCCACGAGCGCGTTGACGCCCGGCACGAGCTCGACGTCGACCGTCTCGTACGAGCGGAAGTCGACGAGGGACAGGTGGGAGACGTACATGGGTGCCCGGTGGTGCGTCGGGGACAGGTCCGTGGGTGGGTCGGCGGTCAGGCGGGCGGCTCGAGCGGACCGGCGCCGGGCGACGTCGGGCCGGCTGCCTTGACCGCGTGGCCACCGAACTGCTGGCGCAGCGCCGCGACCGCCTTCATCGCCGGGGACTGCTCCTGACGGGAGGCGAAGCGGGCGAAGAGCGCCGCGGAGATGACCGGCAGCGGGACGGCGTTGTCGATCGCCTCGTCGACGGTCCACCGGCCCTCGCCCGAGTCGTCGACCCAGTCGTCGATCTGCGCGAGGCGCGGGTCCTCCTCGAGCGCGCGCACGAAGAGGTCGAGCAGCCACGAGCGCACGACGGTGCCGCGCGTCCACGCCTTCATGGTGCCGTGCACGTCCGTGACGACGTCCTTCGCGGCGAGCAGCTCGTACCCCTCGGCGTAGGCCTGCATGAGCCCGTACTCGATGCCGTTGTGGACCATCTTGGCGAAGTGCCCCGCGCCGACCTCGCCCGCGTGCACGAAGCCTCCTCGCGCGGGCCCTCGGGCCGCAGCGCGTCGAAGACCGGCATGGCGGCCTCGACGAGCTCCCTCGCGCCGCCGACCATGAGCCCGTACCCGTTGTCCAGCCCCCACACGCCGCCCGAGACACCGCAGTCGAGGTAGCCGACGCCCTTCTCCGCGAGCTCGGTGGCGCGCGCCTGGTCCTCCTGGTAGTGGGAGTTGCCGCCCTCGATGACGACGTCGCCCTCGCCGAGGAGCCCGCCGAGCTCGGTGACGACGCCGCGGGTCGGCTCGCCCGCGGGGACCATCACCCACACGATCCGCGGCTCGTCCTCGGGCAGCGCGGCGACGAGGTCGGCGAGGGACGCGACGTCCGACACCTCGGGACGCGGGTCGTACCCCGTGACCTCGATGCCCGCGGCGCGGATGCGCTCGCGCATGTTGTTGCCCATCTTGCCGAGACCGACGAGTCCGATGCGGGTGACCATGAGACGTCCTCCGGGTGCGAGAGTGCGGTGCCGTGGTGTCCGGGACGGTGCCAGGGGCGGTCCGACGGCGGTGCGGTCCTCGCGGGTGCGCCGGCGCCGGTGACCCGGTCAGCCGGCGAAGCGGATCGGGACGAGCAGGTAGCGGTAGGTGGACGAGTCCTCGCCGTCCAGGGACTCCTGACCCGTGAACTCGACGGGCTTGTTCGGGTGCGTGAAGCTCAGCCGGACGAAGTCGGTGCCGAGGGCCCCGAGCCCGTCGAGGAGGAACTGGGGGTTGAAGGCGACCGAGATCTCCTCGCCGACCAGGACCGCCTCGAGGGCCTCGGACGCCTGCGCGTCGTCGCCCTGGCCGGCGTCGAGGACGACCTGCCCGTCGCTGAACGACAGCCGGATCGGCGTGTTGCGCTCCGCCACGAGCGAGACGCGCTTGGCGGCGTCGATGAGCGCGGCGGTGGGTACGACGGCGTGGATCGGCGTCTCGTCCGGGAAGAGCCGGCGGACGGCGGGGTAGTCGCCGTCGACGAGCTGGGACGTGGTGTGGCGGCCGCCCGCCTCGAACCCGATGAGGTCGACGCCGGAGCCGGTGCTGAGGCCCACGTTGACGAGGCCCGAGCCGCCCAGGGACTTCGCCACGTCGTTGAGCGTGCGCGCGCGCACGAGCGCGACGGCGGAGTAGCTGGGCGTGACGGGCGTCCAGGTGAGCTCGCGCAGGGCGAGGCGGTACCGGTCGGTCGCGAGGAGCGTGATGCGCTCGCCCTCGATCTCGACGCGCACGCCCGTCAGGAGGGGGAGGGTGTCGTCCCGGCTCGCGGCGACGGTCACCTGGGCGACCGCGTGCGTGAGCTCGTCGCCGGACACGGTGCCCGTGAGCTCCGGCATGGACGGCAGTGCGGGGTACTCCTCGACCGGCATCGTGAGCAGCGTGAACCGGCTCGCGCCGCACGTGACGATGACCTTGTTCCCCTCGAGCGCGACGTCGACCGGCTTCGCGGGCAGCGCTCGGGAGATCTCGGCCAGGAGGCGGCCGGAGACGAGGACCGTGCCCGGGTCGCTCACCTCGGCAGGGATCTCGGACCGCGCGGAGACCTCGTAGTCGAAGCTCGACAGACCGATCGTCCCCGACGCGTCCGCCTCGAGCCGGACGCCGGCGAGGACGGGGGCCGGGGGCCGCGTCGGCAGGGTCCGCGCCGTCCAGGTCACCGCGTCGGCCAGGACATCACGCTCAACCCGGAACTTCATCCCACACCCTCTCGTCCCATCGTCCAGGATCGGACTCGATCTTCACATGTCCGGGACGTCCGTGCCCGCTCGTGCCTGCCCGTGTCGTGCCGTCTCACCCGCGCCGCGACCCGCGCGAGCGGGGAGTGCACGGGTGCGAGCCGGGCACGCACTCCGGAGGTCGAGGCAGCGGCCACGCTGCGCGTCCTGTCGTGCATGCACCCTACGCGAGGAGGAGGTCCGGAGGAACCGGCTGTCCCCGTGGCCGGCACGCGTCCTGAGGGCAGGATGCCGCTCGGTCGGCCGGAGCCTGATGAAGGCGTGTGGATTTCCCCTCTAGAGAACTCCTTCGTCATCGTCATCGGTGTTGTGCACTCCGGGGATATCGGACGTCGGCGCAGGTCAGGGCTCGTTTTTCGATGTGGACGGCGTGGTGGGGAGCATGTGGGAAAGTCGCACGCCCTGTGGGCAGCCCTCTCGTCCCCACACGGTGTCCACCGACGGCAGGGCTCGTGTCCACACGAGAACGCCCGTCGTCCACAGTTATCCACAGCAACGTGCACAGGTGTGTACATGCGGTCACCTCACCGTTGTCCCATGGCGTCAGCGTCCACACACGGGTGGTGGACAAGTACGAGTGTCGCCTCGCTCGCAGGCGTTCGGTCGCCGGTGGCGGTGCCGCGCGGGGGCGTCATGCTGCGGTTCGGGTTGCCCACAACGACCCTGTGGATGCTGTGGACAACTCGGCGCACAGGATGTGAACGGCCGCGTGCCGGGCACGGCCGGAGCACGTGCGGCCCGGAGCAGGAGGCGCGCGACGGGGCGCACGACGTGGTGCTCGACGGGCGCACGACGAAGCCCGGCACGCACGCGTGCCGGGCCGGCCATCCTGCGGGGAGGTGAGATCGTCAGCCGCGGTGCTGCTGCTTGATGCGGCTCGTGAGCTCCGTGACCTGGTTGTACGTCGAGCGGCGCTCGGCCATCTGCTCGGTGATCTTGCGGTTCGCGTGCATGACCGTCGTGTGGTCCCGGCCGCCGAACTGCTGGCCGATCTTCGGGAGCGAGAGGTCCGTGAGCTCGCGGCACAGGTACATGGCGATCTGCCGCGCGGTGACGAGCACGCGGGAGCGAGATCCGCCGCAGAGGTCCTCGATGGTGAGCCCGAAGTAGGCGGCGGTCTGCGCGATGATCGCCGCCGGCGTGATCTCCGCCGAGTCCTCGTCGGTGATGAGGTCCTTGAGGACGATCTCCGCGAGGGGCAGGTCGACCTGCTGGCGGTTGAGGTTGGCGAACGCCGTGACGCGGATCAGCGCACCCTCGAGCTCGCGGATGTTGGTCGAGATCCGCGACCCGATGTACGACAGCACGTCGTCCGGCGCGTTGAGCCGTTCGCTGCTGGCCTTCTTGCGGAGGATGGCGATACGGGTCTCGAGGTCCGGCGGCTGCACGTCCGTGATGAGCCCCCACTCGAAGCGGGAGCGCAGCCGGTCCTCGAAGCCGTTGAGCTGCTTCGGCGGCAGGTCGGACGTGATGACGACCTGCTTGTTCGCGTTGTGCAGGGCGTTGAACGTGTGGAAGAACTCCTCCATCGTCTGCTCCTTGCCCTGCAGGAACTGGATGTCGTCGATGAGGAGCACGTCGACGTCGCGGTACCGGCGCTGGAACGCACCGGCCTTGCCCTCGCCGATGGAATTGATGAAGTCGTTCGTGAACTCCTCGGAGTTCACGTAGCGCACGCGCACGTTCGGGTAGAGGTTGTGCGCGTAGTGGCCGATCGCGTGCAGCAGGTGCGTCTTGCCGAGCCCGGAGTCGCCGTAGATGAACAGCGGGTTGTACGCCTTCGCCGGAGCCTCGGCGACCGCGACGGCCGCGGCGTGGGCGAACCGGTTGGACGATCCGATGACGAACGTCTCGAAGACGTACTTGGGGTTCAGCCGGCTCGGCTCCGCCTGCGGCCGGGGCGGTGGCGGTGGCGGCAGGTCCGGGAGGTCGTCGTCCGGGTCGACGTAGGGCCGTTCGACGGCGGGTCGCGAGGCGGGCGCCGAGACGGGCTCGGAGCTGAGCTCCGGGTCGACCGTGATGCCGAAGCGCACGTCACGGCCGAGGCAGGAGGACATGGCGGTGACGAGCTCGTCACGGACGCGCGTCTCGAGGTACGTGCGGGTCTGCTCGTGGGGGACCGCGATGAACACCGTGTCGTCGAGGATGGCGAGCGGCTTGGCGAGGCGGATGAACGCGATCTGCCGCGGGGTGATGTCCGGGCTCGCCTCGAGGATGCTCAGCGTCTGTGCCCAGACGTCGCCGATGTTCTCGTCCGGGTTCGGCACGGGTGGGGTCCTCACGGGGTCGCGGGCGTGCGTCGCCCCGTGGGTCGCTCAGGTCGGCGCGCAGGTCGGCGCGGCGTGCGGCACGGTTCGACGTGATGTCTCGGGATGAGACGGTGCTCGCACGATCGTGCCACGGATCGACTCGTCCACATAGTTGTCCACAGCCTGTGCGCAGCTAGCGCGAACTCGGCCTGCGGTCAAGGACGAAGAGGTGATCCGCACCACCCGTCGCGCGGTGAGCCGCGCCGGCACGAGGAGCGCCCGGGCCGGGTTTGACCGAGCAGGACCGGGCAGCGTAACGTCAGACAGCCGTTCCAGGCGCTCTTGGCGCGCCCACACGGGGGACATCGCCACGATGTCCTCGTGCGAGCACCAGCGTGCGAGACGAGCGCCGGACACCACGGTCGCCGTGGAGCCGATGCCCGGGCGGCCGGGCGGGAGACCGCCTGTGCAGCAGTACCGAACCACCGGCAGGGTCCACCGGAGCCTGTCACTGCATCGTCGAGGACACAGACGGTGTTCCTCCCCGACGTTCTTGGAGTACCTCGTGAGCAAGCGGACCTTCCAGCCGAACACCCGGCGCCGTGCGAAGACCCACGGCTTCCGGCTGCGCATGCGCACCCGCGCCGGCCGCGCCATCCTGGCTGCCCGCCGCCGCAAGGGCCGCACCGAGCTCTCTGCCTGATCGCACGTGCTTCCCGCGGCGCACCGACTGCGCCGTTCCGTGGATTTCGAGCGGGCGGTGCGCCGGGGCGCGCGCGCCGGCAGGTCGACCGTGGTGGTCCATCTCGCTGAGGACGATGCTCAGCGGGACGGGGTGCCACAGGTCGGCTTTGTCGTATCCAAGGCTGTGGGTAACGCTGTGCACAGGAACCTCGTGAAGCGCCGGCTGCGTGCGGCGACCGCGCCCCGGCTGAGCAGTCTCCCCGCCAACGGGCGAGTCGTGGTCCGCGCACTCCCGGCCTCGGCCGACGCGACGTACGACGAGCTGAGCCGCGACCTCGAGCGCGGACTGGAGCGCGCCGTCGTGCGGTGGAACCAGCGTCGGGACGGCTCCACATGAGCACGCACTCTCCCGCCGGCACGACGGTCCGCGACCGACCGCCGTCGTCGACGCGCACGCTCGCGCACCCCGACGTGCCACCTCACGTGGTCGGCGGGCACGCCCGTCGGGCGCTTGACGTCATCCGCCGGCTCCCGGCGCTGACGCTGATCGGCATGCTGCGCGCCTACCAGGCGGTCATCTCCCCGATGACCGGGCCCACGTGCAAGTACTACCCGTCCTGCTCCCACTACGCCCTGACGGCCGTGCAGCGGCACGGTGCGCTGCGGGGGACCGGCCTCGCGCTCTGGAGACTGCTCCGGTGCAACCCCTGGAGCCTCGGCGGCGTCGACGACGTCCCGCCGGCACGAGACGCCCACACGCACCAGTCCTGAGCCCGGTCACGGGCGAATCGCGAGCTTTGGCAGAAGGTTAGGGAGCAGTCACCGATGGACTTCTTCGCGTTCCTCTACCCCATCGAGTGGGTCGTGGCGTGGATCATGTATCTGTGCCACCAGGGCCTCACGTTGCTGGGGTTCTCCGACGGTCCGGGGACGGCATGGGTCCTGTCGATCGTCGGCCTCGTCATCATCATCCGCATCCTGCTCATCCCGCTCTTCTTCAAGCAGATCAAGGCTTCGCGCGGGATGCAGCTGCTGCAGCCGGAGATGCAGGCGATCCAGAAGAAGTACAAGGGGAAGACCGATCCCGCGTCCCGCGAGGCCATGAGCCGCGAGACGATGGACCTCTACCGCAAGCACGGGACGAACCCGTTCGCGTCGTGCCTGCCGATCCTGCTCCAGTCGCCGATCTTCTTCGCGCTGTTCCGGGTGCTGAACGGACTGGTCCCGATCTCCCAGGGGGACAGCGATCCGATCGGCCCGATCGACGCCTCCGTCGCGAGCGACATCGAGAGCTCGACCGTCTTCGGCGCTCAGCTCTCGGACATCTTCCTGCGCACCGACGACCTCCAGTCGCGGATCGTCATCGCCGTCCTCATCATCGCGATGAGCGCCACGACGTTCTTCACGCAGCGCCAGCTCACGATGAAGAACATGCCCAAGGCCGCGCTCGAGGGCCCGATGGCGCAGACGCAGAAGATGATGCTGTACCTGTTCCCGTTCATCTTCGCGGTGTCCGGCGTGAACTTCCCCGTCGGCGTCCTGGTCTACTGGACGACGACGAACCTGTGGTCGATGGGCCAGCAGTTCTACACCATCCGACGCATGCCGGCCCCCGGCTCCGAGGCGGAACGACAGCTCAAGGAGCGTCAGGCGCGGAAGAAGGCGGCCAAGGGGATCGTCGACGAGCCCACGACGCCGGTGATCGAGCAGCCTCGGGGGCAGCGTCAGCAGCCCAAGCGCAAGGACCGCCAGCGCGGCCAGCGCCCCCAGGAGGGGAGCGCCCCGGGTGCTGCGGTGAACCGGCAGAGCAAGCCCGTCGAGGACGCACCGGTGGAGGACGAGCCGACCGACGCGCCGCCCTCCGGCACGTCGAAGAAGCCGAAGAAGAAGCCGTAGCCGTCGCGTCTGCGCGTCCCGTCGCCGTGAGGAGCACATGAATGCCGTCCACCGAGATCCCCCTGCCTGACGAGACCGAGTCCGTCGGGACGTCCACCGGTCGTCTCGAGGAGGAAGGCGAGATCGCCGCCGACTACCTCGAGGAGCTGCTCGACATCGCCGACCTCGACGGCGACATCGACATCGACGTGGAGCACGACCGTGCTGCGGTCGAGATCGTCGCTGACGAGCAGAGCTCTCTCGACGCGCTCGTCGGGGAGGACGGCGAGGTCCTGGAGGCTCTGCAGGAGCTGACGCGTCTTGCCGTGCAGGCACGCACGGGCGAGCGGAGCCGGCTCATGCTCGACGTCGCAGGTTTTCGCGCTCGACGTCGTCGTGAGCTCACCACGCTGGCGGAGGAGTCGATCGCCCGCGCTCGTTCCGAGGGCGCGACGGTGTCTCTCGAACCGCTCAACGCGTTCGAGCGCAAGGTCGTGCACGACGTCGTCGCGGCGGCCGGCATGAGGAGCGACTCGGAGGGCGTCGAACCGCACCGCTACGTGGTGATCCACCCGGACAACTGATCCAGCGTCACGGGGTCGACGATCCTGCGCCCCGCGTTCCACGTGAAACGTCACCTGGGGCGCGGGGCGTCGTCATGCGTGCCGGAAACACTCGATCGGTGATCCGACTGCCTCGGGTCGCGCGCATGTCCGGCGTGTTCACCCCGAGCAGCGCGCGTGACGTGGGGCGCTCTCGCGCCGTGACACGATAGGCGGGCTTCGACCTGAGGAAGGACCCACGATGAGTTCGGGAACCGAGAGCACGGCCTCGACCAGCGAGTCGCTCGATCGACAAGCCGTGCGTACCTATTTCGGTGAGGCGTATCCAGCAGTGGAGAGCTTCGCTGCCCGGCTGCGCGACGAGGGTGAGGTCCGGGGCCTCATCGGTCCCAGGGAGCTCGACCGCATCTGGGACCGGCACATCCTCAACTCGGCAGCGGTGGTCCCGTTCCTGCCCGAGTCCGGTCTGATCGCCGATGTCGGCTCGGGTGCGGGTCTGCCCGGTGTCGTCGTCGCGGCGATGCGGCCGCGGGCGACGGTCTACCTGATCGAGCCGATGGAGCGACGGTGCGCCTGGCTCGCCGAGATCGTGGCCGATCTGGGCCTGACCAACGTGGAGATCAAGCGTGGGCGCGCCGAGGAGTACCACGACGCCTTCGAGTGCGACATCGTGACATCGCGTGCCGTCGCGGCTCTGGACAAGCTCGCGCGCATCTCGCTCCCGCTGCTGCGCCCGGGCGGGGAGATGATCGTCCTCAAGGGCAGGAACGTGTCCAAGGAGATCGACCCGGCTCGCAAGGTGCTCCGCCGCCTCAAGGGTTCGCAGCCGGAAGTTATCGACGCATCGACGGTTCCCGGTGTGGAGAGCACCACGGTCGTGCGGATCGTACGGCAGACTGGAGCACGCTGATCGCGGACGCCGCGGACTCGCGCGGTATCCGTACCCGAGCGAGCGGGGCATCGTGGCATGACTCGTGGAGTCGCGGAGTCGGAGAGGGAGAAGCGCGTGACGGAAAGTACCCATGAGGGTGGCGGGGAAGCCACGCGCTGGGAAGGGATGACGGTGAGTCCCAGCGGCTCCCACACTGACGACGACCGTCGGGCGGCGCTGATGGCGAGCCTTCCCGAGACGGACGAGTCCACGCCCCTCGCCGCGCAGCTCGCCATCGACGCACGTCGCCGCATCGACCTCCAGGGACGCCGGTTCTCCCGGCCGCAGTCCACGCGCATCATCACGGTCGCGAACCAGAAGGGTGGCGTGGGCAAGACCACCACGACGGTCAACCTCGCCGCCGGTCTCGCGCTCTCCGGCCTCAACGTGCTCGTCATCGACAACGACCCGCAGGGGAACGCGTCGACCGCCCTCGGGGTGGAGCACCGCGCGGGCACTCCGTCGGTGTACGACGTGCTGGTCGAGGGCGACCCTCTGAGCAGCGCCGTCCAGCAGTGCCCGGAGATCCCGACCCTCTGGTGTGTCCCGGCCACGATCGACCTGTCAGGTGCGGAGATCGAGCTCGTCTCGATGGTTTCACGTGAAACGCGACTGCGCCGCGCCCTCGACGACTACCTCGACGAGCGCGTACGGGAGGGTCAACCCCCGATCGACTATGTCCTCGTCGACTGCCCTCCGAGCCTGGGGCTGCTGACGATCAATGCCTTCGTGGTCGGGCGTGAGGTGCTCATCCCGATCCAGTGCGAGTACTACGCGCTCGAGGGTCTCAGCCAGCTCCTCAAGACGATCGAGCTCATCCGTGCTCACCTCAACCCCGGCCTGCACGTCTCGACGATCCTGCTGACGATGTACGACGGCCGCACCAATCTCGCGCAGCAGGTCGCCGCTGAGGTGCGTGAGCACTTTCCCGAGCAGACGCTGCGCACGACCGTTCCGCGTTCGGTGCGAATCTCCGAGGCGCCGAGCCACGGCCAGACGGTCATGACGTACGACGGTGGGTCCACCGGAGCGCTGGCGTACCTGGAAGCGGCACGGGAGCTCACCGAGCAGGGTGCCTACGGCACGGCGCCCGTCGCCGTACTGTCGCCACCCGAGCAGCCGGACGACGAGCCCGAAGCGGCCCGCGAGGATTCGGCCACGCATAGGGATCACGAGTTGGCCGGATCCATCGGAGGATCGGTCGTCCACCTGGAGGAACAGCGATGAGCGAGAAGAGGCGTGGCCTCGGGCGTGGCCTGGGTGCCTTGATTCCGACGAGCTCGGAGGGCACCCGGCCGGTCGACGTCTTCTTCCCGAGCGCGCCGAGGACGGACACGGACGCGCCGACCGAGACGTCGCCGGCAACCGAGTCGGGCACGGCGTCGGGCGAGATCATGCCCGTCGGCACGGCGGTCGTCACGCTCGAGGCGGGCAGCGGGCCGGCGGATGTCGACGCGATCGCTGCACTGTCCGAGGCTGACATCGCGACGCTCGAGTCGATCTCCTCGACCGCGCCCGCGGATGTCCAGGGCGGAGCATCGGAGGAGTCGTCGACGGCTGTCGCGGTGCCCGCAGCGGCGGAGACTCGGCAGCCTGATGACGAGGGTGTTTCACGTGAAACAGCCACTTCCGAGCAGGGAAAGGGTGCGGGACAGCGCGACATGTCCGCGTCGGGCGCATCCGGCGTCGATGACTGGGCAGGAGGGGCCGCGGACGACCTGGTCCCGGTTCCTGGTGCGCGATTCGCCGAGATCCCGGTCACCGCGATCCGTCCGAACCCGCGCCAGCCGCGGTCCGTGTTCGACGAGGGAGAGCTGGACGAGCTGGTCGGCTCCATTCGTGAGATCGGCGTCCTGCAGCCCGTGGTCGTCCGGCCCGTCAGCGGTGACGACGCATCGTACGAGCTCATCATGGGGGAGCGGCGCTGGCGCGCGACGCAGGCGGCGGGGCTGGCAGCGATTCCCGCGATCATCCGCGAGACGGACGACGGGGACCTCCTGCGCGACGCGCTGCTGGAGAACTTGCACCGGAGCGCGCTGAACCCGCTCGAAGAGGCGGCAGCGTATCGGCAGCTGTTGGACGACTTCGGTTGCACGCACGAGGAGCTGGCGGAACGCATCTCGCGCAGCCGGCCCCAAATCTCGAATACTCTGCGCTTGCTGCGCCTTCCGCCGCTCGTCCAGCGGCGGGTCGCGGCTGGTGTGCTCTCGGCCGGCCACGCGCGAGCGCTGCTGGGTCTGACGGACGGGGCGGAGATCGAGCGGCTCGCGCAGCGCATCGTCGCCGAAGGGCTGTCCGTGCGAGCGACAGAAGAGATCGTCGCGATGGGCGGGCTCGACGAGGAACGGCGCCAGGCACGGACGCCCCGCGCGGGTCAACGGTCCGAGGCACTCGACGGCCTCGCGACTCGCCTGTCGGACCGCTTCGAGACGCGTGTGAAGGTGGATCTCGGCAAGAACAAGGGCCGTCTGACCGTCGAGTTCGCGTCGGTGGAAGACCTGAATCGGATCCTCGACCTCATGGCGCCGGACGATCCCGGGCTGCTGCGCGCGTGACGATCGGCGTACCGGGGTCGCCCATCGCGGGCTGAACTTGCAGGAGGGCTCGGACGGCCAAGGCGTCCGAGCCCTTCTGTCGTCGTCGGTCCCTTGATGCGCGATGGCGACGTTCCGCGGCGCATCCGTGCCGCAGCGCGACGCGTCAGCCGCGATTCCCAGCTGTCGAGGTGTGCTTGCCGCGAGTCCGTCCTCGCGCTCGGCCACGCCGTGGCGACGCAGCCGCCGTTCAGACAAGGGCCACCGACGCCGCCGTCCCGCCAGCGGCGCCCCCTGCATGCCGCCAGGAGACGAAGTTTGCGCGAATGGCGGATAGATCGGAGTGGTGACGATTCGCCGTGGGCGTGGGCGTGGGCGTGGGCGTGGGCGTGGGCGTGGGCCGTGGCACGAGCGCGGCCGTGGGCGTGAGCGCGGCGGTGGGGGTCGCCGCGGGGGTGGGCGTGCAGATCAGTGCGCGTGAATCCGGGCGTCAGAGCTGTGTTCACCGCGAACGCGCTCGACAGGGCGGGCGACGGGCACAAGGTGTCCGTCGGAGCCAACCACGCGTGCGCGCGAGCGTGAAGCGCGGACGCTGGCGGACGACGAAAGCGCGACGTACTGAGACGTGCGACTGGGCCCTGGACGTCCGGGCGCGGGGGCGGCGCGCGCTGGGCATCGCAGGGACCGGCCTGCGGGGAGAATTGGGAAGCGGCGAGCAAGGCATGGTGGCGACAGATTCTGTCGGCGCCACGAGCGCGAAGTCGCCGCTCTGACATGAGTCGTCGACGCGCCCCGGTCGCCCTCAGCGCATTGACACAGAACTGAAGCGGCCACCGCAGCCGATTCCCCTGGCGGGAACGAGTCGGTTCATTGGTCGCGGGCCCCAGGTATGGAACGGCGTGCGCGGTTGCCGGCGTCGCAGAACTGGACATCACCGAGGTCGCGGCGCCGCTCATGGCGGAGGTCGAGGGTGTCCGTCGCAGGATCGTGTCCACCACAGGATCCGCGGCATGCGGTCCGTGACGGTCCGGCGTTGCGCCCGCTGTTACGGCGCAGGGCGGGGAGCGTCTGTGCCGATGCCGTTTCACGTGAAACGCCGGGGCTGTTTCACGTGAAACGTGATCGAGCATCATCGTCTCTTGAAGGGGCGTGGGCGTGGTTCATTCCTCGGTCTGAACCGCCCCGGGTTCAGTGGAGGCTCGGTTCTCTGGTTTCCAGCTTCGTCGACGTTGTGATCTGACGGTAGTAGGTGGCCTCGTGCTCGGCCGGTGGGATGTCGCCGAGCTCGGTGTGCAGGCGTCGGTTGTTGAACCAGTCGACCCACTCCAGGGTCGCGATCTCGACGTCGTCCAGCGTGCGCCAGGGACCGCGGAGACGGATGAGTTCGGTGTTGAACAGCCCGATCGTGGACTCCGCGAGGGCGTTGTCATAGGCGTCGGCGACGGTCCCGATCGACGCACGCATCCCCAAGGCCGCGAGGCGCTCGGTCAGCGCCAGCGAGACGTACTGAGACCCGGCGTCGCTGTGGTGGATCAGTCCGGTCAGATCCGTGACGCCTGTCCGCCCGCGGGTCCACGCGGCCATCTCGAGGGTGTCGGTGACCAAGTCGGCGCGCATGTTCGTGTCAGCCTTCCAGCCCACGATCATCCGGGAGAACACGTCGATGACGAACGCGACGTAGGCGAACCCGGACCAGGTGCGCACGTAGGTGAAGTCCGCGACCCACAGCTGGTTCGGCGCGTCCGCGCGGAACGCCCGGTTCACCAGGTCCCCGGCGCGGATGCCGTCCTTGCCAGGGATCGTGGTGCGCTTGGTGCGCCCGCGAACCACGCCGCGCAGGTCAGCCGCACGCATCAGGCGTTCGACGGTGCAGCGTCCGACCGGGTGCCCGAGCCGGTGCAGGTGCCGCCACATCTTCCGGGCGCCGTAGACGCCGTAGTTTGCGGCGTGCTCGACCCGGATCACCTCGGTCAGCTGCGCGTCGCTGACGGCACGAGCCGAGGGCGAGCGGGCCTTGGTGGCGTAGTACGTGCTCGGGGCGATCTGCAGCTGGCGACAGATCGGCTCGACCCCGAACTCGGCACGGTGGGCGTCGATGAACGCCACTACCTGGGCGACGGGCGGTCGAGCTCCGCCGCGAAGAAAGCCGACGCGCTGCGCAAGATCGCGTTCGCACGCCGAAGCTCCCGGTTCTCACGCTCCAGTTCCGCCAGCCTCTGCGCGTCGCTCGTCGTGGTCCCGGGACGCTCGCCCGCGTCGGTCTCGGCCTGGTTGACCCATCCGCGCAGCGTCTCGGGGTTGATCCCGAGCTGCTCACCGATCCGCCGGCACGCCGCGGGACGACTCACAGGATCCCTCTTCGCGTCCAACACGAGCCGGACGGCGCGCTCACGCAACTCGTCTGGGTACTTCCTCGGTGCAGCCATGACCCTCATCCTCCGTCGGTTGAGAGCCTCCATGGAACCCGGGGCGATTCAGTCGACAGCCCGGCGCTGGACTTCCGTGGCGAGCTGCGGTGCTGACGAAGGCGACACTCCTACGGGAGCACAGCGATCCGCAGTGACCTGCCGTGCACGGACCGAGACCGCCACGGTCAGTGCGAACGATGAGGATGGCATCGAACAGAGCTGCGACGCGATCGTCCATGGCGGTACCCAGCGGTCCGACCACGACAGGCAGCCCGAGCGGGTGAACGCGAACGGCTGACAGAGAGCTCGGCGATGTCGCCGACATGGTCACAACGGATGTCAAGAGTGGCGGGCCGGAGAGCACCGGCTCCGCGTGAACAGATGTGGGCAATTGGTCCGCATGGATGTGGTCGCGTGGGGCCAGCACGCGCGGGACGGCACTGATCCCGAGGATTGACGGCGCCACCGTCGGGACGGCGCCGGTGACGTGGTGCCGTGCTCCTCGAGTGCTGTCTGTGGCGGGACGGCCCGTGGAGGGGAGCGGCCGATGGAAGGGAGCGGCCGGTGGAGCGGAGCGGCCGGTGGAGCAGAGCGGGCAGTGGGGGGATCGGTCGCCGGCGGGGTGTGGCCAGCGGAGGCGATCTCGGAGGTAGGTCGAACGACGTGATCTGAGAGGTCGCGCAACGCGCGGAGTCGTCGCTACGGCGACGCGACGCCAGAGGGAGCGGGCTCGAGGCGGGGACGGGACGCCAGCGTGGTGCGACACGGCCGGACGGACGGACGACCTGCTGAGCGCACGAGACACTTGCGGGTCTCCTTGCGCCGGGAGTTGACTTGTGCTCGGGCAGGGACTGCTGCCGGATCCGTTGACACGGGGTTAGTGGTGATCATGCCGCAAGCGCGGCGTTCTGGGCGGTGAAGGCGAGCTCGTACTCGACGGGGGTGAGCTTGCCGAGGGCTCGCTGGCGTCGACG